>JBAYUK010000001.1:0-428244 GCA_041675145.1 Patescibacteria group bacterium
TAACGACAACCCAGGTGGCGGTTCAGGTAGCACTCCTCCAGGCGGAGGATCAGGATCAACCCCACCCGGTGGATCAGGCTCGACACCTCCAGGAGGCAGTGGTTCAACTCCTCCCGGCGGAAGCGGATCAACACCCCCAGGTGGCGGTTCAGGTAGCACTCCTCCAGGCGGAGGATCAGGATCAACCCCACCCGGTGGATCAGGCTCGACACCTCCAGGAGGCAGTGGTTCAACTCCTCCCGGCGGAGTCGTAATCTTCCCTTCAAAAGTTATTATCTCAAAAGTACTCTATACCGGAGATAGTCCAGATGGGTCACTAACTGAATATGTAGAAATTCGTAACACTGGAGCAGGAGATGAAGATATTTCAGGTTGGCAGGTCTTTGATAGTAATGGTAATACCTTTACCTTCCCGAGCTACTCTATGGCACCAGGACAGGTAATTCGCATTACGACGAACCAGACTATTGGATTCTCATACGCAAGTACTACTCCAGTCTGGGATCACCTTGGTGAGCCTGCATATCTCAAGAACGGGGCAGGAAACTTGGTTGATATCTATTCGTATAACTAACAACCATTGAAGATACACGAGAACAAGCCGTTACAAGAAATTACAACAATGCGCGTCGGGGGTCCGGCGCGCTATTTGGTTACAGTGGAAAGTCCAGCAGATGCAAGCTCAGCTTTTGCTTTTGCCCATGCCCATAACCTCCCGGTTTTTATATTAGGAGGAGGAAGTAATGTTATTTTCTCTGATGCTGGTTATTCCGGGGTAGTGATTCAGCCAAAAATGTTACAGAAAACGATTGTCCTTGAGAACGAAGACACTGTGCTGGTCAAAGTTGGAGCAGGGGAGGTGTGGGACGAGGTAGTAGCAGATATGGCTTCCCGAGGCTTCTGGGGTATTGAAAACCTCTCACATATTCCAGGGCTTACTGGTGCAGTGGTGATTCAAAATGTCGGAGCGTATGGCCAGGAGGCAAGTCAGGTAGTGCACGAAGTAGAGTTGCTTGAAATCAAAACGGGTGCTGTGAGAAAGTTCGACGCGCTTCAGTGTTGTTTTGGCTACCGCACCAGTATTTTCAATACTACTGAAAAAGGAAGATATCTGGTGCTTTCTATAACGTTTCGACTTACCAAAAACGGAAGTGCGAATCTTTCGTATCGGGATGTACAAACGCACTTTACAGGCAGAAAAGCAGAGGAACTGGGTCTTGCTGATATGCGTGAAGCAGTCATTGCTATTCGGTCTGCAAAGCTTCCGGATTGGAAGGTAGTGGGAACTGCTGGTTCTTTTTTTAAAAACATGTTAATTCCCGAACCGCAGCTAGTAGATGTTGAGCGAGCGGTCTTTCTCGTTGGCGGTGAAGTAGCGTTGGGTACGTTGCGCCAGATTATAAAATCTGAGAATAGCAAGGTAAAAATTCCAACAGCCTACCTTATTGAACTTCTCGGTCTTAAAGGATATCGGTACGGAGGAGCCAGTATTTCTACCAAGCATGCGTTGGTAATAGAAAACGCTGGCGAGGCAACCACTTCAGATATATTAACGCTAGCCTCAATGGTCTGTGATGCACTTTACACTACATTTGGTCTGGTGGTGGAGCTAGAGCCGGAAATTGTGAATTAATGATTGATTGTGACTTTCTTCAGGTGTAAGATAGAGGAAAGAGATTCTTCAATGCAAACGAAAACAAACCAAAATCCAATCGTCTACCTGACGAAAAAATTATGGAAGTATTCTGAAGGAAACAGGAGAGCAGTAGCTCTTTATTTTTGCATGTTCTTAATATCTGCCTCTTCTTCATTCCTTGAGCCGTTGATTATTGTAAAAGTCTTAAATATTTTACAAGAGAGGGGACTGACACCTACTTCAATGCCGGAGGTTATGGCGTACTTAAGTCTTTTTGTTGTGTTGATTATTGTCGTGTGGTCACTGCACGGACCAGGTCGAGTGATGGAGCGTACTAATGCCTATATTGTAAAAGCGAATTACAAGAAGTACTTACTAGACGGAGTAATGGATTTGCCACTAGACTGGCACGCTGATCATCACTCGGGAGATACAATAGATAAAATAGAAAAGGGTACTACTGCTCTTTCTAACTTTACTATTACCTACTTTATTTATATTCGAGCGCTCATTAAGCTGGTAAGTTCCTATGGTGCTCTCGTATACTTCAATGTTCACTCATCGTATATTGTGGTGTTAGTGATTATGTTCACCATTTGGTTAATCTTCAAATTCGATAAAGTTCTGGTAGCAGAATACAAACAGATTAACAAAACTGAGAACGCGATTGCGCAGAAAGTTTTTGATGTAATTAGCAATATCACCACCATTGTTATTTTGCGTGTTGAAGGTCTGGTTAAATCTTCGGTATATAAAAAGATTCAAGAGCCACTCTCGCTCATTCATAGTAATGCGAAGCTGGATGAGATAAAGTGGTTTCTCGTTTCCATTAGTAAAGGAATTATGATTGTAGCGGTTATGGGGTCGTATCTCTATATGACCTATCTACATGGCGGCGTACTGGTTGTTGGAACTGTTTTCGCTCTGTATACCTATGTAGATAACATCGGGTCTCTCTTCTTTGACTTTGCTTTCCGGTATGGAAATATTGTTCAATGGTACGCGCAGGTACAAAATTCTGAAGAGTTAGCCCAAGATTTCTTAGCCGAGAAAGACACGAAAAGGCATATTATTTCTTCTCGCTGGAAGAATCTTACTGTTGAGAATCTCAGGTTCTCGTACGCCCAGGGCTCAAATGGGGAAGCGAGCCTTAAGAATATTAATCTCAGTATTTCTCGTGGCGAAAAGATTGCCTTTATTGGAGCGAGTGGTAGTGGTAAAACTACTATGTTAAAAGTGATTCGCGACCTCTATAAGCCACAGGAAGGTACATATATACTTGATGGCAAGGTAGTTACTGGAGGATTCTCATCTATCAGTGACTCGATCGCGCTCATTCCGCAAGATCCTGAGATATTCTCAACCACTATCCGTGAGAATATTACCGTGGGAGTACCGCATAGTAAGGCTTTCATAAAAAAGTATACCGATCTAGCGCGTTTCTCTGACGTGGTTACTCGTTTACCACACGGACTGGAGTCATATATCTTTGAAAAGGGAGTAAACTTATCTGGAGGGGAGAAGCAGCGTCTTGCCCTTGCCCGTGGCCTTATGGCCTGTGAGGATAAGGATATTATATTGCTGGATGAGCCGACTAGTTCTGTAGATACGAAAAACGAAATGCTGATATATAAGAATATCTTCAAGGCATTTAAAAAGCAAACTATTATCTCATCTATTCATCGCCTCCACTTACTCTCTCAGTTTGATACGATCTACTTCTTTAAAGAGGGAAAGATCATAGCTTCAGGTAATCTCAAGCAGCTACTGAAAAACTCCAAAGAATTTCAGGGTCTCTGGAAAAAATACCACGAGATCAGTAAGTACGGGGAGAAATAAAAAAGCCCCCGATAAGGACGGAACCTTATAAGGGTCTCTTTCGTGGTTACATAAATAATATAGCATACTTTTATCCACAAGTCAATACTACAACCAACACATACTATGCCAAAAATAAAAGAAATACACGCCAGAGAAATACTAGATAGTCGGGGAGATCCGACTGTTGAAGTGGATGTGACACTCGAGGACGGATCGTTTGGTCGAGCTTCGGTTCCATCCGGTGCTTCAACCGGTACTCACGAGGCACTTGAGCTTCGTGACGCAGACAAAGCTCGGTATTTGGGGAAAGGAGTACTTCATGCAGTGCGCAACATTAATACTGAGATTCGAGATGCCCTAGTCGGACAAGAAGGGGATCAGCAGAGGAGACTCGATGAGTTGATGATCAGACTCGACGGTACAGAAAATAAAGCTCGCTTGGGAGCAAACGCTATTTTAGGAGTAAGCCTCGCACTTGCCAAAGCAGCAGCGGTCTCCATGCAGATGTCACTCTACCGGTATTTGCGCAGAACCTACAATCCGTCGCTTCCAGATCAGTTTGTAATGCCGGTACCTATGATGAACATTATTAACGGCGGGAAGCATGCAGACGGGACGCTCGACTTTCAGGAGTTTATTATCTTCCCGATTGCTGCAACGAATATCAACGAAGTAATTCGTATGGGTAGTGAAATATTTCACGCCCTAGCGCCAATTCTCAAATCTAACCATATCTCAACTAATGTTGGGAATGAGGGAGGATATGCAGGAGACTTTGCTGGTCACTCCCATGCTACTAAGCTTATTTTGCAGGCTATCGAGAACGCTGGCTACAAGCCAGGAATAGATGCCTATGTCGGGATGGATGTGGCAGCTGGATCGTTTTACGAAGCAGGGAAGTACGCAGTAAAGTCTGAAGGTGCTTTGATGTCTCGTGAAGGACTGGTAGATTACCTGGCTAGCCTTGTAGATCGGTATCCGATCATCTCAATAGAAGACCCCTTATTCGAAGACGACTGGGAAGGGTGGCATGCCTTTACTGCACGCTTTGGAAAAAAGATGCAGGTAGTAGGAGACGATCTGTTTGTAACGAATGTGAAGAGAATACAAAAAGGTATTGAAGAAGGGGCGGCCAACGCCGTGCTTATCAAACCGAAT
Source organism: Patescibacteria group bacterium (assembly GCA_041675145.1). Classification (GTDB taxonomy): domain Bacteria; phylum Patescibacteriota; class JACPGU01; order JACPGU01; family JACPGU01; genus JBAYUK01. The sequence goes on from JBAYUK010000001.1 coordinate 4,616, forward strand.
CAGATCGGATCACTTTCTGAAACTGTCGATGCTATTTTACTTGCTCAAAAGGCAGGGTACCGTACAGTGGTTTCACATCGTAGTGGGGAGACCGAGGATTCTTTCATTGCCGATCTCGTAGTAGCCCTTAATTGTGGCCAGATAAAGACTGGCTCGATGAGTCGCTCTGAGCGTCTAACCAAGTACAATCGTTTGATGCAGATAGCAGAAGAGCTCGGAGATAAAGCAACATACCTAGGAAAAGCAACCTTTGATTTCCTGAAATAGGGGTTTCTGGTATACTGTAAAAATTCAAAATTAAATGTAGATATGTTACCTTTAGCCATACAGGACGCGGTGGACTCTTTTGCGAGACTACCAGGAATTGGAGCGAAAACTGCGCAACGCCTCGCGTTTTATTTTTTGCGTCGTGACGCTCGTTTTGCCCAAGAGTTTGGAGAAGCGATTTTGAATATTAAAAAGAATATTGGACTATGCCCGACCTGTTTCCATATCTCAGACGGGGACACAATTCTGTGTTCAATATGTGCTGATGCGTCACGGGATATGACCATGGTGTGCGTCGTGGAAGAACCGCTCGACATTGTAGCGCTAGAAAAACCCGGATACTTTAAGGGAATTTACCATGTCTTACATGGCGCGTTATCTCCGGTGGATGGTATGGGACCCGATGAGCTTAAGATTAGGGAGCTCTACCAGCGTCTCGAAAAAGGCGGGGTTGCTGAAGTAATTTTGGCTACTAATCCTACCACTGAAGGAGAAGCAACGGCGCTTTACATTCAGAAACTTATTGCTCCACTGGAAATTACTACCACACGCATCGCACGCGGTATTCCGTTTGGTGGAGATATCGAGTATGCTGATGAAGTAACCTTATCCCGTGCTCTTGAAGGACGCATGAAGTACTAGCATGAAGATATATAACTCTCTTACAAAACACGAAGAATCATTTACTCCAATAGAGCCGGGGAAAGTTTCGATGTATACCTGTGGTCCAACGGTATATAACTTTGCGCATATTGGAAACTTTCGTGCATATATAACGGCAGATATCTTGCGAAGAACATTAGAATCTCAGGGGTATGTGGTAAACCACGTCATGAATATTACCGATGTGGACGACAAAACTATTCGCGACTCTCAGATAAGCGGTGAGACACTTACCCAGTTTACGACTCGCTATACCACATTCTTTTTTGAAGATCTTGCACAGCTCAATATCTTGCCTGCCACCACCTACCCACGAGCAACAGACAATATTGAGCAGATGGTGAGTATGATTGAGGTGTTAATACAAAAAGGTCATGCCTATGCAGGAGAAGATGGGTCTGTGTATTTTAATATTCGCTCAGACGCAGACTACGGTAAGTTATCCGGGGCTGCAATTGACGAAGAAGTAACCCAAAGTAGGGTATCTCAAGATGAGTATACCAAAGACAATGTCCAGGACTTTGCGCTATGGAAAGCCTGGGACCAGTCAGATGGTGATGTTTTTTGGGAAACTTCTCTAGGTAAGGGTCGTCCGGGATGGCACATTGAATGTTCGGCTATGAGTATGCGCTACCTTGGCCGTCACTTTGATATCCATACAGGAGGAATAGACTTACTCTTCCCGCATCATGAGAACGAAATTGCTCAAACCGAGTCAGCTACTGATGAAAAGTTTGTTAACTACTGGGTACATAACGAATTTGTGCAAGTAGAGGGCAAGAAAATGAGCAAGTCCCTTGGTAATTTCTTCATGTTGCAGGATATTATAGATCGAGGATACGACCCGATGACATATCGCTATATTGCGCTCCAGACACACTACCGGAAACCATTTAACTTTACGTGGGATTCGCTCGAGGCAGGAAGTATCGCATATAGCAAACTTATTGCCTTTGTTCGCTCTCTGCCAAAAGCAACTGAGCCAATCTGTCGTGAATTTCAGGCTCAGTTTATGACTGCTATGGAGGACGACTTAAATACTGCTCAGGCACTGGCTACTCTCTGGGAATGCGTTAAGTCTGATCGGTCTCCTGAGAAGAAGGCTGCTACGCTTTTACTCTTTGATAAAGTCCTCGGACTTGGTCTTGATAAGTTTTTTGATACACAAGAAGAAATACCGGGTGAAATACTCGACCTCGTTACTGCTCGTGAAACGGCTCGTACTGAAAAAAACTGGACAAAATCCGATGAGATTCGTGCTAAGATAGAGGAAAGAGGATTTGAACTTCAAGATACTCCCGAAGGAGCACGAGTGGTTAAGAAATAGACACCTTTCAAAAACACATAAACATGAAAAATATTAAACAGTTCGACTATAAAGAAAACGCAGCCTGGCGGATGTTTCGCATTATGGGGGAGCTAACCGATGGCTTCGAGTTTATTTCGTCTCTAAAAAAAGCGGTCACTATTTTTGGATCTGCAGTGTTAACGCCCGATGATAAATGGTACCAGGAAGCAGTCAAGCTTGGTCGACTATTATCTCAAGGCAACTACGATGTGATCACGGGTGGTGGCCCTGGTATTATGGAGGCGGCGAACCGTGGGTCTTTTGGAGATGGTCATGGAGACTCGGTGGGACTAAACATTAAGCTTCCTCGCGAACAGCGCATTAATCCGTATGTGGAACGATCTATTGCCTTCCATTATTTCTTTACTCGTAAGGTGTGTATGAGTTTTGCCGCCAACGCCTATGTCTACTTTCCGGGTGGATTTGGCACTTTTGACGAACTCTTTGAAATCACGACACTGGTTCAGACCGGTAAGATAGAATACGCTCCGATCATTTTGGTAGGTAAAAAGTTTTGGAAGCCGTTCTTGGAATGTATACAGATGCAGATGGTAGAGGGCTTTGGTACTGTTAAGAAAGAAGACATGAAGCTCTTTACGCTCGTTAACTCAGCCGATGAAGCGTATACGGTCTTAGTTAGTATGCTTGGACGGGGCGGAAAAGGGAGTAAGATGGGAAATCGTAATGTAAAAGCCCTGCTCTCATCAACACATGGCGTAAAGAAGGTAACTAAGAAGCGCAAGGTAACTCGAAAGAAAAAGGTAAAAAAGGTTGTGGTAAAACGCAAGACTAAAGACACTCTAAGGAAGCCTACTCGTAAAAAGAAGCAGGTAACGAAGGTGAAGAAGAAGGTAGTAAGAAAGTCAGTTAAAAGAGTACTCAAAAAGAAACCAACAAAGAAAAAGAGGGGATAGCCCCTCTTTTCTGGTATACTACTCCTATGCCCATCTCAATTATTTTTGAAGACAGCGATCTCTTGGTTATCTACAAACCGGCCGGTCTTGTGGTAGAAAAAGACGAGACCGTAAAGAAGACTGACCAAACACTAGAAGATATTCTCATTGCCCAGTACAAAATAGATCTTCCTCGAGGAGGAATAGTTCATCGTCTGGATCGGGATACATCAGGCATTATGGTGGTAGCAAAAAATGAAGCTTCACTGGTCCACTTGCAAAATCAGTTTGCTAGTCACTTGGTAGAGAAGAAATATATCGCAATGGTATATGGAGATTTACTACCAAAGAAAGGGACCATAAACATTGCACTCAAACGAGATCCGAAGAATAGAACCCGCTTTGTGCCAGGAAAGGGACTACATGCCAGGTCTGCTATTACCCACTACAGTGTAGTAAAAAACATACTAATTGCTGGTAAGGTATGTTCTTTGGTGGAAGTTGAACTTGAAACCGGTCGCACTCATCAGATTAGAGCTCACTTTGCAGGCATTAACTTTCCTATCATTGGAGACAGTGTATATTTCAATAAAGGTTCTGAAATGCTATCAGAAAAACTTAACCTGAAGCGTCAGTTTCTCCATGCAGAAAAACTGGCGTTTACGCACCCGAAGACTGGTAAAAAGGTGAGCTTTGTCAGTGAGCTTCCACAAGAGCTGCAAGATATCATACAATAAAGAGCTAATATATAAAAAGGATAAGAAAAAGGCGACCCCGTAGGGTCGCCTCTATGTTTTTTTTGAAATGGGATTACCGGTACCGGGCAAACAAGGGTTCGCCGTTCCAGGTGTCTCCCTTGATGCCGTCGCATGCGTTGTCGCGCATGGGACGCAGGACGAGATCCCCGTATTGGGTGTGGAATTTGTAGGTTGAGTACCGGCCACAGTCGGTGCGTTCAACCTTGCCGCGGGTCAGCGGAACAACCCGAAGGTCGTTCAAATGTCCCATGTAGAGGATGCGGCCTTTTGCATCCAATCCCTTGGTCTTTTTCGGGCGACAGCTTAAGAAGTGAATCACTTCATCAAGTTGGCCTTGGAATTCCGTGTTATACCCGCGTTCCCCGCAGGGGATGAACGGAGGGGAAGGAGTAACTCCGGCTTTTGTGCCGGAAATGGTAAGGCCGAGGTTTGCCACCGGCTTGGAAGCCTTCTTTTGCTTCTTAGCGGGTTTGGCTTTGGCCTTTGGTTTGTGCACCGCAGGCTTTTTCTTAGCCTTTTTCTTTTTTACCTTCTTGCCAGCTTTGGTGTCGCGATCTATGGTGAGCACTTGAATGAGCTCATCCAGATCTGCCTTGGTCACATACTGGCTGGTGGCCGGATCTGCTGGCGGAGGAGTTGCCACGGTGGCTGGCAGCGGATTGGGAAGCCCGGGTGTTGCCCGGTATTCCATTGCCACTTTCCCCGGTTCATTGGGAAACGGAGCGCTGGCCATCCCATTGCCCTGGTTGGGCATCGGGGGAGGGGTTGCGCGTGGTGGCATCACTTGAGTAATTTCCATCAGGATGGCAACATTGCCATCATTGTCGACTGGGTAGCCGACAATCAGGCCGCAGGTTTGTTGGTTGAACTCCACGCTGGCCTCGGTGTTGTCCGAGCAGCTGGGTTTCAAGATTCCCGTGGCGTTGGCCTGAGCTGGGTTGGCAGGATTGACTACCAGCGGCTCTTTCACGCAGAGTTTGTTGGCTGCGCCCATTTGGACGCGTGGCAATTTCAGGTAGTCTTCAACCGTGATACGGGAGAAGACCCCGGTGAATTGCACAAAGGGCTCTGGCGCCACACAGGGGTTGTAGACCCCACGCGGGTGCGGATTGAAATCCGCATGAGCTGCTTGGCAGAAGACGAGGCTCGCCACAAGGGCGAGAGTAGTTTTTTTGAACCATTTCATAGTGCACCTCCCAGTGCGGGTGTTTTCTCGATCTTCTCTAGCCAGGAGATATCGGCGTATACGGGTGGCTCGTCCAAGGGAACGAAGGCAACCCATTGTTGCTTCTTCCAAGACCAGTTGAGGATTTTGTCTCCTTCAACCTTCAGAAGTTCAGCTTGCTGAACAGTCCGGGGGTCTTGCAGGGCGGTTTCGTCCAGGTGTTGGTACAGACCAACTACCCAGTAGGTTCCGCCATCACTGAACTCAGGGCGAGTGAAGCAATTCAGTTTCACCAGGTCACCTGAGGAAAGAATTTGGCCGTTGGCAAGGGTTGCCCCGCCAATCTCGACCAGTCCGTTATGTAGCGGTGCAGTTTTAGTCATGGGCTTTTTTCGCCCTCACTTTCTTTGGGATTTCTTTCACGTGCTCCCTTGGAACCAACACGAGACCATCCAGATTTACGGTCAAGGCTTGCGCCTTATCGTCCTCTGGTTTTAGGTTCCAGTAGTTGGTTTTAGGGTCTTGTCCGCGGATATGTCCGCTTTTTGTGACCTTATACAGGATGGCTTTCTTGGTTGAGATACAGACTTCCTCGGAGTGAGCACAGTTAGCTGGCTCCTCGATGGTAAAGGTATCTCCAACGAAGTAAGTTTCCTTGTCTTTTTTGACAAAGTTACCTGGTTTGATTTTGTTCTCCAAACTCCACCTCCTGGTGAGTTAAAACATTTCGAAGTACTTGGCTAGAAACCAGCCAGAGTCTTCGTCTAGTTTTTCGGTAGTCCAGATGCCTTGGCTGTTATTCCAGAGCATCAGGGTCTGGGTTTTTTCATCAAATCGTGCAAGGCGAATCCGTTGCGGGTGGTCTTTGAGGTGAGCATCAAACTCAACTTCCCAGACCATGTACGGTCCAAGACCTAAACCCTTTTTTTAGAGCTGTTGGCTCATAACAGAAAAAGGTTTGCGACGGATTACAACATCACAGATTTGGAAGAGGGGACGCATAGCATCACCTCGAGAGGTGGATACGCCAGACAAACTCCACTTTAGAGCTTAACTGGCCTGTGTCGCGCCAGTCAAAAGCCGGCGCCTTGATTGTGAATCGCTTTAGGCTTTTGCGAAGCGCCTGGATACCCTTGCGGGCAATCTGGCTTTTTCCAGCCTGCTTTTCCATCCAGCGCAGGGTTTTTTCTAACCCCACGACTTGCCCCGTTTTTTTCGGGGGCAAGGCCTTTTCGTGATGATCTTCAACAGTAATTACTGAGGAGCTCAAAGCAGTGGCCTGGTGTCTGGTAGACAGCAGGAGGGTGAACGCCAAAAAGGCGCACAATGCGAAAGTGCGGTTCATGTCTTCTCCTTGAGTTTTGATTTGAGTGTCTAGGCTGACAAAGAGCTTACATAAATAGTATCATAAAAGAGAGGTATTGTAAAGAGTAAAATATAAAAAAAGACCACTGCTATCTCGAATGAGAATTGCAGTGGTCGACAGGAAACCCTGGGAGGCGTGGGCCAGGGCTTTTTTTGTTGAAGGATTTACTCCTCATTCTCCGCCAGGGTGGCGGTCTCAATGAGGTAGTTGAAGTTCACCGAACACTGAGACTTGTCAGCGGTCGGGGACTTGAGCTTTTTGCTGTCAGCGAGAAGTTTTAGCCCGCCAGCAGCAAGGGACTCGTAGTTCTTGAGTCCATCTTTGGCCAGAATTTGCACACCAATTTGGTACACATTCTGGTTCATGTTCAGGCCCTGATTCACTTTCACCTCGCGGCGAAGATTGAAGTTGTCCACCCGCTGCTCGCAGGCGGTGATTTTAAACTTCAATGCTTCGCGGTCTCGCTCTTGGCGATCTCGCTCAGCTTCCCGCTGGGAGGTGGTCTTGTCGATGATGACTTGATTCTCCCCGAGCTGGGTGATCCCGGCCAACACTTGATTAGTGTTAGCGGCCGTGAAGGTATTCACGGCAAGGGCGGTGTTTTCCTTGGGTTGGGCGAGGAAGTGCAGAGTGCCGAGGTTGCCAGCAATCTGGATATCCTCGCGCCCGTCGGTTAGAGTGACCAGTTGGGCAGAAAGGTTTTCCTTGTTATCACAGCCGCCTGGCTTGATAACATAGGAGAAATCACAACGGTTTGGATGTTGATCCTGAACTGATGCGCTTGCATCGATGACGCATGCCTGGTTGGTGAGGCACACATCTTTGACGGCGACCTTGCCTGAGACATCCGTCATCCCAGCGGCTCCGTTGGGGATCCGTTCCGCATATTCGCGGTAGAACCTTCCTGAGAAGACTTCGGCCGTTTTTGTGTCGGCTTTGGCGGTGCTGGTCATGCCAGCCACGAGTACGGTCAAAAGACCGGTGAAAACAATAAATCGGTTATTCTTCATCTTGCCCTCCTAAGGCAGTTTCTGTGATTTCGATCACATCTGAGGCTCGAGTTGCGCTCTCCGTGAGACTGTTCATCCTCTCTCGGCAGGATTCCCCGATGTCTCTCATGTATCTACTGCATTTGCTGGTTATTCTGGTTGAAAGGGTGTGCATTCTTTGCGTGCAATCATTACCCAGAGCTTGCATTTTGACACTGCAGTTGTTTGTGACAACTTGCATGGCTTTTGCCCATTTCTTGTCGCCATTATTCATGGCGTCCTTCCAAAGAGCTTCCACTTCATCGACTTCTTTAAGAAGACTCTTTTTTTGTGCTGCCAGTTTGGCAGGGCAAAGATCGACTGGTGATGACACCGTCTTCGGTTGAGATGCGACAGCGGTTGTATCCTTCGTTTGCTGGCTTCCCACTCGAATGCCGAGAAGAAAAGTTGCTCCTATACAGAGAACGAGAAAGAACTTTGTAGTGTTGGTTAGCATTTTAGCCCTCCTAAAGGCTAGTAGCTTTGTGCTACTGGTTGATGTTTGGGTTTTGAAGGACCGATAGGGAAGTGAGTGCCCTATTTGGTTTCCTAGATAATATAGCATAAAGTAGGCATAAAGTCAAGTATTTATTTCATAAAGTAGCTAGTGCATGAGGATGTGTGATTTGCTAGGTTTTACAGGAGTAGAAGAGGGAAGTGAGAGGTATTTGCAAGGAGGAGATATTTCCACTACAATAGGGAACAAATACTTACGATTAAAGCGATACTATGAAATTACGCGCGAAATTGTGGCTAACGATGTTTGGTATTCTAATCCTCTCTATCCTGGCGGGGACAGTAACCTGGCCAAAGGGTCCAGACCTTAAAATAGGGTCATACAACCAGAAACTTGAGATCCACCAGGGTCTCGATCTTCGGGGTGGAACGCACCTTGTATACGAAGCGAATATGGAAAAGATCCCAGAAAATGAGCGTGCAAATGCACTTGAGGGAATACAAACCGTTATTGACCGCCGTATTAACGCGCTAGGAGTAACTGAACCAGTCATTCAGACCACCTCAGGTCTTGGACTGTACCGCGTTATTATTGAGCTTCCTGGTGTAACGGATGTGAATCAGGCAATAGACCTGATCGGACAGACTGCTCAGCTAGAATTTAGAGAGGGAATTGCTGGTAAGTCACTTTCTGCCGAAGGGCAACCACAGTCATACAGTATCGATGACTGGAAAGATATTGGACTAACCGGCGCTCGTTTCAAAAAAGCACAAGTACAGATTGATCAGCAGACCTTTAAGCCGATAATCTCGATCCAGTTTGACGACGAAGGAGCAGAGCTCTTCAGTCAAGCTACTTCAAGAAATGTCGGCAAGCCGATCGCTATCTTCTTGGATGGTGTGCCAATCTCAATTCCAAATGTGCAGACCGCAATTACTGGTGGTAATGCCGTCATTTCAGGATCATTTACTGTAGACCAGGCGAAGAGCCTTTCTATTCAGCTTAATGCCGGAGCACTGCCAGTGCCAATTAAGCTGGTAGAACAGAGAAATGTTGGTGCGACACTAGGGCAGGACAGTGTACATAAGAGCTTTGTAGCGGGGCTTATTGGTTTACTTGCAGTAGCGCTCTTTATGATTATCTACTACAGGCTGCCTGGTTTCCTTGCAGTTGTAGCGCTTGTTATCTACTCACTGTTCTTGATCGCTCTCTTTAAGCTTATCCCAGTTACTATGACGCTTGCCGGTATAGCAGGGTTTATCTTGTCTATTGGTATGGCGGTGGATGCGAATATTCTAATCTTCGAGCGTATGCGTGAAGAGATGCGCCGTGGCCGACCATATAACACAGCTATTACAGCTGGGTTTGCTCGTGCCTGGACCTCTATTCGTGACTCAAACGCATCAAGTCTTATTACTTGTATTATTCTCTTTTACTTTGGTACCGGTATTATTAAAGGCTTTGCATTAACCCTAGCACTGGGAATTGTGGTTTCGATGTTTACTGCTATCACCGTTAGTCGTACGATGCTTATGGTGTTAATTGGTAAGAAGCTCGGAAGCAAGCAGTGGCTGTTTGGAAAATAGAACATTACATACTTCACTTAACTTATATGAAAATCATTCAGTATTGGAAATTATGGCTTGTTATCTCAGCACTCGTTACCATTCCAGGTCTGATCGGGCTGGGAGCATGGGGGCTCAATCTTGGTATCGACTTTGAGGGTGGAACGTTAATTGAAGTGCAGTTCCCCGGTAAGGACTCGGTAAATATAGATGATGTAAAAGCAGTTTTTGAGAAACAGGGAATAGTAGGTGGACAGTATTCTACCACTGCAAGTAACACCATACTTGCCCGCACCCATACAATAGATACGACTAAGTACCGCGAACTTTCAGGTCAGCTTAAAGAAAAGATAGGGGAGACCAAAGAATTGCGTTTTGAAGTAGTAGGCCCTACAGTTTCCAGGGATCTAGCTCGCAAAGCAGTACTCGCTGTGATCTTTGCGTGTTTTGCAATCGTCCTGTATATTGCCTGGGCTTTCCGTACAGTGCCCCGGGAGTACAGCTCGTGGAAGTTTGGAATGAGTGCTATTGTAGCGCTTATTCACGACTTGCTGGTCGTAATTGGTATTTTTGCAATCCTAGGGCACTACTTACATGTAGAAGTAGATAGCCTCTTTATTACTGCTCTTCTTACCGTACTTGGATTCTCAGTTCACGATACGATCGTAGTATTTGATAGAATCCGTGAAAATACGCGTCGTATGACCGGAGGCATTGCAGAAATTGCCAACCAGTCGATTGCAGAAACCATGGCTCGCTCGATCAACACTTCTGCTACCGTACTGTTTGCCTTGCTCGCACTCTTGCTCTTCGGCGGTAAGTCTATCTTCTGGTTCATCTTTGCACTCACCATTGGAATTGTAACTGGTACCTACAGTTCAATCTTCGTTGCTTCAGTTGCAGTTGTCCTCTGGCATAAGAAGGCAAAATAGTATAGGTTGGGTACATACACAGAACATATAAACACATGCTATACATTATCGTTGGGTTATTAGTTGGAGTGCTGGCAGGAGCGGTGTTACCGTTTAATATCCCTATTGAGTATGCGCAGTACTCAGCAGTTGCCATCCTGGCATTGATTGACTCGTTGGTGCAGGCTTTAACGAACCAGATCGAGGGGCGGTATAACCTGATTCACTTTGTCTTTAATCTCGTTTTCTACAGTATTATTGCCATCTTCTTCGTGTATCTGGGTACTAAGATGAACCTGGATCTGTATCTGGGTATCATCATAGTCTTCTTGCTACGCATTATGCAGAACGTGGAAATGCTCAGAGAGTACTACTTCCACCGGCTATTTAAAGACAAACGAGAAAAGGAGGGGTAACACCCCTTCTTTTTCTATGTGGAGAATATCGTTGACAATATTTTCCATAGTATGTATAATAGACCATATCGTTGCAAATCGGACAATATTTATCATTGTATCTAAACTGTAATACCAGCGAAGTTTACGCATATGACACAAGGGGAAGCAACTAAACTTGATGCTATCGCAGCATTCCAAATGAAGGATGCGCATTTTACCAAATTTGCGCGTGATTTGATTTCTCATCTGAAGGAAAAGCAACAGAAGGTGCTTATGAAGCGTTTTGGTCTCTCGGGACGCAAGCGTGTAACACTTGATGCTATCGGACGAGAGTTTGGTGTTACTCGTGAACGAGTACGCCAGATTGAAGCTGCTTCTATTACGAAACTCAAAAAAATCGCAAAGCTCGAGCACAATCAGGGAACATTTGACCGTATCGTAAAAATCCTTGAAGCTCATGGTGGAGCAATGACTGAGGAATCTTTTGTAAACTCTCTTATTTATGACTTGGATGACAAGCGCATGGATGAGATGAAAAAGATGATCGGTTTTATTCTTCTTCTTTCAGAGGATGTACATGAAATCCCTGAAAACGATCATACTCGTGCAGGTTTTGCCTTGAAGAAGTACCACCCAACGATGGTAGCCGACCTTGCGCGTGCCTACACTGAAATTTTAGAATCTCGTCGTGAAGTGATGGGTGACGAAATCCTTATGCAGGAGATTCTAACTCATAAGGTACATGCGAAGTATGTAAAAGACATCACGCCACAGCTCCTACAGTCGGTAATCGGCCTCTCACGCCTCATTCACACCCATGATGATGGTAAGAAGGGTCTTGTAACCTGGCCATGGGTTAAGCCTCGTACAATCCGTGACAAGATATTCTATGTCTTGTCTAAGTCTGGCGAGCCAATGCATTTCTCAGATATCGCAACTGCTATTGAACAGCTTCCGTTTGATAACAAGTCAGTGACGGTTCAGACGGTTCACAACGAACTGATCTCAGATAACCGTTTTGTCCTAGTAGGACGCGGTCTGTACGGCCTTTCTCACTGGGGATTTGAACCAGGAACGGTTGAGGATGTGATTGCGAAGATTATGGAAAGCCACGGTACGCCACTTGACCAGAACACACTCGTTGAAGAGGTACTTAAGAAAAAGAAGGTTAAAAAAGCCACAATCTTGATAAATCTTCAGAGTTCAAAGAAATTCAAAAAAACTAAAGAAGGCTATATATTCGCCTAAAAAGATGAAGACAACATGAGGGGGAGCGCAGGATAACTTGAAAGGGTTATGTGCGCTCCTTTTTCTTATTTGAAATCAGGCGTTAAGGGCATATAATAAAAAGACACTGTGTATTACTGGGTGCAATTTTTAACTTTTGTATATAATGGCAGACTTCTCTCCTGAAACGTTCTATATGTCGCTTGGTCAGCTGATCTTCTGGATCATCTTTTTTGGTGGCATCTATTTCACCTTCAAGCTGTTTGCAGCAGCATACTCAAAACGACGCAAAAGGTTTTGGTTGGTGAAGCAGAAATACACTACCTTACTTATTCAGGTGCCGCGTAACAACGAGAAGGGCCCCCAGTCTGCACAGTTTTTCTTTGCCTCACTCCATGGTATTTACAAGAATGCCAAAGAACGCCTTCAAGAAGGGTCTTTCCAGGAACATATTAGTTTCGAGATTGTCTCTATCGCGAAATACATTCGCTTCTATATCCATGTCCCGGAGCACCTCAAAGACTTTATTGAGGGACAGCTCTATGCTCAGTATCCCAATGTTGAGATCAAGCAGGTAGAGGACTATACCTTAACGAAAAGACCAGACGGCCTACACTTTGCAGGAACAGAGCTTGTGCTATCGAAAAAGGACTACTACCCAATAAATACCTTCCAGAACTTTGAAGTCGACCCGCTGGCGGGAATTACGGGAGTACTAGCTCAAGTTGAAGACGGGGAGCAGATTTGGGCACAGGTTCTTGCTCGTCCAATCGGCGACTCATGGCAGAAGGGAGCGTTTGCGCATATTTCTCAACTCAAGAGTGGTAAAAAATTCGCCATTTCAGGTAATGGCCTTATACCAAAAGCATTTAGTTTTCTGGTGATACTTTTAAAGGCTCTTTTTACTCCACCAACTGATAGTAAGGCTGCACCACCCAAGCTCCCAGGGCCTGTAGAGCAGGCTATTAAGGCAATTGAAGAAAAGTCTACCAAGCTTGGGTACGAGATTGTGATTCGTATTATGTTCTTATCTAAAAAAGAACCTGAGGCAATGAAGCTCAAACTCCAGTCTATTGCTGGTGCGTTCAAGCAGTTTAATGCCTCGAACTTAAACGGTTTTGCCTATAAGGGGATATCTCTGGATGACCCAGAGTTTCTAAACTCATTTCAGACTCGCAACTTTGAGAAAAAAGGCTTTATTTTAAACATTGAAGAACTCGCTTCTGTGTACCACTTGCCAACCGTCTCGGTTGAAACCCCAAGTATTGTCTGGGCAGGAAGCAAAAAGGGTGAGCCACCTGCAACGCTGCCTATAGAGGGTGTGGTAGGTCCAGATATTCTAACGGTCTTTGGTCGTACCAACTTCCGTGGTGAAACGGTTAAGTTTGGTATGAAGTTAAATGACCGCCGTCGTCACATGTATATTGTAGGTCAAACCGGTACGGGTAAATCTACCATGATTGAAAACATGGCAATTGACGATATCCGAGAAGGCCGTGGTTTGGCTATTTTGGATCCACACGGATCACTGATTGACAACATCATGAAATATATCCCGGATCATCGTATCGATGATGTTGTTATCTTTAACCCAGGAGATAAAGAACACTCAGTTGGTTTCAATTTACTTGAAAGTATCAACGACGAGCAACGCGAGATCGTGGCTTCAGGTATTATGAGTATTTTCAAAAAGATCTGGGAGAATGTGTGGTCTGCTCGTATGGAATACATCATGAAGAATATCATTCTGGCTTTGATGGAAACACCAGGATCTACCTTCCTGGGGGCAACTAAAATGTTGATTAATAAGGATTACCGTAAATATATTGTAGATAATGTCACTGACCCATTAGTTAAAGAATACTGGGTGGATGAGTTTGAAGGACAGGTAAAAAATAACGCTAAATTTATTACGGAGGCAGTTGCCCCGATTCAAAATAAGATCGGACAGTTCTTGGCAGTGCCATCGGTGCGTTCTATTGTGGGACAAGGGAAAAGTACCATAGATATCAAAGACATCATGGATAACAAGAAGATCTTCTTGATCAAGATCTCGAAAGGAGAAATCGGAGAAGATAACATGCGTCTTCTTGGAGCGATGATCATCACCAAGATTCAGTTAACCGCGATGGCTCGTGCTGGTATTCCTGAAGACCAGTTGTCTGACTTCTTTCTTTATGTAGACGAGTTCCAGAACTTTGCTACCTCATCATTTGCAGACATTCTTTCAGAGGCTCGTAAGTACCGTTTGAGTCTAATTATTGCGCACCAGTTCATGGCGCAGATGACCGACGACATCCGCGAGGCGGTGGTAGGTAACGTTGGTACCGCTATTGCGTTTCGTGTAGGAGCAAACGATCCTCCGCTTCTCGTGCGTCTTTTCGCACCTGTCTTTGATGAGAGCGATCTAGTTAATTTAAGCAACTACCATATTTATGTGAAGCTTCTTGTAGATGGACAGGTCAACTTGCCGTTCTCAGCAACTACTCTTGCTCGTGAAGAAAGACAGGAGACGAATAATGTAGAGAAAATCATTGCACTCTCTCGCTCAAAGTACACCAAGCCTCGCTCTGAGGTAGAGCAGGATATTCTTACCTGGAGTACCAGTATGTCGGATGTTAAGAATACTCCAAAGGTAGGTAACGGCGAGATGGGGGAAACTATAGCGGTAGCTGCTGATGGCACTATTGAAGTTATTCCAGCGAAGCCCAAGATAGCGTACCGTGAACTCAAAGATAAAAAGGGTGGGATCTGGTACTTGAGAAAAAAGAAAGACGCAGCAGGGGAGGGAGAAGAAGTGCAAAACACTATACCACCTGAAAAGAATGCAACTCAGCAAGAGGTGACAGACGCCAACGAGAATATACAGGAAGTAGAAATAGCGCCGCACGAAGTAGCGGAACGAGAAATTCATGATGATCTTAAGGATCTAGACTTCGGTTCTAAAAAAGATACTGGCGAGATCAAAATTGGGCAGGAGATAGAGCTATAAAACAGCAGACAGTGCTATATGGGATAGATGAAAAAATACAGAGACACTCCCTCTGTATTTTTTGTTATTTATCTTTACTTTTATACACGAATGGTATATAATCTACAATACTAATACAAATATGATCTTTAAATCTTCAGACACAGAAAGGAAGGGGAAATGGCCGACGCACATAAACGAGCGCTCGAAAAAGCGCTTGCTATGCTTCGGGAAATAAACCCCAAGCATCCACTACTTAAACTACATTACGATCCACTTACTTTAGTGGACGAGAAAGGCTACATGGATCAGGAAACATTGTCAGCTAAGAGAAAGAAACTAGCTGATCATCTCTGGCCATGGCCAAAAGAAGAGGGGACTGCTTGGAGTAACCTCAAGCCTGAGGTACTCTACATTATGCTGGATACTCTCTACTACTCAGCAGTAATGCGAGCAATCACAGAAAGTAAAATAACACAACCTACGCGGCAGAAGATGCCGTAATTCAAAAAAAGGAAGAAGGAAAGAACGATGATTGAACAATTCAACGAACACCGGTGGCTTATTGCTAGTTTTCTCTTAGCCATGGTCGTGATGTATGATGTGGTTCTTAAGCTAAGTAAGCTCTCAAAGACCCTAAAGGCCGCAAGGGTACAAAGGGTAATTGATAAAGAGCGTAGGAGACAGTATGACTCAAGGATGAATAGGCTTCACATGAAAAGAAGTGAAAATGAGAGAATGATGCAGAGCACTACGCCTTCCGAGATAAGGAAAATACTGATAAATCTAGATATTCCTAATCTACAGGTTATCAGCCCGCGTGACGAAGACAATGAGATGTTGTTTAGTAGCATCTTCGCAGAAGGCTACCTGGAAGTAGTTGGAAGGACCGATGCAGATATTTTACAAGGTTTACTTCCAACAAATGAATACCGCTTGCATCCCACGATGGTTGCAACACGGAAAGCGACTTTTCCTTCCACAGAAGGGGTGTTTACTACTCTTGAGTTTAAGATGGGTAACCAGCCGAAAGGGATTGCGCTAAGCTTCATGCGGGAAGAGTTTGAGGGTCACGAGTATCTGCGGGTTCTGATCTTATCCTTTTTCTTCTCCGAGCTATACGAATTGTACGAGCTTGGAGATGGCAAAAGGATTCAGGAGGTGTTCAAGCAGATTGAAGAACGCTTTATGTTCGCGCTACGCATCACTCCGACTGCTGGTGGACAAAAGGATATCAATCAGTACTACCGCGACATGTGGTTTCCACTGGCAACCCGTTGGCTGACTCGTCTTATCAAGAAGTCTAGCCCCATTGCTGTTGAGCAGTATGCAACTGACATCTGGATTGCGATGATGGACAAGATGAATGGGGCGCGTGATCATGTCTGGGATAAAAGCGTCTCAGCACACTATACTGGGGACATAGTTCCCAGTTATGAAACTCTGAAATGAAATGAGGGTTGATATGGAACAAGCACAACAACTACTTCATCAGTGGATGGAGTCTAAAGACTTTTGGTGGCAGTCGATTCTTCTGACATTCCTCATCGCAGCAACCTTCATCATGTGGTCACTTGCTTTTGGCGCATTTCTTGCTGCCAGAAGAAAGAGGAAAGACAAAAAAAGAACAAAAGAGGCAATATACCAGACCTACCAGGAGACCTTTCGAAGGATGGAAAACGACAAAGAAAAGATCACTGAGGAAAAGGGGAAGGAAGCTATGGATGTTTTTGTTTCCTACCTTGATCTCTTCAGGATCAAGGGCATCTTTATTGCGCCATCCAATCGACCTTTCTGGGAAGCATGGAAACATGGAACTGTTGAAATTGTTCGCAGTTATGACCAGGAAAAGATTCAAAACGGAGCTGTTCCTGAAGTGAAGTACATCCATGATTCTCAAAAGCTGGTCTCGATTAGGGCTGAAGTAGGAGAAGAGGATAATGTGACCATTGCATTTCCAGTAAGTCACAACAAGAGAATAGAGCTCACCTTTGTTCCTCAGGAGCTTGAATTTCATGAGTACCTCAGGATTATGATGCTTGCTCTGTTCTACCGCTTTTTCACAAGCTGCGAAAAATATACCGTGAAAAGGCTCAACGATGACCATGTCAAAAGCGTGATGGACAGGATTGAAGACAAGCTCTGTTACACCATCACAATCGCCCCTGTAGCAGGACATGTAGAGATTGAAAAACTGAAGCTTTTTTACGCGAAGACCTGGTGGCCCGAGGTGAGAGCTGCACTAGAGAGCATGAGCGGACAAAGCTGGGCAGACAGGCACATCGAAGAATACGAACATATTGCCATCTACCTCTGGGTTCGGCTCATGAACTTCCATTATGGAGAAGATGATCGAAACCGCTGGAGACTGGTGGCCTTTTCTCATCTCATGAGGGGATGGAATGTGTAGCTCCCTCATATACAAACAACGACTGACCGCCCGGTGGAACAATCCACCGAGGCGGTTTTTTATTATACATTAACAAGTAGGGTCTATTCTTTGATTATTATCGCCATAAGCAATAAAAAGTTATATAATGTAGATATCATCAATCGGATGTGAACCTTTACATCATGCGTTAGATATATGCCTTGAAATTCAAAAGAGAGGAGGGGTTTATGACTCCTAATAAACAAGACCCTGTTCCTGAAAGATTAGGGAAGAGGGAAGTATGGAAGCAGGTTATCCAGCCATTTAAAGAAGACCCTGAAAACATGAGGGGCAGGATAGATTGTGGATACCTGCTTGAGGAATGTGTGGTTGAGCAACTGCGTGGGGCAACAAGACAGGGGAGTAAGCTTCCTATGTTTCACGAAGTGGTACGACATGACCCTAACTCATTTGAGGACAGGCAAGGTAAGGATATTACTCTGACATGGTTTGACGAGGATGGGCTCAAAATGAAGACATCCATCGGCATTACCATGAATAAAAGTAGTTTCAAAAGGTTTCAAAAGAAACACCCTGGGGTGCAGATATTTCACTTTCCAATCGAAGTTTCGTTTGAGACTATGGAGCGCGAAATCCTTGAATACTGCTGCCAGGAGAGTCTGCGTTACCGACAGGTAATTAAGATGATTTCTGGCAAGGAGAATGCCGACATTTGCTACATAGAGGATGCAGAGCCAAAAAAGATTCGGGAGTTTATCCTGGACAAAACACCTCTTGTGGTCTTCAAGTGCACAACAGGTCTTATGTACCGAGCACGACTAGTGGAGATGCTATCGGTTATGCCGACTGGCATGGCGCTAGTCTACTTAGGTAGAAAAGACTCAGAGATTAACTTTCTCGACTGGGAGAGTTGCCTGAGAGCTTTTTTTGTCGTAGATCAGGAATAAACCCAGACGGCAGGGTATGCCGAATACACAAGGAAAAAGGAGACGGAAATGAACGGAGAATCACTTCAATTGCTGGATATGGAGAAACACATCAAAGAGGAGCTGGCCACGCATGTTCGGGTTTACTTTCGAACCAGCGCAGCAATCCGGATGGCTAACCTTGCAGAGGCCACAAGGGTGGCTACATACCTTAATGACGCCGTGCTTGAGGAGATTCAAACGCGGATCATCTGTGGCGGTGAGTCGACCGGGATGACCTCAAATGAGATTCAAAGGCGGCAGATTGCCATCACGACGATTCTTAAAGGTCTTACACCACAATCTGGCAACGAAAATCTGGATAGCGACAGAGTGAAGTCAGTTGTGGATGAACTGTATGTCCTGTATTAAACAGGGGAAAGGAGTCTTTCATGGACTTTTGGAATACACCACTCCCACCATGGGGCATGGTTATTATCGTAATCGCACTGATTGCGGTTGTGACCAGCCTCATCTACTGGGCAAAACATGCGTTGGATGTACGTATCCAACGCAACCTCGTCAAAGAGCGTGAGAAGGCGGTAACCCCTCCTTCCAAGTCTCCGGAAGAAATCGAGTACAACCGGATGTGCGAATCTCTGGTCGCGGCTGCCGAGAGAACAAGATCAGAGCAAGAGGAAAGTCTCTCCCAGTCTTCGGTGCGAACAGTGCAGGCTCACTTTGAGGCTTGCGGGATCGAGGATCTCCTGGTCTACCGAGACTCGATAATCAAACACGACCCCGCTCCACTCAGTCTCGCATGGGGGGAGGGAAGAGTATCTTTTGACAGACCACGCTTCGATGACAGCAATGAGCATGGAGAAAAGTATCTCCCGAATGTCTACACCCAATATTTCGTGCAAGACCGTGATGCTTTCACGCCGAGCGTGTACCAGTTTGTAAAACCCACGAAAGAACACGCAATCAAGATTCAGTTCAGGATTCTCGAAGGGAATAGCCGAGACAGCCTTTCAAGAAGGTTCTTCGTAAACCTGTTCTGTTCTCCAAAGGACGACTTCACCACTCCGGAATATCTCGCGCTTCAGCTCTACGCCAGCGGCAAATACAGCGTCGAAGTTGTAGCTGCTGCCACCCATGAGCTGATGGCGCTTATCGAGAAAGCTCCGGCTGAAGTCGAGGACGCCTACAAGCTTGCTCTGTACTTTGACACCGTTTGGTTGCGGGCAGTGGCCGAGATGCTAGGCGGGTGGTACTACCGGGAAAAGGGTTTCCCCAGACATGAAGCAGTGAAGCTTGCCTGCGAGTTATGGATCAGTCTTATGAGTCACATGCACGGGGATGATCTGCGTTGGACCTTGGCTACCCTGACCACAGTGGAGCGAACAAAGGAGCGCTAATAACCAATAGCGTCTCTCAACACAACATGCCGTAATGGTAGAAAGGAAGTATATGGAAAGCCTACTGTTGGTGGCCCTGATCATTCTTCTGGCAACTCGTGGCTTTCGGGCGACATTTAGCCATGATGGCCAGGAGAGTGATCCTTCGCTTTGCGAACACTACTTTGGCGTCTTGGACAATGCTCCGGTTCCTCTTGGATACAACGTGTGCGAGTTGCGTGCATTTGGCCAGAAAGTCCGTGTTGCTTTTAAGGGATCAACGGATCTTATGAAAGGAGAAGGAAAGTTGGTCTTTGATGTGCCTAATGAAACTAGGCTTCCTTTTCCTCCAGGTCGCCTCGTTGTATGGAGACAAGAAGGACTGTGGGTATTTCGCCCCTTTTAAGGGGTTTCTGATAGGGTTTAACCCTGCCCGGTGGAGCAATCTACCGGGTATTTTTATGTCAAAATGGTACTATTGACACGAATAGGGTATTAGTGTTTTAGTATGGATTTTCTAGGATGTGATAAAAAAAGGGCATAGAGGCAGGTAGGGTAGGGAAATGAAGGGAGTTATATGAAAAACAAATATAAAAAATTTATATGGAATATTTTTTGAGACAGAAGTTTTGAGGGGATAGTCCACAGTTACCAGAAGGGTGTGGATAACATATGTCGCACAATGTATCTTATGCGACATAAAGCAGGGGTTTCTGGGGGAAAGCTGGGGCTTGCATGTGGTACGGATTTTGGTGTGTATTTTGCATTGGAATTACTCTTAAAAAAAATAAATTTATATTTTTGTATTTCATACTTCTCTCTCAAACTATCTCTCTTTTTTTATAATCATACTTCCCCACCGATTTCTAAATTTTGAGTCTAGGCACCCATAGGTCCACTTCTTCTTTTTTTAGACAAAATAATAGCGCAGTTTTTAGGCTGCGCCCCGCGAATGCGGATCAAATAGTTCCCCCTACGACGAGACGGAGGCTACCGTCTCAATTAAAGCCGTACTATGGAGTTTGGATGGTGGTTACTGGGTATTCTTCCAGCAAGAACAGTCCCTGGTTGAGTGTTATAAGACAGGTTTTCCCATGGTCGTACTTATTGATATGTGTCTCGATAAGCTCAGTTAGTCTTGGGACAGATATTTCCATGCACTCTACCCAGACCCGAGGCTTGTAGTCGCCCTCTGCTGTGATGATTGTTTCAACAGTAGTCCTTGGTATGTTGCGCTGAAAAATTTCAAGCCTGGTTGTGGCAGTGATGTACTTGCGATTTAAAACCGACAAGAATAGGAAATCTAGTTCCTTAGCCGCTGTCAGTTTGAAGTGATCGATTGCAGACTGGATCAGGTCTTTTGCATTGAATACATCAGATTCTTCCTGAATCACCAGGTCTCCAGCATCGTTGATGCTGGTAACGAATTTTGATCTTGGTTCCATAGCTACCACCTTTCGTTGTTTTTGTGGGTTGTCTCAAAGCATGGCTCAAGCATATTCCCCGGTGTTTTTCGGTATATGCTGTATACCATAAATATCACAAGCGGAATGGAAATTCCTGCAAGAAAAATAAGGAACAACGCACAAACAATAACTAACCAAAAACATCCTGGACTGGTCTTTCTCTGGGTTTGGTATCCATGTCGCACAATATTGCTCCTTCTCTGTGTTGTTTAGGTTCGCTTAAGCGTACTGCTTGTGGTTATTGTATCATAGGTACTATAAAAGCGCTATTTCTAGCGCTTTTATAGTGTTTCTTGTCTAATTATTCAGCAAATCCCATAGCGGCAGACTCGATTGCTGCCCAGTTGGTTTCTTCACCAGCTGGTAGTGCAATGGTTACCTGGTCGCCAGGAGAGATTTTATAATAGGTGACGGATGCGAGGAGAACCTTGTAGGTCTTCCCTTCTGCCATTACCTTATAATTGCCGTCTTCATATACAAGAGAACCTACCACACGACGGCGATCAATTTGCTTGATCTGTTTGTACTTAAACGTACCGTCGTCTTCAATAGTGAGTTTGAGAGTATCTCCGGGTACAAATTTGGATTTACTGGCATAATTAGCCGGCACAGGATATTTTTTCTTATCCGATCCAATCATCATTTCGCCGTCAAAAATACCTTCGATTACTTTCCCTTCGGTAATAATCGAGAGACCTTCAGCTCGAGAGCCAAGATCTGCACTTTTGAGTTTGCGTCCCTTCGTAGGGATACCTGAGAGTTCTGACAATAGTTCACGAGCTGAGCGCAATTGCGCTTCAGCTGATTCGATCAAATGACGCACAGTGTCGACACTCTGTTGTTCATCTCGTAGCATTGTTGCCCCTTCCCTATTTATTTAGTGGTATGTATCTTGGTTTGTAACCCGGCTTTTCACCTGGTTTTCAAGATTAATCACATTATACCATAGAAACTAAATATATGCAAGGGTTTTAAATAGTGCAACAGATATGAGTATCTTAATTATTATCTTATATCTGATTAGGTACTGTCGGCGTTGGTTCATTGGTAGGCAATGTAGTACCGCTTCCTGTGCCAGTATTATTTACATCTGGATTTTGTCTGAAGTTTGGATCTGTGACTGGAGACCCAAGATTAACTCCGCCTGTAGCTGGTGTTACAGGAGAACCAATATCAACTCCAGTAGTACCGGGTAGATGCTGGTCGACTGGCGTTCCACCATCTCCACTGGGTGTTGGAGTAGGAGCTGGGTTACTTGTCGCAGGAGTTGCGCCGTTTAAGATCAGGTTGTTGGTATATGCCACTAGCGCATAGGACATCATTGCAATAACTCCCCCAATAATGGCACCGGAGAGAGCCTTCTTCGCGGTCTCAACTTTCTTTGAGTCCCCTGCTGATGACGTGTACATGAGCCCGGATACAATAATCATGAGTACCATAATGAGCGATGAGATTCCCAGAAGGTAGCCAAGAATTTTCTGTGCAAAACACAAGATAAGTGCCCTTCCATCGCCGTCGTTGGCTGCAGTTGCACACTTCAAGTCGTGTTGGTCTGCAGAAGTAGCGTTTTTCAATACTTCGTCAGGAGTAGCTGGGGTATCTGCACTAATATGTGCTTGTTCTGGTACTGAACTGAAACCAACAGCGCTCGCATATACCGGTGTAATGCCGAAGTTTACTCCAAGTAGTAGTGCTGTAAACGAAAGGATAAGTATGTGTTTTTTCATAGTGTTTGTTAGCCGGCTCGTAGTCTAATTTCTTCTTCGACAATATCACGGTCGCGTCCGTATTTCAATCGAGATAATTGTGTAATTGCCTCAACCAGTTTCTGGTTTGGTGGTGGCACTTTACTCATATCTTTAAAGTGGTTCAGAGAAAAGGCACGCAAGCTGGTGTTGTTTGCCAGAAGCTTAATATATGAGTTGAAAGCCTCAACATTGATCAGGTCGTTAACTGAGAATACCGGATCATAGACCTTAGCCATCTCCTCTGCGTCATCTACGCCGATTCGAAATGAGACCATAGTACCGGCATTACCAAACACAGCGTCATGTATTTGGGTGTTATTATTCTGTGTGAGCTGTCCAATGTACTGATGAGCAACCGTTAGAGCCAGGCCGTACTTGCGTGCCTCAGACAGGATGTCAGCCACTGCTTTGGTTGAGAAGTTCTGGAACTCGTCCATATATAAGTAAAAGGTCTTACGATCGGCTTCCTTCATATCTGCACGACTCATAGCGGCAAGGTAAATCTTAGAGACCATGATAAGGCCTAGAAGAGACATATTCTCCTCCCCTATTCGGCCCTTCGATAAGTTTAAGAGGAGGATCTTTTGGTTGTCCATAATCTCACGCACATTAAATGCGCTTTTTTGTTGGGCAATGATCGGGCGCATAATGTCGTTGGCTATAAACTTCGTCATCTTTGAAGTTACATATGGTACGACATTGGCAAGAGCTGCCTCCCCTCCTGCTTTCTCTGCTTCTTTAAGCCAGTAGTTTTTGATAATAGGGTTTTGACACTTTGAGATTTTGTATGCTCTGAAATCTTCGTCGGAAAGTACTTTTGGAATTTCCATTAGGGTCGATCCACTTTCTACATCTTCCATAACGAGTAAGGCGGCGTTTCTGAAATATTGCTCAAACATCGGTCCACCAGTAGACTTTAAGTCGTAGAGTTTATCAAAGACATTCATAAGTTCTGAAACTGCCAGAGACCGTTCCTCGGGACTATTAAATTCAAGTAAGTTGAGTCCCATTGGTCTCTCATAGTCACCGGGGTTGAAGATAATAACATCTTCTGCCCGTTCGCGTGGGATTTGCTGTAGTATGCGGTCAATAGATTCGCCGTGCGGATCGATATAGCAAACTCCCCTGCCTGCTCGAATATCTTGCACACACAGATCCTCAATAAAGGTAGATTTACCCGTACCAGACTTACCAATTACATACATATGGCGCATCCGATCCTCTGGTCTCATATAGACTGGAGTGCGCACACCACGAAAAATATTAGTACCAAGGTATAGACCCTCTTTAGGTACTTCTGGTGGTGCCGGAGCTCGTTTCGAGGTGAGCCATTTAATGCTTGGCGTTTCTGTATTGCGATTTGGGAGGTGGAATAGGCTCGCTAACTCATCGCAGTTTAAGATGGACTTTGAGCCGTCATATGGCATTGCTCTGAAGATAAAGTCCTGGGTAATCTGTGTATCTGATCTGCCTTTTACTCGAATGAGCTTGTTCCCGGTTGGGCTATTGAAGACCGTAAAGGAACTGAGGATATTAGCTAGATGCATCTTCGAGTTGGCAACTTCAGGGCTCGCCACTACTACGCGAATAACGGTTTCAAAGCCAACCAAAGAAGCCTTCTCCCCTATCATCTTTATCTTTTGTTCGGTTATAGGCGAGAGAGTTTTTTGTTTTTCTTCCTTATATTCCTCCGTCTTAGAGGCAGCAGAAGCTAAAGTCTTGCCGAAGCTCAAACTACCCTCCCCTATTTTTTTCCATGTGAGGTCTCCTCCTGAAATCTTCTTCCCTTCTTGGAGCTGCTTGATATGGAATTCAGATCCCTTATGCCAGGTATTTTTAGCCGGTCGAATCAAAAACTGAATGGATGCTGCTTCCCCACTGGCTAGCTTTGAAAGTGACGACGTAATGGTATTAAGTGTATCTGTCTCAAATTCCTTATATGTTTTAATCGGCAACGAAACAACATCAGAAAGCGTAAGCTCTGCTGTCTGAACTTTGGTGGTGTCTGAGAAAATATTGTACCTTTCTACTTCTTCCATGTAGGCATCCGGATAAAAGCTATGGATTTGTTTTTCAACGAGATCGACGAGTTCCTGTGGTACGGCAACATAGAAGGTAATTACACCGTCAATTGAGGCTATTTCAAATGAAACATGCGCCCCTTTCTTATACCATGACTTGTTCAGCTGAGTGTCCGCTATAGAATAGAGCGATGAAAACATCTGAGAGGCACGAGCAACCAAGTCTTTTGGATCTTTTTTACTCTCCTCTTCATCACGACTCGATTTTTTTGGTACTAAGATCTGGAGCAGTACCATGTTGACTGAGCGAGAAATCTTCCCCTTCTCATACCGGTACTCTTGCAGGATCTGGTAGAGCAAGACTGCACAGAGTACAAAAAGCCCTGCTCCGATTAAGGCATAAAAAAGAACCAACGGATTTATTCCCGCAGACCCAGCATCAAAACTTGTAGCATTGTACGATACCGCCATTGATGTGTGTGTTGGTGGTGTATTGCTTATATAGTACCTCCCCTCCCCTGATTTGTATAGAGGAAATTATCTAGACATACTAGAGTAAATAGTATATAATTTAGATACAAATAAAAGGAAAGAAGGTCTTTGACATGAAACGTATCGTATTTCTCCCAATTATGGTGCTGGCAGTCATAGTGCTTGTTGCACCAACCCCCTCTTCTGCAGATCAAGCAGAAAAGTTAGAAGGTTTTTTCATGCTCACTACCAACAACCAGTTAGGGCAAGCGTTTGAAAGAGCGTATGTGAAGCTTCATCGCGAAGGCAATCTCGTTGAAGAGTTGTGTGCTGAGGTGCTTGATCAACAGCCACAACCTCATAGCTCAAACACCCATGTGGCGACCTACGATGTTATGCCAGTCATAACACTTCTCAAACTCACCAACGACGGCTTGTGCCCAAAGAACGGAATTGTTGTCTCAAAGTTGCGTTTTCGTAACAATAAGGCTTTGAGAATCAAAAAGAATATCTTTTACAGCCAGATGTCCCATGCCTGCATGTTTGCAGCTGACCCTGATATTCCTGAAAGTTGGAAGCCGGCAGCAGCAGCGCTGTGCAAGCGTCACCCAATGTATTAACTCTCTCCGCACTATGCGCGTATCTCGTAAAAAACAAAGGCCACCCTCCGGGGTGGCTTTTTTTGATTTCCTTACTTGGTTTTCTCTTCTTATGTTTAAGCACATAAGAGAATAATATTGACATAATCTATGAATAATGTTATTATGCATAAAGGCATTCCAGGTATTACGAGACTGATGTCGGTCACCGACACTGAACTCTGAGCCTACAGGAGGTATGCCATGCACATTTCCATGAAGATTGGGCTTGAGCCCGGTCAACAAACCAACGACTTGCTGAAAAGGATCGGCAAAGCACAAGTGAGCAAGGTGGAGGCTGGAGATATTGTTATCCAGGAATCTGAACTTTTTTCTCCACTTCTTAAGCCATGGTTGGATGAAGTTCCTGTCGAACTGACCAAATGGGTGACCCTCAAGTTTGATATCCTGAGCTACGGAGGAGGCGGTGATCGCTTCATCCAAGGCATCCATTACTTTGATGATGGAGCTACCATACTTCAAGTCGGGATGATCAAAGAAGTAGTCCAGGGTTCGAGCACTTACAAGCTGTGCTGTTCGCTCAGGTCTTCTTCAGTTCATTCAGCTCGAAACACTTTTGCTGCATTCGTTGCGGACCCTCACAGCTTTACCCCATCCAAGGAGTGGCCAAAGCTGGATGTTGTTCCTGGGATTGCAAATGACCAGCTGACAGTTTTCCTTCAAGATCAGGGTCTTGCCGCCAGGGTTATCCACGCGTGGGCCTTACGAGCCATTCCTGGCTACGCCTGGTTCCAAAATATCCGCTACAAGTGGATCAAGCTTCGGGGCGGGAATTACGATAATCTCCCCATTCCCCTCTCCTCCTAAACAGGATCTCATGAAAACTAGAACCACCCTCCGGGGTGGTTCTTTGTTTTTGTCTCATTTGATTCCTCTTCTTTGGGTGGTATAATAGAGGTAAATTTACCATTTATTGACTGCAATGCCAAGAATTCTTGCTACGACTCTGTATGATCCGCGCGGTTTTTACCTTCCGATTATCACGAGATGGTTTCCACAAGTGCGCCAACACTTCGATAAGGTTATTGTAGTGGGAAATGTAAATATGTTTCCTGAGACCAAAGAGTTTTTGCTCTCACATGGTGTTGAGCTTCTAACACTTTCCGAGAATAACATTGGGCATGTGTATCGTCATGCACTCCATGCTGCTAGTGTATATGGCGATGTTTTATACTGTGACTTAGATCGCGCACTGCACTGGGTGGCATTTTACCCTGAAGAATTTAAAGATATGCTAGAGTCAGTTGAAAAGCACGACTGGGTTGTGCTTGAACGATCTAAAAGAGCTTTTAGTTCCCATCATAAGCAGCTAAAACAAACTGAACCTATCTTTAATGGGGTACTTGATCTCATCACATCGTGGGGTGTGCATGATTATCTATCTGGAGCTTTCTTTATAAAAAAGTCATTAATAAGCTTTTTGACTAATGACCTTGAAGGCACAGATCAGTCGTGGTGGGGTGAATACTACTTATCTCTATATAAAAAGAACACGAAACCAGAATTCAAGGCATATGAGGGACTTGAATGGGAGACCCCGGATCGCTATCAGGTAGGGATAGAAGCAGCTGGCGGATTTGACCAGTGGAAGCAAAATTTAGAGAACAGTGGTCGTGAGTGGGAGAATAGAGTTAACTTTCTTCAGCAGTTTATCGATGGAGCACTCAAGATTTATCGCAAATAAAAAAGACCTTTTGATGCGCAGAGGTCAAACTGCGTTAGGCTGTAACTTTGAATGTTTTTCTTATGAACTCGAGGAAGACGCCGTACGGTCTACCGATTACGGCAGATAAGATCGCAACAGTTGTGCATGCTGTTGCGATTTGTTTTTGATCAGCCCCAGCGTGTGCGAGCACTACTGCGTATGGTATGACTCGCATAATAACTGAAACCGCGATATCTACCACAGCTTTTTTAATCCAGTCTTCTTCACCTACCTGCCAGTGTTCCATCCCTAGTTTTCTCAGCCAGGCATAGGGCTTGACCATAACTAGTAAGACAGGAATGGCTGCGAGTCGTGTGTGAAATGTCTGTGCTATGGTCAGGTGAGAGAGTCCTAGCTCAATTGCGGATCCAAATAATGTGGAAAACACAATCATAGCAATGGTGTCCGCAAGTAATGCGCGGTACTTCACGAGGTCCTCCTTTGTGTTTGGATTGGGAATGAGCGAAGCTAAATCTTCCAGTTGGCAAGAAATTTTTCTTTAAATTCAGAAAAAGTTCCACTACTGATGTGTTCACGAACTTTGTGAACTAAGTCCATCATGAAGTGTAGGTTATGTATTGAAGCAAGACGCCATGCAAGTGGCTCTTTTTCTTGGAACAGATGGCGCAAGTATCCCCTTGTATAGTTGTTAGTGCATGTATAGCAGGCGCATCCGGGCATGAGGACTTTCTGCTCGTCCCGGTATTGATTACGCAGTAGGTTTATCTTTCCGCCTTTTCCATTTTCTTCAATTATCCAGAGAGTAGCGTGTCTGGCAAGTCTGGTTGGCAAGACACAGTCAAACATGTCTATACCGCGGGAAACTCCCTCTAAAATATCTTCTGGTGTTCCAATCCCCATGGCATAGACCGGTCTATTGTCTATGTTTTGTAAATGAGGTATGACCCAGTCAAACGCCTGGTACATCTCCTCTTTCCCCTCTCCTACCGAGACACCACCAATAGCAATGCCGTCAAATGGGAGAGAAGATATATATCTCGCAGATTCTTCTCTCAGTTCTTTGTAGGTAGAGCCCTGGATAATACCAAAAAGCATCGGAGTTGTTGTGCTTTCACCATATTTCTCTGCTTTCTTCGCCTGCCAGTACTCTACTGCTTGGCGAGCCCACTGGTGAGTTTTTTCCATAGCGCCACGCGCGTATTTCTCAGAACAGGGGTACGGTGCACATTCATCAAGTACCATCATAATATCTGATCCGAGGTTTATCTGGATATCGATTACTTTCTCAGGACTAAAGAAGTGCTTTGAACCATCCAGGTGAGATGCAAAACGAATACCGTCATCGGTTATTTTAACCAAATTCCCGTTATTTGTTTTATTCCCCTCCCCTTTTCCTTTACTGCCTCCCAGCGAAAATACTTGAAATCCACCCGAGTCAGTTAGAATCGGTTTGTTCCATCCCATCCAAGAATGCAACCCTCCAAACTGGGCAATATGGTCGTCTCCTGGACGGATATACCCGTGGTAGGTATTTCCTAAGAGTATCTCAATGCCAGCATCCTCAAGATCTGGAGTTGAAAGTGCTTTCACGGCTCCGTGAGTAGCACACGGCATAAAGATCGGTGTTTGAATCGTACCGTGTGGTGTGATAAGCTCCCCTGTTCGGGCTCGAGTTTTACTATCTTGGTGTTTTACGTTAAACATCTTGAAATTATACCATAATATTGCTTTTTAGGCTATGTTTTGGTTATTATTTACTTATGCAAACACAAAACCCACAAGAAGAATTTAGTAAATGGAATAACTTAAAGATCCCAATAGCTGAGAGGAAGAAGTTTCCGCAGTTTAGCGAGCGCGAGATATGGTGGTGCAGTATTGGAAAAAACGTCGGTCACGAATGTGATGGTAAGAATGAGCTGTTCGAACGACCCGTGCTAGTATTGAAGAAGTTTAACCGAGATACATTTCTTGGAATGCCGATAACCTAAGCCAAAGGATAGTAGATTCCACTTTACCTATGTTTTCCATAATCAAACAAGGTCTGTTATGTTAGGGCAAGTTCGCTTATTCAGTGCACAGCGGTTGTCTCGCCGACTTGGCCGCATGCAGGCAAGTGATTTCAGATCCTTACAGGAGAAAACTAAGGTACTCTTCGGCTTTTAGACAAACGGAAACCCAGTTTTCACTGGGTTTCCTCGGGCGCCTAATGGCGATAATGTATTAATTATACCAACAATACATTATTTAGCAAGTGTGATGTTGCAAGATAAGTAGACAAACGCAAACCCAGTTTTCACTGGGTCTGCTTAAGCGCCTAATGGCGAAGATATATTTACTATACCTGGTCTATACTATTTGGCAATGTTATTGTGCCACCTAGACTTGCTATTTTATCTGTAAAATGTTCGTATCCCCGTAAGATATGTCCAATGTTTGTAAGTTCTGTTTCTCCTTTTGTAATAAGGCCAGTAATGGCAAGTGCGCACCCAGCCCGTAAGTCTGTAGATACTACATGTGCTGGATGAAGGATTTTTCCGCCATGAATAGTAATACTTCCCTCTATAAAAGATATACCTGCCCCCATTTTCAAAAGTTCGTGAGCATAAGCAAAGCGTTGCGGGTAAATGGTTTCTGTAATGGTCGAATCTCCAGGGATAGTAAGTGCGAGAACTGCAAACAGTGACTGGAGGTCGGTTGCAAGGCCTGGGTATGGCTCGGTTGTAATATTAAAAGGCGTAAGAGTTTCTCCTCGCTTGGCTGTAATAGTATTACCAGATACTGAAATCTCACAGCCAACTTCTTTCAAGATATCTAAAACACCTGTAATATGGTCAGGTTCAGTGTCTGTTACGGTTACCTCTCCCCCACTGGCAAGACCTGCAATAAGGTATGAGATGGTCTCGATACGGTCTGGGATCACACTTACTTCACAGCCTGAAAGGTTTGCAACTCCCGTGATGGTGATGGTACTGGTACCGATCCCCTCTATCTGCGCGCCCATCGCAACAAGCATGGTGGCCAGTTGAACACATTCAGGTTCACGGGCTGCATCATGTATGGTAGTTATTCCCTGAGCAAGAACTGCTGCCATCATGACATTATCTGTTCCAAGAACAGTTGGTCCCATGGGGCCAGAAAGTGTAATTTCTGATCCAATCAGCTTCTCTGTATGGGCATAAATTTCCTGGTCTTTTTGATCAATAATAGCGCCAAGCTGTTTCATGCCAAAGAGATGAAGGTCAACCGGGCGTTCTCCAAATGAGCAACCACCAGGAAGTGAAAGAGTCGCCTCTCCACAGCGAGCAAGTAAGGGCCCTAAGATAATAATTGAGGCACGCATCTTCTCGATCAAGTGGGCAGGGGCAATCGAGCGTAATGGTTGTTCTTGGGTAATAATAGCGGTACCATCTATAAGCTCCACTTTTTTTCCAAGTGAGGTTAAGAGTTCTACTAAGACAGCGGTATCAGAAAGATCTGGTACACGGTGAATCGTAACGGGTTCGTCAGTTAAAAGGGATGCAATCATAACAGGCTCAAGCCCATTTTTTGAGCCTTGAGCCTGTATGGTTCCTGAGATCGTTTGTCCTCCTACAATATGGAAAGAGGGTGTCATGGTTTATTTATAGCTTCGTTTGAATCCGCCGGGACGACTTGGACGAGAAAAGTTTCGACCAGGACCGCTTGGCCCTCGGCCTCCAGAACTTGGACGAGATGATGATGAGCGACCTGCGCCACCAAACGAACGACCACCAGAACGAGGTCCTGACTCAAAGTCGCGACTGGTTGGAAGTGGCTTTCTCTTTGGTGGGAGCTCTTTAGGTAGTGAAATGATCGGGATCATTTTTTTAATCAACTTTTCAATAGTAACTACGGTGCGGCGCTCGCCTCCTGCAGCAAAAGAAATGGCACGGCCAGTACTACCTGCGCGACCAGTTCGTCCAATACGGTGAACATAGTCTTCTGGGTTTTCAGGGAGATCGTAGTTAATAACAATGGAGATGTCTTTCACATCAATACCACGAGCAGCAATATCTGTTGCTACTAAGATACGGTATTTACCGCTCTTAAAACCATCGAGTGCCTCACGGCGCTGAGCAAGAGACCGGTTTGAGTGAATTTCAGCTGAGGTGTGGCCGAGGTGACGGATTTCTGCTGCGATTTTTTTAGCACCAAACTTAGTACGAGTAAAGATAAGTACTGTTCCCTGGTTCTCGTAGAGCAAGTGCTCGAGTAGCTGCATCTTGGTATCGCGGTCGGCAACATAGATTTCTTGAATAACATTAGCATTAGCAGTTCCTGCTGGCGCTACTTCAATACGAAGTGGCGTCTTCATGTGGTGTGCTGCAATCTGTGCAATTTCCGCCGGCATGGTTGCTGAGAAGAGCAATGTTTGGTGAGTTGGTGGAGCAAGACTTAAAATTTCTTTAATCTGCTTCATGAATCCGATATCAAACATGCGGTCGGCTTCATCTAGTACAATCATAGAAACTTTATTCAGATTGTAGTTTCTGTGTTGAATATGGTCAGCAAGACGCCCTGGTGTTGCAATCACGATATTTGGCTCACGACGGAGTGCCGCAATCTGTGGGCCTTGTGCCGCACCACCAATAATAACGGCAGTTTTAAGCCCTAAGGGACGACCAATCTTTTGCATCGTTTCCTCTACCTGGAGGGCGAGCTCACGAGTTGGTACGAGAACCAGTCCCTGGTCTTTCGTATCAATAAGCTTCTGGATCATCGGAATTCCAAAAGCTAGTGTTTTACCGGTTCCGGTTTGGGCAATACCAACGAGATCTTTCCCATCAATGGCATGCGGAATAACCTGACCTTGGATCGGGGTAGGAGTAGTAAAGTACTTTGCTAAGATATCCTTAATATCTGGATCTATTGGGAGATCCATAAACGATACATTGTTCGCGTTTTTTTCCTGTGTCATAGTAAGTAACTGGTTGGATTATCTCCAACCAACATGCGCCTTACGCATAAAAATTAAGCGACCCGTTATTTCTGCTGGGTCACTCACATGACACATAGATACGAGTCCATGACGGTAACCGTCTTGTATAATGTACTAATCATAGCATGAACCAGGTTATTTGTCAAACAAAAAAGAGCCACATGAATGTGGCCCTCTAAATGCGAACTTGTTGGACGATTTATTTCATAACAACCTTTAGTGCCTCATCAAAGACACTGAAGCAGTTAATGATTTCGTCTTTGCTGACTGAAAGTGGTGGTTGAAAACGAATGACATGACTGAACCCAAGAGTGCTCACTGTCAGAACATCACGGGCAAAGCACTCCTTGATAAACTTCATAGCTGTGTCTTCATTCGGAAGTTCAATTCCCCCTAAAAGACCAAGACTTCTCACTGCAACTGCTGGGTGATTGCCATTGAGCTGGGAAAGACAGGTCGTCAGGGTTTCTCCCATTTCTTCTGCGTGTGAAACCAGGTTTTTCTCGTCGATTTCTCGCAGGGTGGCTAAGCCAACTGCGCTAGAAAAAGGGTTGCCCCAAAATGTATTGAGGTAAGAGGAGTAAGTATCAGCGTCCCCGTATTCCTTTTCCCAGATGCTTGTCTTAACAAGCATTGCGGCGGAAGGAACATAGTCACCTGACAGGCACTTAGAAAGAAGGATCATGTCAGGGATCACCTCTTCTTCATGTTCGGTGGCAAACCACTTCCCTGTCCTGCCTAGTCCTGTTTGAATTTCATCCATGATAAGCAGGATATTGAACTCCTCGCATAATCCTGCGATTTCTTGGATATATCCAGGAGCGTATGGGATAACACCTCCTTCTGCTCGGATAGGTTCCATGATGATAGCTGCCAGTCTTCCGGCATTTTTTCCGATAACTTCAGCAAGGTTTTCCGTCTCCTCTGGAAGAACAAGAATATTGTTCTTAAGCAAGGGCAGTCCCGGTCTCTGGATCTTTTTGTTGATAGTGACAGACAGTGCTCCGGTGCTTTTGCCGTGAAAGCCTCGAGGAACACACCCAATCAGGACTTGGTCTGGATCTTCTTTGATGGCTGGCTTTTTTCGGTAGGCATGCAAGCATGCAAGTTGAAGGGCAGCTTCAACCATTGCAGATCCAGATACCCCTAAGTTAATTGCATAGTCACGATTGAAGATTGTTCTGCCGAGCCTATAGAGCGCATCTAGGAGCCCAATGGTGGATTCTTTGAATATCACCTGGGACATTGATGACCCAGGGATAAGCAGAGGGATGAGGGCGTTTTGCACTGCAGTGTTGCCGTGCCCAAGTCCTGATGCTCCAAAGGAGCAATAGGCGTCGAAAACTTTCTTCAGGTTTCCTTGCCAGTCCCTTACCATCAGTTCACATCCGTTTCCCGAGACCAGGGTCACATTCAGGCCAACGCCAGCAAGAACCATAGTGAAGGCTCTGTGACCTGTGCGGGTCATGACCTCAATGGGGTTTAAGGTTTGTTGTGTCGCTGGAAATATGCGTTGATGCATACTCCCTCCTTTCTTTCCTTTTTGATTGTGGTGTTTGATTTGTCGAAGGGCATTTGCCTTTGAGACTCCCCTAGTATATCAAAAAAGCCCCTGATTTGCATCAGAGGCTTTTGATTTTCCTAGTTTCAAGATTATTTACGCTTCTTCTTTGCTTTTGCTTTCGCCTTTGGAGCTGCCTTCTTGGTAGCTTTGCGCTTTGCTGTCTTTTTCTTTGGCATTTCCATCATCATATCTCCCATCATGTGCATGTTGTGATCCATAGCGGTCTCACCTTCAAAACAACAGCTACCGTCTGAACAATCACGGCAGTGTGGGAAGAACATCCCAATAAGGTATCCAAGAGCGTATCCAACTATTGCCGTAAAGACAACGAGCATCAAGGCAGAGATTACATCGAATGGTCCTACAGTATAGGCAAGACTAATCATGTGCAAAGATAATACCCAGTCCATAATTGGCTTTGCGATACCGAGTGCTACAAGGATAGCCCACATAAGGTGAAGTCCTGAGAGTAGCCCAGCACCAACGAGCCCCGTGCGATTTGGAGAACAGTTATGCATGTACATGTGTGTTTGTGTTTAAATACTATTACAATTAATTTGGCATACTTTCAAACCTTTGTCAACAATAACAAAAATCCGCCCGGAGGCGGATTCTCGTTAAAGTGATTTTTTAAAATTACTTTAGGGTAACAGTACCACCAGCTTCAGTAAGCTTTGCCTTGATAGTTTCTGCTTCTTCTTTCTTTACATTCTCTTTGATGACCTTTGGAGCACCGTCAACAAGATCCTTTGCCTCTTTAAGGCCAAGCTCTGGCATTACTTCACGAATTGCCTTAATAACACCGATCTTGTTTTCGCCTGATGCAGTAAGTTCAACGTTGAATGATGACTTCTCTTCTGCTGGAGCTGCGTCTACTGCGCCTGCTGCTGGACCTGCCATCATCATAGGAGCTGCTGCTGAAACACCAAACTTTTCTTCAAGTGCTGAAACGAGGTCAGCAACATCAATCAATTTCAACTTTTCGATTTCTTCAACCAACTTAGTTACTTCCTTTGAATACTCTTTTTTCTCGTCTGACATAAAATCTCCTTATTTCTAATTACTAATTATGCTGTTTTCTCACTAATTGCTTTAAGAGCGCGTACCAGTCCAGATGCCGGATTGTTGATGGTGCGAACAAGCTTGGTTCCAGGGTTCTGAAGGACACCAAGGAGTTTTGCGATCAATTCTTCCTTGCTTGGAATATCTGCGAGCTTCTCGATCTGAGACTTCGTTAAAAACTTACCATCGGCAAATCCACCGAGGATTTTGAGACTTGGGTTCTTCTTCGTAATCGCCTTAATGGCTTTGGGAATAGTAACCTCATCTTCAAATCCGTATGCCATAGCGAGCGCTGCTTTGTTTACAATCTGCTCAACAGTTGCTTTATCGCCGAAAGCGATTTCAGCTAGTGTTGATTTGGTGATTGCAAAGTTACCGCCTTGCTCTTTAATACCACGGCGTAGTGACTCCAAGTCCCCTACCTTCATACCTTTATAGTCGGTAAAAACGATAGCCTTAGACTTTGAAATATCTGATTTAACCTTGGCTAAATCCGCGTCTTTTTGTGCTTTACTTTTTGCCATGTATCTCCTTTGCGCATTAAAAAATCTGCGTTATCCGCAGACATAATCAAAAGTCGACCTGTGACTCTTTTGATTCCTGCACAGGATTTATCCCTTTCGGGTACCGGTGGTCTGGGGAAACTATGTGGTAATTATAACGCATGAATGGGGTATTAGTCAATATCTAGTAGAGCACTCCCCTCCTATGGTATAGTCCGGGTATACGCACCTGAATATTGCAGACACACAAAAAACTACTGGGCACTACGCTTACTACAAGGAGGCTTGCTTTGAATAATGACTTCCCCGGCACATCCCTTATACTCGGTATAGGGGTAGACCATAGCATTGGTAATGCTGGTGCATCCCCGTTGTGGCAACACACCAGCCAGCAGATTGAACTGGTTCGGTTTTTAACCGGATCAAGTAAAGAAAAAGGCGTGGTTGTTATTGGAGAAAACGCCTGGTCATTAGCCAAAGAAGCAGACCACGATCTGCCATGGGATTGCCCTACCATAGTTCTCAGTCAAAACCGGAAATTCACCCTTGAGAAATCTGAAGGCAAAGTTGCCCGCAGCTTAGCCGGGGTGAAAAAACTCGCCGGCAAGGATCGTCGAATCTGGGTGGTAGGTGGTTACGAAACGTTTGTCAGTTTCCTGCCACATGCCACGATGCTGTATGTCAACATCTACCCCGTATCTCTGGGTGGTGACCTGAAGTTCATTCCCTCAGCTCTTCACTGGAACCAGTCAGGTGCCGGCAATATGTTTGCTGAGTATGGCACCAAAACACTCACCTTCGCTCGGAATTCAATTTGAGCGTTTCACCGAAATGGGACCCGCACACTTTGTGTTGCGGGTTTTTTGTTGTGTAAATTTGTGTATACCAAGCTAAAATGTTATACTATATTTGCTAACAAAGCACAGTGAACCTGTAAAACTAGCACACAAAAATTTCTTCGCCTAAGGAGGGCACAACATGTTTACGTATCAGAAAGGCCTAAAGAAGGTGCACAAAAAAGGCATCATTAAAAAAGGACCGCAAGCGCATCCGACCTATTTCTACCCTGGGGTTGAGATGCGATTCAACTTGAGAAGGGGCTTCCCTCTTCTCACTA
This sequence comes from Patescibacteria group bacterium, assembly GCA_041675145.1. Classification (GTDB taxonomy): domain Bacteria; phylum Patescibacteriota; class JACPGU01; order JACPGU01; family JACPGU01; genus JBAYUK01. Next base: position 41,561 of record JBAYUK010000001.1, read on the forward strand.
TTCGCAGCCTCAAAGGAAGTTGGAACGCCATTATTTCGGAGTTGCTCTGGATTCTATCTGGTAGCACCAACGCCTATGAGCTGCGAGACAATTATGGCGTTAAACAGCTTTGGCAAAACTATATTGGTCCATGCACTGCACTGCACGCCAAAAACAGGTACAAGGGGCGTGCTCCAGGTGAGCTTGGGCCAATTTATGGTCACCAAATGAGAAATCATGGTGCTACCATGAGAAAAGACGGAACATTCAAAAACGATGGCCTTGATCAGCTCAACATGATTGTTCAGATGCTGAAGGTTATGCCCGAGAATCGTCGCATCATGGCTACCACTTGGAACCTTCGGGATTGCAATGATGATAAGGATGTGACGAAGGAGAAGACCTACATCGTTCCTTGTCATGGGTCTCAACTCCACTTTTCTGCTCCACAGGATCCAGGGAACCCTAAGCGGCGTCTTCTCAACCTTGTGCACTTCCAAAGGTCTGGAGATATGCCAATCGGCATTCCGTTTAACATCGCCGAATATGCACTGCTGATGTTTCTGATCGGCAAGATCACTGGTTATGTGCCGAATGAACTGATTCACTTTGTGTCAGACGCACAGATCTACAGTAACCAAGTTCCGTGGATTGATCCACTGCTGGCGCCGAAACCTTTGGCTTTGCCAACAGTGACCGTCCCGGATATTTCAGATCTAAGTATTGGAACCATCAAGGAGCTCAAAGCATCTGACTTTGGACTTCATGATTACAACCCGCATCCGGCGATTAAAGACATCCCGGTAGAACTGTAAGGAGGCTCTATGTCAGAACAGAAAATACCCGCCCTTGTGACGGCTATGACCTTCGAACGAGTGATCGGCTATCAGGGTTGTATGCCTTGGGGTCGCAACTCTCAAGACTTAAAAGCGTTTAAAGCGCTGACCACTAGTGATCCTGTCGGCAACGTGGTGATCATGGGACATACAACCTGGAATAGTTTGCCTGAAAAGGCACGGCCACTTCCCGATCGTTTTAATATCGTGATGAGTAACGACAAATCTCTCACGGTGTTGCCTGGCGCATTCGTGGCGCACAGTGTCGAGGAAGCGCTCGCCCTTGTGCCAGATAACTACGCAGTCTGGGTGATCGGAGGCATGTTCATCTACAACCTCTTCGAGCCCTATGCTGACAAGATCTACATCACCCTGATCAATGAAGAACACATCGGTGATGCGTTCTTTCCACTTACCGCTGGTGACGAGTGGCAGGAGAACTATGAAGCGTGCCTTGAACTTGGTGGTAACATCACCAGGAACGAATACCGGCGCATTCTGCCTTCTGCTCGGTTGCTTCGCGTGCAGCAGGCCGTTGCAAATGCTGAGCAAAACGTTTCAGACATAGAAGTGGTTAACACAGCCAACGCACAGTCGGCTGAATACCAAAAAGATTTGCAGCAAATTCAGAAAACAGGCATCTGTCCGTTTTGTCTCGGTGGTAAAACAGATCTGAGCAACCCACTGCTGATGGAAATAAATGATTGGCGACTGATGCCAAACATCTTCAGCTACAAGGAAGCCAAGCACGCCTTCTTGCTTATTCCTGTTCGCCACATGACGGATGTCTCTGAGATGACCGTGAGTGACTTTCTGGGAGTTCAGGCGCTGGTTGCGTGGGCTCGTAAGAACTACGGCATCCCAGGTGGCGCAATTGCCTTAAGCGCAGTTGCAATGCGTTTTGGTCCTACGCCTAGCACGGGGGCAACTGTCACCCACTTGCATGGGCATTTCATCACTCCCCACCTTAATGCGGAAGGAACAGCGGCTAGTCCGCATGTCAACTTCCCGATTGGGTAAGAAAACAATTAACAGAAGGGCTTCTCCGTATGGTGGAGCCCTCTTTTTTTACATAAATTTGCTAAATCTAGCCAAATATGGCATAATTTCCATAGACCCTAGACTAAGTCTTGGAAAAACGTCCATTTACATATCATGGAAAGGATTGATGTATGCACCCATTACTTCAGACGCTTATTAGCGCTCTACTTCTTGTGCTGATGTTTAGTGGAGGCTACTACGCCAGCGGGTATATTATCCGCTGGAATGAGAAGCATCTCACTGGCACCGACATAGATAAAAAAAGACTGTGGGCCGCAGTTGAAACCAATGCGGACTACCGGCTTCACTGGGGCAGGAATATTGCTCATCTAAGAATTGTGATGACTATTCTCTCCCCTATCACCATCGGCAAGGCGATCTTCCTACGCATTCGCGGAGGATCGCTATAAACACAATCGTCACACCCAGAAAGGGGCATGAAAATGAGCGAAGAAAATGCACTGGTTAAAGTTGATAAAAGTTCCAGGCGGGAAACGGCTATCGAGCAAGCAAAGAGAATGGTCGAAGCATGCTTCTTGAAGGAAAATCGAGAAGAAAGAGTGCAGGGCTATCACCTGAAACTCAAAGAGGCCGAAGAGGAGCTGAAGTCGCTCCTTCCTATAGAAGGACAAGTGGTAAAGGGCATACTAGAGAGAAAAATTAGGCGCCTCAAGTACAGGATTGCAGACCCCGAGTTTGAGGAGCGCTACCCTCTTCTAAGTATGGAGGTGTTAAAGATGAGGAATGCTGAAGGATTCCCAGTGTTTGCTCCATTCTTTTTGGATTGCCAGACATTCTCGCTTTACTTCAGCGGTGGTCGTGCCTACAGAGACGAAAGGGGTGGTGAAGTTATGAGACTACCCTCTGATATGAGGGCGATGTACCAAGATATCTTTGCCAAATGGAAAAAGGAAGCTAATAGTGTGCATTACTTTAGCGCCAAGATCACAGCACAGTTCAGTGGCGTGATACCACAAGCTGTTCGTAAAAGGATTGAACAAGTTTTGCCGGATTTTCAGCCAGGAAAGAAAAAAGTGTCGTTCTGGAATCGATTCGCTGGCCCTCAATCCACTCTCAATATTTTCTTACTTGCAGAAGTAAGGCGTTGGGAGGTGGATAAGGTGGTTATCCAGAACCCTGATCCCTTGGTAGTTGGGTACAGATACGGAGAGCTGCGACTGATTGACCATTTCGACGAAACTCCGATGGAAGAGTATATTCGGCGGGAATTTACTCTCTGACCCATTTCTTTTCAACTTAGAAGTTTCCCCCTCACTGAAAGGTGAGGGTATTTTTTTATCCGAAACAACAAAACGCCCTGGAAAACCAGGGCGTTGTTTGTTTCGCAAGTAGCACATGGCGCTACTCGATGTTAGATGGTTCAAGCTGCACATGGATGACTTCAACGCCGAAAGCGTGGAAGACTTCCGGCACATCCAGCGAAGCATGACCTTCAAGGAAATACACTTTCTTGACGCCAGCGGCTGCGATAAGTTTTGCGCAGACGGGGCATGGAAAGGTAGAGATGTAGAGCGAGGTTCCCTCAAGAGACATACCTATTCGGGCTGCCTTTGAGATGATGGCCTGCTCGCTGTGAATGGCTGAGCAGAGCTCGCCGTTTTTTCCAGGCTCACAAGCATCACGGGGGTCGCCGTTGTAATATGGCGCCCACTCATTGGGGAGGTGCTGGTTGTGGTCTGCGAGCAAAATAGATCCTTCCAGCACAATCACGCCACCAACTTGTCTCCACCAATCGGAGGCAAGGCTCGCTTCACTTAAAGCGATACCCATCATCTCCTGGCTGAATGTATCAGTGCTCATGGAGATATTGGGACTGACTGGCTTTTGGGTGAAAACATTCTTGCGATCCCACTGAAGGAAGGATGGGTCAACATGAATGGTTGGATGCCGATCTGCAAGGAAACTTGAGAGGTATTCCTCGGTGACACCAAGAGACACTTCATCGCTTCCACAGTAAACCTCTTCAAGGTCGCAGTGTTTGGTGATGTCCGACACCGAGCCCACACTGGTGAAGACCATGCGTGGTTCAATGCCGTGCAAGATGGTGGCCGCAACATCGCTGGGAAGCGCACGGATGTCAGGGCACCGCTGGTAACTGGAGGCAAGTTTCAGGCTTGGGATGAAAACCATCTCTACTTCCTGATCTGCCCACTTTTTAACCAGCGAAAGGTTACCGCTGTGAACAACGGGGTAGTTTAAGATTCCGATACGATACACATTGTTTCCTTTGTTGTTTATTCAAGCAAGATCTATTGCTGAGATTCACCCTTTTCTTCCCGTATTCGGGTAATTTCCTTGGCGGCCTTGAGGATGTTTGCTGAGAACTTTGGATTCCCTGCTTCGATTTTTTTGACCAGATCGGGATAACCCAATATGGTGGTTGCGATCTCTTCACAGATGTCAGTTGTTGATCCCGGTGCTTGACGAGGGATGAGATTGATGCGTGTGCAATAGAACCCAATTTCCTTGAGTTGCCTTTTTGGGTAACTCTCTTTAATAGCGGTGAACACATCAGGGAGAATTTCTTTAATGAGTTTGTAAGCCCAGATGCCTTTTTCGTTCACATCGTCAACAAAAGTCACGATATCGACCGCACTCGTATGGGCGCACATTTCCGCGCGTTCATACTGATTGGTGTATGGTCGACTGGCATGCTTGTAGCGCTTTACCGATTCGTCGGTGTCTATCCCTAGAATAAGGAGGTCACCTTCTCTTTTTGCTTTCGCCATGTAGCGCATGTGTCCAATATGGGTCATGTCCATAGTCCCCATAGTGCAAGCAATTCGTGCACCAAATTGCCTCTTTTCTCTGACGAAAGTTCCAAGGTCGTTGGAGTCAAGGATAATTTTCCTTTGAACTTCGACCGGCATTGCTTCGAATTTGGAAAAGTCCATTTTCCCAATCACCGGATCTTTCTTAATCCGATCAAGTTTTAATGGGTGTTGCAATATTTGCTCGAGATTCATGGTTGCCTCCTTAAGGCGTAGTTTTTTACTCGGATTGTCAAGGTGCCACAGGCACATAGAGATGAGGGCGCTATGCCCTCATGGGTATGGTAGCATACAAAAAGAAGGGCGGGCAATCTTGCAAAGTTTGCCTATTTTATGTATAAAATTACCCGCCAGACTCATGTGAGTGTGGCGGGTTAGAAAGTGGCTTATTTGAGCTGTTATTGCATCTTGATGAAAATGCTGGATGGTTGAGTTCCCTGGTTGGCTCGTTGCGGTTCCTCGATCTTACTGAGAAAGCACGTGTCCATTGTGCGCCCAAGGAGTGCACACTTCCAGGTAGCGTGGATACTGCAATTCTCCACATGATCATCCTGGTCAAAGACGAAGGACTCGGGGTCATCTGCACACTGGCCGAACAAGTCCCCTTCCTTCATGGTGGATTTGTATGTGTACAGATACTTATGGTGTTCGACAAAGTCATGCTCGGTTAGTTCCCAGATGAACTTCTCGTGTGCTGCATCGATTGTTTTTTTAAGCCAGGCAGACCTATCTTCACTAGGAGACATACTTTCATCCGGAAAGAATATTGGTCCATGCGACGCCCTTGCATCAACTTGAGCATGTTTGTTAAAGAATGCAACACGAGGCCTAGTGCATAGCACTATTTTTCCACTCATGTTGCGTACTGTCCCGTCATCTATACAGAACACAATACGCTCCATTTTGTCTGTGACGCCCTTAGGCTCAGTTTCCCAGGAAAACATTCCCTCCTTGCTTTTAACCCAGGTTATTGGGAGTGTGCGCGTGCTGTATAGCCGTTCTCCCTTTCGTGCCCAAAACGGACTCGTGATCATGAGTTGCGGGATCTCCGCAATGTAGCTCGTCTCCTTCCCTTCTTCGGATGGGTTGGGATCCTGTATAGTAAAGGCCATCTCAATGGTTGCGTTATTGACCTTTGTTTGTGTAGCTTGAGCTTTAGCTACTACCATGCCGTTTTTATACAGCTGGATCCAGATTTTGCCCAAGCGCTTAGTAAACTCACCCTTGGTTACTTCGACGGTGCCACTTAATGCAAAGGTGTTCTGTATGTTCTCAGTAGTGATGCTGGGCACACGGTTGAACTTCAAAATCTTTGTGTTGCGCAGTGCCACCGTCTTGCCTTCTTGCAGTGCCGAGTAAAGACTGGCCTGGGTAAGGTCGTTTGCAAAGATGGCGGTAGTGATCAGCCCCATACCAGAAGCGCGCCATGATCCGTCTGAGTGGAAGTCTTGTCCTCCCACCACAAACTGGTGCCGGCCTTTTTTAACGCCAGCAAGCAACAGTGAGAGGTCGTGGGTGTAGTTGACTGTCCCGCCAGTTGCAAGCGCCTTGATGTCGAGCCCGACCGTGTTCATCATTTCAATGGCATCAAATTGGTCAGCGCTGTCCCACCAGTTTTTGCAGTCTTTCGGGTGGTTGTAGACACAGATACCTTTCTCGTAATGGATGATATCTATAACACGTGCTACATCCCCTTCGCCGTATGTGTCTTGGTAGGTGTAGGACTCGGTGGTGGTTACTGGTGAAAACGCATTCATATGGCAGTAGCTTTTGGCGGGATTCTTCGCAACAGTCACTTCGCGTCCTGGGTAGATGACGAAAATGTGATCTTCGTTTAAGATGTTGACTTCCTCCAGGTAGTCAGAAAACGAGTTTACTCCTGAGTGTTGGTGGAAGTTGTAAAACAGCTTTCCTTCCCGGTGGTGTAGGCTTTGCGGGGTAAAGAAACAGTCCCCGTGTTCACTCATGAAGATGAACTGCAGACCGAGTTGCTTGGCGCGTGTTTTGATTTCACTGATGCCAAATTCACCGTCGCTATATGCAGAGTGGACATGTTCCCAGCCGGTATACGGCGTGTAGTCTTGGGCATGTGCCCGGTGGATCATAAGGAATAACCCTATGATAAGTAGTATGCGCATGCGCATGAGTCTTCTCCTTTGTGTTGTGATGTCAAAGAGCGTGTCTGTAGTATACCAAAAATAGCCGGGTATGGCTATTTTTTACCGTTGCAGGTGGTAGGATCCCACAGTCCCCTGTTGTTGCTTTTAGCATCAGACTGGGCTTCTTTAAACTGAGCCTGATACTGGTACGGTGTCTGGTAGGTGTACTCATACGCATATCCTTCCTCTACCATGAGCTGGTTGAATAGCGTCCCGTCTGGCAGATACACATAGCGCAAAAGCCTCCCGTATTTGTCGCGACTATCCTGGGTCGGGTCGGGTTCAAGCGCTATCTGTGTACCGGTAAGAATTTCCTTAGCGTGTTTACTGGCCTCCTGGCCAAAACACTCCACTGGCTTTCGTGGGTCTACCGTCTCGGGTGTGTTAATGCCGATTAATCTAATCTTTTCGTCCTTCCCATTGATATGTGCTATGAGGGTATCGCCGTCCACTACCAGCACTACCGGAACAAGGTCTGATGCCTGTGGGGTAGTTGGTGGTGGAGTAGTGGGGTGTGTAGCTACCTCTTTTTCTACTCCCCTCTCTTTTTGGGTTGAGTGGGTATTTTGCGTAGCTACTTCTTTTTTCTCTGCGGGTGGTAGTGTAGTCTCGGCATGCGCATACCAGGCAGAAATGAAGAGGAGGATACTAAAGGTAAGATATGATAGGAGTTTTTTGGTAGTCATAGAAATACTATACACAAAAAAAGAGGCGTTGGCCTCTTTTTTCTTTCACGGTTTTTGCAAGTCTGATATTATCCAAGCTTGCTTGTTTCTACCTTAATTCCGGGTCCCATAGTTGACGAGATCGCAATTGACTTAATGAGTGGACCTTTCACTGAAGACGGCTTATTCGCTACGAGAGCAGTAACAAAAGTATCAAAGTTTTCTTTGAGCTGAGCGGTCGTAAATGATACCTTTCCAATACCGGCATGAATACCAGCCAGTGAGTCAGCACGAAACTCGATTTTTCCTTTTTTGAAGTCACGAATAGTGTCTGCAAAGTTCGGTGTAACGGTACCAACCTTTGGGTTTGGCATCATACCACGAGATCCAAGAATCTTAGCGACCTTAGCAATCTTTGGCATCATGTCAGGGGTTGCTACCGCGATATCGAATGCGAGCCAGCCCTTGGTAATCTTTTCAATAAGTTTTTCAGTACCCACTTCGTCTGCTCCAGCATCAGTTGCTGCCTTTTCGTCTTTTTCTGAGACAAAGGCAATAACGCGTACTTTTTTACCAGTACCGTTAGGGAGAGTGGTAGTAGAACGGATACCCTGGTCAGCCTTAGTAGGGTTGGTGGTAAGCTTCACGTGTACTTCAACCGTACCATCAAACTTTGCAGTGTTGGTTTTTTTCACTAACTCAAGTGCTTCCTCTGTTGAGTATTTCTTGAGTAGGTCGAGACCTTCCACTGCTTTCGTATATTTTTTTCCGTATAGTTTTGCCATATATCTCCTTCTGTGGTGCAAGCGACAGAGTCTCCCACAAATTAGGTAGTATTATTTCTCTACTTCAACGCCCATTTGCATAGCAGAGCCTGCAATGATGCGCTTTGCCATTTCAAGGTCAGTAGTATTTAAGTCAGGCATCTTTGCCTTCGCGATGTCGCCAAGCTGAGCCTGGGTTAATTTTCCTACCTTCTTCTTGTTCGCAGTCGGTGATCCTGATTCAAGACCAAGTGCCTTTTTGATCAAGTTGGTTACCGGCGGCTGCTTAGTGATGAAACTAAATGAACGGTCGTCATAAACAGTAATCACACATGGAACAATCACATCACCCATAGATGCAGTATGATCGTTAAATGCCTTACAGAACTCCATGATGTTCACGCCGTTTTGACCGAGCGTAGAACCGACCGGAGGGGCTGGGTTTGCCTTTCCTGCTGGGATCTGGAGCTTAATGAGATTCTTAATTGCCTTTGCCATAGTGGTAGTTTACTAGTAGTGCACAGAAGCGTGCGTAACAGTTGAATAATTAGATTTTCTTAACCTGAAGGAAGTCGAGCTCCACGGGAGTTTCGCGACCGAAGATGTTAACCAGCGCCTTAACCTTACCTTTTTCTTGATCCACTTCAGAGATGGTCGCTTCCATGTCTTTAAATGGTCCGTCGGTAATTTTAACATTCTCACCTGCTTCAAGGTCGATGCGGTATTTCGGTTCGTCAGTACCCATGCGCTTCAAGATTAGTTCTACTTCTTCTTCAGAAATAGAAACAGGGTCAGCACCAGTTCCGATAAATCCTGTTACATTAGGAGTGTTGCGTACTACATACCATGAGTTCTTCGTCATGATCATGTTCACCAAGATATATCCTGGGAAGATTTTCTTTTCTACCTTCTTGCGCTTTCCGCCCTTGATCTCAATCTGCTTTTCTTTCGGTACGACAACATCAAAGATTTTATCTTTCATGTCGAGCGTATCAATACGGTGCTTGAGCGCATCAGCTACCTGATCTTCGTATCCAGCGTAGGTATGGATAACATACCACTGACGGTGCGTATCTCGTTGCTTGTCTTCAGCGAGGATTTTACCACCGTATGCTTTACGGTCTTCGTCGTCTTCGTCTATCTCTCCTGCTTCGGTCTCAGTCTCGGTAACCTCGGCTGCAGTTTCTTCGATAGCTGCAAGATCTAGTTCTTGGTCATCTGAAGTAGCAGGAGTTGCCTCCTGTATAGCCTCAAACTCTTCTGGTTGTGTGTGTTGAGTGTCGTCCATGTGAAATGCTAGTTTCTTATTACGATGTAAATGATAGCAGTGCTTTTACGCCTGCAGCCAAACCGTAGTCAAATAGTCCAATCAGTACGGCTCCAGCAACAATACAGCCAATAACAAGGAGTGTTTTGCGTAGTACTTCACTGCGAGTCGGCCATACCACACGAGTAAGTTCAGTGTAGGCTTCTTTTATAAAGCGAGTAAGAAAAAATGAGCGTGCCATAGTGCTTACCAAGTAATGTTATCGATAGAAATTTCAGTTTTTTGCTGACGGTGTCCCTTCTTGCGACGGTACCCAGTCTTTGGCTTGAACTTGTTTACTTCAACCTTATCATCCTTGAACTGCTTGATAATAGTGGTAGTTACTGTAGCACCAGTAACAACTGGAGTACCCACTACTACATTATCTTTATCTGAAACGAGCAAAACATCAGTGAAAGAAAAGGTACTTCCTGCTTCACCAATAATCTTCTCGATTTCGAGCTTCATTCCTTCCGTTACAACATATTGTTTTCCGCCTGTTTTGATGACTGCAAACATGGTAATTACTCCTTCAAAAAAAGACCTCTCGGCCCAGTTAGTATCAGTTGGATTCATTATACTAGGAAAAATCCCCTGAGTAAAGTGTTTTTTCCTGGAGGCACTAATAAGGCATAAGGCAAAGAAATACCCCCGGAGTTCGGGGGTGTTCAAGGGTTATTTCGTGTGTAAGATCAAGGGAGATTCCTGGCTATCTCTTGGAAGCAGGCAACGGTCTTTTCAATTGTTTCGTTGGCTGGTTTCAGTTTGGCAAAGAATGTTTCAGCTGCAACTTGGACAACAAATGTTTCAGGAAGCCTAACTCGCTCACTCATGACATAGTCAAAAGATCTGATAACCCGATCCTGAGCCTTGTAAGTCAGTGTTTCTGGAGCGGTATTGAAACACGGCTCGGTCATGATTGCTGTTTCAATAGTCCCAATAAGGGTGAAAAACTGACAGACTGCTTTGAGCCAGGTCATCTTTTTTGAGGTTACCCCGTCGGTTCCAGTCGCCTCAATGAGGTATGCCAGGTTATTGAGAATTGCAGGCATTTCAGCCATAACCTTGGGATTCATACATGCGATGGCGATATTGAGACGGTTGGTGGCGATGGAGTAGGATTTCTCCCACTCACCATCAAAGGTCTTTTGAGGTGGTTTTTGGTAGGTGGCGACGACCATGAGTATTCCCTCCTTTGGGAAGTAGAGTTTGTGGTTGCAGTCTGTAAAAGAGCAGGGCGTCACATAGTAAAAGAGACGCCTCAGCGTCCCTTTATACTACACTATTTATACAAATCTGTCAATGTTATTTCTTAACAGATACAATAATACTAGCTCCTTCAATTTCTGAAGTAAGCGTGGCATCCGGATTTGGTAAATTCGTCTTTGCTATGTCATGGAGATTGCCTTGATTCATAATCTCCTCACCATTTTCTACAAGAATTTTCTGGATATCTGGACTTTCGGTTTCAATTGAGCAATGCACAAGGTCAGAGAAGCCATACCGTGCTTCTTTTCTGGCATCCTGAATAAGACGGATAAGATCGTTTTTCATGGCTTCTGCTCGCAAGCTTGGCGTGATAGTGAGGTCGAGCGCTATATGAATTCCCTGGTCGTCGCGCTGTGCCCACTCCCCTTTCGGTATCTGCTCGGTACTATTTACTGCCTTTACATTAAGTTCGTCAGCAATAATTGCGCGCAATTCGTCTGGAACCGTTGCTTTGAATTCAATATTTTGTACTAGCAGTTCTGAAAGTGGCTGACGGTTCTTTATTTTATGTTCTTTGCGTAAAGAGTGACCCATTTCGACAATCTTTTGCACTCGTGACATGCTTGCTTCAAGCTCTAGGTTAATGAGTTTCTCATCGGCTTCTGGGAACGTGCTCAAGTGTACAGATATGTTCCCTGTTAGTTTCTGGTACAGTTCTTCTGATAGGAACGGAGTAAAAGGAGCAATAAGCTGAGAGATGGTTACGAGTGTCTCGTGAAGTATAGCTAGGAATACCGTAGCATCATCTCGCTTTTTGTTTCGTCTTACATACCAAGTAGAAAGCTCCATTACAAAGTCCTCGATTGAACGAGTAGCAGTAAAGATATCGTATTGGTCAAGTGAAGTAGTCACTTTTTTTACAAGTCCCTCTCTTTTGGATATAAGCCACTGATCAAAGAGATTAGTGCTCTGTACTTTCTTAGTATTTTTTGGATCAAAATTATTAAGATTGGCATAGGTTACAAAGAACGAGTACGTATTCCAGAGTATTAGGAGGAACTTGCGTACCTGTTCCTTGATGTCATCCTCCCCTACTCTCTTTGTTTCGCCTGGTTGGTTGACGGTATACATATACCAGCGGATAGCATCAAAGCCATGCGCATCAGCAATGGCAATTGGGTCGAGTACATTGCCTTTTGACTTACTCATCTTCTGTCCCTTTGAATCCAGGATGTGACCTAAACAAATGACATTCTTAAAGGCAGGACCACGATCTAGAATGGTTGCAATAGCGTGCAAGGTATAAAACCACCCGCGAGTTTGGTCGATAGCTTCTGAGATAAAGTCAGCAGGAACTGGAGTACCGGTTGCATACGGCATTGATCCTGAATCAAACCAGACATCTAAAACTTCAGGTACGCGATGCATGGGGCGCCCCTGAGAGTCAGGGATAATAATCTGATCAATGTACGGACGATGAAGATCGATGGTAGGTGTTGTGGTGCTAATACCTGTCTCAGAGTCTAGGATCGGTGAACTCTTTGAGTAGACCGCATCAAAGTTAGTGGCACGCTCTTTAAGCTCCGCAATTGAGTTAATAAAGGCATATTCAGAGCGGTCTTCATTTTCCCAGATTGGCATCGGAGTGCCCCAGAAACGGTCACGAGATAGGTTCCAGTCTTTGATGTTTGCAAGCCACTCACCGAAACGACCTTCTTTGATATTGTCTGGTACCCAGTGGATGTGTTCGTTGTTTTGAAGGAGTTGATCCTTGAGTCGACTCATAGCTATAAACCAGGAATCCTTGGCATAGTAGATGAGTTTACTATCACAGCGCCAGCAATGTGGGTAGCTGTGTTTGTAGAGTTCTTTTTTGAAAACACTTCCCTGTTCATCCAAGTATTTGATAATGTTCTCATTTTGATTTACCGCCACTTTTCCTGCCCACTGAGTAACTTCCGGAGTGAATACTCCTTCTTTAGTGACAGTAAAGAGGATAGGAAGATTATGTTCGACTTTAAGGTTGTAGTCATCCTCACCAAAGGCTGGTGCAATATGTACGATACCAGTACCATCGGTGTCTGAGACAAAGTCTCCAGCAATCACTTGGTAGGCATTATCTTCTTGAGATAAGTTAAAGAGAGGTTTGTATTTTTTGCCGATAAGGCTTGAGCCAGTATATTCATTAAGAATTGTATATTGCTCCTCGCCAAAGAGTGCAGAAAGTCGCTCTTTAGCTACGATAAAACGAACGAGCTTTCCTACTCCTTCGTCTTTTTTCTCGATTACGACATAGGTTAGTTTTGGATTTACTGCCACAGCAACATTACCAGGCAGTGTCCATGGTGTGGTAGTCCAGGCAATAAGGCGTGTTCCAGGCTCATCTAATAGCTCAAATTCTACATACACCGTCTGATCGGTAATGTCTTTATATCCCTGCGCTACTTCATGAGACGAAAGCGCAGTTCCACAGCGGTAGCAATACGGTACTACTTTGTGCCCGCGATACATGAGGTCTTTTTTCCAGGCTTGTCCTAGCACTCCCCAGACTGACTCGATGTATTTATTCTCATAAGTTACATATGGGTCGTCCATATCGAGCCAGAACCCCATGCGACGAGTAAGTGTTTCCCATTCAGTAGTGTATTGCCAGACAGATTCATGGCAGAGACGGTTAAACTCTGCGATACTCTCGTCCTTGGTTGCCTTCAGTGTCTCAATCTGTGGCTTGCCTGAAATACCGAGTTGCTTTTCTACTTGTAGTTCAACTGGCAGGCCATGAGTATCCCAGCCAGCACGACGAGGCACCACGTATCCCTGCATGGTCTTGTAGCGTAAAATAGAATCTTTAAAAGCACGAGCGAGGACATGGTGAATTCCTGGCATTCCGTTAGCGGTCGGCGGTCCTTCGTAGAATACAAATTCACCCTTTGGTGAGGGTTTTTCTAAAGATTTTGCAAAAATATGACGATCCTCCCAGAACTGTAGGATTTCTTGTTCAAGTTTTGGAAATGAGATTTTAGGATCAACTGGTTGAAATGGCATACAGAATATAATAGTAATGAACTCCCCTATTATATTCCATTCCATTCTTTTCTGAAATAGGTATGTGTGCATAAGACATAATGAAACCCGCCTTTGTGGGGCGGGTTCAACGAGGTTCGTTTCGGAATTATTAGAAGGCGAACAGAAGATCATCCTTGTTTTCCGTTTCTTTAGGAGGAGTCTTCTCTTGCGCTTTTTTATTGGTAAGCAGTGGATCCAGCTCGTGGCAAAAGGTTCTTGCCTTTGCCTGAATTTCTGCTGGATACTCCTTAAGTGAATCTTGGTCGCAGATATCCGGCATCATGACAAAGAATTCTTTTTCCCAGTTCCCTTTCCGTTGCATAAGAAAAAGTTGTCCGTTGCTCGCACGGGCGGCAATGACCTTTTTCTTAGGTGGGGTGCATTCATTTAAAGACTCCACCAACCACATTTGAATAAGTTCAATGCGGAAGGAAGCAATCTCCATTTTTTTACGAGCTCGAAAGTCGGCGCAGACTGAGGAGTAGACGATATCGTCGTAGGCTCCGAGAAACACTTTTTCCGTTTTGCGCTTCACTTCCGGGTTGTTGGTGGTGACGAAAAACAGCTTTGCGGTGGTCACCTGTGGTTCTGGAGGCTGGTTGGTTCCCTTTGCAGGGGTGGCAAAAGCCACAGTCCCTACTAAGCAAAGTAAAGCCTTAGTTAAGTGCTTTGTTGGCATCTCACTCTCCTTTTCATGAGGTCGATAGCTTCTTGTGCTAGGTCCGCGACAGTTTTTTCGGGTGTGACCGAAATCATAATGAGTCGGCTCTTGCTCCGGTAGTAGGACAACATCGGGACGGTGAGATTGAGCCAGTTTTCCCAGCGGTTGGAAAAAATAGCAGGATCATCATCCACCCTATCCTCTTTTGCAAGTCGTTCTTTGTTGCGGTCAGTACACAGTCTTTTAGATGCATCTAGATGCAAAATGACTGCCAGTGGCAAGCCCTTGCGCTCAAGCATAGCGTCCAATGCTTCTGCCTGATCGCAGGTTCTGGGGCTGTCAATTAACATCCCAACCCTAGGCTTGTATTTGTCCATGTTCCATTCAAGAACATCACAGACGACTTCTGCTGAAACAAGGTTGCCAGAGGGCTTTACACGCAAAATTTCCTCTGTGTGATAGCCCTTTAGTGCAACATGCTCATCCATAAGTTTACTTAAGAGGACATAATGAAGAATAAGGCGTTTTGCCATTTCAAGTCCAAAGAGTGTTTTTCCAGAACAAGGTGGTCCAACCACCCCTATTGATTCGTTGGTTTCGAGTAGTGACATGCTGCTTCCTTCCCGCCTTTGGCGTTTACGATGTGAGTTTTTAAGAGTGCGTTTTGGGACAAAAAATCGGAGAAAATCCTCCGATGAGTAGTATACACGAAATGAGTAAATAAGGGAATAAAAAAGGGAGTCGCTCATATGATGCGACTCCCCAAGCTTGGGGTCTGGCGACCCGGGAACTCCAGAGGCTGGAGTCTCGCCCACAAGGCGATAGATGTCACTCCCGACCGGGAGTGACCAAGAAATGGCAGATAAATCAGCGGTTGATAGGCCGGCTGACCTCGGTGGAAGCGGAAGCCAAACGAAAGTTGTCCGTGCTATGGCAACTTGAATCCACCCGGAATTCATTGGTAAACAGCTGAACATTTTTATCCTTGTCCAGGTATTTAACCTCGAGAGTGACGAATTCGGCATCCCGAATGGAGTATGGAGAGGTCGAGATGACCGTTCCCGTTTCGTCCTGCCGGGCGTAGCTGTACACCTCAAGGTCGGTTGCGTTGTCTCGCAGAACCACCTCTTTGGTGTCGTAGTTGTTCCCGGTTAGGAAATGACCGTCCAGCCAAATGTTACCATCGGCGTAATTGAAACACCGCAGGGTGTGATCTGCCGGATAGACCGTGGCGCCGAAGTCATGGCCATCGATCTTAACATCGATGACAACCGAGAATGTCAGGGGTCGTCCCGTGACATTGTTCACCGCCTTAAAGTCCACATCGTAGCGGCCGTCCGGAATGGTGAAGGGCGTGGAATACGCCCAGCCTGTGGTTTGTGACCAGTCATCCATGTGAAGTGGAATTCTGGTCAGTTCCCGACTGGCGGAAACCACTGAGAGATCCCAGGAAGTTCCTTGCAGGTGTTGGTACCCTAGTCCCTGAGGAGCAGTTTACCTGATGAACCAGCCTGGTTCGATCGATTGGACCCGAGCGGTTGAGAGCTCTTTTTGAAGGGCTTCCTGTTCCCCGATCATGGCCTCGAAGTCTCCCGGAGTGGGAGGCAACGGCATGGGGATTTCCCCGATGAGGATTCCCGGGCCTGGTTGGAGGACCTGATCTGCGGTCGGAGATTGAGGAGCCAGGCTGCTGCCTGATCCCCCGCAGCCAATCAGGCCGGAGAAGAGGGTGGTTGCCGTCATTGCGGCAAGGAGCAAGGAACGGATTCCTGTTTTCATGGTAGATCCTTTCGCCTCGTAGAGACTTGCGGTAGGTCGCCACCCATTTTTTTACTGAATGGTGACTGGCGAAGCCGGGCGAACCGGTGTCTGAGTCACTCCAATGCCGACATTGAACCCTGTGTCTACCAGATCAATGTCAGCCGGCTGTTCAAGTGAAAGGTTGATTGTTCCGCTGGCCGTAACAGAGATATCCGCTTTGACAGTGATGTCCTTGGTTGAGCCAGACGCGATTGCGGTGGCAGTTGGAATGGTGAAAACAACAGTGTTTCCGTATACCACGCCAGATTGTCCAATGTTAACTCCATTCGTATAGAGCCTGAAATTGCTTAGATTGCTCAACTGAGCAGATCCGATTTGTCGCAAGTTCAGACGACGAAGTGAAGCGTTTCGACCTTGAACAGTCAGATTTGAGCTCCAGATGGTGACGACTTGCGCACCTCCTCTTGGCACTGAGCCGCCTGAAGGAGTGACCGATCCGAAGGTGGCAGATGCCAGTGTGGCAGTTGCCGTCGTAAACAAGTTTCCTGACAGGTTGGCGATTGTGTTGATATCGTCACTTGTCTTGAAGGTCAGAAGTTCTGCTTGCACAATCATTCCGCCTTGATTTCCGACATCCACACGAACCGAAATTTCTTTGGATTCGCTGATAGCAAGTCCAGAGACTCCCCAAAATATTGCCGTTGATCTTCCGGACCCTGCAGGCGCCCAGTTAATCATCTCGCCAGTGGCGGCATCGAAGAGGTAGGTCTTGTTAATGGTTCCGGTCATTGCCAGACGCATCTCCGTGATAGATGTTGCGTCCGTTCCCGTGTTGGTGAATTTGAATCGGGCGATTTCTCGTCCGACTTCACCTGTGACAAGAGTCCCGGAGGTCGGGTTTCCGGCCGAAAGCTCAGAATTAACCATGATTCTGGAAGGAATCACGCAGTTACAGGGCGGATTTACCGGTCTCGGGGTGTTCCCGATAACCTTAGTTCCTCCTCCACAGCCAACAAGGCCGGAGAAAACGAGCACCGCAAGTACGGTGAGAAGTAGGGTGTTTTTTAGACGCATGAGCGCCTCCTTATAAATTTGATTCCCGATCTGTGAAGGTGCTTATCCTTTACATAGAAATTGTACACTAAAGTGTACTAAAAGTCAAGTATATTTATGTAATATATTGTGTAAATACGGCTATTTCTCTATTTCCACCACTTTAGTTCTGGCGGTATGGCCTTTGAGAATGGTAATTCTTCCCTTCCCTACCTTGAAATGGTCTGCTAGGAAGGCTATGAGAGCCTCATTGGCCTTTCCCTCTACAGGAGGGGCAGCTACCTTTATTTTAAGTACCTCATTCCCGAATAGGTCGGTTTGGGTACCGGCTATCTCGGACTTCTTGGCATTCGGAGTGAGGTGGATAGTGAGTTTCATAAGAAAAAATAGGGACTCCCCTATTTTAATATTCGAGCTTAAGTTCGGCTTTTTGAGCTAGTTGCCCGATCCATTTCTCGTGGCGATCTCCTTTGTGCCGTAAAACCGCGAGTTCATCACTAGTTTTCTCTGTTTTACTCATAAAGCCGTCAACTGAGCTTTGTAGGCTTGAGAACATGCCACGCATTTCATCAAGTGCCTTGTCGTGTTTTTCTACAGAAACAAAAATCTTTTCCATACTACTTAGTAAGTTATCTTTAGTTGGGAATACTTCTGACATAGTACCAATCATATTCTCCTTGGTAGGAAAGACCTCTGACATAGTACCAATCATGTTCTCTTTGGTAGGAAATACCTCTGACATACTGCCAATCATATTCTCCTTAGTTGGAAAAACCTCAGCCATACTAGGAATGAGGTTTTCCTTTGTTGGAAAGACTTCAGACATACTACTAATCATATCTTTCTTGGTTGGAAAGATCTCCGTCATAGCACCGATAATTTGTTGGATATCTTCGTCTGTAAGCATGTCTTTAGTATAGCTAAGTAAGCTAATAGACTGCAAGGGCAAATAGTGTGGATAAGCAATAAAACAGCCCCGGTGTGGGGCTGTTTTATCTACTTCATCTTGCGTCGTATAAAGGTTGGGATATCGAGGTCATCCTGATCTTTTTTTGGTGCGCTGGTAGGTGCGCTAAATGGGTTCGAGTGAGTGCTTGGACTTGAACTACGAGGTTGGCGGTCTATGACCATAGTATCTTCCTCTTCATCAAGGCGACGGCGTTGCCCCTTCATCTTGATGCTATCAAAGCCAGTAGCGATAACCGTGATCTTAACCTCAGACTGCATAGATTCATCAATGACCGCACCAAAGATCACATTTGCATCCTTATCTGCTGCTTCGGTAATGATCTTAGCTGCCTCGTCAATTTCGTACATGGCAAGGTCTGGGCTACCGGTGATGTTGAATAGAATACCCTTTGCTCCTTCAATAGAGAGCTCAAGAAGAGGGCTATCAATTGCGGCGCGAGCGGCTTCGATAGCACGAGACTCCCCTGTTCCGCGACCAATACCCATCAGGGCTGATCCAGCGTCCTTCATGATAGCTTTTACGTCAGCAAAGTCGACGTTAATCATACCATGGTAGGTAATCAGGTCTGAGATACCCTGAACAGCCTGGCGGAGAATATCATCAACAACAGTAAAGGCTTCTGTGAGAGAGGTCTTTTTATCAATCACCTGCATAAGGCGGTCATTTGGGATAACGACAAGCGTATCTACTTTCTGCTTCATTTCCTCGATACCGAGTTCAGCAGACTTAGCACGGCGCAACCCTTCAAAGCCAAAAGGCTTAGTGACTACTCCGACTGTTAGAGCACCCATTTCCTTCGCAATAGCAGCAATAGAGGGAGCAGCACCGGTTCCGGTACCACCGCCCATACCACAGGTAACAAAGACCATGTGTGCACCGCGAAGTGCTTCGTAAAGTTCTTCTTTATTTTCTTCAATAGCACGGCGACCGATATCTGGGTCAGCTCCAGCTCCCAGACCCTGGGTAACATCTTTACCGATCTGGATTTTGACTGGCGCCTGTGAGTGATAGAGTGCTTGCGCGTCGGTATTGACCGCAATGAATTCAACGCCCTTAATTCGGGCATTTATCATGCGTTCTACCGCGTTACATCCGCCTCCCCCCACGCCGATGACTTTAATACGCGCGAACACATCCCCATCAGTGCCAACAATCTTGTTTGAATCATGAGAAATCATAGAAGATTTTTTCATTATATAAACTCCTTTGAAGCGTTAGTGGTTCGCTGTGTTAGTATTGCCCCTACTATAGCACAGTTACCAGGCGCTTGCAATTCGAGTGGTTATTACCGTTTTTTCATAATATTTTTGAACATATCCGAGAATCCCTTGCCTTTTACCTGGTCAAACATCCCTTTCATGAAGTTTTCTGCCTTATGTTCCTCAAGACCCCAGATAGCAAGCCCTATGGCAGTAGCAAAAGAAGGGTTGGCAACCATATCTTTATCTATGGAGTTAAGAGAAGTAAGAATTGACCCAACTTGTGCGGGAAGGCGCAGACTCTCACGAGCAACATCAACGATGCCGTCGATACGACTTCCTCCCCCGGTAATAACTGCACCAGCAGGAAGAAGCCCATCTCGCCCAATGCGACGCAACTCATCTTTTACCATCGTAAAGATTTCTTCCAGTCGTGCGTTGATGATCTCAAGAATGTATTTGCGACTAATTTCCTGACCTTCAAGCATAGGGTCCAAGTGAGCCAGTTCTAGTATTTCTTTTTCACTCGCTACAGTTGGAAAGGCTGAGCCATATTCTATCTTTACCTTCTCAGCAGTTTCAATTGAGGTGCGCAAACAGACTGCGATATCATTGGTGATCGTTGTGCCACCCAGTGGAATTGAATGAGTATGGAGTACCTCTCCTTCTTCAAAGACGGCAATTTCTGTGCTTGATCCCCCGATATCTATCAGAACTACTCCCGCTTCCTTTTGCTTGCGCGAAAGAATAACCTTTGAACAGGCAAGAGAAGCAAGAACGAGCTCTTCAACATCTGCGCCAGCCTGGTACGCGCATTTAAGAAGGTTTTTTACGACTGGTGAGCTAGCAGTAATTACATGAGCATCTACCTCAAGGCGGATTCCCTTCATGCCAAGTGGGTCTTTAATGCCTGACTCGCCATCTACAATAAAGAAGCGTGGCAAGATATGGATGACCTCACGGTTAGCAGGCATAGAGAAAGCTTTGGCTGCCTCGATCACTCGATCTATATCTTCTTTGGCAATCTCACCAGTAGAACGAGAGACGGCTACGACTCCCCGACTGTTTGATGAATGAACGTGCTGGCCTGAGATAGAGACTACCGCACGGTCAATTGGGATGCCTGCCATGCGTTCTGCTTCTTCCAGGCTATTTGAGATAGCTGCAATGACCTCATCGATGTCGACAACCATACCACGGCGCATGCCAGCAGACTGTACATCTCCAAAACCTAGGATCATAACATCATTAGTTTCTGGGTCTTGGGTTGTTACAACTGTAATAACATTGGAGTTTCCAATATCAACGCCAACCGCTATATGTTTTTTCGGAGAAGCCATACTAAAAAATAATGCAAAAAAATTGTATCTGGGTCTATGCCTGTTTATCTGTAATACTATGCCAGTTGTTTTGATTAATCAATAACAAAGCGGTGATAATTATACACAGGGTAAAAATATCCTGTACTACAAGCTATAATTTCGGTATGTCTTCTTTTTCTCCCGTGAGTGTGTTGTAGTAGCGCTCACCACCCCATAAGCCTCGTTGTGCTTGTTTTGCTTCTGTTTCAAACGAGGTGAAGTCTCCTGCTCGAATGAGGGACGGAGTAACAGGAAATTCGTGAGCTAGACCTGCTCTTAGCATTTCAATATTAATATTTTTCCGCTCAAGATACACAATACCTCGAAGTCGTCCAAAATCGTCTTCCGTATTCTCGCTGTCTGGCAACAATAAGATTTCACGATGTTCTACCATCGAGCGCAAAAAGTCTGTTGCTTCTAAGCCATACTCCTCGTCCTTGTCTGGAGCTTTGATGCCAGCTAGACGCACCCGAGTAGTGCCATCGATAATGAGCGTGCTTCCGTCAATAACAGCGGAGACGAGGTAGGATTTAAGTCCTGCTGGGGGAAGGTCTTGTATTCTTGTGGTAGTCTCGCGTTCATCTTCGTGTATAACAGATAAGCTCTGGTCATCTTTTACGAAGGGTAGATGAGGCCACGGCTTTGCAGGAAGTATTTCAAGTGGTGTATTGGATGCGGCTGAGGTGGTTAGTTCAAAGCTGGCAATAGCAAAAAGACCAGCCGACACCACGGTAAGTATGATCATGCTTGTTGCTGTTTGTTTGAGATGGTAGTGCCACATGTTATTTTGCGTTTGGTCTCCTGCCGCGAGTTTTGTGATATCGTAACAGTATTTTATTCTCAAGCGTCTCAAGATTTAAAAAGTCGTCGGTCTTAGCGAGTAGCGCTGCTGAAGCTGATCTCTCAAAGGCTGCTACCTCTACTAATTTTCCGTGGTTTTGTAAGTATTCAACCAGTGGGATATAGTCTCCATCACCAGATACGAGAATGAGTGAGTCGATGGATGGTGCCATTTTAATCATATCCATCGCAAGACCTACATCCCAGTCGGCTTTTTTCGTACCGTCAGCAAAGGTCTGGAGATCCTTGGTCTTTACTTCGTACCCTGCTTTATTGAGAGCGTCAAAAAAGCTTTGCTCTTCTGGCATTTGGGCCTTTACCGCGTAGGCAATGGCTCGGATGAGCTTGCGCTCCCCGACCGATTCTTTTAAGATGGCACCAAAGTTTACCTTCGAGCCGTAGAGGTGGCGAGCTGAATAGTACATGTTCTGGACATCTACAAACACTGCTACGCGCTGTTCCTTGTTTTTTATTATCATAGGTATAGTTAGTTACTTGTATAGTATGTTCTTATGTACTCTTCTTCAATAGTATTTCTGGCGTTCTAGTCCTCTTGTTTTTGTAGTACTGTGTAATGTCTGTTATGTGATGATGGAAGTAGTGTCCTACTAGGTCGATTATTATCTTGATCGCAATTAAAGCCATGGCGTACGGTAGCGTATCGGTGCTCGAAGCCTGTGTAAGCGCATCATTTCCTGTGTAGGTACTCTCTGGTAGTGATGCTAGTGCGCTATTTATTACATGTACCGCAATGGCGTGTGATGTAATGGCAATCAACATAACACGCAGGGTATTACCTAAGATTCCAGACATAGTGTTGGAACGAGGGTCGCGGTTTACGGCAAAGGAGTAGGTGTGCGATGCAAATAGAAGTAATACCCCTATAGTAAATGGAGAGATAATCCTCCATATTTCAGGTAAAAGGTTATCTGTAGTGGTACTCTGCTGGGCATCAAATATGTATGAGAAAACTAGGGTTGAGAAATGGTAGTAGAAAAGAATGCCAGTAGTTGTGAGTGCTCCAAAACATGCCGTACAGAAGATTACTACCTTTTTAAATAAGATAGCAGCTTCTTGGTTACTAAAGACTACAGGTAAACTCTTTGGATGGAGTATTGAGTCTGGAAGTGTGTAGTTGCGGTGAAGGCGTAAAATACTAAAGAAGATGATAAAAACACTCTGCCAAATATATCCAGCTATAACAGCAAAGAGCGGAACATGCTGGTATATTGCAAGCGCAATGAATACAATATTGCTTATAAGTAGAACTATTCCTGAAATATTTTTTGTGTTCATTATTTGTTTTTCTTTTGTTTCTTAAGATATGCTTCAAGTGTTACTAGTCCTTCTTTCTTGTTTTTAAACTTCTTTTCAAGTTGCATGTCATACAGTGCGTTCATTATCTCCCCTACTTCCTTGGTTCCACGGGAAATACCCATCGCCTTCATGATGATATGGCCATCTACAATCTTTTTAGGTAAGATCTTTTTGTTCTTGGAGTTTGCTAGTGCTTCTTTATAGAACTTTACGTTGCGGAAGTAGGCCGATAAGTTCGGAGGTAAGATCTTACCGTTCTTAGAGAGTAGTGATGAGTTAGCATCTACCCAAAACAACTCAAGCAGGTCCCCAAAATAGGGATGTCCTAGGTACTTTAAGCGACGAGCCTCACGCATCTTCGGGATAGTTCCCTGTAAAAGATGAAACTTTACCAACCACGCTACCTTGTCGATATCATCGTTGCTGAACTTGAGTCTCTTCATGATGTCTGTTGCCATAGTAGCGCCAACTGAGTCATGTCCACTAAAACGAATGCGGTCATCACTCCCCTTTTCTGGGTAGGTGACGGTATGGGGTTTAGCTACATCGTGCATGAGAACTGACCAATAAAAGACAATATCTTTCTTTGCTTTGTTGCGAATAGTGGCATTTTTGTCTTGTAGGGCTGGTCGCATATGCATGTTACGCAAAGTAAGCAGGATATGGTTCCAGACATTCCCCTCTGCATGGTGATTTGGAGGCTGAGCAGTAGATTCAGCTGGATCAAACTCTGGCATGATTTCATGCAGTAGTCCTGAGTCTTTTAGCATCACAAACCCTGCCGCTGCGTTTTCAGATAGCAGTATTTTGTTGAGTTCATCACGAATCCGCTCGGAAGAAACGGTATTGATATCGCTTGCGTGTTTGCGAATCGCGTTCCAGGTAATGTCTTCTATATAAAAATTAAGCTGGGTGGCAAAACGAATGGCACGCATAAGACGCAGGGCATCTTCTTTGATACGCTCCTCAGGCTCACCGATAAAACGGATGGTTTTATCTTGTATATCTTGTAGGCCTGCAACATAGTCAATGACTGCATCCTTGTTCTTTATTGCAGTTGAGGATGCAAACATACCGTTTATAGTAAAGTCACGGCGCAGGGCGTCTTCTTGCGCTGTGACTCCCAGAGTAACGCTTGCAGGATGACGGTGGTCAGTAGTACCGTGATCTTCACGAAAAGTGGCGATTTCAAACATCTGCTTTCCGATAACAGCAGCAATAACGCCAAAGGCCGCACCGATCTCAAGGTGCTTGATACTATTCTTTTCAAGGATCTTAATGACTTCGGTAGGCTTAGCGCTGGTAGCAATATCTATGTCATGTGTTTTGCGCTTCAAGATTTTATCCCGCACAAACCCACCAGCAAAGTATGCTTCATGACCAGCTTTTTTAAGAAGCTCGAGAATATGTTGTGCGTTCTTTTCAAGAGTTGGCATGGTTTTATGTAAGAAATACGAAGCCAGTGTTTAGTGTTTTCTTTATAGCTATGGAAGTGTACTTAGTTTTTTCACTATTGCATCACCAAATCGTTTTGTAAGTGCTTCGGAGTTGAATGTCTTAAGAGTCTCTTGTGCTTGAAGGTAGTATTCACGAGCTTTCTTGGGAGACTCAAGCCCAACTGCTGCTTCTCCTGCCATGCATTGTGCCTCAATTAATTTATATCCTTTACCTTGATCTTTTGCTTCTTGGATTAGGCCTTGATCTAAGAGTACTATTGCTAATTTGAAGTCCCCTTTCTTTATTAAGAAGCTACAGTAATCAAGTTTGGTAATTAACTGCCAATACTTATGATCTGATGAGTCTGCTGCGGCAAGAGCATATCCAAATTCTTTCTCCGCTTCGTTAAAGCGTTCCATATCTGTATAGAGAAGTCCAAGTTTACTATGAGTAATACCAAGAAGAGCGTCCTTTTCTTTGCTCTCAAAGGTACTAGCCTTTATTAGGTCAATGGAATTACTAAATGCGCTTTCTGATTCGGAAAACTTCTTCCAGTTCTTAAAGTTAATACCACGATCTCGAGCAATACCTATAAGCTGATCATGCATGTTATTCTTAACGGCAATAGTATAGGCTTGAGCGTAACAATCTTCGGCCTTATCGTATCGCTCTTCGTTGAGGTAGCAGATTCCAATAGAGTTAAGTGCATTCACTGCTATTTCTGGGTCTGTATTATCTATATATGTAGACAACATAGCTATTGCTTCACTGGTTCTACCAGCGTCACGCAACATGGCAGCTTGATGCATTTCTTCAAGAGTTAGCTCTTTATTCATTGTTCTTATTTCTTTTTCGTATCTATTTTTATAGTCGGAGCAGGAATAGCTGTGTTGGGTGTAGCGGGATTTACCTGATCTACGGGAATTTGTTCAACGGTCACTCCCCCACCACCTGAGGTGGTAATACCGAGCGGGTTAAATTGCTTATTAAAGTCTGAGATACCCATTAAGGAAATCTTTTTAATAACATCACCCTGGGTAATTTTCTGCGCAATATCGAGTCCCTTTAGGACATGGCCAAAGACGGTATGCTTTCCATCTAGCTGTGGTTGGTCTTTGGTTGTGATAATAAAGAACTGGCTACTATTCGTATTGGGACCAGAATTAGCCATAGAGATAGCCCCTATAGTATTCTTAACTGACTGACGAGTCTCGTCGTACTGGTAGCCCTGTGCTTTTAAGGCTGTAATAGCTTCATCAGTAAGCCCGAGAGACTTTGGGTTGATCTCGTCTGGGAAGTATTGTCCGGTGCCACCAGAACCATCATTACTGGGATCAGTGTCTTTCGTATTCGGGTCTCCGCCTTGGATCATAAAGTCTGAAATAACGCGGTGAAAGGTAGTACCAGTATAGAAGTTTTCTCCCACAAGTTTCTCGAAATTAGAAACTGTAAATGGTGCAGCTGAGCGGTAGAGTTGAACATAGATTGAGCCTTTGTCGGTTTCAATGACCGCAACCTTGTCGTTCTCTGGTTCCTTGGCATGATCTATTACTTGAGCATCAGACTTTTTTGCGTGCTTGTTTTTGTATACTGTAGCGCCAATACCAGCTCCAGCAACGAGAACAATGCCTAAGATAATAAGAACCCATGTACGAGTCTTCTTGCCTTTTGCGCTTTTATCTACGCTTGCCTGAATTTTATTGATTTGCTTTGTTCTTGATTTTCTTCCCATAATCTTCTTCCTCCCGTGTTCTTAGTTTTACCATATGATAAAGTTTTTCAGCTAAATCTGAAATATCTACTGTTTCTTGAATACCATCGCGCATATCGCGAATCATGGCAACATTATGCATAGCCTCACGCTGTCCGATGATTACGGTATAGAGCGCTCCTACCTTATCCGCGGCCTTAAGCTGTCCTTTTAGGGTGTCTCGTCCGATGGCAACACCGGTTGAGATATCGAGCTTACGCAAAGCCATTACTGCACCAAGAGCCAGTTTCTTTGATTCTTCACCGAGATGAACGACATAGACACTCACTCGAGATTTTGGTTTTGGAATCTTAATGAGGTTAGTCTTCAAAAAGTCTACAATACGGTCAACTCCCACTCCAAAACCAATAGCAGGAGTTTCAGGACCACCTAGTTCTTCAACTAAGTAGTCATAGCGTCCACCACCACCAAGACTGGCGGTGCGGCGGTGATCGTCTTTTGTTGAGAACTCAAAGACGGTACGACTGTAGTAGTCGAGACCTCGCACTAAGGTTGGCATTAGGTTGTATGGAATTTCCATATCGTCGAGGTGCTCAAGTACCGTCATAAAATGGGTACGACAATCGTCGCTCATAAGGTCCACAATAGCAGGAGCAGAAGAAACGATAGTCTGGCACTTATCTTCCTTACAGTCGAGAATACGAAGCGGGTTCTTCTTGAGTCGCTTTTTACAGTCATCACACAGCTTTGACTCCTTCTTTTTGAAGTACTCAGTTAGTGCCTTCTTGATTTTTGGACGATCTTCACGAGAACCGAGTGAGTTTACATTTAATACAAGGTTTGGAATACCAAGACGATTCATCGTCTGCCACAGATTAGAAATCAAAAGCGCATCGATTAATGGATCGATCTCGCCAAAAATTTCAGCACCAAATTGGGTAAACTCACGGTAGCGTCCTGCCTGTGGGTTTTCGTGTCTGAAACAGCGACCCATCGTAAAGAGCGCTACTGGCTTAGGTAGTATTTGCATTCCATGCTCGATGTATGCGCGTACTACTCCAGCGGTCAGCTCGGGGCGAAGCGATACAATAGTACCGTCTTTGGTTGCCTTTTTATCCTTGCCGGCCATTTTAGCGGTATCAAAAGAATACATCTCTTTATTCACAATGTCTGAGTCCGGTCCTACTCCACGGTCAAAAAGGTCGGCTCGTTCCAGGATTGGAGTCTCAATACGGTCAAAACCAGCAGATAACATGCCGGTCTCAAGCGTATCGGTGACAAAATCCCAGTACGGCGTATCTTCAGGGGTTATGTCCTGAAAACCTTTCAGCCGGTTAATTGGTTGAATTTTAGCCATAGTTAGCTTTTTTGCGTATATAAAATGACACCCCTACATTATAGCATGGGGTGTCAAGAGGAGATACGGTGAGTGCTAGGTTTTGCCTAGGTACTTACCGTCATTTCTGTTCTTGCCATGGGAAAAGGCCCATGGTAGATATAGGAAGTTTGTCCAGCATTCCTTGTGGTTTCCACTAAGGAAATGTTCTCGATTTCGATATCCAGTGGTGACATTTCATCGACCCGGATATCTTGTTTGGCCGGTTCGCGCGTTTTCCATTTGGAAAGAAGAATGTGTGGTTCGTATTCTTCGTCCAGAATTTCCTGAGGCAGCGGCAGAAGCCTCATCAGATAAGACCGTAGAGCGATCAGCTCCTGGGTCTTGTAGCATTCACTCCACAGTCTGGAAAACTGAGGTTTTCCTCTTGGTTCGTCTTCCAGGATTCGTGGTCCACCAAACGTTAATTTGAACTTCTCGTTTTGGTAGGCCGCAAGCGTCACCAGGGATTGCACATCAGCAAAGTTGTTCTCTGGGACATAAAAGGGTGGAATGATGTTCAGGTGAAGACGCCTCGTGTCTTGCCACGGAAGCTTTGTCTTTTGGTCAGCCATCCACTGCTTAAATCGGTTTTGAGCCTCTATGGGCAAAAAACCAGCAACAAATAGCCGTTTCGTTTTCCCGTTATCTCCGGGTTCATCAGGTTGTTGGTCCAAGGGTTCCTCCTAGAATTGTATTTTGCGTGGACTGTGTGAAAGTATACCAAAGTAGTGAGAAATAGCAATATCCCGGATAAACCGGGATATTGAGACTGATTTCATGTTTTTTAGAATGTCTTACTGTGCGGTAGCGTCTGCTTGCATCATACCAAATAAGTTACCGTCAGTATCTTTCGCGTAGGCTAAATACCCCATTCCTTTAATCGGCATCTTTGGAAGTGCGAGTACTCCACCGTGCGCTATAGCTTTCTCTAGTATTGCATCAAGGTCTTCTACATACATAGTACACACATACGCGTTAACTGCTTCTCCACCAACAGGAGCTTCCCCTCGGCGCTTGACCACTCCTCCATTAATTCCTTCAACTCCATTAGGACCAGTAGTAACTAGCCAGTATCTATTTTCTTCAGGAAGAGTAACGCCAGGGATAATCCATTCTTTTATTTCCCAGCCAAACACTGCGCTATAAAAAGTGGCAATTTTTTCTGGATCAGTTGCATGTATTTCAAAGTGGACTGGTCTATTCATATATGTAAGTTAGTTGATAGTAGTCTAATTATAAATAATTATTTTAGATTTAAGTATGTTACTGTTATTTGCAACACAGTAGCAAATACAACCCAGGCACAATACGGGATATTGAAGAGACTCGCCCATTTTAGGTATGGGTAGATGGCAACTAGCGCCCAGATAAGCGTAACGAGTGTAAGGAGAATGTCTCCTGTTGCGAGCAGGTTGTTTTTAAGACCAAACTGAATTGGAGTAAA
This sequence comes from Patescibacteria group bacterium, assembly GCA_041675145.1. GTDB lineage: Bacteria > Patescibacteriota > JACPGU01 > JACPGU01 > JACPGU01 > JBAYUK01. The sequence goes on from JBAYUK010000001.1 coordinate 70,510, forward strand.
GGCGAGGTTGAAAATAAGGTTAAGTACGAGAGGTAGCGCTACGATCGCAGGGATTTGTTTGGTTATGACTTTATACAATACTGTTCCGTATGTGACGGCAATAATACAGTAAAGAACAGTCCACACTGGTCCAAAGAGCCAGCTTGGTGGCGCCCAGGTGGGTTTGATTAATGTCTGATACCATTCATATGCATTATTCATGGGGTGTTGTGTTTATTTATATATACGTACTATACAAGTTTTCCCGAGTTTTTTACACTACTCGAAAGAATTACAAGTTTAGCAAGTTTGAGTTCGTCATAGGTATACTTACCATCTAGTTCCTCGTAGACTGGTCCGAGTTTATCCGTTTCAAGATCTGCGAAGGCGTGCTTTATCTCATGCAATCCAGATAGTACCTTAGGAGTTAAGACTTGAGCGGGACTACCTATACTGATCTTTTGGTTTTTAAGTAGCTTTTCGATATGGGAAAGAATAGTATCTTGTTTGAGCTCTCTGATCTTTGCTATTTCAGTAATATTTTTTCCTTGGTTCCACAGTACAAGAGTCTCCCCTGTCGTATCTTTCTTACTTTTTGCTTGGAGAGGAACGAGATCATCTATGGCAATCTTTGCGATACTTCCGCCAGCACGAGCGATAAAGTCATGGGAGAGTCCTTCTAATTCTTCACTGCTCATCTGCGCCATGGTAGCAATAGTGGTATCTGAGCCGTGTCTAAACTCGGTGTCCTTTTCGAGAATCTCTGGGTGAACTTGCAAGGCTCTTTGGTTGTATCCCAGTAAACGAAGACCTGTAAGGGTGCGCACGCGAGAAAGTGCCACATAGCCCTGGCCATAGGCAAAGCTGTCTGCTAAATCCATAATTGCTGCGTCCAAACTCATACCTTGGCTTTTATGTACCGTAATTGCCCAGGCCAGTCGCAAAGGGATTTGTGAGATGGCAGCTTTGACCAGGCCACCGTCTTCAACAGCCCAGGTAGCAGGCTTGATTTCAATCCGTTTTCCACTTTTTGTAAGAATGATAGGGTTCCCGCTTGTTTTGTCAAAAATACTAATAGTAGCCAGTGTCCCGTTTACATAGCCGTCCTTTTGGTTATTCTTGGTGCACATAACGGTGGCACCAATTTTTAACTCAAGTTTTTCAGGAGATAGACACCCTTTTTTGAGTGAGACTATGAGGTTCTCTTGTCCTACTGCGGTCATAGAAAAAACCCGAGACTGTTCTGGTAGACGATCTAACTCAGTAAGGTTGATACGATCCACATCAGCGTTATGTGAGTAGAGTTTGGTAATGTTCTTGCCACTCGTAGCGTTATCTAGAATCCGCTGGGTTAAGATATCGTGGTGAGTAGACGTCACCTGATTACTGCGAATAGCAGACAGAAGATCAAGAAAGACTGGGTCTTCTTGTCTATGCTGCTCAGATAGATAACAGGTCATAGCAGATGACTTCTTCCATGAGCTTGCGTCATAGGCAAAAATTGGTTGCGCCATGTCGTCAAAAAAAGAGTCTTGAGGATTATGGTTTACTGCTTGCCGCACAATTGGAGGTAGCTGGAAAAAGTCTCCCACAAAGATTACCTGTAGTCCGCCGAATGGCTGGTCATTCATGCGTGCTTCACGACACACACGCTCAACTAAGTCGAGTGTAGTAGCGGGAAGCATTGAGATCTCGTCAATTACTAAGATATGTGCTCGTCTGATGCGTTTTCCAACTTGGTCTGAGCCGGTAATTTTGGCCAGTTCTCCACGAGAGAGATATGATTTAATACCAATTCCGCTCCACGAGTGAATAGTCATACCGTGGATATGGGTAGCAGCAATGCCGGTTGAAGCAGTTATAGCTACTTCAAGTCCATGCTCGCGAGCCCAGTGAATATATTGGTTGATAGTGTAGGTCTTACCCGACCCTGGTTCACCAGTCAAAAAGACATTCACGCCAGTTTTAAGAATTGTAAGTGCTTGCTCTTGTGTCATTGAAGTATTGTGCCTGATAGTGCCCATAGGGGCAATGCTGGATATGTGAAGTAGGTTAATAGGGCTATTATCTAGCATTTTTGCAGATAGTCTGGTATACTAATATGACCACAAAAGAAGGAGTTGTACGTGAATAATAAGAATGGTCGGTATGTGATAGTCGGGGAAGCTAAGCTTCACACAAAGAACTTTGCCTGTGATATGAGAGGTGCCTCACCCTCACATTTGGTTGTAGTCCACACTACTAACCCAGAGATGGTTTTTACAGCAACACTTCCAGAGGAAATGAAACCAATTGAAAGTGTATTACTTGACTCTGTGCGTTTTGTTAAGAAATGGTGGAAAGATACCTATGAGGTGACGCTTACGGATATTCAGCGCCAGCACCTATCGAATACCGCATTGCCTGGTCTGTCGTTTGCTTCGCGCGTGTCGTTGGTATTTTCTATAAGGCGTGCCAAGAGACGACGCATGGTCCATAACGAACGACCGACTTGGAGTGTGACTTTACGAATCTATCACAAAAGGGTGCGACCTGAAGAAGTGGACGAGCTAAAATGTGCATTCAAGCATATTATGCACGACTAGCCACAGTTGCGAAATCCAAAATCCACTGATGCAGTGTTTACACTTTCAAACGAAGCGCAACAAGCGCTCAAAAACAAAGACTATTCCGCGTTTCTGATTAAGACACGCTAACCCTGCTTTGGCAGTTGAACGAACCCGCGTCAGGTGACGCGGGTTTTATTTTTTTGCCATGTAGTGTGCTTTTTGATGTGGAGAAAGGCGCTCAATAGCATAGCGTAAGGTAGTACGCGGCATGGTTTTGTAGTGGGTATCTAGAAAATGCGTTAGCACTTTTTCATCTATACGCTTCCCTACTTCGCGCAACATCCAGCCAACTGCCTTCTGGATTAGGTCATGGGTATCTTGTAAGAGAATAGTAGCAACAGTAATAGTTGGAGTACTATTTCCTGCATAGATAAAGGCAAGTGTACTGATTATCGCAATCCGCTTCTCCCAGAGGTTATTCGAGTGAGCAAGGGTGGTTAGTATCTTCCAGTTATTTTGTGAGACTAAAAAGTCCCCTACTATATTACTACAGGTAACATCCACTAAGTCCCAGTTATTGATCCAATGAGTTTGTGTTAAGTAAAAGCTACAGATATCTTTTTTATCTTTTGCGTCTGCGTTCTTGTACTGGATAACGAGAATAATGAGTGCAGTTAGGCGTTCTTCATGTATTTCAGAGTGCAGTAACTTGGTTAGTTCGACTCTCGGCAACTCGTGATACGCACGAGCTATCTTTCTCTGTTCGGGCACCGTGATGCCTAAAAAGATATCTCCTTCTCCGTATTGCCCTGTACCGGTCTTAAAAAAGCCCGCAAGCAACTGTGCTTTGGCGGGGTTAGCGTGTTTTCTAAGTTCTGTCTGTATATGTGAGTGAGTCATATTTAGATAACAATTTCGCGCAAGCGTCTCACCCGTTCTGCAATCGGTGGATGAGTAGAAAACAAGTTACTGGCAAAACCAGCCTTAAATGGATTTGCAATAAACAAGTGGGCAGTAGCCGCACTCGCGTTGGTCAGCGGTGCTTTTGATCCACTAATCTTTTCCAAAGCTCTAGCAAGGCCTTCTGGGTGTCTGGTCATCATTGCGCCTGATGCGTCAGCTAAATACTCGCGTCGACGAGAGATAGCAAGTTGAATGAGTTGGGCTACTATCGGCGAAAGGATAATTAAAATGAGGCCGATAATCATAATCCACTCCCCTCCCTCTTTCCTCTTACTCCCGGATAATAGTCTGCCGTGCATAAACATGTTGGCGATTAGCGAGATAGTACCCACCAATACCACAACAATAGTCATAACGAGAATATCGTAGTTCTTTACATGCGAGAGTTCGTGAGCTATTACTCCCTCAAGCTCTTCGTTTTCGAGCGCTTCAATAATACCCGTTGTTAGTGCAATAGAGGCGTGCTTTGGGTCTCTACCAGTTGCAAAAGCGTTTAAGGCCTGGGACGGAATAATATATACCCGAGGCATCGGGATACCAGTGGTAATAGTAAGGTTTTCTACCAAACGCCAGATTTTTGGATTATCTTCTTTCTTTATTTCACGGGCACCGGTTGAAGCAAGTGCGATCTTGTCCCCCGTGTAGTAACTAATAAGTGCTGAGACTACAGAGAAACCAATCGCAAAGATGAAATACTCCATACCGTAACCAAGGTAAAACCCAAGAAACCATCCGATGCCCAGTATAAGGGCAAAAAAGATGGTCATGAGCAGGACGGTTCGTTGTTTATTCGCCGTGATCTGAGAGTACATGGACTATGCAGAGAGGTCTACTTTTACATTTTGTCGTTCAACTTCATTCTCTACTTCAAAGAACTTGAAAGCAGTGAATTTGAGCATGCCAGCAATAAGGTTTGCTGGGAAACGCTCGATCTTCGTGTTGAAGTCACGCACATTGCCGTTATAGAAGCGGCGAGATGATTGGATCTTGTTTTCTGTGTCAGAAAGTTCGTCCATAAGTTGAGCAACATTCTGGTTTGCCTTAAGATCTGGGTACGCTTCAAATGCAACCTGAAGTTTTCCAATTGCACCAGAAAGAAGTCCTTCGAGTTTACCGCGACCTTCAGTGTCTCCTGAGTCTTTTGCTGACATTGCCTGAGAACGGTACTGAGTAATGGTCTCAAGTAATGACTTCTCGTGAGACATGTACCCCTTTACTGACTCAATCAGGTTCGGGATTAGGTCATAGCGGCGCTTGAGCTGGACATCGATATCGCTCCACGCTTCTTTCACGCGATTCTTAAGGGTTACGAGGCTGTTAAATAAGCCAATAATCCAGAGTACGAACAGGGCTGCTATAGCGAGCACGATCATAAGAGTTGTCATGGGATGAAATAGTTACGATATATTACCTTGATTGTACAAGGAAGTTTCATTTCTGTCAAAGAAGGTACGCTTACTTTACGGTAACGGTGGTGCTTTTCTTCTTTTCTATAGTAATGTCTGCGCCTTTGAGGTCGATTTTAATTACATCACCTTCCGTGATGGTGTCAGCAATAAGCCGTTCAGCTAAGCGATTTTCAATTTCTTGTTCGATGAGGCGCCTCACGGGTCGTGCGCCATATTCTGGATCAAATCCACGTTCGGCAAGTGACGCTCTCAGCTTTGCCGATACTTCAACGGTAATATTTTTTTCCTTTTTAACGCGGGTGATAAGCTTCGTAAGCTCTAGTCCTACGATTTCGTTAATGTCAGACTTGGTGAGGGGTTTAAAGACAATGGTGCTGTCGATGCGGTTTAGAAACTCAGGCTTAAAGTGTTTCTTCATTTGATCCAGTACTTTTGCTCTCATTAGCTCAAACTCTCCTTCAGCCTTTTGTTTTTCTTCCACAAGGTTAGCGGTAAAGCCTAGACTAGCAGTACGAGAGAGTTCCGCCACGCCGAGGTTTGATGTCATGATAATAATGGTGTTTCTGAAATCTACTGCCCGTCCCTTCATGTCAGTGAGGTATCCGTCTTCAAGAATCTGGAGCAACATATTAAATACCTCAGGATGAGCTTTTTCTATTTCGTCAAATAAGACGATCGAGTATGGCTTCTTGCGTACTGCCTCAGTTAACTTGCCGCCATCCTCGTACCCGACGTAGCCTGCAGGTGCACCAACAAGACGAGACACATTGTGCCGTTCCATAAACTCGCTCATATCTATCTTAATCAGTGCGTGCTCACTTTCAAAGATCTCGCGAGCCAGTACCTTAGCCAGCTCGGTCTTACCGACTCCGGTAGGTCCAAGAAAAATAAATGATCCAATTGGGCGATCTGGATTACCAATCCCCGAACGAGATCGACGAATCGCTTGCGAGATGGTAGTAATCGCCTCATCCTGGCTGACAATACGAGACTTCAAGATATGTTCTAGTTTCGAGTACTTCGCTTTTTCCTGGTCGATCAGTTTGGTTACCGGAATACTAGTCCATTTATGAACGACCTTGGCAATTTCTGCTGCGGTAACCCGGGCGCGTTTCCCGCGAGGAATAGCAGACTTAGTAGTCTTTACTCGCTCGATTTCCTCAAGGAGGAATGTTTCCTGGTCACGAAGAGAGGCGGCAATTTCAAAGGCCTGCTGATCAATGGCTTTATTCTTACCTTGAATGGTATTCTCGAGCCTCTTCTCAAGTTTTTTAAGTTCCTCATTCTCCCCTACCTTGCGGGCAATAACAATTGCAGCCGCAGCTTCATCAATCAAGTCAATCGCTTTGTCTGGTAGTTTACGATCAGCAATATACCGGTGTGCAAGGTGAGCGGCTAGGTCGAGTGCCTCGGTGTCATACGCTACTTGATGAAACTCTTCGAATTTAGAGGCAATGCCTTTCAAGATTAGAGCAGTTTCAGCTACTCCTGGTTCAGCAACGGTAATTTTTTGGAAACGGCGCTCAAAGGCTGCATCCTTTTCGATAAACTTTCGGTAGTCTTCGTCGGTCGTTGCTCCAATACAGGTAATTTTACCACGAGATAGAGCGGGCTTGAGCATGTTGCTTGCATCCATTGAGCCTTCAGCAGAGCCGGCTCCAATCATAGTATGAAGCTCGTCAATAAAAAGGATAGCACTCTTGTCTTTTTCTACTTCAGATAATACGCGTTTAATACGATCTTCAAATTCACCTCTAAATTTAGTGCCTGCTATCATACCGGCAAGATCTAGCGCATAGATTTTTCTTTGTCGAAGTTTCAGTGGTACATCGCCAGTTATGATTCTTTGCGCAAGACCTTCAACGATTGCAGTTTTTCCGACTCCTGGACTTCCTGTAAGGACGGGGTTGTTTTTTGTTTTACGCGTTAAAATATGGATCATGCGCTCGATTTCTGTATCGCGTCCAATTACTGGTTCGAGTTTTCCCTCTCGAGCTTCTTCAGTAAGGTCGGTTGCATACACAGAAAGAGCGGTATTTTTTCCTTTTGTGCCCTTCCCCTGTGCAGAAGATGCTCCAGCTGGAACAGCCTCCCCTTCCCCTGTCATATTTGAGGTATTCGTGTGGAAAATATAGTCGAGTTGTTGCAGAATTCCTTCTGGGTTCACGTCAATGTTTTGAACTAACTGGTAGGCACGAAAATCTGGATGTGCCAAAATACCGTACAGAATGTGTTCGGTTCCAACATAGAAGTGATTGAAGTTTTTAGCCGTTACAATGGCAACTTCAAGAGCTTTTCTCATCTGGGGGTTTAAACCCTGCTGATTAGTCCTGGTATGCCCCGCATCTTGATGACGCATAAGTAAATGCATAGCCATTTCTATGCGTTCAAAATCTACTCCGAATGAGGTTAAGATTTCATATGCCATCCCGATTTTCTCAGACAACAAAGAAAGCAGGACATGTTCTGTTCCTACCTGTTCTGCGCCTAAGTCTTGGCTAATATTGTGCGCAATAGAAAGCGCTCGTTTTGCGTTATTTGTGAAACGATCAAAGCCGAATAATTCCATAGCTCCTCCTTATCTAGTAAGTTTCTGGCACTCGGTGTATGAGAGTGCTAATACTATTGTAAATGGTCTATTTTGGTCTGTCAAGGTTATCTACCAGTAAGTATTTTCCAGATAAGTAGTACGCCAAATATTACACCACAAAAAGCTAGTAGTAATATCACAGAACTAGGAAGTGGGATACGTGCAGGAAGATAGTATCCTGGGTACTTCTTTCTATACTTTTTAATAAAGTCACTGGTATACAGAAAAGATGCAAACAAAAGAAAAGGCCCAATAAGAATATTGAGATAGGGACTGATTTTCTCAAGTGTTAAAAGGGTAATTTCGTTCATAGTATGCTAGTAGAAAATACTAACTGTATAGCCCTGCAACATAGTATCTAAAGTATATGACGATACCCACCATCATAATAAGAAAGGCAAGCATGGTAAGTCCTAGGTAGATCCAGATTTTCTTTCCACTACCAGTAATGGCTTTTAGGTGTGCAAATATGGTAACGAATACGAGCAAGCCCCAGATAGTTTTGTCATACTCGGTACCAACTATCTGGGTAATACGCCAATACAGTCCTCCAAAAAGAATGAAAAGTGCGATTGTTATAAGAGTGGGACTTACTTTAGGTGTAATCATGATGTTACAAGTATGTATATAATACCGATAATTATTGCAAGTATAAACATTACGGTAATAGTAGCTAAACGATACAGTATCCACTTACTACCCTGCATAGCCATATCTACTAGTGATTGGCCTTTCGTTTTGTGCGCTTCCCAAGCAAAGAAACCAAACAATACGGCAAGTGCAATAGCGGAAGATATTTTGTAGATATCTATCATGTGAGATATTTTAATATATAACTAACAGTATATTGAGCTATAATCCCAATAAGTATTAGCATCGCGATGTATGTGTTGATAATAGTATAGAGCTTTGGTGGTAGTGATTTAGTAAGTCCATTAGTTAACTTCCAGATAATGTGAAAAATGGTATAAGTATATAAAATAGCTAGAAGAATAAGAACTGAATAATAGGTTGTCTCGCTGTAATTAGTTTCCTTGAATAAATAAGGGAATAACAGTATTATGAATGCGCCAAGAAATAAGTATAAAGCTATTAAATAAAGACAAGTAATCCCAAACCATCCTAGTGCAATACTAATTTTAGATTCAAAGTAGTTAAATAGCTTTTTATTATTCTTTATATTTGCTCCTATGCCATTTTGAATGTATAGCTCATCCAGCCTATTGAGGTCAATTTCTCCTTTTTTTAACTTCTTAAACCATTTTACTTGAAGAATGAAGCTAACAAAGTTTTTAATAAACATCAAGGTAACACCAACCACGATGAATAGCCCAAATAATATAAAAATGATGAGTTCGACAGAGATCTGTTCCATATTAAAGATATTGTTTTAGTATTTGAAAGTCATTTTTTAGATCTTCTCTCGTTGTTCTATTATATATCGTAGCAGCTGGATGGTAGAGTGGTAATATCTGCACTTCCCCCCAGGTAGTTTTGGCAGTTACGAGTTGTCCGTGCATTTTAGAAATAGATCGAAGATCTGTTCCTAAACCGTATTTATGCATGATATACGCCATTGAGAACCGCCCGAGAGTGGCAATTACCTGTGGTTTAATAATCTCAATCTGACGATCTAAATATGGACCGTAGAGTGCTATTTCTTCTGGCTCAGGATCGCGGTTCCCCGGAGGCCTGTCTTTTACTATGTTAGTAATATATACATCGTCACGCGGAAGTTCTATTGTTGCGAGCATCTCGTCAAGAATTTTACCAGCTGTTCCACAGAATGGTCGACCAGTTTTAGCTTCGTTCTCACCCGGGGCTTCACCGATAAACATAATAGAAGCGGTGTGGCTCCCCTCTCCAATTACAGGAAAGTAGTTATTTTCAGTCCGGTACACAAATAGAGGTGATGAAGAAAGCGCTACTATTTCATCCCGGATAGCCTTCATGGCGGATTTTTTCTCTTCAAGTTGTTCTGGTGAGAGGGCGTGCATACGCAAAGTATACTGGATTATGAGAGTTCCTTTGTTTGCTTCTTGAGTCTTTTCTTTGAATCTCTGATGTGCATGGCGTTTGGTAACTTTTCTGGCATGGTGCCGCCTAATTCCTGAATGGTTTTTCTAACCTTCTTTCCTACCTCAAAGTGGGCTTTTCCGGCGTTAAGTTCTCCAGAAATTGCTTCACGACTAATTTTTGCTTCAGCTTGAGCTGCTCGGAAAATATTAGCAGCAAGTTCCTCGCTTCCCATATGGTCGAGAATAGCCTCGTTCTTCTTAAGCCCCTTACGCTTATGAATGTCTCGTTGTCTTTCTCCGCCATACAGACCCATGTATCCATAGTCTTGAAACCCTGCATAGTTTTTAACTCCGGCTGCCTTTGCAGCCTTACCAAGATCCTTGTTGTAGTGTGTGGCTTCTCCTCGTAGCATTACTCGTTTTCTGTCTTCAAGAAGTAGTTCGTTTATTTCCTGACGACGAGTTTGTAGAGCGAAGTATGTTTGTGCGAGAGCAATTTCTGTTTTACGAGGGTCGCCATTTTGTGCTATTAGGTAGCAGGCGTAACGAGAAAGGTGGTAGTCACTTACCTCCCTGAGTGCTTCCTTTATCGTTCCTGTTGCGATTGTTATCATTTCGCCGGCGTGAGCGAAATGATTGTGGATAACTTCTCCACTATTTTTGCAAGCGTCTATAGCACGTTCTATTACTGGAAGAAACTTATTATATTCAGTGTATCCAAGTAATTTATATAATTCACGAGCACTCCAATATTCCTGACCGTGTTCGTTTATCTTTTTAATTTTTTCAAAGATTGTTTGAGACATGTTACCCTCCTTGTATCTATACTACAGTTCCTCGGCTGCCTGGTCGAGTACCTGTTCTTCAATTGACTGGTCACTCACTTCTATGATTTCAGGCGCTTCCTCTGTAGTCTCTTCAGTTTTCTTAGATTTCTTTGGTGCCTTTTTCTTTGGCTTTTCTTCAGCCTCTGCAGTTTCTTCCTTCTCCTTCTTTACTGGCTTCATATCTACCTTAGCTACTACATCGAAGACGTCTATCTTCCAGTCAGTAAGCTTGGCTGCAAGGCGGACATTTTGTCCGTTCTTACCGATAGCAAGAGAGAGTTGGTCGTTTTCTACATAGACTACTGCCTCACGACGCTTTTCATCCAAACGAATTTCAGAAACTTTAGCCGGTGAAAGTGCATTGATAATGTATGTTTCTACATCTTCATCCCACAGGATGATATCTATTTTTTCATTACCAATTTCAGACAAGACTGCCTGAACACGGGTTCCGCGTTGTCCCACACATGAACCGACTGGGTCTACTCCGTCTTGCAACGCACGAACCGCCATCTTGGTACGAACGCCAGCTTCACGAGCAATACCCATAATCTGAACCGTACCTGCTTCAATTTCCGGCACTTCAATGGCAAACAGCTCACGAATAATGTTAGCGTGTGAGCGAGAGACAATAATCTGTGGTCCACGGTTGTTCTTTTCAACGCTCACCACATACACCTTAATGCGCTGACCAACACGGTAGTGTTCGCCTGGGATCTGTTCAGATGGGAACAAAACTCCATTCGCGCGACCAAGGTCAACTACCATGTTAGCTCCTTCAAGTTGCTGGAAGACACCGTTAATGATCTTGCCTTCTTGGTTTTTGAATTCATCAAAGATAATGTCTCGTTCCATTTCCTTCAACTTCTGGATAATAACTTGCTTAGCAGTTTGTGCTGCAATGCGCCCGAAATCGTCCTGGGTTGGTACAGGGAAGGTTACTTCTCCTTCAAGCTCAACGGTTTTATCTATCTTTTTTGCGTCTTTAAGTAAGATCTCATGTTCTTCATCAGTGATTTCTTCAACGACTTTTTTTACCTGCCAAAACTGCATCGCACCGTTTTCAGGGTCGATTTGGCAACGGTACATCTGTGATGGTTTACCGTAGTCCTTACGATACGCCGCAGCAAGTGCTGCCTCGACCGCCTCTAAAATTGCACCTTTATCCATTTTCTTCTCGTCAGCCAGGTGATCGAGAGCAAGTAAGAATTCTTGATTCATAGTATCTATGTGACTAATATTGCAATGCGGGACATAAAAAAAGATAGTCTAAGACTATCTCATCTGCATCCTTGATTGTTGTACCCATTCTAGCACGCTTACAGAAAAAAGTCAAGAAAATAGGCAACCGTAGTGTAAACTACGGTTGCCCTGAAAAAAATCTGATTTGGTATTAATCGCTGACATCCGTAGAAACTAACTGTGCTAGTTCGAGTGTGCCCACGTGATGTTTCCAATCTTTTCCTGACATGCTTATGCCCTCCTTAATTCTGGTAGAGGCACCACCTGCGAGTCTTTGATTCTTTGAAGCACAACTCCGGATTTAGGCCAGGGATATGTATTCCCATTAAAGACATATAACTGATTTCCGTAGTTTTTGTGCAGCGTTGCCACCGCGTGATATACGGAGTTAGCTAGAACTTTGGTGTCAGAGTTAGACCCAAAGCAATAGATCTGCGGCTTTCCTTCGTAGTTCACCTCTTCTTGAATAAGGCTTGAAAGAATCGGGTTTGGGTGCTCTGGTTTTTTAATTCTTAGAACGCCATATAGTTTGTCCCCCCAAGTATTTGCAGATCCAGAGTTAGGGATAATAACTGCAAAGAATACTCGGGAGTCTCTTTCGTCAAAGCCACACTCAGGAAACATATGTCTTTTTAGTTGCACTTCAGTGATGATGGTCTTGCCATAGTATGGCTCGAACACCTTTTTATCGCCGGAAATTTCAATTGGTTCTTTGTCCATGTCTTACTCCTTCTTCCTATATGAAGAGCCGGTCTTTGTCTCGTCAGGATGACGGTTGATTTCATCTACCTTTTCTTCCACCCAGTCTCTGATATCCTCAAAGACCATAGTGATTGAGTTTAAAATATCTGAGATGCGTTGGAATGGTGTTCTCACGGGTCACCTCTTTTTCTTCTTTTTTGGTTGTGACTTACTTTTTGCTTCAACGATGAACATGAGGGATTCTCGGTGTCCGAAAGTAACTGCAAAAAGAAAAAGGCGTACGACAACCAAAACTCCAATGGATTGAAGGTGAATGGTCGCATTGAAGAGTGGTGCAATAAGGATGAGCGCTAAGCCCACCACAAAAGAAAAGTTGATACCTTTTTCAAGGTTCTTCAGTTGCTGGCTCATAGTCTTCTCCTTTAGTTGTCAGATACCGACTGGATCGGTCCGTCTTTAAACGGTACAAGCGTTACTCTTGGGGCGTGTAGTTGCTTTTGTTGCAGCTCTCTTAGCTCCTTGCTGAGTGCTGAGTTATCTTTTTTAAGATCTCGTATCCAACCTTGTTGTTCATGGATGTTTGCTTTAAAGATAGTGTTCTCTCCCTCAAGAACTCCGTTTCTTTGGTACATCATCTCTTCTTCAGGGCCAGTCATTGAGATGGCAACCATGAGCGGGAGACTGTTGAGTACAAGTGTAGTTAAAGCTACCGCAAAAAAGCGGAATCCCTCAAAAACACCAAACAAAACAGTGATAACAGGGGTGAAGACACTCATGAGGAGTGCCTCGATGAGAACCACAACAAAGTAACGGTACATGAGCCGATCGGTGATCGGTGATTGTGAAGGCTTGGGTGCTCGGGGCATGAGGATCTCCTTTTCTGTAGATTGTTCAGGTGCTTGGGAATATTATCCTATATTTGGCTGTAAAAAGCAAAATAACCAACTATGTGGTTATTTAGATAGTAGCACCTTAAGAGGAAACACTACGACTGCTCGAACGATACGAGCAATCCGGCTGGGCTGCAGGATGATGCGCCAGAGCCATTCAAGACTAAGGCTTCGCATAAATTTTGGAGCTCTCATAGTCTTGCCTGAAATGAAGTCAAAAGAGCCACCCACCCCTATGACAACCGGTGTAGCAAGCTTCTCTAGATTGCTGTATATAAAGATCTCCTGCTTAGGACTACCGTATGCTACTAGTAAGATATCTGGCTTGAAGTCTTTCACTGCTTTGATTGCTTCCGGGTCAGTTGGATTAAGGTCAGATGAAATAAATTGGTTGGTGGGTATATTGTATTTTTTAGATAAAGTATTGCATGCTAGCTGTGCTGCACCATCTTTTGCCCCCAAAAAAAGAATCTTCCATTTCGTATCATAGGCTTTTTTCGTGATCTGCTCTACTAGGTCAATGCCAGTAACGCGCATAGGAAGTTGTGAAGATAACCACTTCTTGTTACATACAACAGCAAAAGCTGTTACGAGAAATATGGGGATGTTGGATATCAAAGATCCACTTTGCTTAAGGCTATTAAACTTACTGGCCCAGATAAGTCCGATACCATCTGGCGTATTAAGTGATGAGGAAAGAAGTGCTTTCCTCATAGTCTCGTTCTTTTGACTATGCAGGATGATCTCTGGGTTAACCGTTATGATATGGTGCGGCTTGCCTGAAGCAATGTAGTCTTCTATGTGCAACAAAACATCGCCGTAAGTAACGGCGCTAATGGGAATATCTAGTATCTTTACAGTAGTCATATTATGATTGTATGTCTTGCCCTGAAATTCTCTTTGCTGCAGTAGTGATCCGGTGTTGTTCCCACATATCGAGCTCCTTCTTCTCTACAGTCATGAATGATCGGATAATCTCAGGTCCCTCAATAATAAAGGCCTCTACAAAGAAAAGAAGAACGATACCCAGTAAATATGGAGCAACTACAACTCCAAAGCGTCCAAGAAAAGTTGCCAGTGGCCAGGCAATCAAGGTGCCTGCAAAGAGTCCCAGTACTATGCCCAGTGACGCGTACATCATATAGCGTGGTGCGATAGAAAAATATCGTCGTATAAAAATATACGAGACGGCGGTAGTGAGCGAAATAATAATAACGAATGTTTGTTGGTCGATCATAGTACCGCGTCCATGGCTTCTTTTAAGCTACGGACTTCAATAACTTTTATGTTGGTGTCTTTTTTGATTGTACTCCCCTGCTTTTGTCTCGGCAAGATCAGAGTAGTAAATCCAAGTTTGATGGCTTCTGCAATTCGTACCTCAAGGTGAGGCACTGAGCGCACTTCACCAGAAAGACCAAGTTCACCGAAGATAGCAGTAGTAGCCGAAATGGGTTTATTCTTTGATGCCGAGATTATAGCTAAAGCTGCAGCCAGGTCAGTTCCTTGGTCGCGGATTTTAATGCCTCCCACCACATTGAGATATACATCAAACTGTCCAAGGTCAAGCGCTGCTCTCTTTTCTATTACTGCAATGAGAAGGTTAAGGCGATTAAGATCTATTCCGCTGGCCGTGCGCTTGGGGTACCCAAAGTAACTACGAGAAGCAAGAGCCTGGATTTCAACCAGAAAAGGTCGGTTTCCTTCAATAATACTGGTAATAGCGGCGCCACTCGTGTTGGCAAGGCGTTCTTCTAAAAATACCTGGGATGGATTCTTTACTTCACTCATTCCCTCTCCGATCATTTCAAAGATACCTACTTCAGAAGTCTTTCCGAAACGGTTTTTAATACCGCGCAAAACACGAAAACTCTGGTAGCGATCTCCTTCAAGGTAGAGAACCGCGTCCACTAAGTGTTCGAGGGTTTTAGGTCCAGCAATTCCACCGTCTTTGGTAACATGCCCGATCAAAATAATTGGGGTATGGGTGGATTTTGCAATCTGCATGAGTGACTCGGTCACATGTTTGACCTGAGCAATTGACCCTGCGCCACTAGCGATTTCAGCTGAAACTGTTGTTTGGACTGAGTCGACAATAACCACCAGTGGTTTTTGCTGCTCAATAGTTGCAATAATGGTATCTAAATCCTGCTCAGGTAAGATGTGGATGGTTTTACTCCCAATTGCAAGGCGATCTGCCCGTAGCTTAATTTGTTGTGCAGACTCTTCGCCACTCACATACAGTAATTCTTTTTCTGGGTTCGCTTTAGCAATGCCGGCTACTGCTTGCAAAAGTAAGGTACTTTTTCCAATACCGGGGTCTCCGCCGAGCAGTACCAGAGATCCTGGAACAATACCGCCACCTAAAACACTATCTAGCTCTCCTATCCCCGTCTTAATCCGTGCTACTTTCTCAGTATTAATGCTAGCAAGAGACTGTGGTACTGAAGTAGTACCAGCTACTCTCGTACGAGAGGTCAGGCCTTTATCTTGTTTGGTAACAATAGTTTCAACCAGGGTCTCCCACTGGCCACACTGGTCACATTTCCCTTGCCAACGGACATACTCTGCTCCGCAGCCATTACAAATGAATTTTGTAGTTTGTTTTGCCATGCGCTCATTATATACTATTTCGTATTTGGAAGACCTAAAAAAGATATAAAGAGCTAAAGTGGTAATAGTGTTTTGTGCATTTATGGCAGCTATTGTGCTTATTGGAATGATTTTGTTAATAGCCGGATATATTCCGCTTTGTAGTTCTATTACATTTTGTGACCGTTAAAAACAAAACACCCGGCCACATGGACCGGGTTTGAAGAGTATGCACATTATTACATGTGCATACGGTGTCGAGCGTACATAAATGGGTTGTTACCCATAAGCATTGCTTTAAGAGATGGAACAAGATTCGCTTCCTGGGTAAGTAGGATGGCAGATCCAGAATGTCCCTCAGGTTCAGGGGGTGGGTTGGGACTAAAGTAGTCGCACATTGCCGACTGACTTTTTTTGTTTTTCGCAACATACCCGTCGGGTGCGCAACAGACCACAACGGGCCAACCGGAATCTTCACTGATATTTCTTCCAGCAAGATCCATTTTGCACCAAAGGTCAGGTGGCATCACGATGACGCCACTTTTGTATTTGCGAAACACTTCACTGATATCACTGCCGGCATCTTTATGCAGGATAGCAACACCAGGAAAGTCTCTGTTGACGACAGGATGTTCCTTGCTAATCGAGTTAAGTAACACGATCGCTTGTTTTTCAGGAATGAGCATCTGAACAAGCATAGCAAACCATGTTAACTCGTTTTCAAACAACGAATGAATGTTGGTATTGAGCGGATTGCCACTACTGTCATACACCTGTTGTTCGATGCGAGTTATCACAAGTTGTCCGCATGAGGTAGAGCCGAGGGCAATCTCCACTTGTGAGAGGTGAAAGCCAATGCGACTCCATGCGGATTTCAGTGCATAAAATGTCATTCCGCCAATTCGCTCAAGGTAGGCAGTAGTCGTGTTGCTTTGCCTCGTTTCGGTCGGACCGATGTGTACCCCACCCTTATTTGCGGTGAGGAAAATCGGGGCAGGTAAGACAAAGTAGGCCTGGTAGTACACCAAGTGCCTTCTTTGTACAAACACTGTTGGAATTCGTGCAATGCGCAGAAAGCGAAAGAGCGTCACGAGGATGTCGGTGATAGTGATGTTGCGAGGAGAAAGTTCCCCCTCCTCGTGATCCCAAATCTGGACAAGACACTGTCCGGGTGCTTCGGGGGTTGGCGTAACTCTTCGCAGTCTCCCCTTGTTTATATCCATGCGCTTGCGTGTTACTGTGTTCATCTGTTGCCTCCTTGGCATCCTGTTTGATGTGCTTTATTGGTTTTTATTCGTAGTCGTTTTGTGGATTGGAAAGGTACAGCGCACTCTATTCTTCTTTTATGCGCGGAAATTGTAGTATACAAAAAAATCCCACTTTTTCAAATGGAATTTTATATAAAAAAAGTGGGAGGCCTGCCAGCGCAGGTCCTCCCATGAAGAACTATTGTTTTGCGTCATTACGCCAAGGCGATATCAATCGGTGGGCGCAGTTCCCGGCAGATTTCAGCATCGTGATGGATGGCATTAGTCTTGAACTGCTCGATACTTTGAGTGTTGACGAGACCTTTTACTTCGCCTAGTGGCAAAGCAACTTTTTGGGTGAACAGGTAGTCGAATCGAGGAGCCCATTTTCGCGCACCTAGCCGGGCGGTGGTGGAACAGTTGTCCACCATATGAGCAACGCCTTTGTGGTGCATGTAGGGGTTCAGGCTATCCACCGCTTCAATGATGGTCTCATTTACTTGTTCTGAAACAGGATGTTCGTTTTCTTCCAAGACGGCAATTTGTGCCATCATGGTGGCGATATACACACCGGCAGTGATGGGGTTGATGTGGGCAACGGGGTCGGTGTCGCGTTTGAGCCGAACATTTTCTCCCGTGATCCATGTGATGGTGTTATCGATTCTCCCCATCGGAAAATCATTTAAACGATCTCCCGCCATAACAACACTTCTTATTTCATTGCCTGACGCCACTTCTTCGTAAATTTCTGTGAGCAATTCCAGCGCCGCTGGGTAAGCAGTGGAGTACGATTGCTCGAACAACACCTTGTCTTTACCAACGAAGGCTTCATAGACTGCAAGCAAGCCGTGGTGGGAAATAAACCTTGATAGCGGGCCAGTGATGCATTCGGCGGATTCACGAAAAGCTTCTTCGTAGCTACCAAACGGGTTGCTAGCACGGAAGTAGCGAAACAAGAACTCGATGATTCCCCAGACAGCACCTAGCAAGATGCCACGTTCGCCAAAAATGTCACTCCTGTACTCACTTTTAAGTGTTGTCTTGAAGATGGTGGGAGCTCCAAGTGCGACCCCCCAGCCCAAGGCAATATCCTGCAACTGTTCCTCGTTGTTGAGACCCTCAACAGCAAAAGAACAGTTAATCCCGCTATCCTGCTCATAGAGCCGTCGTACTGACGGCCCCATTCCTTTTGGGGCGCACATAACAACCCCACCGATGTGATCAGGAAACCACTCCCTTTGATTGGTGAGGTGACCTTGTAAGAACCCGTGCGACAACCCCAGGATCGATCCTTTTTGTAGTGAGTTGAAAATTTCCGGATATTCTTTGGCCTGGGCGGCATCTGAGATCAAAAGAATCGTGAGATCTGATTCCTGAATCACCTGATGCATTTCGCCTAGAGTTCCGTTGTCACTGGTGAAACCTTTTTCTTGAGCTTTTTGGATTGAACGAGAGTCAGAACGCAGACCAACAGTGACCCTGACTCCTGATCCCTCCAGGGAATCTCGGAGGTTTTGTGCTTGAGCAGGGCCTTGTGAGCCCCAGCCGATCACGCCAATCTTTTCGATGTCGTTACCAATGAAGGCCGGTTTGAGTAGGGAAATCTTATCCCTTCCTCCACGGACGATGGTTTCTTTAGTTTTACCATCTTTTCCGAAACTGAGATCCTGGGTAGGAAATACCGAGGAGGTAAACTGACAATCCTGCTTTGACATCTTTAGATGCCCCCCTTTAATTATTTGTCCATGTTGTTCAGGTTCGAACAATTCAGAACCTTAGTATTATATAATAAATAGGTAAATAGAGCAATAAATAAGACACCCGCTGGTTTGCGGGTGTCTTATTATCTCTATTAAATAAATCTCTAATCCTTTAGCTCGAGTACCACCGGACAGTGGTCTGACCCCATTACTTCAGGTAAGATATAGCTTTTTTCGATTTTGTTGCGTAGTTTCTGTGAGACGAACCAGTAGTCTATTCTCCAGCCGACATTGCGCTCCCGGGCTTTCGCAAAATGACTCCACCAGGTGTAGTGACCATTACCTTCTTTAAAAAGCCTGAAAGAATCAGAGTAACCAGCATCAACCATCTGGTCTATTCCCTCTCGTTCTTCATCAGTAAAGCCATGTTTCCCTTTGTTTGCTTTCGGATTCGAGAGATCTTCTTCATTGTGTGCAACATTGAGGTCTCCACAAAATACGACTGGTTTTTTCTCCTCCAGTTTTTTTATGTACTCAAGAAAAGCTGGATCCCATTTCTTATGTCGTAATGGTATACGTGAAAGATCTTCTTTTGAGTTTGGAGTATATACTGTTACGACGTAAAAAGTAGGAAATTCCGCAGCTACTACCCTCCCCTCTTTGTTGGGGTCTCCATACTGGTCAGTATCTAGTTTGTATTTGTGCGCAATATCTGCTGGAATGTCGTTGATAACCGCGATTGGTTTTTCGCGAGTAAAGATAGCGGTCCCGCTATATCCTTTGCGAGCAGAAGACGAATTCCAGTACTCTGTGTAGTCAGGTAGGTCAACCTCCGACTGGTGTTGCTCAGCCTTGGTCTCCTGTAGACACAGGATGTCTGGCTTATATTTTTCAATAAAGGGAATAAATAGTCCTTTATTATGTACTGCACGGATACCATTAATGTTCCAAGAGATAAGTTTCATATAGATATTATAGTTATGAGTCAAGATTGCACAAGTACGCTTGATGCGCTACCATGAAATCGTTATATATCTAAATTACTCTCATGGATGCAATTATTCTCGCAGGCGGAAAAAGTACTAGGATGGAAGATGAACTCCCGAAGGCTTTGATTCAAGTAAAAGGTAAGCCAATTCTTGCTCACCAGCTCGATTATACACTGGGCAAGGTAGATAAAATCGTGCTATCTGTAGGGCATAAAGCTGGTCAGGTGGTGGACTTTATTCGCGAGAACTATCCGTCAGCCCCAATTGAGTTTGCTATTGAGATGGAACCACTTGGTACTGCTGGTGGAATTAGAAAAGCCATGCTTTTGACTAAGTCTGAATGGGTATTGGTTCTAAACTGTGACGACATCACAGATATTAATTTAAAGACACTAGAAGAAATTCGTGAAAACAGTGTTTGTGTGGCTCACCCTATGTTGCCTTTTGGTCTTATTACAGAAAAGGATGGTTTTGGGCAGTTTGTGGAAAAACCTACCCTGCAAGAATGGGTCTCATGCGGATGGTATATCTTTAACCGCCAGCAACTCCTTGAAGTCTTGCCAGAAAAAGGCAGTATTGAGTACGATGTATTTCCGAAGATCAAGTTTCGACTCTTTAAGCATGAAGGGTTCTGGAATACTCTTAATACCAAGAAGGATGTGATGGAATTTGAAAAAGTAGAGTTGCCCGCAACTTTTACGCAGGCTTCATAAAACAAAGTCCCCGCAGTTTCCTGCGGGGCTTTTCATGAGAGGCCATGTGGCCGTTGTTTAAACGAAGATGCTTTGCAGGGACCTAAGATGCTCAATACTCAGGATAGAACCTGGGCATGTTTTGCACAGTACGACCTCAAAGCCTGTTTCTCTTTTTGCGTACTTGCCGTCCAGAGCGGCAATTACGACGGCCTGACTTACCCTTGAATCATCAATCCGCAAAACATTTGATTTACGCAACTTACTGATAAGCTGCGCGGTGTTTTGAATCCCGTCTTCCTTTGGAATCCACGCCATCTTGATTCCGCGCTCACCGATCCTGGTTTCGTGACCGGTCAAGAATTCGTGCATTTCACCGGGGTCGGTGATATGTTCTCGCTCACTCACCTTAGTGTTGGTCGGTTGTGCGGCTTTTTTAGCCTGGTTACCATTTGTCGCAGTGCGCATTGGCTCTGCCTCCTTGAAATTGGGATGAGGTCATATTGTATATAAAACTGCTATGTTATGCAATACTTTGCTTGTTTTTCCACAAGTAAGCCGTCTTTTATGAGGCTTGTTAACGCGTGTGTGATCTGCTCACGGGTACAGGGAAGGATCATATCTAACTGCGTAATAGAAAGTCCCTCTGGGTTCTTGGTAAGTTCTCGCATTATTGCCCCACGTACTTGGCGAGTACTTCCCTCAAACCGAGACTGTCTTATATGGTGTTTACTCTTTCTGTTTGGGTTCGGTACCTGCCTAACAAGGTAGGTTCCGTAGTCCATGAGCGCATAGTACCACTCACGGGGATTATGAGGATCTAGCGTTGCCTCTACGAGTGGCAATATATCTGCGTCACTCACTTGTTCGTGATTAGGAAAGAAATGATGGATGAAGATCCTACGAATATTAGTTTCAATAAAAGCTACTGGTCGGTTATATACAAAGGCGAGCAGTGACCCCACTGTCCCCTTCCCTATTCCTGGAAGCATGATTAGTTCTTGCGGGGTTCTGGGTAATGTTCCGTTATGGTTTGTCATAACTATTTCAGCGCATTGTTTCAGAAACTTAGCACGACGGTTATAGCCTAACCCCTGCCATACAAGTAGCACTGCACTCAGTGGCGCGGTAGCGAGTGCCTCAAAGGTAGAAAACGCACGAAGGAACTCTTCATACTTTACCCGCACTCGCTCAACCTGTGTCTGTTGGAGCATGATCTCTGAAACGAGGATGGCATACCCATCAGAAGTATTGCGCCACGGCATACTGCGCTTCTCTTTTGCGTAGAAGTCCCAGATAGTTTCTTGAAACTTCTCTACTTGTTTTTTGCTTATTAGTGCCATATTCTTCCATTTTATCTCACAACCGAGTATAATACGAGAGCGAAACTGATCTTTCCCAATTCGCGTATTACAATGAAAGAAGGAGTGAACTTATGCAGAGTTTAATTGAAATGTTTATCGACCACCTCAAGAAAGATGAAGAGGGTTTTCAGGAGCTGATCAAAACCTACAAAAGAAACTTACGGAAGCGGGACGAAACAATGGAGCCGATCACTGTCTTTCTGCCTGTGTCCGTATTAAATCAGATTCAGAACTATGCTAATTTGCTTCACGGAGGAAATGCAAACGAAGTGGTTTTGGACATGTTTGTTGTGCATAAGATGGTGAGCACATTTCAAATATGTTACGAATTGCCAACCGATACTTTTCAGCCCGCAGAAGACGAGGAAGAGGAATAGCTCTTCTGTCATACATAACACCAAAGAAGGAGAACAATCATGGACATGTTTATTGCGGGGTTTTTAAATACCCTTCCTCCTGAAGTAAAGGAGGCTATTCTCCATCAGGCACGGGAAAACAACAAGGGTCGCGTAGATATTACCCTTGTAGCCTGGCTGACTGAGCACTACCACAACCTGAAGCAACAACAGGATTCCAACCAGAAGGCGCTTTCTCGCCTCACCGGACCGTTATAAGGAGGAGTTATGCCAGAACCTAAACGTCTTCAGCTTCGTGCGGACATAGCAGAAGCAACACCAGACCCCATCTCCACTTATGGTCGCAAACCAAGCGTGGAAAACCAAAAACCTGGGGTACGACCCTCGTACCTTGAGGACTTTCAACCGCATCATCCAGAAGACCTGGATAATAAGTAAGGAGCAAGTCTGTGTCTAAGAACCCTTCCCCATCATTTGTTGGCGCTTTTCTCGGCGCAACGAACCCCAACGACATCCAGTTTGTCATAGACAACTTCGAAAAACAGTTGCCAGGGCGCATGCTTGGCATTGGGATGGAGGTAGCTCCTCAGTCGATTCGTTCACCCTGGCTCACTAAGGTAAGTGAGGCTTTCCAGCAAGAAGGCACCTACAACTTCATAAGCTTTCTAGGCTCATCGGAGTTGTCTTTGTTCCTGTACATCAAAACCATTCTCTCAGAGGTGGGTCTCAATCTGCACGGCCTTCACTTGTCTTGTGGGTGGCTTACTCCGACCCAAACTAAGCGCATTAAACAAGAGAACCCGGATATCTCCTTGGTTTTAAGTTACCATGATCAGATGATTTTAGACTCCAGTAGTCTTGAAAGGGTGGCGAACAAGATTGCCGGCCATCAGAAACACATCGACGCTTTTGAGATCCAACTTTCTGATGAAGTTAACGATGAGGAAATGTCTCCTCGTGAACTCAACACGCTTTTTTACGCCATCAAGAAAAGGGCGCCCAACATGAAGTTTATCGTCAAAGGTGACTTCACAAGCGAAAGCCTGGATCCTGTTGTGCAGGAACTGCTGGAGAACTTTCCGGACATGTCATGGAACCAAAAAGACTTTCAGCCCCACAAAACTCTTGAGTACCTGGAGGCAAGTTCAACTCTTTTGCTGGCTAATGCAAATGCCATGGCATTCGAGGAAGCTAGCTTTTCAGGTCACTAACCGAAAACCGGCCCCGCCAAAGACCCCGTCTTAGCGGGGTTCTTTGTTTTTTGTGGTATACTGTATCTATGTTTGAACTAGAAATAGAAAAACTAGTACATGGAGGCCAAGGGCTCTCCCATGACGAAACGGGCCACCCGTTTTTTGTATGGAACGCACTTCCTGGTGAGACAGTGCTGGCTGAACGCATTGCAAAGAAGAAAGATTACTCCGAGGCCATTGCCAAAGAAATAGTGACCCCATCATCGCATCGCCTTACAGTACGAGAAGCATCGTACTTGTCTACTTCCCCGTGGCAGATTATGGATTTGGCGTATGAGAACACCATGAAAATGGACATTGCCCGGGATACCTACAAGCATCTCGGTGGCCTTGAAATTACTCCTGAGATTGCAACGGACTCGGTTGAATATGGGTACCGTAATAAAATGGAGTTTTCGTTTACCCAGGATGAAGCAGGCGTAATCCAGCTAGCATTTTTTAATCGTGGGACAAAAACTAAGATTCCCGTAGCAGGGTCACTCCTTGCCTCACCTGCTATCCAGAAAGCTGCCGAGCATATCCTCATTTGGATTCGTGAACAGAAGATTACCAACCGGAGTTTAAAGGCGATTATTATTCGCTCAAACCAAAAAGGTGAGGTTATTGCGGGGTTATTCATTAAGGATGAGCTTGAATTTAAAAAATATCCAGAACTTACATCTGGTTTGGTTGGGTTTACGCTCTACTACTCAACACATAAATCCCCTGCTTCAGTACCAACCAAGCTGTTGTACCACGAAGGGCACAAATATCTTGAGGAAATAATCTTGAACACCACTCTGCGCTATGGCTTGTTTAGTTTCTTTCAGGTTAATATCCCCGTGTGTGAAATGGCGCTTCGTGACATTGGAGAGTATATTATGCCGGACATACCACTCGTTGACTATTACTCAGGGGTAGGAACAATTAGCCTTGCACTTTCGGACAAGATTAGTAGCTGTATTCAGGTTGAGGACAACCAAGAAGCGGTGAGTTTTTCTCAAGAAAACCAAAAGCTTATTTCCTCACATAAAGAATCTCAAAAGTTTGAATCTTTTTGTTCCCCTGCAGAAAAGCTACTCGACTATATAACCTCAGATATTCAGATAATTTTAGACCCACCGCGAGCAGGATTACATGAAAAAGTAACGCAGAGGATTTTGCAAACACTCCCCTCTCGTATTATCTACTTGTCATGCAATATCGCAACGCAAGCACGAGATCTGAAAATGTTGTCTGAACAATACACCATTTCCTTCTCACGACTCTACAACTTCTTCCCACATACGCCACATATTGAAGGGCTAGTAGTACTAGATAAAAAAGTGTAGTAGGATAAGTGCAACAGCGTACCAGTAATAAGCTTTACAATGACAAAAAAACAATCTGTTCTTATTTTTATTATCTTGTGTCTCGTGCTGGTTGTAACAGCTGCATTATATATGCGTCGTTACAACTTACCATTTTCAAAAACCACAGTTGTTTCAGGTAGTGAAAACATTACTCTCTCCTATCCTAAGGCGGGAGACACGGTATCGTTCCCCTTTACACTAGAAGGTACAGCCCGCGTCTTTGAAAATGTCGTACGAATTCGGTTACTAGATACGAGTACTAAGACAGTATTGTTTGAGGACTCGGCCTATGCCGATGCACCTGATGCGGGGCAATTCGGTTACTACAGCAAGCAGATCGATTATTTACTGGCAAAACCTACTTCAGATCAAGTGGAGCTGCAAGTCTTCTGGAGCTCACCAAAAGATGGCTCAGCTATCGACCCCGTTATTATCCCGCTTACTATGTCACTGAGCTCTTTTGTTGAAGTAGCAGCCTACTTTACCCAGACTGAACTCAACCCTGCGAGCCAGTGTGACAGTGTTATTCCTTCTCCTCGCATTATGCCGGACTTTATCAAAGAACATGACTGGCTCACTGCCCAAAAGGCACTCGAATTCCTGCTTCATGGTCCGTCATTATCTGAAGAGACTCGTGGTCTTGCAACCCAAATTAACCCCAATGTTGTCATAGAAGACTTTGAACTCGTGGGAGATACCGCAACCGTGAACTTCAATAAAAGTTTAGAACAAGGAGTGGCCGGTTCGTGTCGCGTATCTGCTATTCGCGCCCAAATAGAACAAACACTGAAACAATTCCCGTATATCAAGAACGTAGTTATCAAGGTAGACGGTGAAAGTAACGGAGTACTCCAACCATAAATAATAGCCCCATCCCGGGGCTATTATGTTAGACTCACTTCACGTTTTTTTACCTAATCAATGGCAAAGGTGACATTTACCTTGACGGTAACTTCTTGTGAGCCTGGCTCAAGAGCAGGAGCTGGTGCTGCTGATGGGGCTTTTACACCTTCGCTTCCTCCCATACCATACGCGTACTGGTCAATGGGAGTCTCTTCATACAGAGAGGTAATAGTACCAAGCTTGAATCCTCCTGCTTGCGCTACCGATATAGCTTTTTCTCGTGCTTGCGCAATAGCAGTAGCGCGAGCTTTGTTCTGTACCTGCGTATCGTCATCTACTTTGAAGGTAAGTTCAGAAACTGAATTTGCTCCGTTATCTACGACGCCTTTTAGAATATCTCCTACTTTATCAAAGTTACGCGCCTTTACTTCGACAGACTGTGTTACTGTATATCCTTCTATGTGAGGTGCTGGACACGATCCCTTACCACAATCAGGATACTGATAGCGAGGTGTTACATTGTAACCAGAGGTTTTAATATCTTTATTATCTACTCCAGAACTTTTTACAAACGCGATAGTCCTATTTGCCTTTTCAGTATTTTCCTTTTGTGCTTTACCGAGGTCTGTTGTTCCTTCCGTGATTACACTAAAGGTAAATGACGCAACATCAGGGATAACAACTTGTTTGCCTTCACCTGAAACCGTAAAGGTCTGTGATGGGTATTGGTTATGCGCATAGCTTCTTGCATAGGTTACCGCTGAGTAGCTGAACGCAATAAGCGCTACAATCATAAAAACATTCTTCCATTTTCTTCCTTTATACATCATACCCATACCAGTTCCCATGCCTTGACCGCAGTCACATGAGCCGTTGGTGCAACACGCACCATTCATTCCTTTTGTATCCATATGAATTTGTTAGTACTATTGAGTGCACTATATCAGTTACGGGGGTATCAGGGCAAGGTATGAGTACTCGCAGTAAATAAAGGCATATAAAAAGAGGTTCACTTTGTGAGTGAACCTCTTGGAAAATCTGACTGAATGGGAGTTACTTCCCTTTCTTGTTTTTCTTGTTCTTTTTCTCCGGACTTGTTTTCGAAGGGGCTTGCTTTTGCTGCCTGAAGGCTCTTTTGCGCTCCTTTGCGGCCTTTTCGTTTGCTCGTTGCTGAGCCAGGTTGGCTTCAGCAATTTGTTGCTTGTTTCGTTCCTCGAGGAAGTAGTCAAGCCACTCCTCATCGGTGTACTGGCCTTGAAAGACCGTGTGCCAGGGCATCATCGAAAGTTTTTTGTAAAGCCTGCGCTCTTCCACTTCAGGCCCTTCGTTCTTCACAAAAGGAACTTGGGAAAACTTCGGCATTGGACTTTTAATGCGCTTGTTAAGAGCTTCTTCTTTGAGTTGCTCAAGGCTTTTGTTCTTGGTGAGCACATACCCTGGATCTTGAATCTTGGTGACCTCTTCGACCTTCTTCGGTCCCAGATAAACTGCAGGAGAAGTGGCAACCACCTTCAGTTGCGTGAGTGGCGCTTCAGTCACCGCGGGTCCTGAGTGAACCGGGCGGTAGGGGTGGTCGGCCGGAATGGTCTTTTTTTCGGTGGCTTTCGGGGCTTCTTTCTTTCCCTTACCGATCATGACCATTTCAACCGCTCCCCAGTGTTGCTCCAGCTCTTCCTCGTCATGAGGAAAGGAATCCGGGCATCCAGTCCACAGAAGACTGGTGGCAATCTGCACCATCTGCCTTTCAAGCGAGATCTGAAGCTTCTCGATTGTCACCTTGTTGGCGTTGCCAATAATGCGAATAACACCACCGGAGATACAGACCAGACCACCGGAAAACTCGATGTATTTCTGGCCGGAAATCTTATCGAAGGTGGCGAAGATGTCAGGGAGATCCTGTCCCTGCACCATGCGCTCATTGTTAACCACCATCTGCAAGAAGTGATGGTTCCTTGCAAAAGACACGGCTTTTTCAGGATCAAGAACGACCGTGACCTTCCCTTTCACCTCTTCGATGATGTGACCGGCTTCCTCAATGACCTTTCGACCTTCTTCGCTCACTTGCGGTAGGAAAAGGGTCGCCGTGACACCCAACATCTGAGCGATGTCTGAAACATCCAGAGTGTTGTGCTTGACCAGCTTGAGGTTGGTTTGGGCCTGAACGTGCCCATGATTTCTGCCCATCCCAAGGTGGGGGGCGCGAAAGGTGGGGTGTTGTTGATGATTTTGGGCGCTCATGGCTGCCTCCTGACCTATTTCTAGGCTAAAATGTATTTCCATTACTGGAAACCAGTCCAGGTACTGTGGGAGAACAATACCCAGGCTGGCTTCCAGTAAGAGACTAGGTTGGAAAGGAACTAAAATAGCCTTATATAGCTACTTTTTGTATGATTATTATATCATAACTAATGCCTTTGGTCAAGTATTTTCTTCTCGACAGGGTAAGCCTCCCATGCTATATTACCTGTATGCAAAACATCGCAGATTATGACAAACAGGGGTACGACTATACCCAGTATTGGGAAGATAAGGATATTACTCGAAAGTACGAAGATCAAGCTGAAAGAATAGCGATTAAGAGGATGCTCCGCCATATTCCTGAAGGCGGAACATATCTTGACCTTGGAGCTGGATTTGGCCGTCTTTTTGGTGCTTATGCATCCCACTTTGATACCGTCATTGTCTCTGACTACTCCATAGAAAACCTCAAAAAAGCACATAGTATGCACGCTACTCGTGAAAACACTTACTTTGTAGCAGCTAACGCTTACCACCTTCCTTTCCGGGATCAGAGCTTGTCTGCTCTCCAGACAGTACGCATGATGCACCACATTGAAAACGCTGACGGGGTGATGGCTGAGATTTCTCGAACCATAAAGGAAAGTGGTTACGCGGTTATTGAATACGCAAATAAGCGCCATTTTTTGGCGGTGGTAAAATATTTCATGCGTAAGGGTAAGCGTAATCCATTTAAACATGAACCAGAGGATCAAAGTGACCTGTTTTATAACTTTCATCCTACCTGGATTGAAGGAAAGATACGAAAAAGTGGCCTTTCTATTCGCAGGATTCTTTCAGTTTCTAACCTTCGCGCTGGGCTTATAAAAAAGATCCTTCCGGTGTCAGTAATGGTACTACTAGAAAAAGTATTCCAGATACTGTTTGCCCCTATCCGCTTTGCTCCCAGTATTTTTGTGCTCGCCCAAAAGGGTACCGGTAAACTCAAAAACTCACGGACCAAAGAACAGGAAGCACTGACCGGAATACTCCAGTGTCCAAGCTGCACTTCCCATCTCCTTCTTTTCGCTCAAACACATATCCTATGTAATGGGTGCCACAAATCATATCCGATTATTGACGGGATCTATGATTTCCGGGTATAATAGTCTCAATGACAAACCCAGCATCACAACCTGACACGTATGATACTCCAGAAATAGTTGGCGATATCGACACGGCAGCGGAGGAAATTGAGTATCTCGAGAAAAAGAAAAAAGTCCCAGTTGTGATCTGGCTCGTGTTAATTATTGCAATTTCTGTGATTACGATTATGTTAACAGCCAACCAAAGTCCAACGCTGATGCTCTAGTATTTATCTCTTTTGTGTAGTCTTTCTGGTATACCCAGATTTTTTTATGTCAAAATTTCATACATTTGCTATAATGCGTGTATATATAGGACTACATATCCCCCCTTATGAAATACACTCCACAAGACATCGAGCCAAAATGGCAAGGCATCTGGGAAAGTACCGGCATTAACACAGCACAAGACTCAGATACCCGTGAAAAGTACTATGTTCTGGATATGTTCCCCTACCCTTCAGCATCAGGTCTTCATGTCGGTCACTGGCGTGGTTATGTCCTGTCTGATGTAGCTGCTCGCATTAAAAAAGCCCAGGGATATAATGTATTGCACCCAATGGGTTGGGATGCATTTGGTCTTCCTGCCGAAAACTACGCACTACAAAAAGGCGTCCATCCGCGTATTGCAACCAACGAGAATATTGCCGGCATAAAACAGCAGCTTAAACAGATGGGTACCTGCTTTGACTGGTCTCGCGAGATAGATACTACCGACCCTGAATACTACAAGTTCACCCAGTGGATATTTTTGAAAATGTTTGAGAAAGGTCTCGCGTACCGTGAAGATAAAGAAATTAACTGGTGCCCAAAAGATAAAACTGGTTTAGCAAACGAAGAAGTGGTCGACGGACAATGTGACCGTTGTGGCACAGTAGTTGAAAAGAAAAGGGTTCCCCAGTGGATACTTAAAATCACCGCCTACGCAGATAGGCTTCTAAACGATTTAGATGATCTTGAGTGGCCTGAGAAGGTAAAGGCTATGCAGAGAAATTGGATTGGTAAGAGTGAGGGAACAAAGATTGATTTTACTATTCAGTTTGATACCCCTGGAGCAAAAGAAGGGCGTATTCCTGTTTTCACTACTCGTGCCGATACTCTCTATGGCTGTACCTATATTGTACTTGCCCCTGAGCACCCGTGGGTTACTCTTGCTATTGACGATAATCACAATGTTTTAAGTAATAAACAGGAAGTGATTAACTATGTGAAGGCTACCCAGGCAAAAACCAATGTAGACCGTCTTGAAGAGACAAAAGAAAAAACAGGAGTGCAATTGCTCGGTATTAATGCAGTTAACCCTATTAATAACGAGAAGATTCCTGTGCTTGTAGCCGACTATGTTTTAGGAGACTACGGCACTGGAGCAGTAATGGCAGTACCAGCTCATGATGAGCGCGACTGGGAGTTTGCTAAAAAATATGACCTCCCTATTATTGAAACTGTAGTTCCAAATAGAATAGATACCAAAAATCCTCCGGTTGAGGGTAAGAAAACTGTCGAAAGACAAACCGTACAGGCTATTGTTCGCAATCCTAAGGACAATACCTACCTTATACTTAAGTGGACCAAGCAACCATGGACTACTTTCCCTATGGGTGGTGTTGAGGAGGGAGAGGATGTAATTGAGGCTGCTAGGCGAGAAGTATTAGAGGAGACAGGATACAGCAACTTGAAATTTATAAAGACCCTTGGTGGTCAAATTCGAGCTGAGTATTTTGCAGCACACAAGGATCAGAACCGAGTAGCATACACCACTGGTGTGATGTTTGAATTAATAAACGAAGAAAAAGTTCAGGTAAGTACTGAGGAAGAAGAGGCATATACTATTCACTGGGTAACTAAAGACAAGATTTCCTACCCTGCTATTGTACATGCGGAGCTTGCAGATTGGCTTACGCGTTGGGATAAAAAGAATCTCAGCTATTGCGAGGACGGGATTCTTATTAATTCCGGTGAGTTTTCAGGTCTAACCTCAAATGATGCGAGAAAGAAAATTGCAGAAAAGCTAGTCAGTCTAGGTTCTGGTGAGCTTACTACAAACTTTAAGCTTCGTGACTGGGTCTTTTCTCGTCAACGCTACTGGGGCGAACCCATACCTCTTATATACTGTGAGAACTGCAAGGAGAAGCCACACAATGAAGGCGAAAAACTTAACCCAGGATGGTTTGCAATACCTGAGTCCGAGCTTCCTCTACAACTCCCTCAAGTAGAAAAATACGAGCCAACTGGTACCGGAGAGTCTCCTCTCGCGGGCATTCCTGAATTCATGCATACTACCTGTCCTCGATGTGAAGGAAAAGCAGTGCGTGAAACAAACACCATGCCACAGTGGGCAGGAAGTTGTTGGTATTACCTTGCCTATGCTATGAAAGATAAGGAAAATACTTCAGCATCACTTTTACAAAAACATTACCAGGAGGCGTTTAAACAGTGGATGCCAGTAGATCTCTATGTAGGTGGAGTTGAACATGCAGTACTACATCTCCTGTATGCTCGGTTCTGGTTTAAGTTTCTCTATGACCTTGGAGTGGTTGCGCAGCCTGAACCGTTTATGCACTTATTCAACCAAGGCATGGTAAACCTAAACGGTGCCAAGATGAGTAAGTCAAAGGGTAATGTTGTTTCTCCCGACGAAATGGTTGCTCAGTATGGGACAGACTCTCTTCGTGCATATGAACTTTTTATTGCTCCACCAGAGCAGGATGCAGAGTGGAATAGCCAGGGTCTTTCTGGTGTCTCACGCTTTCTCAATAAGGTATGGGATTTAGCACAGAGCACTATATCAAATGGTATTACTTATGCGCCTGAACAACTCCTTGAGATTTCGGTTGAAATTCCAGAAACAGTACTACAAGTAAAGACTCACCAGACCATTAAAAAGTTTAACGAGGCAGTCACTGACTTTCGGTACAATACACTGGTCTCTACCCTCATGGAATTTACAAACTTCTTGAGTGATAACAAGGAAACTCTCAAAAGCTATCCTCATCCGCTTGCCGTACTTATCCAGCTACTATCCCCTATTTGTCCGCATATTGCGGAGGAATTATGGCACCAGCTTGGGTTTAAAGAGAGTCTGTTCTCAGGAGTCTATAACTGGCCAGTACACAATGACAAGTTCCTTATGGCAGATACAATTACTATTACAATTCAGGAGAACGGAAAGCTTCGTGGAACAATCGAAATACCTACTGACTGCGATGAGGATATGGCCCTATCTGCTCTTCGTGAAACTAAATACGCTAGCCTCTTTACTGATGCAAAGAAGACTATATATGTGAAGAATAAGATTATTAATATTGTACGGTAGTGTAGTGTTTAATTACAAACCTCGATATAGATCCAAGCTCCGTCTTACACTTGCTACGTGGTATTTTCAAGCACGACGCTTTCTTGCTTGGTTACTGCAATCCAGGAGTTTTGCCAGTACTCAGTCTGGTGAGGCACTACCTTTTACTGTTTTTACGCACCAGACTCCCCTCTACCGTAAGCTCCGTAATGTAGACATGTGGATACAGGAGAATAAAGTGCATAACCTAAAGATCGCAATCATAAACCTTGATGGCCTTACTATAAAGCCAGGAGAAACGATGTCATTTTGGAGACGAGTTGGTCGTCCTAGTAGGAGCAAGGGGTACAAACCCGGCATGGTATTAAATGACCAGGGTGGCTTCGATATAGCAACTGGAGGAGGACTCTGCCAACTCACCAACCTCATCTACTGGATGACACTCCATACTCCCTTAACGGTTACCGAGCGGTACCTGCACATGTATGATGTGTTTCCGGATTCAAACCGTACCCTCCCATTTGGAAGTGGCGCTACCTGTTCATATAACTATATCGATCTTCAGATTAGGAATGATACTACTCAGCCGTTCCAGCTTCAGCTTTCTGTGACTGACACGGAACTGGTAGGGTCATTTCGCACTACCACCACACTTCCCTACTCCTACCGGGTGTACGAGGTTAGTCCTGAGATCCGCCATGAGGTATGGGGTGGGTATAGTCGGCATAATATCATTATGCGGGATACGCACGACGCCTCACACACCCGTATACGATCTGAGAAAATATGTGAAAACCATGCCATTATGTCCTACCAGCCTTATCTAGAAGCATCACAAAACAGATAATATTTACTTTTTTTAGGTTTTATGCGATAATGAATCATCAACTTATTGACCTAATTTAGAAAGAACAGGGGTGCCTTTATGGCAGAGCCAAAAAAGCGGATG
The DNA here is from genome assembly GCA_041675145.1 of Patescibacteria group bacterium. Taxonomy (GTDB): domain Bacteria; phylum Patescibacteriota; class JACPGU01; order JACPGU01; family JACPGU01; genus JBAYUK01. The sequence continues at coordinate 103,646 of JBAYUK010000001.1, forward strand.
AGTAAGTCGCGAACAGCGATGCGCCGCCGTCAAAACCAGAAAGTATTGCTTGGTGGAGTTTCTATTTGTCCAAACTGTAAGAACCCGATGACCCCGCATAATGCATGTCCTACGTGTGGCCAGTATCGTGGTCGTCAGGTGCTTGATGTTACCAAAAAAACAAACAAGAAATAAGGGTTAGCTTCTACCTCTTATTTTTAAAATTAGAATTTTATGCCGTACCTATCTATTCGTCATCAGTCTCGAATTTTAGTGCTCCAATCTCTGTATGAGAGCTATATAGATCCAGAAAAAGACACAAAGACCATACTTGCTCGTAATATCGAAACCTCAGGCTACAAAGTAGATGAGGTTTTTTGCGCTAAAATAATTGACGGTGTTGCGACTAACCGTCCTGCTATCGATGAACTAATTTCAAAAACTGCCCCTGAATGGCCGATTAACCAAATTGCAGCTATTGATTTAGCTATTTTGCGGATGAGTATTTTTGAACTCATGTTTGATCACGAAGTTCCACCAAAGGCCGTGATCAACGAAGCCGTTGAACTTGGTAAGTCTTTTGGTGGAGATAACTCTGGTAAGTTTATTAATGGAGTACTAGGTACGATCTTTCGCGCTAGTGATAAGTTTGCAAACGACGAAGTGGTCACCGCTGCCGGTGGCATTGTCTACCGCGAAACTACTGACGGTAAGGTATTCTTCTTAGCGATTCGTAATATGTATCATAAGTGGACTTTTCCAAAAGGAAAGGTTGAAGAGGGAGAAACATGGCAAGAAGCAGCTCTACGCGAAATTAAGGAAGAAACCGGTATTGAGACAGGTGAGATCATTGGTGAGATCGGTGAAATCCAATTTATAGATAAGAGCGAAAAGGAGCCTATTAACAAGAACATCCACTTCTACCTCGTTAAAACTGAACAAGAAGAGGTCGCCTTTGATGAGGCGAGTCATGTTACTGAGATTAAATGGATGCGCGAGGATGAGGTACGAGAATCAATGGATTACCCAAACCTCGTAGACCTATTTAATAAAGCACTGTCTATGCTTGAAGCAACTAAATAATGTCCATGGACACTATACAAGATATTGAGAAAAAAATTGGTGTGAAATTCAAAAACAAAGACCTGCTCAAGCAGGCTTTTGTCCACCGTTCATACTTAAACGAAAACAAGAACTTCCCTCTCGATCACAACGAAAGACTCGAGTTTCTGGGTGACGCGTGTTTAGAACTTGTCGTAACTGAGTACCTGTACAATAACTACCCGAACCCCGAGGGAGAACTGACTAACTGGCGTGCGGCCCTGGTTAAAGGTGTTATGATCTCAAAAATTGCTCGGTCTCTTGGATACGAAGACCATCTTCTTCTTTCAAAAGGAGAGGCAAAGTCTACTGGCCGTGCCAGAGAATTAATTTTAGCCAACACCTTTGAGGCAGTACTGGGCGCTATGTATCTAGACCAAGGATACTTGGTAGTAGACAAGTTTATTAAAAAGCACCTTATCACACACCTTCCTGAGATCATTGAACAAGAACTCTACTATGATTCAAAATCTCGTCTACAAGAAATAGTCCAGGAAAAGACCGGTATTACGCCGACCTATGTAGTAGAGAAAGAAGAAGGGCCAGATCATGCAAAGATTTTTACGATGGTAGTTATGATTGGAAATACAAAAATTACTAAAGGAGACGGGCCGTCTAAGCAATCTGCTGAGCAAGACGCAGCTAAAGCAGCCCTTCCAATCTGGGAAGGCATCGTAAATCCACTTGATACACTATAGCCCGGTACTATGTCGAGTTGATGTGAAATAAAGAACGCTCAAAAGAGCGTTTTTTTGTGGATAACTTCGTGGATAAGTGCATTGCGTAACAGAATAAAAATCAGTATAGTAAAGACAAATGTGTCTTTGACACAATGCATCTTAATAACTTCGTGCCAAAATTATCAAAATATATATAAATATAGAATTAAAGGAGACCCATGAAAGCTACATCTTCTGAGGATAAGACAGTGAAGAGATTCACTATCATTGTCCTGATCGCGATTGTTCTTACTGCTATCATAACAGCAGTAATTGTTAAGAAATTTAGTGGCGATGAAGCGAGTAGAAAGCTTACTCCTCAGCAAAAAGAAAATATTGAACAAATGACAAGTAGTCTGAAAGAATACTACATGAATAAATATAAATAACCGTAACCCATAAAAAGACAGTATGAAAAAAATTCTTTTACTACCGATCGGTGCTGGTGTTGCCGCACTCGTCTTGGTTGCCGCTCTCATCACAAGAGCAAATGCCCCATCTATTACTATTACTGGAATTGATGGAAAGACTCCGAACGCACAGAACACAATAACCGATCCTATTTCTCAAACTCCAGTCTTTACTGGTGAGGCTCCTGCAGGAGCACTTGTTTCTATATATAACCAGACCCCTGCCCAGGGAACTGAGGATATTGCAAAAATTGCTGACGCAGCCAATGCAGACCTGAGCATCTCAAAGTCTGGTGGTTCAGCTACCTTTACTGATGATTTTTCAGGACCGTACTCAGTAAACTGGTTAGCTTCTAACACGAGCCTCATTAACCAGAACAACGGGGCACTTGAGTTGCGCGCTGGATATGTGACTCAACAGCAGCCAACTCCTCCAGGAGGAGGCTCGCAGCCACCAGTTGATACTACTAATAGTCTCTATAGCAGTCGCAACTTCCCTCTTCCAAGCAACGGAACTACTTTTGTTCAAGGAACCATCACTATCCCTCAGAACTTTCAGTTAAATTCTAATGGCGGTGGAGGTCACCAAACAGCTTACCCAAGAATTACACTAGACACTCCCCTCTCTCCTACAAGTCCTGATGTGAATTCTTTTAACTTTAACCCAGATATCCAACCTCTACTACTTACTGCACCTCCAGATCCTAAGATGATGGCAGTAATTGTTTGGTTACAACAGAATAACTTTATTCCACAAGTTTCTTTGGCAGAAATTAGACCAGATGTTAACTCATCTAGAATCACTACTGGAATCCCAGCCTTTGAACAAGCAGTTGGATTGCCTAGTAATGTTGCAGTTGCTCCTGGTAGCCCAGATATATATGCAATTGCACCAGCTACTGCTACCGCTATCAATACTATTCCTCGTGTGAAGCCAGCAACTCAGCTGACCACTACACTTGGAGTTGGAAGTACTGATGCGGACCAGATTAGTGCCCTACAGACATATCTAGGAATTCCATCATCAGGAACCTATGACCCTGCAACTCAGACAGCAGTAGAGGCTTTCCAGACTCAGCATGGCCTACCTACAACAGGACTCTTAGATGACGGTACACTTCACTATATCTATCTTGCACCTGTTAACTGGTACAAAACAGTTAACTACCAAGTATTCCTAGCCGAAAACGGTTTACCAGTATCTGCTACTGGAATATTTGACCCAGCAACCCAGACAGCAACTAACCAATTGCAGTCAATGTTGCATGTTCCTCAGACAAGCGTTCTAGATCAGGCAACTATTGACGCAATTACAACCTTCTTAGCTTCAAACAATAACGGTGGTGGACAACAATCACAGCACGGTCCTTTAGACTTCCGTTTTGGTGTTCGTGTTGGTAATACCAACCAAGGTCAACAAGGTGGTGAACTAAGTGTTGACTGGAGTAGCTCAGGATCTGTTACCTACCAAGGAAATATCAACGGTAATCAGGGTAATATGTTACAAGGCAACTTACCTATGACACCTGGTACATACACAGTTCGTATTGACTTCAACGGTAATAATGTAAATGTACAAATCAACAACCAAACTGTAGCAAGCGGTCAGTCACTTTCTTTGCAAGACCCACTATACAGCTTTTCGCCGTACTTCTCTCTTGTAGGAGATGATCAGGGGCTTACTTTTGGATTTGATGACTTCAGTTCAAGCCTCGCTCTTCCTGCTACCTACTCAATGGCAGCAACTGGAATGCAGTATGGAAATGTTTCATACGCAGACCCTGTTCCATTCGAAAACGGTAATCCAGCAGGTATTGTAGTGTGGTCAGATCAAAGCAACCTCACTGTGCTACCTCTTACGAATGTAGAGCAGTTTCCAATTTCTGGTGAAGTATATGTGTACCTCACAACTCTAACTATTCCAGCAGGAGCTTTGGGAAACAACCCAGAAACAAAACTTCGCTGGACTAACTTTGCTGGAGACCCTCAGGTATTCAAGCAAACTGTTGATTTTATCAACACTCAGGTTGGATTTAACTTCGTAGTAGATGCGTATGCAAAGGCATTCTCACGGTCTGGAGACACTTTCACGCCAGTGACATTCCCAATGCAAAATGTTGGACAGATAGATAGTCACGGTATTCTTCTTCCACCAGCAAATACATCTCTCCTTCTTGCTCGTGCAACAACTGCATCAAACGGACAGTGGACAGCAACATTTGGTAAGGACGAAAACGGTGCAGATATTGCACAGCTCATCGGTCAGACTCTTGCTGGTGTTGCTCCTGCTCCTTACGCATTCGTTGTCTATGCATCTCTTGGTGGAAATAGTGCCTACTCAGTAACTCCAATTATAGCTACTTCGGTTACTACCCAGACAGACACTGTTCCTCCTACTTCAACTGCCACAATCACTGGTACCACAGAACCAGTTCCGTACGCTTCGTTCTACAAAGATCAGGCAACCGTAACTATTTCTGCAACAGATAACGATGGTGGATCTGGAGTTCAAAAGATAATGTATAGTTTGTCAGGCGCAGTAAATCGTACTGAGACAGAGTACACCGCTCCTATTGTCTTAAATACTGCGGGTGAGACAACTATCACCTTCCATGCTATAGATAATGCCGGTAACGGTGAATCTCCAGAAACAATGATCATTCGTATCGACAAAGACTCGGACGGAGATCAGGTATATGACAACCTCGACTCATGTGCACTTGTTGCTGGAATCGCATCTATTAACGGATGTCCAGTAGCAATCAGCCTTCGTGGTCGCCTAGATGTGAAATACGCAGGCAAATCAAATGGATACGCAGCTATTGTGAATGGTAAACAAAAGAAGGAAGCTCGTATCTCTTTGAAGACTGGTGATATCGGAGACTCAAGAGACGAATCAGTTACTGCAATTGTAGCGAAAGTATATAACACAAAGACACTTAAGACTGGTTACGGAAAGAACCTCGGGCGCGTACTGAATAAGCAGTGTAGTACTGTATTTGACACCGCTCCAGCTCTTCTTTCACGAAACATCCAGAATGCAGATACTGATTTGATCGGTGTTCCTGGTAAATCTGATTATGTTATTGCAACTCGCATAACTATCACTGAACCAGACGGATCTACAATCGAATCAACCGTTTGTCGTTCAATTGCAGCTCGTGCCTTCCGTTGGAATCAGACAGCTACCGGATTTGATAAGCTTCCTGGAAACAAACTTGGTCAAGGCACTATTGCTCGACCTCGTGTGAAATTCACGAAGTCTGTTAAACCTCCTAAGGTAACGTGTGAGGCTGACGAAGACCAAGACAGCCCAGATGACAACAAGGAAGACAACAACCGCGATAATCGTCATAGAGACGATGACGGCGAGCGTGATGTCAGTGAGAACCTTGACTAACAATCAATTAAAAAAGACCCCATACGGGGTCTTTTTTAATACCTATTTATGTTTCTTCTTACTATACATGGCTATATGTAGCTAGAGGTATTTATTCCCAAGAAATGTTTTGAGCTATCCAGGCAAGCATCTCCTTAGTCTGTACAAAACGAGCAGATGATCCCAGTACTACTGTTATAACCTGATTCCCAGCTATTTCAGTTAATGTAATGAAACACTCACCAGCGAGTGGAGTAGAACCAGTCTTGAGCCCCAATACACGAAAGTCCTTATCCGTGAGGAGTGCATTCGTAGATCGTATCTCAGCTTTCTTGTTGCCTGAGTTCCAGACAATACCTGCATTCTCTTTACCAACTTCTCTCATTACTTCTGGATGTGAAATTGCAGCACGCGCAAGGATAGCGAGATCTCCTGCTGTTGAGTAGTTATCTCCTTGATCTAAACCAATCATATTAGAAAAGTGCGTATTACTCATACCTAGTTCCGTAGCCTTTTCGTTCATAAGACGAATAAATTCTAGGGGCTTTCCTGGAGAAACAGCCTCAGACAGTACCGCCGCGGCGTCATTAGAAGAAGAGACTAAGCTTGCAGTCAGCAAATCCTGTACCAGGATAGTATCTCCTGGAACTAGTCCAAGTTTATGTGCCGGAAGATCCGTGTAATTACCACGAACCGTTACAGCATCAGTTAACTTGACATGATCTAAAGCCACTAGTACGGTCATAAGCTTGGTCAAGCTTGCAATCGGTCTTTTCGTATCGGTGTTTTTTCCCAGTAACAGGCTATGAGTCGTAACATCTATTGCCGTGTAGGCCGCAGGTGCAAACAACGGAGGACGAGCTGTTGTTGCTCGTGGAATCTTTACCGGGCTGTATCCAGAAAGTACTACAGTATGATCTTGGTAAATAGTAAGTGGTACCGCTTCAAACTCAGCCCGAGAGTGAGGCAGAGCACGAAATGAAAGGTATATGACTGCCGAACTGGCAATAAAAAAAGCTGCCATATAGTGATGATGGGCAACTGGAAAGGAACCTTTTTTCGCGTTGTTTCTTTTTTTCTGTGGCATTACCTGTACTGTACCAGGAAAGGCATGAGCGGTCAATTACAGACCACCTACAAGACCTGCTACCTCCTGAGGTGTTAGCTGACGGTACTGGCCGGTAGGTAGCTTTCCTAGGAGGAGTGTCCCGAGGCGAATGCGTTTCAAGTCGACTACCGGGCATCCTACCGCTTCTCCCATGCGACGAATTTGACGGTTCCATCCTTGATGAATAACGAGAGAAAAAATCATACTTCTTCCTTTGTGCGTGATGAAGCGCAACCGGTCCGCTTTCGCTATCCCCTCCTCAAGAGTAATGCCATGTACAAAGGCGTGTTCAAGAGTACTGAACTGGTACTGGGTATTTGGGATCGTTACCCGTACTTCGTATTCTTTTTCCTTCTCAAACTTCGGGTGAGTCAACTTATATGCAAAATCTCCGTCGTTCGTGAGTAGTAGTAGCCCTGAAGTGTTTTTATCGAGCCTTCCAACACTAAAGACTCTATGCTCAGATGGAACCAGGTCTGTTACTATCTTACGACCCTCAGGGTCATCTGAGGTTGTCACATACCCTACTGGCTTGTTGAGGAGATAGTATACATGGCTTTTTGGAGCAGCTACCACGCGACCACTAGCCTCCACCTTGTCTTTCTCAGGATCTACCTGGGTTCCAAGTACCGTTACTACCTCACCATTTACCCTAATCTTTCCAGCTAAAATCATCTCGTCGGCACCGCGACGAGATGTAACTCCTGAACTGGCCAGAAATTTATTGAGTCGAACCATAACAAACAATTATTCCCAGATAACGCGTACAAATTTGTTTCCTGGGCTCCATTTATATGTCACCTTACTCTGGTATGCTTTTCCAAGGTGGTCACCGATGATTCGTGCGAGGTATGGGCTTGCAGTATACACAATCCAACCGGTTTTTTTCTTATCTATATGTACAATTCTGTTCTTAGGGTCCTCGTGACGGTGAGCTTCTTCAAGGTTATTGATCATAGCAGTGATTTGAGACGGTACGAGCATCGCAATCTTGTTCTTAAGTACCACTTCACCCTCATACCAACCGTTTTCAATAGAAAGACACCCAGGACAAACCTTTTCCTTATATTCCTGGCGTTCACTCTCCTTAATTTCAGGATCCCAAAACCAGTGCTTCTGAGCTTTTACCATACCACACGTTGGGCAGATTAAAACTGTAGATTCAGCCTTGTTGGCTCTCTCCTTAGATTTAAATCCCCCTTCTTGTTGTTGTCTGACCATTTTCCCTGCTATTTTTGTTGTTCTGAAAATTCCCATTGTGTGTGTTTAGAATTTTACATCCATTGAAGTATTGTTTTCTTCACGGTGAGTGAGGAGGAAAATAATATCGAGGATACCCATGGTGTTGATAATCAAGATACACCAGAACCACACCTTTTTTTCCATGCGAGCTGCGCGCCATAGCGCAAGACCCTTAAGAAGCAACAGTGTAGCAATAAAGAGATAAAACAGAACTCCGAACAATGCAAAATACTGTGCTGGCACATTGAAATACTGTGCCAACCACGTAAGACCTAACACATTTGGACTTGCCATGGGTAAAACCTCCGGGAAGTAACTAATATATGTACTTATTATGCAATATTTTAAAATAAAAACAAGGATTTTCTAAACTCCATGGACTTCTCTTTGGTACTTCTCGATAAGTACTGCGTCCTGAGCTATTTGCGCAGCTTCCCTTACTTTCAGGCTCTCAGTAGCTTGGGAGCTAATCTGGCCAAAGCGATGACTGGCGTTTACTACATTTCCTTCTCGTTTTTTCTCGGAAATCGATGAGAGCGCCTGTTCAGCTTTTCTATACAATTCAGTCACGTCAGTCATGAGTACATCAGGTGCGTTTTTATCTTCTGGAGCGGGCGGGGTAATAGAGTTAAGAATAGCTACGAGTTCAGACAACTCTTCCCTATCCCCTTCCTCTACAAGCCGAGCAATAAGACTCTCTACCTGCTTTTTGACTTGCTCACGTTCGTGGGTAGATTTTACTACCGCTACCTTATCGTAGGTCTTGTGAATCTGGTTAATCACCTCGGTATACGGCATAGTATTCTCAGAAACTTCGTTTAACGCTTCCTGAGTAAGCCCGATCATCTCGTTAATTCGTACCTGGGCCTCTACTTCGTTACCGAACATGTCTGTTTCGGTAAACTGAGAAGGCTTCATGTTTGTGAGTCTTCGTAAGAGGTTGTTGAGTTGGTCACGATTCTCTTCTTCTTTTAAGGTATTAATGATCCGAGTGAGCGCTCCATACGCTGAGTTGGAGTCTACTTCGTCGTGAACTCGAGCCAAGTCTCCATACGCATCATTAAAAGCTCCCCAGGCTTCGTTCACGACATTCTCTGGGGTTAGAAGCCCCAGTTCTTTTTCACGAGCGCGTTCATTTGTTCTTCTTTTCTCCTCGTTTACGAGGAATTGCTCTGTACTCATGTGTGTCTGTTTTATGTATTGTGCTAGCGAATTTCAGCTGAAAAGTCTATGGTAAGTTTCTTGATTATACTATCTAGTGCCTCTTTGATTTCTGCATCGGTTAAGGTATGGTCTTGCGCTTGCAGTGTAATACGGAATCCAAGAGATTTCTTTCCCTTCTCTATCCCCTCTCCACGGTAGTCATCAAAAAGTTCTACACTGGTTACTATATCAGAAACAGACGAGATAGATAGCGCAATCTGGTTGCTATCCCGATCTTCCAAAACAAGGATTGCAAGGTCACGGCGGGATATTTCATAACGAGAAAACTCCTTATATACCACATTACTCTCATTATCCACGAATTCAGGCGTACTGTTTTGTAAGAACAAGGCAAGATACGAAAGATCTATTTCTGCCACCCAGACGCGTTGCTTGATGTCTAGTGCAGAAAGTATTGAAGGATGAACCTCATATGTCTGCCCTACTTCCTGTGAGTTATACAAAATCCTTGCAGATCTTCCTGGGTGACCTGAAGCAATGGTATCAGTAGCTTCATACTGAAGTATAATTCCTGCATCCCGGGTCCAAAGATCCAGACTGTGCTTGATTTCCCCCCATTCAGTATCTGTCCCGCTTGTATACGCAAGAGCTAAACGGCGCGGTTCAGTATCTACCTGGCTTGGATCCATACTTTTCATATATACCTTTGAAACATCAAAAAGAGCCAGCACTTTTTCTTTTTTCAGGTTTAAGGCGACAGTGTGAACGAGCCCCGGAATGAGACTTGGTCGAGGAATGCTATTCCCCTCGGGTAGCGGGTTCGTAATATTAAAACTTGCCTGGTAGTCAGGGAAAAGTGAGATGAGTTCTGGCTTGAGCAGCGAGTAGGTAAAGATCTCACTATACCCAGCTGATACAAAATGTCTACGAACTGCCTGTTCTGCAAGCATGATCTTTGGCTTGTCTTGAATAGTAGTAGTTTCTGGTAGCACTTCAGGTACGGTGTCAAAACCATAAATACGACCCACTTCCTCGGCAATGTCTTGCCAGATAGTCACATCATTACGCCATATAGGTACCTGGATGAGCCAGGTAGTACCGTCGTTAATTACTATGAAGCCAAGGGAGAGCAAAATCTGCTCCATTCTTGTAAGTGTTATGTCTTGCGCTAAAAAGTCGAGTATTTGTTGTGGGTTAACTCGTAGTGATACAGGGTTCTGGTCTTGATCACCTTTTATCTCAACTGTAGCAATCTCAGCTTCAGGACAGATCTGAGATATAAGAGAGCGTGCACGCTCCATAGCAGCAGTGGCCAACCCAATTGGTAGTCCTTTTGCAAACCGCACCGATGACTCGGTAGTAATGCCGAGAGTCCTTTGAGAGTGACGAATAATCGGTGATGTGAAGTGAGCTGCCTCAAGCAGTATCTGAGTAGTTGAGTCACTTACTCCAGTATCTTTTCCTCCAATGACTCCTGCAATAGCAATAGGATGCTTAAGGTCAGAAATAACCAAAATTCCATCAGGCAATTCGCGACTTACCCCATCAAGAGTAGTGATATTTTCTCCTTTTTTAGACAAGCTAATTGCAATAGTCTTTCTCCCCTCACCACCTACTTTACTATAGTCGAAGGCATGAAGTGGGTTACCCATCTCAAGCATAACAAGATTAGTAATATCTACTATGTTATTAATAGGGCGAATACCACAGGCCATAAGCCGTGCCTGCATCCATGCCGGAGATGACTGTACCTGAATATTCGTAACTATACACGCTTGATACAGTGGACAGGCCATAAAGTCATGACGCCACTCAATATCTACATAGTCATGAGTACTCCCCTCCTCCTGTATCTCCCCTACTACTGCCTCAGTGTATTCTTTGTTATATATAGCGGCAATCTCACGAGCAAGTCCTGTATGGCTCTGCAAGTCTCCACGATTAGGAAGAATAGCTCCATCTAGAACATAGTCATGATAAAGAGTAGATAGCTTCATGCCTACCTGTGTACCTTCAGGTAAGGTCATAATGTCATGGGTTTCACCACCGAGACCAATTTCATCTGCTCCACAAATCATTCCCTGTGATTCTATTCCACGCAGTTTAGAAACTTTAATTTCACCGTTGGGTAGTTTTGTTCCTGGAAGTGCAACTGGCACCTTAATACCAGCTCGTACATTAGGAGAACCACAAACAATCTGGTGCATTGCTCCACCAGTATCTACCCGGCACACCTTAAGTCGGTCTGCATCTGGATGCTGCTCACATGAAGTAACCTCCCCTACAATGACGGTATCCATATATGTTCCGCCCATCTCCTCTATTCCCTCTACTTCAACAGATTTAAGAGATAGCTCATCTGCCAGCGCTTGTGACGTTGCATTGAAATCTACGAGTTGTTTTAGCCAGTTATATGAGAATTTCATTAAAATTGTTTCAAGAAACGAATATCATTCTCGTACAGGTAGCGAATATTAGGTATTGCGTGTTTCATCATGGCCAGCCGCTCTATACCCGTACCAAACGCAAACCCGGTATATACATCAGGATCTATTCCTCCAAACTTTAGAACATTTGGATGTACCATACCTGCACCAAGAAGCTCGAGCCATCCGGTCTGTTTACAGACACGACACCCTTTACCGGTACAGATTACGCACGTTACATCTACTTCAAAACTTGGTTCAGTAAATGGAAAATAGCTTGATCGGAAACGGATATTCACATCATCTCCAAGTAGTTTCTGCATCGCCAGATGTACGGTAGCTTTCAGGTTTGCAAGAGTAAGCCCCTTATCCACTACTAACCCCTCGAATTGATGAAACATCGGGAAGTGGGTCGCATCATCATCTCTACGGTATGTCTTACCAGGGAAGATCACCTTGATTGGAAGTTTTTCTTTATGGTCTTGCATGTAGCGCACCTGGTAGGCTGAAGTTTGGGTACGCATTAAAAGCTGGTCTTTTAAAGATGCCCCGCCTACTTTTTCTACATAAAAGGTATCGTGGTCATCACGAGTGGGGTGGTCTGCTGGAATATTTAATGCCGTGAAGTTATAAAAATCGGTCTCTATCTCACTCCCATCCGCAATATCATAGCCGAGGTCAGAAAACACTCGACACACTTTTAAAATAAAATTAGAAAGAGGGTGAAGGTGACCTTCTGTAGTAGTCATCTGTCGAAGACTAGAAAGCGCGTTAATATCTTGTTTCTCATACTGCGCTAACTTCTTCCACTCTTCTGTCTGAAGTGCCTTGCGCTTCTCTTCCAGTTGAGCACGCATGTCATCTCGCAGTTGGTTTGCCTGGGGTCCTAACACTTTTTTCTCCTCTAACCGTAGGTCAGAGAGGGATTTCAAGATAAGGGTTAGTCTTCCTTTGCGTCCAAGGTATGACACTTCAAGCTCCTCTAATACTTTCGCATCAGAAATAACAGAGAGGTCTTGCATGAATTGTGTGCGCAAATCTGGTAGTGGATACATTATTGTTCTTCTATTTTAATAGGGGTCTTCTTAGACCAGAAGTAGGCTTCAAGTAAGAGTACAGCAGTGACAAACACAATACCATCAAATACCTTAAAGAGATGGAGAGATGTCATGCCCAGTAACCCCACGAGAATAATACCAAACATGATCCCGTGACGCAGTGAAGTTAGTATTTGGCGCTTCACCGTATCATACCCATGCTTTTTAAGTCGGAAGCGTAGTTCAAGGAGTCCAAAAGTACCCAGGATTGAGATAAAAAGACTTGAGAAGAAGAGTATCAATACTCCAACACTCGCGTTCCTTGGGTCAGTAAAGTTAAGTGTCAAAAAGAAAATCACCCATGTAAAGGAAACGAAGATCTCACTGTTCCAAAAAAAGTTTTTGATATCCATATCTCCTCTATTGTACCAGATTGAAAGCCACTGTCGAGAATTTTAGGTATAAAAAAAGTCGGCACCCCCCAAATGGGGTGCCGACCGGTTTTTTTTGCTGGGAAACCCTGCACTCTTCTTTCTTGATGGAGAGATCAGAGAGCAGTGAAACTCACCCCAGCGGTTCCAGTACTCAAATGAGTCTTGAAACCGCTGGGGAGCGGGAAGATATTATACCATATTATGGTCATAGGACAGAGAGACTGCCACCCGCGCAGATCTGCGCGTACACCCTTTCGGGTTATTTTGAATTCGTTTTCGCCTTAGCGATGACGCGTTGGCGGGTGGCGATTCTCTCTGGGACTGGGCACTTTATACACGCCCTTATTTCTTCAGCGCGTACCACACACTGCACACCTTTCTCGTTTGGTTCATAGTAAGCCCAGAAGGTGATGTAATCGGACTTCATTTCACCCTTCGGCATGGCGACCTTGGGGGCCTGTAGTCTCTTATTGAGATTACAGGGAACCTGCTCATCCTCACTCTTGTGTCCTGCTTGAGTCAGCACAGGAAAGTTCGAAAACTAAGTGATTATTGTTTCTTGTAAGACATCTATGCGTGTGCCTCAAAAGAATGGCTATCTGCTACCCTTTTCACTCTTCGCTACTCGGAGGTAACAGATCTCTCTACACCTTCCAGGCCTCCTCCCTTTTAGAGCAAGGAAGTAATGCGGCTCCAGTGTAGTTTTTTGATGCCACACCATCTCATGCCGGGAACGCATCCAGGGCACTTTGACTGGTCATCGGCCTGTTTAGTGGTACTCCTTTGGAATAGCACATGGGGTCAGGCTACCGTTGTCCGGGTGGATCAGGCGATGGCGGCGGGTTTGCCGCGGCCGGAGCCGGCGCCCAGGGCGTTCAGGTTTTCAGTCTTCGAATCGGTCTTTTTGGCGGCCGTGTGCGCACCATGGCAAATAGTACAAGTTCCGATGAAAGTAGAGCCTCTGCAGGCCATGATGTCCTCCTTGGGACAGTGACGAGTCCTTGGCTGGACCTCTATCACTTGTGCAAACCTTTCGTGAGTGCACAAACCTTTTGTTCATATCCTCGTTTCCTACACTAGGCAAGCTAGCACGGTTGGGACACAGAACATTGTGATTGCGGGCGTATCTGGGTTACTCTTGCGAGACCGTCGTGTCTTTAGGTACCCTTTGGTCATTTATTTATGAATGGCTGTGCCTCCATAGGAAAATTCTCGGGGGAATCAACCCCTAAAAAACCTTATTTACGCTACTTGCTCGGATTCCTCATGGTCGTGCAGCTCTTTTTCCATATCTGGAAAAAGATCGAGACGAGTCATGCAGGATAGAGCGTTGGCAAGACCTATATAAGGTCTGTTTTATTCCCCTACCTCACAGGCGCTAGTTCATTGAGTGCCGATAACTCATAGGTCGCGGCTGAACTGCTATACGTTGTAAGGCGAAAGCGGGGGTCATTCGTTTAGTGGCGATGGGGCTCCACATCGGGACCCCGTGCCGTTGGAATTACCAGCATTCGGGTTGCTCCTTCTTTTTTTTCAGCGGCGCTGACAGTTGATGGACCGGATGTTGTGCTAGTAGCTGTAACTCAAACGCATGATTGCGCCTCCTTTCAAAGAATCTTAATATTCCTCTTTATAGAGGAGATCAAATAGGCGGGTTGTTCATGTGCGACAGGTTTTTCAACCGGATGTGTACATAATAACACAAAAGAAAGAGTGCGTCAAGTATTTTTAGTAAATACACGCTTTCTTCTGGGATATTACTCTAGGCTACCCAGTATTTCTTCTACTACCTTTACTGCTTTCACTGATTCATCTATTTTAAACACGATTTTCGGGACAAAGCGCATCTCCAGCCTTCGGTTTAGCTTCTTTTGAATATCTGCAATATTCTCACGAAGTAGGGTAAGCACTGTCCCCTCTTTTCCTTCTGGAAGTACAGATATCCAGACCGTTGCATGCTCTAGTGTATCAGAGGTTGCGATTCTTTGTACAGTCACCATTACGCCAGGACCAAAAACACCCTCAGAGAGGAGTATCTGGGCAAGCTCAACACGAATAACTTCATTAACCTTTTCTATACGCATAGGGGTGTTAGACACACATGGAGCAGAAACTGCTCCATGTGGGGTATATTAACGCTTTGAGAACTGTGGTGCCTTACGAGCACGGCGAAGACCTGGCTTCTTACGCTCTTTTTCACGAGGATCACGAGTAAGGAATCCGTTTTTACGTAGTGGAGACTTGAGTTCTGGGTCCATAGCAACAAGTGCACGAGCAACTCCTAGTAAAATTGCATCTGCTTGAGCTACAATCCCACCACCGTTTACTCTTGCACTGACGTCAAACTTTGCCTTGAAGCCTGTTAGAGCTAAAGGAGCAGAAAGCTTACGCATAAGACCTTCTAAACCACCGAAGAACTCCTGCTCAGCACGCTCGTTAATAACAACAGCGCCCTTACCTGGGTACAAACGAACTTTTGCCACCGCAGTCTTGCGACGACCAAGACCGTAGAAATACGTTGCAGTAGGGTTTGCTACCGTTACCTTTTCGATTGTTTTTTTAGCAGTAGTTGTTGCCATGTGGTTATGCCTTTAGTTCGATATCGTTTTTAGTCTTCTGGTATGCGTCATCGTTTAAAATCAAAAGGTTCTTCATGAAACGTTCGCGAAGTTTATTCTTGGGAAGCATTCCGTGTACTGCGCGGCGCATAAGGTCAGATGGGTTCTTTTCCATAATCTCTTTTGCAGTTGTGCGACGAAGTCCTCCTGGATAACGCGTGTGATGAAAGTATTCCTTTGCTTCAAGTTTGTTACCAGAAAGTTGGATGTCTTTCATGTTCAAAACAATCACTGTGTTTCCTGACATTTCATGTCGTTCAAAGTTTGGATCATTTTTTCCACGCAACGCCTCTGTTGCAACAGTTGCAACACGGCCAAGGATCTTGCCACCAGCATCAATAACAAAGGTTTTTGGAGTATGTGAGATTTTCATATTATACAAATTCAATTATTGCTTTGCGAGTAGCGTCTCCTGGACGAACACCAATCTTGGTAATACGCAAGTATCCGCCATTACGCTTTTCATATTTCTTACCAATATCTTCGATCAACTTCTTTGCAAGCAGTTCGTCACCTAAGGCTGAGATAATCTGGCGACGGTTATGTAAGTCACCTTTCTTACCCTTTGTAACAAGCTTTTCAACAATAGGACGAATTTCTTTCGCTTTTGCTTCGGTAGTTGTGATTTTGTCATGCAAAATCAACGACTTCGCAAGACTCTTCAAAAGTCCTTTGCGTGCCCCGTCTTTTCGTCCCAATGTGCGTCCTGAATGCAAGTGTTTCATGATCTGGTAATTATTTAAGTCCTAGTTCAACTATTTTCTCAGCAATTTCTTCCTGAGCTTTTGCTCCCATACCACGCAGTGATCCAATCTCATCAGTTGAGAGAGATGAAAGCTGCTTCATGCTCTTGATATTGTTCTTCAGAAGCGCGTTAATAGTGCGGGTTGAGAAGTCTACTTCTTCAACACTCATATCTTCGTCGCGACCTGAAACACGGCTACCTTTTTTCTCGGCCATCTTAGATGGTTCGCGGTTACCTGCAAGCAAGCTAAACTGTTCAACTAAAATGTTTGCTGCATCGGTAATAGCCTGGCGAGGTGAAGTAGTGCCATCTGTTTCAACATCAAGCATAATTTTATCAAAGTTAGTTGCTTGTCCAACACGAGTGTTCTCAACTGAGTAAGAAACACGAGTAACTGGTGTGTAGAGTGCATCGATAGCAATTTCCCCGATTGGACGCTTTTCACGGCGCTCTTCAGCTGAAACATACCCACGACCACGCTCAACTTCAATCTCCATATTCACTACGCCTTTTGGAGTAGTAATAGTGAAGAGTGGCTGTTCAGGGTTTAAAATTACTACATCAGCGTTTCCTTTGATGTCAGCAGCCGTTACTACTCCCTCACCCTTTGACTGAAGTGTTAGAGTATGACGGTCACCCTGCTTAATCTGTACCCGAACAAGCTTCAAATTAAATACAATATTTAAAATATCTTCCTTTACATGAGGTAGCGTAGAGAATTCATGAGAAACACCATCGATCTTTACAGAAGAGATAGCCGCACCAGGGAGAGATGAAAGAAGCACGCGGCGCAATGCATTCCCAATGGTCATACCGTAACCTGGATAGAGAGGCTCGATCAAAAAGCTACCAGACTTGGTCTCTTCAGTGATTGTTTTGATACTCGGTAATATAATTTCTTCGGTTTCCATAAAATGTTTTATCCCTCCCTAAAATTAGTGGTGATATGATTAACGTGAGTAGTACTCAATAATAAGTCTTTCCTCAATATTTTCTGTCATATCTTCCGATTTCGGCAATGAGGTTACTTCACCAGCTCCTGTTGTGACATTCATCTTAAGCCATGATACTGGAGTGAGCTTCTTCTGTCGCTCCCCGATCGCCTTCATGTCTGTTTCATCCATTCCGGTAACCGCAATGGTGTCACCGACACGAACCTGGTATGAAGGAATGGTCAAACGGCGTCCTTTAACGGTAATGCGACCGTGAGATACAAGCTGACGAGCAGCGGCACGAGACGGTGCAATACCAAGACGGAACACAACATTGTCCAAACGGCGTTCAACAAGTGTTAACAGAGTCTGTCCATGAGAACCAGTGTTCATCTGCTTATAATAGCTTGAGAACTGGCGCTCGAGTACTCCGTAAATTGCCTTTGCCTTTTGCTTTGCGCGAAGCTGAGTTCCGTATTCAGAGAGACGAGGCTTGCGACCATTTGCTCCATGCTGACCTGGAATGTAAGACCTGCGAGTAAACGAACACTTTGGCGAAACACATCGTTCACCCTTGAGAAAAAGCTTCTCACCTTCACGACGACATTTTGAGCAAACTGGAGATGTAATGCGAGCCATATGATTAGATTATGATTATACGCGACGAACTTTTTTACGACGGCACCCGTTGTGTGGTAATGGTGTTAAGTCTTTGATCGCAACTACATTCATACCAGATGACTGCAATGCACGAACCGCTGACTCACGACCAGAACCAATTCCTTTTACAAAGACTGAGATGTCCGACATACCAAAGTTCTTAGCCTTAGTAGCAACAGATCCAGCGACAAGTCCTGCAACATACGGGGTACTTTTCTTTGTACCAGAGTATCCCATAGAACCCGCTGAACCAGCAGCAAGCACATTTCCTGACAAGTCAGTAATCGAAATAATAGTGTTGTTAAAAGAAGCAGATACATAGGCATGACCGATTGGGATATGCTTTTTAAACTTCTTCTTTTTCTTCTTGCCATCAGAAGCTTCAGTAGGCTCTACTACTTTTTCTTCCTTCTTGTCCTCGAGAGAATCGAGAAGCGCTTGGTCGTTATTTAGAATTTCGTCAGCCATGTGATTACGTCTTAGTTACTTTACGTCGTCCGCTACCCATTGTTACACGCTTTCCTCTCTTCGTACGCGCGTTGGTCTTGGTTCGCTGTCCACGAGCAGGAAGTCCTGCCTTGTGACGGCTACCACGGTAACAGTTGATTTCTTTTAACGATTTGATATGCTGTTGGATTTCTCGGCGCAAGTCTCCTTCAATCACCATAGAACGCTCGATTACATCGCGAACCTTGTTCATTTCGCGTTCTGCAATATCTTTAAGCTTCATATCAGGATCTCCTCCTGCATCAGAAACGATTTTACGAGCAGTTGTACGGCCAATACCATAGATATATGTCAGAGCGATGTCTGCTTTCTTATGGTCAGGAAGGTTGATACCAGCGATTCGGATCATATAGGTGTATTGAATTATTTTTGGCGCTGTTTATGCTTTGCAGTTTCGCAAATAACACGCACACGACCGGCACGGCGGATAACTTTACAGTTCTTGCAAATTTTCTTGACCGAAGCGCGGACTTTCATAAACGAAATTTAGTATTTAAACGGTTGGATCAGTAGGTGGTGGAGTTGCTCCAGTTCCCTTCATGCGGTAGGTGATGCGTCCCTTCGTTAAATCGTATGGAGTCATCTCTACCGTTACTCGGTCTCCTAATAGGATTTTAATCGAGTGCATTTTCATTTTGCCAGAAAGATACGCCAGTATTTCGTGGCCGTTATCGAGTTTAACGCGAAAAAAAGCTCCCGGCAGGGTATCAACTACCTCACCGTCGACTTTGATTGTATCTTGTTTTTGATCAGACATATTGAATTGCAAAGTTAATTCTAGCAGATAACCTGATCTGTTGCAAGGGAAAAATTTATAGCAATGTCAGAATAACCGGACCAGTAGCAGTAATTGCCACGGTATGCTCAAAATGAGCGGCAATTGTCCCGTCTTCAGTGATCACCGTCCAGTCGTCATCTGAGTCAATAAAGACTTCGTGAGTTCCCAGCGTTACCATGGGCTCAATAGCTATTACGAGCCCTTCTTCCATCACAGGACCAGAGTTGCTTGCGCCATAGTTGGGAACATGAGGCTCCTCATGAACTGCCAGTCCTACCCCGTGACCGACATAGTCTCTGACAATACCGAACCGGTGCGGTAAGATATGGGTCTCAACTGCGTTTCCGATCACCCCAATCCTCTTTCCTGCCTCAATCTGAGCAATACCTTGCATAAGAGCCTCTTCAGTTACCTGTAAGAGCTCTTCTATTTTGGGGTCAGCCTGACCTGCCACAAAAGAAATGGCCGCATCCGTAATGAGCCCTTTATAGAGCACACCAAAGTCCAAGCTTACGAGATCCCCTTCCTGGATTACCCGCTCTCCTGGGATACCGTGAATAACCTCTTCGTTAATACTGACACAGATATGTCCTGGGAAGTCGTGATATCCGAGAAAAGCAGCAGTTGCTCCATTCTCTTCTAGAAGTTTAGTGGCGAGGTGGTCGATCTCAATAGTTTTGAGTTCACGCTTGGAATAGGTATCCAGCACAAACTTTTTGCATTCCTGCAAAATCATAGCCAAAATCTTCCCTCCCTCTCGCATAGTCGCTATTTGTTCTGGAGTCTTTAGTGTGATCATGAACCTTTGATAATCTTCATTAATTTATTATGGTTGGTCTTCATACTGCCACTCGCAGTAATTTCAACGAATCTTCCTGCTTTCTGGTAGTAGTGTTTCAAAATCTTGCGTTGCAAGTCCATTACCTCGAAACGGTGCTTTATCGCTTCTGGTGTATCGTCTAGTCGAGTAACAAGATTACCGCCACAGACTGGACAGATACTGTAGGTACGGTTGCCGTTCAGTTTCTTTTTTAAGTCTTTGAGCTGGAACTGTCTCCCGCAGGCATCACATTGCCGACGTCCTGACAACCGAGCTATGGCCTCTCTCTTGGTAATGTTAAGGCTTATCATCATGGGAAGTGCCTGACCACGACGAGCAAGCTGTGAGTCTAGAAAATAGGTCTGGTTCAAGCTTCTGGGATACCCATCAAAAAGCAATATCTTAGTAGGGTCCACCCTATCTAGTACATCAGATACTACTTTCTCAACTATCCTATCGTCAACAAAGTCCCCTGTCCTCATAGCACGACGAATCCTAAGCCCCGTGATACCAGGGCGACTAGCTCGCTCGCGAAGGATACGACCCAGTCCTATAACCTGTATTGGAAGATTAGCAGCTAGTAACCCTGCATGAGTAGTCTTACCAGCTCCTGGCATACCAAAGAGGATGAAATTGTGACGAACTTTTGTTTTTTTTGTTTGCATTTGCCCTCATTATACCAGGAATACCATCTGGTATCTAGTATTTTGATAACAAACATAAATACAGATATCAAGTATAGTTATTGCTTTTATTGACTTATCTGAGCCATTTTGTTATGATATATTCATAGTTCATCCACCCTGATTTATCAGGCGCTCATTAACAAAGGATAGAATAGGACAGTTTCATGCCCACTTGGATATTAGTCGCAGTAGTTGCAGTAATTACAATCTTTGGCACCATCGTTTCAGCAGTCGTGGCTGGCGTGACGGCTCTTATGATCCACCACAAAGCTTCGAATGTTATTTCAATTGCTGTCTTCATATATGGACTTCTTGTCACCGTGTACATAAGCTACGACGCGTACAAGAAACTTCAATATGAAGATCAGCGAGAAGAATACATCATCACCGTAAACGGCAAGATGTATTCTTGCACTAAGAATAAAAAAGCTGACACACTCTGGTGTGAGAGAGCCAAGAAGAAGGAAAAGCCAAAAGAGACTAAGGAGAATAAATAATGAGCACCATACTGACTTTCCTTCTGTTTTCTGCTTCTCTTGTCCTTGGCATGGCCATATTCATCACTGCCATCATCAGTCTTTTTGAATATCCCTTCACAACAGAAGGGGAGCTTTCAATTCCTCAGGTGCTTCTCAGCATAGAAATAGCACTTTTCAGCCTTTCCCTGTTTGGAGTATTTGCTCTAAATAGATAGATTGAGTCCCAACACCAACCATGCCGGCGATACCGGAGAAATGCGAGAAGCACAATGAGAAGACTTAACCTCAACTACCAACAAAGCGAGGATATGCGATACATGCTCGCAATCTTGGATGAAACAAGCGATGATTCAGTTGAAAATGTGAATCAACTCACAAAAGAACTTATAGAAGCAATTCCATTCAAGATTGAAATCGTTAAGAAGCCTTATGTTCGCTTTGAAAGAGACACAGGCAAAATAATGATTCGTCTTGAATTCAACATCGGTAGCTACAGCCACAAAGATTTGGTTTCACAACTTGAAAAGGCTGGTTTCACAAAGTTTATACCTTTGTCTTCATGCCTTAAAACCAAGTAGAGGAAAGCCAGAAAGGAAGCAATATGCTGGATTTAAAAAACATCCGACTCAACCATGGAAAGGCCGTTGACCTATCCATTCCTCTTGGGCTCGCCAATTGGTGGATAACCGAGGGTCCTAACTTCATTCGTGAAGAACTGGATGAACTTATAAGTGAAGTCACAAGCGAGTACAAGGAAACAATCCGCACGCTAGAAATGGTGCTAGATAAAATCCTGGAACTTGCTGTGGTTGACCTCAAGCTGGCAATGCACTTCTTCAAGCAACTTTTTGGTGACAGCACCAATATGGGCTGGATTCCTGGAGAAGAGTCATGATCTTGCGAACAATCGCTCAGGCCGTCATGTTTATAGCGGTGAGTACCGTCGTCAGTCTTGGCTTAATCCAAGAGTCATTCAAGGCTCTGACAGAAATGGAGCAGAAATCAAGAAACATTGCACATAACTCTGTTCTGTCCGCTCAAGCCTGGCGAAAGACAGCTCTGGAATGGAAAAGAAATTCTCAAGAGTGGAAGAAATCCTCCAGTGACTGGAAAAATCTCTACCTTGTGGAGAAAAAGATTGCCAATGAATATGCTGATGGAATGGACAAGTACAACTCAGCACTTCACAATTGCAAAGCGCTCATTCACAAGAAACGACCAGACTTGGTCTGTATCAACTACAAACAAGGGCGGTGACTATGCCTCAAACACACATAATCATCCCCTTTCGGGATCGGTTACTTTCATTAGTTCGTGAACACCCAGGATGCACATACCTTTTGTTCTACGAGATCGGAGAAGGAATGATTTATGTATGCACCACTCTCGAAGTTCTTGAGCTTCGCGACTGGAGCTACTACGATCTTTCCCTGTATCAACCAAAACACCCAAACAGTATTGACCCAGTGTGGCAAAAAAAGTACCAGATCGGATGCTTTCGAAGCTGCTACTACCCAGCTGGGTTTTCACCACTTGAAGGGCGCATTGAACACTTCAGCTCCACCTGCACACGAGAGCTAAACCCTGCGCCACACACCCACCTTCCTAACCGACTCTTCTTCTCTTATGGACACTTGATACCCAATAGTCTCGGGGTTATCCATGAGTAATAACCGCCAAGTGGCAAAAGGCCGCTTCGGCGGTTTTTTGTTTGCTAAAATACCTCTTTGTCTAAAAAATATTTTGGTATATAGTGGCAAAAGAGACATATTGCTCGTTAATAATAAATCGTGCAGTTATTCCAAAACACAACGAAAGGGGTCAATCATGACCACGCCACCCGCCAAACTTGTCGTTCTTGCTTCCGGCTACGGGAGTAACTTTCAGGCCGTTATTGACGCCTGTAAAGCAGAGGTTATCAACGCTCATGTATGCGCACTGGTCACCGACCAGAAAGAAGCGTACTGCCTGACTCGTGCACGAACCGAGGATATCAAAAGCATGATCTATCCCAAGTTCAAGGCCGTTTCAAGACAAGCATACGACCAAGGACTTGCTGATCTCGTCACTGTTTTCAAACCCGACTGGGTTTTGTTGCTTGGCTGGATGCGAATCCTGTCTGGAGCGTTTCTTGATCAATTCCCAGGTAAGGTGATTAACATGCACCCAGCACTTCCGGGGAAGTTTCCGGGAGTAAACGCTATTGAACGCGCCTTTGCTGCGTTTCAAGAAGGTGAGGTCAACGAGACCGGAGTTATGCTCCACTTCGTCCCAGACGAAGGAGTAGATGACGGTCCTGTGATTACTCAAGCTACCGTTAGAATTTTTATGTCGGACACACTTGAAACACTGAAGAAGAGAATTCATGACACCGAGCATGCCCTGCTCGTTTCAACACTACAATCCCTTTGCAAAGTGGGACAACCAGCCCTTATCTAGGGACATACGAGGAGACCGCCATGAAGACACTTGTGATTGGAGTTTCAGCCTTCCTTCTTGTTTGGGGAGCAATTGAGCTATGGGAACTAAGCCTCGCTCAAAGCAACCCCAACAGCCGGAAACGACCCTTTCCCCCACTCGGGGATCCCACACCTGAGTTCGCCGGGGACTAATACTCCCCAGGAGCTCAACGGCCAGAAAAAAACCACTGCAAAGTGGTTTTTTCTTGTCTATTACATTTCCTGTATCTTATCTTTTAGTAGTTGTCGTACTTACGCATAACGATTTGTGCATGCATTTGGCGAGCGGTCTCAAGAATGACTGAGACAATAATCAAGATACTAGTACCACCCACTAAGACATCCAATGATGGATACGCTACTTGAACAACAAGGGGGAGTACCGCGATAATAGCAAGGAAGAGTGCACCGGTAATAGTTAAACGGTTAATGATTGCTCCTAAATACGAAGCGGTCTGGGTTCCTGGGCGCATACCCGGGACAAAGCCACCCTGCTTCTGGATGTTTTCTGCAATCTCAGTAGGGTTAAACACCACTGAAGTGTAGAAGAACGTGAAAAGCATAACGAGTACAAAGTAGGCTAGGCCGTACCATACACTCGGAGGGCTCACTGAGAATACTTTTCCAATCCACTGTGCGAAATGCGCTACTTTTTCAGACTTCGCACTAGTAAAGAAGTTGGCGATAATAGTCGGGAAGATCATAAACGAGAGAGCGAAGATGATCGGGATCACACCAGCAGTATTGATCTTGAGCGGAAGCTGGGTCTCTACTCCTCCACCGTACATACTAGCTCCTACCTGACGACGAGCATAGGATACCGGGATAAAGCGGTTTCCTTCGTTGATATAGATGATCGCGATAATTACTCCAAATGAGAGTGCAGCAATTGCTACTACTGGGAGCAGTGATGAAAGACCAGTATATCCCGCGCCAACGCTCTGGATAATACTCGGCAATGAAGACAAGATACCGGCCATAATGATAAGCGAAGTACCATTTCCAATACCGTTTTCTGTAATAAGTTCACCGAGCCACATTAAAAATACTGATCCAGCAGTGACGATTAACATCAAAGAGACAAAGTGCATTGAGTCAACAGAGGTTAGAATTCCTCCACCTTGGTTCTTGAGGAGCAGTAGCATTCCATATGACTGGAGTAGTGCGAGTGGAATAGTAAGATACCGAGTCCACTGGTTAATCTTGCGACGACCTTCGTCTCCTTCTTTCTTCATCGCCTCCCATGATGGGATAATGTATGTCAAAAGCTGAGTAATAATTGAGGCATTAATGTACGGTCCCACACCCATCATAATGAGCGAGAAACGACTCATCGTTCCACCTGAAAAGATATCCAGTAGCCCGAATAATTGAGAACGATCAAAAAACTGCTTAAGCGCTGCGATGTCTACGCCTGGCAACGGGATATGTGAGAGAACACGCACGAATAGAATAAGAGCAAGCGTCACAAGAATACGACGGCGTAAGTCCTTCAGACTCCAAATTGTTGCAAGGGTTTTGAACATATTATTTCTTTACGGCTTTTTTCTTTGGTTTCTTATCTGTCGGCTTTACTTCTTTTACGATGAGTGTTGCTTTTCCGCCAGCTTTTTCAATCTTAACAACTGCTGAAGCAGAAAACGCATGTGCTTCTACGGTAATTGCGCTCTTGATTTCACCGTTTCCTAGAATCTTAATACGAGTACGAGGTTTAACAAACTTTGAGGCAATAAGACCTGCGTAAGTGAACGATCCGTTTTCTGCCATCTTTTCAACACGATCAAGATTAAACGGTTGGTAGCTTCTATCATGAAGTACGTTGAAGCCTCGTGCCTTAGGAGTACGAGCAATAAGCGCCATCTGTCCTCCCTCGAACCCAACGCTGATGTTAGATCCTGAGCGAGCTTTGAAACCCTTGTGTCCGCGACCAGAGGTTTTACCCTTCGTCGAACCAGGACCACGTCCAACACGACGAGCAGGTTTACGAGTCTTCGATTTTGGTAATGCGTGTAGTTGAATCATAATAATTATGCCTTTTTAACTGAATCTTTTTTAGCTTTCTTACGAGACTCTAGTCTTTCGTCTGGAATCACCGCTCCGAGAGCACGCATAGCAGCACGAACCGTATTAATCTTGTTATTTGAGCCAAAAGACTTCGCTACGATATCTGAATATCCTGCAAGCTCGAGTACGGTACGCACTGCACCACCTGCGATAAGACCACGGCCTTTTTTCGCAGACTTCAAAAGTACCTGAGTGCCCTGAGACTTACCCCAGACATCGTGTAAAAGTGTACCATGTGCCATAGGAACATGGACGAGATGCTTCTTAGCCTGAGAAGTTGCCTTCGCAGCAGCAGCCGTTACCTCGTTACCCTTACCGACACCAAACCCGATACGGCCTTTTTTGTCTCCGATAACAACAAGAGCGCGGAATCGCATACGGCGACCTCCCTTTACTACACGGGTTACGCGGTCAATAGCGAGCATTTTTTCTTCAAACTCTGAAGGCTCCTTAACACGTTCTGGACGAGGCCCTCTGCCCTTTGGGGTGAATCCGCCAAACTTACTGGTTCCCTTAGTAGCAGCCGGCGCGCTTTCGGTAGGTACAACAACTTTAGCAACTTCAGTCACTTCAGCAATATCAGATGAAATATCTGCTTCCTTTTCTGTCTCCAGTTTCGCCTCTCGGCCTAGTTTGATTTTGTCGTCACTCATGATAGTTTTTACAATGTATGATTAAAAGACAAGTCCGCCTTCTCGAGCACCATCTGCTACCGCTTTCACGATACCATGGTACAAGTTAGGGCCACGATCAAAAACAACTGCCTCAATACTTGCTCCTTTAGCCTTGTTCGCTACTAGCTGTCCGAGCATACCAGCAATCTCCATCTTTTTCTTGCCCTTTGCCTTCAGTTCAGTATCGTGTGCTGAAACCAGTGTCTTACCAACGGTGTCATCAATGATCTGAAGGAAAAGATGTTGATTCGATTTAAATACTGAAAGTCGAGGACGAGTTGTAGTGCCACGGTTAAGACGCGCCCTTGTACGGTTTGCGCGGAGAACCTTATTCAATTTTGTCGCTTTAGTTCTTGTCATATGAAATGATTATTTTGCCTTACCTGCTTTACCAGCCTTACGCTTGATAACTTCATCAGTATATTTAAGACCTTTACCCTTATATGGCTCAGGCTTCTTGAGTTTACGAAGATTAGCTGCCACCTCACCCACCTGCTGCTTGTCAATTCCAGATAAATGAATAGTATTCTTATCTACTACACATTCAATAGTATCTGGAATGGCAAAAAATACTGGGTGAGAGAAACCTAGTGCTAACTCAAGTCCGTTATCTTTTTTTGCTACACGAAAACCTACTCCGATAAGGTCTAAACTCTTTTTAAAACCAGTCGTTACACCAGCTACCATGTTGCGACATAGTGCCCATGCAGTTCCCTGCATAGCGCGCTGTGTTCCCATATCTCCCTCTCGTCCG
The DNA here is from genome assembly GCA_041675145.1 of Patescibacteria group bacterium. Lineage (GTDB taxonomy): Bacteria > Patescibacteriota > JACPGU01 > JACPGU01 > JACPGU01 > JBAYUK01. The sequence continues at coordinate 130,821 of JBAYUK010000001.1, forward strand.
ATAAACAAGTCTGTTCCGTCAAGAGTAAGGGTAACAAGAGTACCAAAGTCATGAGAGAGTTTTCCCTTTGGTCCGGTAATCTCTACCATTCCTCCCGTAATAACTGCGGTCACTCCTGCTGGCAATTGAATTGGTTTTTTTCCGAGTCTGCTCATAAGCGTATTTAAGTGATTACCAAACTTTACAAATAACCTCACCACCGATTTTGTCAGCGCGGGCAGCACGATCTGTCATAAGACCTCGGCTTGTTGAAATGATTGCCATACCAAGACCATTTAAGATGTACGGAATGCCGTCAACAGGTACATAAATTCGACGCCCTGGAGTAGAAACTCGAGAGATAGTACGAATCTTTGACTGATTATTGGCGTATGCTAACTGGACTTTTATAGCTTTCTTGCCAGTCTTTTCGACAATGGCAGCGTCACTAATATATCCCTCAGCTTTCAATATAGCTGCGATTTTCTCTTTCATCGTCGAAAAAGGTACCATACACGTTGGATGGTTTTTCGCTGATGCGTTTCGAATAATCGTTAACATGTTTCCTATTGAATCCATATGGTTGATTTAGCGTTTTATCAAAAATGTTATATTACCAAGAATCCTTTTTAATACCTGGCAATTCACCACGACTTGCTAACTGACGGAAGCAAATACGACAAATACCAAATTTTCGCATAAAACCATGGGGGCGACCACACAAAGAGCAACGATTATATACCCGTGTTGAGTATTTCGCTTTCTTCTTGAGGCGCTCGGTTTTAACAATTAATGATGTCTTTGCCATAAGTGTGAATTAACGATGGTATTATACCTGAATTGAGGTTTCCTATCTAGTAAAATTATTTGGTGCTAAATGGCATTCCAAATTTTTTCAGCAATGCGCGGGCCATATCTGCGTCATGGGTGGAAACCGTAATGTTTATCTGTAACCCATGGATCGCATCAAGTGACTCAACAGTAGCTTCAGGGAAAACCGAGTGCTCCTTGATTCCAAGAGAGTAATTCCCTTCATCATCAAATGAATCAGGGTTGAGTCCTCGAAAGTCACGAACACGAGGAAGAGCAACATTGACTAAGCGATCCATAAACTCGTACATACGAGGACCACGAAGCGTTACTGCTACTCCTACTGGTTGTCCTTCACGAAGCTTGAAAGCCGCAATTGACTTCTTTGCTTTTGCTACAAATGGCTTTTGGCCGGTAATAACTGAAATGTTTTCCACAATCTTGTCGATAATCTTTGCATCTTTGTACGCCATTTTACCAACACCCACGTTAAGGGTGATCTTCTTAAGTCGTGGTACCGCTAAAAGATTTTCCACACCAAATTCCTTCATCAGCTCTGGTGCGATGGTCTTGTCATACTGCTCTTTTAGTCTTGGTACTACTGCTTTCATAATGGTGTAAAAGATAATTGAATTAAATAACTTCGCCAGATTTACGACTAATACGCTCACGAGTTCCATCAGCAAGGCTTCTGAATCCTACGCGAGTCGGTTTACCAAGTTTTGTATCAACAAGTGCCACATTTGAAACATGAATTGGAAGATTAATACTAATTCTTCCAGCCTGCTTTACACCACGAACTGGCTTACGGTGACGAGTTGCAACTCCAACACCAGTAACCACTACGCGATCGGTGTTCGTCACAACGCGTTCAACCACGCCTCGTTTGCCGCGGTCTTTCCCTGTGAGAACTTCAACTGTGTCGCCTTTTTTGATTTTCATCATATAATTATACTACCTCTGGGGCTAGTGATACGATTTTCATAAAGCCTTTTTCACGAAGTTCACGCGCTACTGGTCCAAAGATACGAGTACCACGAGGGTTCTTGTCTTTGTCTACAATAACTGCTGCGTTCTCGTCAAAACGAAGTGTAGTTCCATCGCGGCGCATAATAGCGCGCTTCTGACGAACAATCACTGCCTTTACTACTTCCTTCTTCTTCACAATTCCACCAGTTCGTGCATCTTTAACTGAAGCGGTGATAATATCACCAACTCGAGCATAGCGAGCATGACTTCCGCCAAGCACCTTGATACACATGATCGCTTTCGCGCCACTGTTGTCTGCTACTTTGAGTCTGGTAAAATTCTGAATCATAGGAATGAATAAATTGATCGATTATTTTGCTTCTACTTTTTCTTCTTTCTTGCGGTCTGCTGCAAGCACTTCTTCACCCGCAATCTTATCTAAACCAAACATGTTTGCTGTTGAAACCTTCTTCAAAACTATGAAACGCTTCGTCTTGGAAAGTGGTCGACACTCTTCAATAATCACAATATCCCCTAGCTTAAACTCATTGTTGGCATCATCTGCAAGATAGCTTTTAACAACCTTGTACCGCTTCTTATAGATCGGGTGAGTCTTCATCACAAAGGTCTCAACCGAAACAGTTCGGGCGTCAAGCTTCTTGATAATTGTGCCTCGCAAGGTCATCTTTGCCATAGGAAATGATTATGATTTCAAGAGTAATGCTTCTTCTTTCTCGCGAATAATAGTCATGATACGCGCGATCTCACGGCGAATCTTTGCTCTCTTGGTAGTATCAGCAACCTCACGGTGAGCCATCTTGAAACGGACTTCACGCATAGCAGTAGCTAAAGTAGCCAGATCTTTGTAGAGCTGTTCAACCGATTTCTCGCGAATTGGATCAGTAAGCTTTTTCATGACAATTATTTGCTGATGAATTTAGTACGCACAGGCATCTTTGCAGATGCTAATTTGAGCGCCGCCTGAGCTACCGCTGGTGTTACCCCATCGAGCTCAAACAAGATACGGCCTGCTTCAACATTGGCCACAAAGTGGTCAAGTGCACCTTTTCCAGATCCCATCGGCGCTTCTGCAGCGTGCTTGGTGATTGGGCGATCTGGGAAGATACGAATCCACAACTGTCCACCTCTCTTAATATGGCGGGTAATCGCACGGCGACCTGCCTCAATCTGACGAGCAGTAATCCAGGCAGAATCAAGTGATTTAATACCGTAATGACCAAAAGCAAGTTTCGTACCACGAGAAGCCACACCTATAATCTTAGGGTTGAACTGGCGGCGGAATTTTATCTTTTTGGGCATTAACATAATAACAGGGGTTTAAGTAATGATTTGATTATTTCTTCACTTCTTTACGGAAGATCCAGACTTTGACACCGATAATTCCGTAGGTCGTATGTGCTGGTGTATGAGCAAAGTCGATATCTTCGCGTAATGATGACAAAGGAATTTTACCAAGTGAAAAAGTTTCTGTACGAGCAATGTCTGCACCATTTAAACGACCACCAACCTTAATACGGATTCCACGAACACCTGCCTTCATAGTCTGCTCAAGTGTCATTTTCACTGCACGGCGGTATGGGATACGCTTTTCTATCTGGTCTGCGATATTACGTCCAACAATTGCTGCGTGGTTTTCCGGCATGTCCACTTCTTCGATACTCACTCCGGCTTTTTTGACCGTCAATTTTTGAACGTCCTTCTTAAGTTGCTCAATACCTGCTCCTGCGCGACCAATCAAAACACCCGGCTTGCTTGTACGAATCGTAATCTTTGCGTCGGTCTTTGAACGAGAAATTTCAACATCAGCGATACCGCCAGTCTTATATTTCTTGAGCAACATCTGACGAATATTATAGTCTTCTTTCAAAAACAGTGGGTAGTCGCGAGTCGCAAACCACTTCGAAGACCAGTCTTTCGAGATGCCGATTCTAATCAATTTTGGATGTATTTTCTGTCCCATAGGATTTTAATCTGAGCTTTTCAATTATGCCTTAATTATCGTAATTTTTCAATATTATTCTGCTTTCTCTTCTTCTGGTGTAGTAGTCTCTTCGGGAGCCACTTCTTCTGGGGTTTCCACTACTGCTTCAGTCTTTACTTCTACCTCAGGAGCTGCCTCAGGGTTGATAACCTCTTCAACAATCTCCGTCTTTTCTTCTTCCTTCTCCTTTTTCACCACCTTCTCTTTCGTTTCCTTCTTTTTCGCTGGTGCTTTAGCAGCCTTCTTTACTACAACCGTCTCTTTCTTCTCTTTTTTCGGCTTAGCCACTATTTCTTTTTCAGTAACTTCGACAATGAGGTGGGTAGTGCGCTTCTTGATAGGACGAGCTGAACCTCGTGACCATGGAATAGAGCGTTTGAGGGCTGGTCCCCCATCTGCTCTGATCTGGGAGATAACAAGCTTCTTGGTATCCATGTTTTTGATCTGCGCGTTTGCAATCGCTGAGTTGAGCGTCTTGGTAATAAGCTCAGATGCTTTCCTTGGGGTACGCATAAGAATAGTGCGGGCAACAGCAACATCGCGTCCGCGAACAAGTTTCGCTAAACCTACCACTTTGCGTGGACTAATGCGAGCGTATCGAGTTATTGCTTTTGCGCTATTCATATGGATTGATTATTCAAAAATTATTTTCCGGCCTTTGACTGTTCCTTTGCCATCTTTCCTCCGTGACCCTTGAACTTACAAGTTGGAGAAAATTCGCCAAGACGATGTCCTACCATGTTTTCAGTCACTACTACCGGTAAGTGATCCTTACCATTGTGTACACCAAAAGTGAATCCAACCATCGATGGAGCGATTTGGCAGTCTCGTGCCCAGGTTTTAATAACCGTCTTGCTACCCGCCGAAAGCCCTTCGAGCTTCTTCATGAGGCGTTCATCGAGATATGGTCCTTTTTTAGTACTTCTGCTCATAGTGTATGACTTAACTTATGGTGATTATTTCTTCTTGCGGCGCTGGATAATAAACTGATTGGTTCGCTTATTTGACCGAGTCTTGACTCCCATCGCTTTCTTGCCCCATGGAGTCTTTGGTCCCTTTTTAAGACCAATTGGTGCTCGTCCTTCTCCACCTCCATGTGGGTGGTCTACCGGGTTCATCACTGAACCACGAACAGTTGGACGACGGTTCATCATACGACTGCGGCCTGCCTTACCAATAACGACTAAGTTATGCTCAGAATTACTCACAGAACCAATCGATGCGTAACAGTTCTTGTGTACGCGACGAAGCTCTGAAGATGGCATTTTGATCGTAACCCAGTCACCTTCTTTAGCCATGATAGTAGCAGATGAACCTGCTGAACGCACGATTTGACCACCACGGTTAATAGAAAGTTCAATATTGTAAATAGCAATTCCTGCGGGGATAACTGAAAGCGGTAGACGGTTACCAGTCTTAATTGGAGCAGTAGTTGCCGTAATAATCTCGTCTCCTACCTTAATACCCGCTGGAGCTAGAAGATAGCGCTTGTCTCCGTCTTTGTATGAAATAAGCATGATATATGCTGAGCGATTCGGATCATAGGCAACATCTGCAACGCGTCCAACAATGTCTTTTTTAAGTTGAGTAAAATCAACCAAACGAAGTTTTCTGCGCACTCCACCACCTTGGTGACGCACTGCAATCTTACCATGACTTGCACGACCAGCGTTTTTGCGCTTTCCAAAAGTAAGCTTCTTATGAGGCTTCTTTTCAGTAACTTCAGCAAAGTCAACCACTGTCATGGTTCGTCTGCTAGGCGTTAATGGTCGGTATGATTTGATTGCCATGGGACTGGGATAAATTATGCTTCGTGAGTATGATTATGACCTTCATGATCGTGATCATGAGTATCTTCTGCCTTCTTCTTAACAGTCTTAACCTTTACCTTTGGTTCTTCTGCCTTGGTACGAATAGTCTTTCCCTTCTCAAGCGTTACAATTGCTTTCTTGTATCCAGCAACAACCCCGGAAATGCGTCCGCGACGCTTCGTCTTTTCCTGAGTGTTAATGATTCTCACCTGAGTAACCTTGGTATTGAAAATTTTCTCAACTGCCTGCTTTACTTCAAACTTATTCGTTGTTGGCGCTACCTTAAAGACATAAATACCCTTCTGCTCAGCGATTGCAGTCTTTTCAGTGATTACCGGGAATTGTAAGACAGATTCGTGTTTCATAATTATGCAGCTTGATTAAAACTCGCAAGAACTTCAGCACTCATCATAACAACTGGGTTATTGAGCAAGAAATATACATTAAGCTTTCTTACGGGAATAACAGAAACCGTTGGTGTGTTTTTTACTCCACGGATTAGTGCATTGCCGTTTTCACTCACAAACATCGCGTCATCCAAGACAATAAGTGCCTTGCGATCCACACTGTTCTTTGCTAAAAATGCAATTACTTCTTTCGTCTTACCAGAAAAACTTGGTACTGAGTCAATGATCTTCAATTGACCCTCTTCCTGCTTTCCAGATAATACGGCCCAAATAGCTGCATTCTTCTGCTTCTTGTTAATACTGAGCGCAAAATTGCGGTTTGAACGAGGTCCAAAGGTAATACCACCACCAACCCAAATCGGTGAACGATTAGAACCGTGACGAGCACGCCCTGTACCTTTTTGCTTCCATGGCTTGCGACCACCACCACGAACCTCAGACTTATCTTTCGTATGAGCAATAGCTACGCGACGGTTTGCAAGATTTGCACGCAAAGCCAAAGCAATAGTTGCTGGTGAAGTAGTCTTAGTTGTAGTAGTTGCTGCTTTCATGATAGTAAAAAGTCAAAAATTAATTTCCTGCGATTTCAAGAAGTCGTCCAACTACTCCCGGAACTCCTCCACGAACAAGGATAATATTGTTAGCCTGGTCAACATCGACTACCGTCAAGTTCATAACTGACTTGCGCGTGTCTCCGTATTTTCCTGCCATGCGCATACCTTTAATAACATGCTGTGGGAAGGTTGAACCAATTGAACCAACTTTTCTCTGTTGCGGGTGACCGTGAGAAGCAGGATGTCCCTTAAAGCCATAACGCTTTACTGGACCAGTAAACCCACGACCCTTAATCTGACCTGAGACTTTTACTTTATCTCCCTTTGAGAAAAGAGAAACATCAAAAGTGTTACCAAGAGCCATAGTGCCTGCCTCTTCTTCTGTAATACGAGCCTCTCGTGTATAACGGGGAGTAGTTTCACTCTTTGCAAAGTGACCAGTAGCTGGCTTATTAAGCTTTTTCGCTGTACCAAGACCAATTTGAACCGCAGCATACCCATCTGACTCACGGGTCTTTACTTGAGTAACTACACAAGGACCAGCTTGAATAACCGTCACTGGGATGAGGGTTCCTTGTTCATCAATAATTGATGTCATACCGATTTTCGTACCAAGAAGAAATTTCATAGCTTCCAAATATTTGTGCGTTTGCAACAGATGAGATCCTGTTACACAGCCACAATTACATCCTTATTTCAATATCTACACCAGCTGGCAGATTGAGACTCATAAGAGAATCAATAGTTTTAGCAGAAGGATCAAAAATATCAATCAAGCGCTTGTGAATACGCATAGCAAACTGCTCCTGTGAATTCTTGTGCACAAATGTTGAGCGCAGTACTGAGAAAAGATTGCGTTCAGTAGGCAATGGAATTGGTCCTGCTACTGTTGCTCCTGTTCTCTTTACTGTTTCCAGTATCTGTGCTGCCGACTGGTCAAGTACCTTATGGTCATACGACTTTAACTTAAGTCGCACACGCTGTGTGGTAGTCTTAGCCGCCTTTGGCGCTGCTGATTTTACTTTGGCTTCTGTTTTTTCTGCCATATGGATTATAGCTGTAAAGAGTTACTTTACGGTCATGTTACTGATATCCACGCGACTGAGGAATTCCCCAATCGTCTGATTACCAGACGGCAAGTACCTGAAGGGTGTTGCGCATGCAACACCCTTCAGAGAACTTACGCGACGATCTTCGTTACAATTCCTGCTCCTACTGTGCGTCCACCTTCGCGAATAGCGAAACGAACACCATCTTCAAGAGCGATCGGAGTAATAAGCTTCACATTGATTTTGATAGTATCACCAGGCATTACCATTTCAACACCCTCTGGCAAGATTACTTCACCAGTTACATCGGTTGTACGGATGTAGAACTGTGGCTTGTAACCCTTCAAGAATGGAGTGTGGCGTCCGCCTTCTTCCTTCTTCAATACATATACTTCACCTTCAAACTCAGAGTATGGCTTGATTGATCCTGTCTTAGCCAAAACCTGACCACGCTCGATGTCTTCACGCTCAATACCGCGCAAAAGAACACCTACGTTGTCACCTGCTTGACCCTGATCGAGCAACTTACGGAACATTTCTACTCCAGTAACAGTTACTTTCTTAGTGTCTTTAATTCCGAGGATTTCAACTTCTTCACCAACCTTTACGATACCGCGCTCAATACGACCAGTTGCTACAGTTCCACGACCCTTAATTGAGAATACATCCTCGATCGGCATAAGGAACGGCTTGTCAGTCTGACGAACTGGTTCTGGGATATAGGTATCAAGAGCTTTTACCAATTCCATAATGTGGTCTTCTTCAGCAGCGTCTCCTTCAAGAGCCTTCAGTGCTGAACCACGGATAATTGGAGTGTCTTTACCTGGGAATTCGTTCTTAGTCAAAAGATCACGAACTTCTTCCTCAACAAGGTCAATAAGATCCTTGTCTGGAACCATGTCACACTTATTCAAGAATACTACGATATATGGAACACCTACCTGACGAGCAAGAAGAATGTGTTCACGAGTCTGAGGCATAGGACCGTCAGTAGCAGATACTACAAGGATAGCACCGTCCATCTGAGCAGCTCCTGTGATCATGTTCTTGATGTAGTCAGCGTGACCTGGACAGTCAACGTGTGCGTAGTGACGTACTTCTGACTCATACTCTACGTGTGAGGTATTAATAGTAATACCACGTGCTTTTTCTTCTGGCGCATTGTCAATCTGCGCATAACTCTTCGCTTGAGAAAAACCCTTCTTTGCAAGAACGGTTGTAATCGCAGCCGTAAGTGTTGTCTTACCGTGGTCTACGTGACCGATTGTACCCACATTGATGTGAGTTTTGTTTCGCTGAAAAGCATCTGCCATGGCAATATTCCTTTCTTTTACTTAGTGTGTATTGATAAATATCTAGATTAAGCTCTTTTTTAGCACTATTTAAATGTAGCGCAAAAAAGAAAAGTCGCACGTAAAATGCACTTGAAGTTCATTCTACTCTATATTTTGATCTGTTGCAAGGGGAATTTTTCGAGAAAGAGAGGTCTTACTATAGCAACTCTAGTAAATGAGTTATGCTAGAAATGTAGTGATCTGGGTTCGCCTGTTTTAGCTTTTCTTCTGGTTGGTATCCCCAGCCCAACGCAACAGTCATGACGCCTGCCTTTTTACCTGCATCAATATCGTGCGTCATATCTCCGACATATGCAGTTTCCTGTGAACTAAAATTATTCCTCTGGAGGATATCTTGTATAGCTACTGTTTTGTCGTGGATACTACCGTTAATCTCCTGAAAGAAAGGTTGCAACCCATAATATGCCGCCTCTGTTATGAGCTTGTCATGGGGATGAGAACTAATAACGATCATACTGATACTGCACGATCTCAGCTCTTCGAGTACTGAGACCACCCCAGGATAGATAGTTGGTTCTTCCACCTGGTGAATCGCCTCCAGATAAAGGGCATCCTGTTTTTCTTTGGTCAAATCTGGAAAATACTTGTGCCAAAAAAGCATGTACGGTAAAACAAACTCTCTTCTGCATTCATCTTGAGATATCGGTTCATGTCCTAGTACTTTAAAAACTAAAGCGATCGCCTTACAAACAGGAGTAAAATCGTCACTTAGAGTACCAGACCAATCAAAGATAATATTCTTTATCATCATTCAAGTCTAGTCTCCTGAAATTACTAATCTCATCTCTCCTGTTTGTACAAACCCCATATCCTCATAAAGTTTTCTTGCAAATCTTGAGGCATCTAGTTTTATAAATGTAACACCATTCATCTTAAACCACTTAATTACGGACTCCGTTAGAGTTTTGGCAATCCCTTTTTTTCTAAAAAGTGACTCAACGAAAACATCTAATATCCAGCCATAATTTCTGCAATTAAGAGCGATGAACGGGAAATCGTCTCTTATAAATCCTCCTGCAATTCCTACAAGTTTGTCATCTTCATAATATCCAAAGTGTATTCCTTTATTTTGTTCATACATTTCCTTATAGTATTTGGTTGATACCTCTCTCCAGTCAGGCGCAAGATGCTTGTCGGCTTGATTCTCTTCTAGCATTTTAAACCTAAGATCTAAAATCTGAGGAATGTCAGCAACTGTCATTTCTTTAATCATAATAATTCTGAGGTTAATAGTAATTGTTACTTGAAATAATAAAGGAAATAAGAACGACTTAATAGAGACTACATATTTTCTTCCCAATATCATACGCCACGATCCCAAAAGCTACTGATACATTAAAAGATTTGCGACTACCCAGCATTGGGATGTGAATGAGTTGGTCAGCCTGATCTCTAAGAGATTTAGATACTCCCCTCACTTCGTTACCCATTAATAATGCTATCTTTTTATTAGGCACAAGATTCTTGAAGTCAATTGAACGACTGTCTTGCTCGCATACGACTATCTGATATCCCTCCAATTTGAGCTTCTTTATAACATACGATATGTTCCTACGGTACTCCCAGGGAATCCGATTCTCTGACCCAAGAGCTACCTTGGCAATCTCACGACGAGGAGGAAACCCAGTATATCCAGTCAAATACACCTTAGAAACACCCGCTCCTTCGCTGGTCCGAAAGATCGAACCAACGTTGTGCAGACTCCTGATATTATGCGCAATGACGATAAGCATACAGAAAGTATATCAGTAAGTATGGTAGAACGAAACAGTAACGCAACCCAGCTATTCACAGGTAATTATGAAATAATTTGCCTTATTATGGCTATTTAATATCAATATGATATAATACGGGAACAAAAAAATCAAAGTGAGGTTATAACCGTGAAAAAGAAAGCTTCTAAAGCCCCTTCACAACCAGCCAATAAACGACTCCGAAGCGCTCTTGCGGTGTGTCAAGAGACACAAGTCAAGGTGTACGACCAAATCACGGAACACATAAAAAAAATCCGTGGCCAAATGGCATTTAGCCTGTATGGAGCCGGCGAGACAGTCCTACTGTCTTCAGCCCAACCAGAGAAAACAACGACAGGTATTGCTATCCTGTGGACACATCAGAGCAACCTGCCACAACACCTCAACCACCGTCTTGTGTTCGTCCCTAATACTCAAATCTATTCACACGACACCCGCCCCAAAGAAATGCTTGTGTTGGATATTTCGCAATGCGACCTACCGAATAAGCATGGACTACGAGAACGTCTTAAGGAGATCGACAAGCTTCAGAAACAAAACAACGAGCTTTTTAACGACCTTGGAAAACTTCGTAAACTTCAGAAGTATTCAGACAAGGATGTTAAGCGAGTCGTTCCTGACTGGAGCCCTGACCGCGAGGTTTTACGCCGACACGGATTTCGAATCTAAAGGAGGATTCATGCCACGCCACACCCACTATTCTCGTTGAAAAAAATACCAGGGTCAAAAAGGGCAGAAAGGACAGAAACGCCACACTTCCGGCTCAGGCCTTTTTCAACAACAGGACGGAAGAATACCCCAAAGAAGTCTGAAACGACTTCTCAAACAAATCAAAGATGAAGCATGGAACAAGCCATATCGCCATTAACCATTTTTTGGGAGGAGAAAGATACTACCATCCTAACTCTCGCTCCAACGAACATAAGCGCCACCCTTCGGGGTGGCGCTGTTGATTTCTATTTAGAAACTAACTACAAATACCTTATTTCTTATAAAGATAACTATGAGTGCCGATACGATAAAACAGTACCGTATCTTCTCCCGGAGCATAACGCAGTATAAGTCTAATGTCACCCGTTATGTCTATGCTTTGGAATCCTTCAAACCTACCCCTAAGGTGATGATAATTAAGAAGTGGATCAAAGGGGTTTACTATAAATAGATTCACTCTTTCAATAAAGGATATCTTTTGACCCTTAAGAAGAGTTTTTACTTCCTTCTCGAATCGACGATGATTTTTTATTTTCATTTTTGCTTATCTATAGATGCCATCATTTCCTCAACACTATTAAAGGCAGGAGACCAGTTTATACCTTTTTTGTAGTCCTCATCTGCCTGTAGCAACTCTTCTGCAATCTCGTCTCGTAATTCATGTGTATCCTCGAGTACCACTCGACGATTTTTAACTGTTTCTCGAAGAGACATATTTACTAATGCAGTCATAGTAATACCAAATGTATCTGCCAACTTTTCCGCTTCTTTCTTGAACCCCTGGTCAATTTTAATGTGAAGCGTAGTAGTACTATTCTTCATGCTGATAACCTAATTGTATATACCTAAAATATACCTTTTTGGTATATACTTGTCAATAATTCTGTAGTCACTATTTCTTATCTAGCTGTAGCGCTGCCGAGTTAATACAATACCGCTCCCCTGTCTCGGTCGGTCCGTCTTTAAAAACATGTCCTAAATGTGAACCACAGTTCTTGCAGATTACTTCAGTTCGCTTCATGCCATGCGAAACATCATCAACCAGAACTACATGCTCTAAATCTGCTGGCCGGTCAAAAGATGGCCAGCCAGTACCAGACTCGAATTTGGCATCAGAAGAGAAAAGTTCTTGGGAACAAGCCGCACACTTATACATACCTGCTTCTTTTGTTGCACAATACTCTCCGGAAAACGGAGCCTCAGTCCCTTTGTGACGCAGTACTCCGTACTGCTCAGGAGTAAGCTTTGCCTTCCACTCTTCATCGGATATATTCATCATATTAGACCTCCTCGGTATGCTCGCGACGAATCACCGACCAGTGGTAACCCAAAAGTGGCAAGCCAACAATAAGGAGTGCAACATCTTGAGCAAGGTCACGATTCATGTTGTTCTTTTTATCCAGTGCCTTTCGCTCCTGGTCTTCTACTTTCTTCTGGGCATATTGTTCATCCGTACACGGTTTGCGGTCGTAGGTCATTGAGCTTGGCACATCCATATAACAGTCGGTACGAGTTAGTGGGTAGTTGTATGAGTACCCGTCATTCGGGAACACATAGATACTTAACACGAGCTGGATCAGTGAGATAAGAGCGATAAGGACCATAATCAAGCCAGCTGCTGAAAAGCTATACAGATAAATGTTGCGCAGTGAAAAAGAGAGTTTCATACAAAATTTTAATACTAATACCTCTATACTACCTACTTTATACAAAAAAGAAACCCCAGCCTTTTGTAAGGTGGGGTTCCAGGTCAATGGTGCGAATTTATAGGCGCTGAAGCCTCTGCATGCGCTGATGAATTATGTGCTCCAATTCAGCACATGCTTTTTCAAAGTTATCATTTACCAGCGAGCAGTCGAACAGCGGTTCAAATGCAAGCTCCTTCTTGGCTAGCTCGAGCCTCTCCTCAATGTTGTCTCGTCCCCCGCTCTCACGCATGCGCCGTTCTAGTTCGCGCATACTGGGAGGCTTGATCAGGACCGTAAGCACCAGTGGACCAAGCTCGTTCTTGATGTTTGTTGCTCCAACCGGCTCAACATCGAGCAAAAGATGCCTGCCATGATTAACCAACTGCATCACCTTATCTTTAGGAGTGCCATACCAGACACCTTCATGCACCTGGTTGGTTTCGAGAAAGAAACCCTCGTCTTTGAGTCGCAAAAAGGTCTTCTTGTCTGTGTGGGTGTAGTGCACTCCGTCGATTTCATCATAGACTTTACCAGTCTTTTTGCACACAACTCCAGTCCTCAGAGCCCTTGTGGTGCATGACACCACAAACCTGAATTTGTATTTTTCAACTAAACGGTTCTTCAAGGCTCCTTTTCCAACAGCAGATGGACCCGAGAGAACGAGCAGTTGCGGATTTGGGCCGTTCGAGCCAACAAATCCCTTGTAATCCATCTTCTTGGGCTTGCTTCTTTCTTCTTTCTTTACGTAAGCCATTGCAGACTCCTTTCCTTGTGTGTATTTTCCGACTGTAAAAGAGGATCGAGGAGTAATGTCACTCCCTGATATTTCCTGTATTATAGCAGTTTTGTACTATACATAAAAGACCCGCCTTGTAGCGGGTCTTTTATTCTTTTATATTAAATATACTGAATATGTACTTTACTCTAGTTTTAATCGGATCCACTAATCTTGAAATTACCTTATCAAAATATATCGCACAATCACTAAAACAAATAACTAAAATCAATGTTAAAACCAAACCATATTCCCATGTCGTTATAAAAGATAACTTTCTAAGCGAAAAAACTAATGTAACTACTCCACCCATAAATAGCAACACCAGCAACTCCTTGAAGTACGATAAATACCCATGATCTTTCTGCTTAATACCACTATCGTTACTTTGCACCTTAGCAATAATCCCACCATAAATATTATCTAATTTTTTAAAGTCATGAGATTTAAAACCATCAAGCCACGCGTTATTGACTACCTCATTCGTATCGTAATACTCATTTGAAATCCTGGCTACCTCATTAGCTCTTATGTCTATATTTTCCCTCAAGAAGAATACCGAGAAAACTATCTGTAAAAATAAAAGTATATAACCGGACTCAAAAAAATATATTCTTGAGGGTAAAACATGTGGATATATAAAACCCACTAAGCCCATTATAGCAATAGAGATAGTAAGCAGTAACCTTATAAACTCCACTCCTTCTTTTCTTGCCGCATCGCGCTGACTCTGTAGTAGAACTACATTCTGATGATAGTCATTTAGATATGACTCGTACCTCTTTTTCATATCTTCAAGATAATCCCTACTAACCGATTCTTCTACTATTGAGTCGTCTAACATATAAAACAAAGTTACTAACTACTAATGAGGGGCTTACGCCCCTCATTCTGTCTCAATTCTAGTCTTCTTTCTTTGCACGAAGTCCAATAATAGTTTCGCGAATATTTCGTGGTACTTCAGCGTAGTGATGGAACTCCATCGTAGAGCTGGCACGACCCTGTGACATAGAACGAAGAGTGGTAGTGTAACCAAACATTTCAGCAAGTGGTACATACGCTTGTACGAATTTCACTGAACCACGGTCACCCGTTTCCAAGATCTGACCACGCTTTGCATTCACATCTCCCATCACATCTCCTAAGAAGTCTTCAGGAGTAAGTACTTCTACTTTCATAACTGGCTCAAGGATAGCAGGGTCTGCTTTCTTCACACCATCCTGGAAGGCCATTGAGCCGGCAATCTTAAATGCCATTTCAGATGAGTCAACATCGTGGTATGACCCGTCATATACCGCTACCTTCACATCAATAACTGGATAGCCGGCAATTACTCCACGAGTCATCGCTTCCTTTACACCCTTTTCAATTGCAGGGATGTATTCACGAGGAATAGCACCACCAACAATCTTGTTTTCAAAAACAAAGTTCTTAATTTCAGACTCAGGCTCGAGTGGAGAAATTTCCAACCAACAGTGTCCATACTGACCACGACCACCAGACTGGCGAACAAATTTTCCTTCCACCTTAACGCTCTTTTTAATCGCTTCTTTGTAGGCAACCTGTGGTTTACCAACATTTGCCTCCACTTTAAATTCACGCTTCATACGGTCTACGAGAATTTCCAAGTGAAGCTCTCCCATTCCTGAGATGATAGTCTCACCTGTTTCTTGATCTGAGTTAATCCTAAATGTTGGATCTTCTTCAGCAAGTTTAGAAAGTGCAATACCCATCTTTTCCTGGTCGGCCTTGGTCTTTGGCTCAATAGCAACTGAGATCACTGGCTCTGGGAAGGTAATTTTTTCTAAGATAATTTGGTTGTTCTCATCACACAAGGTATCTCCCGTAAAGGTAGACTTGAGTCCTACTGCTGCTGCAATCTCACCTGCGCCTACTTCAGATACTTCCTCGCGCTGTGCCGCATGCATACGAACAATACGTCCAATACGCTCACGCTCACCCTTGGTCGAGTTGTACACATAGCTACCAGCAGTCAGTTTTCCTGAATACACACGGAAGAAACAGAGTTTTCCAACAAATGGGTCGGTTGCAATCTTGAACGCAAGCGCTGCAAATGGACCTGACTCGTCAGCTGTTCTTGTAATATCTTCTTCAGTTTTAGGATCAGTACCGTGTACTGGTGGCTTATCGAGTGGAGATGGGAGATATTCCATAATTGCATCAAGCAAGCACTCTACAATTACTCCACGGCCGTCTCCTCCCAGTACTGGAGAGAAGTCTCCTGATAGAGTTGCTTTACGGATAGCAGCCTTAATTTCTGCTACCGAAAGCTCCTCACCAGCTAGGTACTTGTTCATCATCGCCTCATCGTATTCAGAGACTTTTTCGATCAGCTCTGAACGATACTTAGCAACTTTTTCTGCCATGTCTGCAGGAATTTCTCCTTCTACAAGCGCATGGTCAGTAAAGTCCTTGTAGGTATATGACTTCATAGCAACCAAGTCCACTAAACCGTTGATTTCTTTTTCAAAACCAATTGGTAGTGCAATAGGAAACGCATTTTTGCGTAGACGCGCACGAATAGACTCGAGTGACTTGTAGAAGTCTCCACCCGTTTGGTTGATCTTGTTAATAAAACACAAACGAGGGACATTGTACTTGTCTGCTTGACGCCATACTGTTTCTGACTGAGGCTCTACACCCATTTTTCCGTCAAAGATTACGGCAGCACCGTCAAGAACACGGAGTGAACGTTCTACCTCTACGGTAAAGTCTACGTGACCTGGGGTGTCGATAATGTTGTACCGATGACCCTTCCAGAAACAGGTAGTAGCAGCTGAGGTAATAGTAATACCACGCTCCTGCTCCTGTTCCATCCAGTCCATGGTCGCCTGTCCTTCATGAACGGCACCAATTTTGTGTTTCTTACCAGTTCGGTACAAGATCCCTTCGGTCACAGTTGTCTTACCCGCATCGATGTGGGCAATAGTTCCAAAGTTACGCACTTTATCTAAAGGATAGTGTTCGTCTGCCATAAAAATAAGTTAGATATATTGAAGTTATATAGTACTGGATCAGCAAAATAAAATACGCTCAAAGCGTTTGAGAGTAATTATACTGGATTTATCTGGTTTTGCAAGGAGTATTACAGATCCGACTCATCAAGAATATTATACTTTTGAGAAAGCTTTTTTCTTCTAGTTCCCTTAACTACTCGATACACTATGTCTGCAAGAATAATAAACACCAGAAACCCTATAATCCCTTTAACCCACGGCTCTTTATACCACTGATTCACAAGACCACTACAACAAACTACTATCGGCGCCTGGGTAATAACATTCGCCTCAACCAAAGAAGCGAGACTAGTTCTTATTTGACTTCCTCCCTGAACAGTATTACTAGCTCTTGCCTGCTCAGTAAAGAAAACGCCAAAGTCATACTCACCTGAGGCAATCTTCTTGGGTGAGACACGGACGGTAACTGAAGCATCAGCGCCAGATGGAACGATAAAAGTAGAAGGTTCAACTGTTATAAACTGAGTAAGTTCATTAGTAACTTTCTTACCCCCTAGCTCAAATACTGCCTGTGTATCGTCTTTAATGAAGGCACGGATATCTACATCAATAGTACGAGGCTCATTTGCTCCATTAAAGTAGGTTACAACATGCTCTACCGTATCCCCTTCTTGAATATCCAGGTGCTTGGAAAGTGGAGATACCTGAAACTGTGCTGCACTTACGGGAAGAGCAACAAGCATCAGTATCGCTACAAAACTAACCCGAGCTAACGAAATTATTTTATTGAACATTTGGTACTATGGTAATAATAATGTTGTTTTTGTATTTACCGGCAGGCTGGCCTTTGCCTAATCCAACACGAACAAGTAAGTAGTCAGTAAATGAAGTTGGTTTTCCAGAGACACTGGGAATATGGGTTGCAATCGGTGCATCTTGTGTTGTAAAGGCTGCCCATTTTCTCACTCCTCCTAGAAAGAACCGATTTGGAATGCCACCTGAAACACTGGTACTGGTAGTTGAGTATCCCATAAACCCAGTACCCTTTGGTTCTACCCATGGAACAGGCGCGCCATTTGAGATAGGAGACCCGGTGTTGCCATCAAAAGGAGGGATCACTTCCCCGTTATCATTCCGCAAGTCCCCGTCTTGCTTTACTGTGACAGTATACCCTTGCGCATTATCTGCAAATCCTTGGATCGCAAATGCTCCAGACTTATTGTCTTCCCATGAAACATTATCAAAAGAGATTCCGTCGGCTCGGGATGCGGCAGAGAGCACAATATCAGATAAGCTGGATACCGTATCCACAGTCAAAACTGGTTCGATAGTAAGAGACAGTGTTTCAGGAGGACCTATCAAAAACTGGGTACTATCAGAGAAAAGATAGGGGCTTGTTACTCCATCCCCTATAGAAACAGTAACCGGCACAGTTCCTTGATTTACTAAAAGCTCTTCAGGTACTTGAGCAGTAAGCTCAGTCTCGGAAACAAACGTTGTGGGAATGTCTTTAACATTGAATTGTACCTTAGCTGTTGAGTTAAACTTAGAACCTTTGATACGCAATGTAAATTCTCCTCTATTTTTTGCACGTGAGTTAGGAGTAAGCTCTGTAATAACTGGGTTTGGACTAACGGGTGGAATTGTATTACCTCCCCCAGTTGATCCTGGGTTAACCGGTACAGCACTAGTAACGGTTAGTGTCTTTATCGCAGAGAGTCCCCCGCCTGGCGTTGGATTAAAAACAGTAATGTTAACTGTACCAGCCGTTGAAATATCTGTATTGAGTACAGTAGCCGTTATCTGCCCTGAGTTGACAAAAGTAGTAGCACGATCAGAACCGTTAACACGAATCACTGAAGTCGGGAAGAAGTCACTCCCGTTGGCTGATAGTACAAAAGATGGATCTCCTTCGGTTTTAGTATCAGGCACTATCGTTGACAATGTCGGCACCGGCAGCGGATCAACTGTAAAAAAGGTGGCACCGGAGTCAGTTTGGGCAGCTTGCGAAACACTAGGATTCTTAACTCTCACACTCAACGATCCAGCACTCGTTATATCGCCAGATGTAATTGCTGCAGTTAGTTGAGTTGGACTCACATAGGTAGTGGTTTTTGCTACCCCATCCACATACACCACCGAACCTGAATCAAAATGGCGCCCATTGACGGTCAAGGTAAGTCCAGCTGATCCTGCATAGACATTAGTTGGTGAGATAGACGAAACCACTGTTTGCAACATGACAGAAAACTGTGTGTTATTTGAGTTGCTCGTAGCAAAATCCATAACTCCATCATTATCAAAGTCAGCGGCGGTAATAGCTGAGACAGACAGCGTTGAAGGGTTCGTTGGATCAGGTCGATATATTGTTTGGTTATCTCCCTGGTAGTTTGATTCTACGACCGTATTGATTCCATCAGTTGAAAATATTCTTGAGCTTCCCCCAACTAAAACGTTACCGAGGTAGATTCTGTTAGCTGAGGTAGGAGCCAGGAACGGAAAAGTCGCGCTAAGACTAAAAGTACCGGATCCGCCATTGGCAAGATAATAGAGATTATTTGATCCCACTACTCCGATATGGCGAATTGAGCCTGCATTGAGCGTGGTAAGCGTATTGACTGAAGGTAAACTAACATTCGCATGGGTAGCGCTTAAAACGCCGGCTGTATTTGTAAATACTGAAACAGTATTGTCTCCAATATTCGCTGTTGCAATACGATCCACTACCCCACTCGGGTTAATGTGTTTAAAGGCAATAACCGAACGAGGATTAGTACCTGCTCCAGTTGAGTATGTTGTAGTGGCGCCGTAGCTACCCGTGTTTATCCCGGTCTGGATAGTAACACCTACCTGGTTTGCAGTTTGGTGAACGGTAATAATATCCATATCCGTATCACCGTCTATATCAACTATCTCGACATCACGAGTAACTGCCGGCACGCTAACCGTTGTTGGCCCTGTAAATACTCCGGTTCCATCGTTAAAAAATAAATCTACTATACTGCTCGAAAAAACAAGAGCTACATCTTGATCCCCATCAATATCTATATCAGCCAGCTTGATGGCAATCGGATTGAGATGCCCACCAGTAGAGTAGGCAGTACCAGTAGCCGGAAATGTTCCGTCACCGTTATTAAGCGATACACCAAAACCGTGAGTAGTAGCAGACATATTGGTTACAATATCCGGAAAAGCGTCCCCGTTGAGGTTACCTGAGACTATAAGCTGTGAGAAAAATGTTGCTGCTGGAGCATAATTTTGTGAAGTATAGGTTTTTTCAGATGGGACTACTACAGAGAAGTTGATCAAAGAAGACAGGCCACCACCAGGTGATGGGTTGAATATAGTTACCGGTACTGTTGCGGCCGAGGTAAAGTCTGTTGATGGAATAGTAGCAGATAATGACGTACTACTGCCAAAAGTAGTAGTCCGATCTGATCCATTCCAGCGCAACACTGAGCTACTAATAAAGTCTAGCCCAGTAACGCTTAGAGTCAGCGCTGCTGCGCCAACATTCTCAAATCCTGGACTCAGCGTAGAAAGAGTCGGAGTGGTCACCCCAAACTGAGACAGGTTTGGCCGGGAAGATCCACCGACTGCTGTGTATGATCCACCAATGTAGACTACACTCCCCTGAAGAGAGCTAGAGAATACGGTTCCTGTTATATTTGGATCCCAAGTAGTTACTAGCGCAGTACTAGTACTGAGCGCTGCTAAATTAGTGCGTGCTCCTCCGCCAATAGTTGCAAAAGTACCGCCCACATAGAGCGTTGTGGTACCATCTGGCGTAATGGTATTAATGGTAGCACTTGGTGAAGCTGCATCCCAAACATTAGCAGTACCAGTAGCAATAGATAGACTGGCTATACCTTTTCGTGCTCCTCCGCCAATAGTAGTGAATGCTCCTCCGGCATAGATCACACCACCATTCTCAAGTAGAGCATTTACCTGTCCGTTCGCGTTCGGATCCCAGGCGGTAGCCAGTCCTGTTGCTGGAGAAATTGCGGCAATGTTGTTACGAGTCGAACCTGCTGCAGTTCCAAATGAACCACCGATGTATACATCCGTACCATCTGCGACCAGGGCGTATACAAATCCTACTACTCCAGGATCCCACGCCGTAACCGATTCAGTTCCTGTATCTATCGCTCCAAGATGAGCACGGGAAGACGCTCCCAATAAGGTAAACTGTCCTCCAATATATAAATTAGTACCATTAAGAGCAAAGGCTTTGACTACTGCGTTTGGTGCAATATTTAATGTTGTTGCACTACCAGTAGTAGTATCGAGCGCTACAAGGTTAGTACGCGACTGACCTCCAATTGTTCCTGTAAATGTTCCACCAGTATAGAGTGTTGAACCAGACAATAGTAAAGCATTGACTGTCATGGAGGTAGATCCTGCAGGGTTCCATGAGGAAATCGTTCCGTCACTCCCAATTTTGGCCAACCCTTTTCTATTTTTTCCGCCAATAGAGGTGAAGTTTCCTCCGAAGTAGACATTCGTAGCGTCAACTGCTACTACAATTGCCCCACCACCAATTCCAGTGTTAGGGTCAAAGGAAGTAGCCAGGCCAGTTGCAGTGTCGATAGCGGCGGCAAGTTGCCTCGACTGGCCACCTATGGTCGTGAAACCTCCCGCCACATATACCATACTACCGCTGAGTTCAAGTCCAAACACTACGCCGTTCGCGTTCGGATCCCAGGCGGTAGCGTTCAGTGTATTAGTTGTTGTATCGAGTGCTGCAATGTTATTACGAGCTGACCCTCCAATAGAAGTGAATAATCCTCCCGCATACAGCGTTGTACCGGAAAGTCGAATCTCGTATACCGTACCATTTGAACCAGGGTTCCAGGCAGTTGCCAATCCTGTTGTAGTGTCGAGCGCCGCAATCCGGTTGCGAGACTGACCACCAATGGTCGTGAAGTTACCTGAAGCGTAGAGCGTAGTACCAGAAAGAGCAAGTGAATCGAGGTTTGAGTTTGCATTCGGGTCAAAAGCGGTAGCAAGTCCTGTTGTCGTATCAATTGCTGCTATTCTGTTACGAGAGGTAACGCCAACTGTTGTAAAAAAACCACCTACATACAAAGTATTGGCACCATCAAAAACAATGGAAAGTACACGGTTATCTAGATTGGGGTTCCAAGAAGTTGCAACACCAGTAGTGAGGTTAAGCGCAGCTAAATTGTTACGAGTCTGACCCCCTATAGTACTGAAATTTCCTCCTACATACAGTACGCCGTTTGCCACTACTAGTTCTTCAATGTATGAGTTAGCATTACCATCAAAAGTAGGGTCAAGCGTACCGTCAGACAAGATGTGGGCAATATGATTACGGGTAGTAGTCCCAACCAGAGTAAAATCACCACCTATGTAGTATCCACCAGATCCATCCAGACCTACCGCACGCACCACACCGTTGGGAACTGCGTTACCAGATGGGACACTTGCTGTTGTCTTGTTTACCACTGCTCCGTATCCTGTATATGGTCCAACATAGGTGAAGTTTCCACCAATATATACTGATCCATCTCCTGCTGTCTGTATAGCATTCACATCACCATCTGTAATCGGAAAGCTCGAAACGGCAGCTGAAGAAGGAGCCGCATACGTCTCCCCGACCCGAGTCCCAAAGGTAAAGAAACATGAACTGAGAATAAGCGCACTAATACTCACACCAGAAAAGAGGCGTTGAAGTATGGTCGTCTTTTGTTTTAGGTAATCCTGCATGTAAACATAGTTATACAGGATTTAGTATACGGTATTTTCTAGAAGAAAAGTGTGGATAAATAAAAAGAATGGAGACGCATTTAGCGTCTCCACATTCAAAGTATCGTTGAGAAAGTTATTTATGGGGCATTTCAGGCAACGGATGCCTGAGATTGGCCAAGTAAACAAGAAAACTTGTCGACTTTGTTTTGGTCTCTGCTCCATTTTTTTGTTGGTAGTTAAACCCCTGCTCCGTTGTTCCTGATAACAAGAGAAGATTGTCGTCGCTACTGCGAAACGGGGTTCCTGAGTCACCAGGCTTAGAAGGCGGAACAATGTCACACATGAAGAATTGCCGTTCCTCATTGGTACCAACTACACCTACAACAAACCGAGCCTGGCCGAAGCACTGTCCAGAACGCTTACCGTCCAGGGATTTGACGACAATGGGATCAATTCCTTGCACGTCACCCACGGCATTCATGGTGCCCTCATCACCTAAAGGTTGTATTGGAGCACTTCCGGAAGTCAGTGGCGCATCTGTTCCGGGCTTACCCGGTGCAAGAATGACCACGTCCCCCCCCAAGTACATAGTTGCAACCAACGGGTAAATCCCAGACTCATCATGGATTTTGTAGTGACCGACAAAGTCCTTTTGAAACCAGTGCCCAACCGTAAAAAACGCAGACCGTCCTTCCATATTGGATAACCGTACGCCTGGAGCAGACATCTTCGCTTCCAGGTTTTCGATAACCATTGCTTTGGCTTCCACCTGGATCGGTGGCAGCTCTGGTTTCTTTGCAAGAGCATGTTGCTTTGCGACGGGGGTTGTAGTAGGTTTACAGCCCATAACGCCTGAGGCGAGGAGAAGAAAGGCAAGAGTGTGCGCTTTCATGTGAGTCACCATCCTTTTTTGAACTAAATATATTATATATATTTATTCACTTTTGTCAATACATTGGTAAATAGATGCAATTATTACACTAAAAAACCCGGATTATCTCCGGGCTTTTTAGTGAGTACTTTTCTTATAGCTTTAGTATCGTGCAAAGTGTGCGTATGCGCGGTTACTTTCTGCCATACGGTGTGTATCTTCTTTCTTCTTAACCGCTGCACCTTGTGCTTCAGAGGCTAACATAAGCTCTTCAGCAAGCTCCTCTGCAGTTGAACGGCCTTTCTTAGCCCGCACAGCAGCAATCACCCACTTCATAGCAAACATAAGCTTCTGGTCTTTTTTAACTTCCATAGGAACCTGGTAGTTTGCTCCACCAACACGGCGAGATTTTACCTTCACCGAAGGAGAAACATTCTTCATTGCAGCACTAAACACATCCAGTCCCTTTTTTCCTGTCTTTTTTTCAATGATATCGAATGCATCGTACACGATACGAGATGCAACTGACTTTTTTCCATCCCACATTAAGTGGTTCACAAACTTTGCCAAAATCAAAGAATTATGGATTGGATCCGGAGCAAGTTTATGTTTAGCGATCAGGCTTTTTCCTCGTGACATATCAAGTAGTAGTTAGGTTATTTTTTAGCAGCTGCGCCCGCTTTTTTCGCACCGTAGCGAGAACGACCTTGTTTGCGCTTATCTACACCACCAGCGTCGAGCATTCCTCGAACAATGTGGTAACGAACTCCTGGAAGGTCCTTTACACGACCACCACGGATCACTACCACTGAGTGTTCCTGGAGGTTATGCCCAATACCCGGGATGTAGGCGGTTACTTCCATACCATTCGTTAAACGAACACGAGCGATTTTTCGAAGCGCTGAGTTCGGTTTCTTTGGTGTCATGGTAGTAACCTTGGTACATACTCCCCTCTTAAACGGAGCTCCCTTTGGGCTATCGGTAACCTTGTTTTTAATCGAATTGAAATTCTTCAGCAGGGCTGGAGATTTACTTTTCTGAGTAATTTTCTTGCGTCCCTTACGGACAAGCTGGTTAATAGTTGGCACGGTAAAAATTTAAAATGTAAGAATCAAGGGTTATTGTAGCACAGTTTAACAGATCAATCAAGAAGCGTCCTAGAGGACTTTACGAAAACCGGTTCCAGCAGGAATAAGTTTTCCAAGGATAGTGTTTTCTTTGAGCCCCCTCAAGTAGTCAACCTTGCCCTGAGTTGCAGCATCGATCAACACTGCGGTTGTCTCTTGGAATGAAGCTGCTGACAAGAATGATTCAGTATTAAGCGCTGCTTTAGTAATACCAAGGAGCAATTCCTCTGCCTCAATCGGTTTCTTTGAGTTCTTGTTGTGCGCCTCAATAACTGAACGAGAAACAATCTCACCTTCAAGGTACTCACTGTCTCCTTGGGCAACAATTCTCATCTTACTAAACATCTGGCGGATAATAAGCTCAAGATGCTTGTCGTTAATAAACTGCGCTTGAGACTCGTAAATACTCTGAATCTCACGAGCAATATACTGCTTGACCGCAAATGTTCCTTTAATATCCATCAATTCATGCAGATCGATATGTCCTTCAGTGATCTGGTCACCCTTTTCAATACGAGCACCATCTTCGAGCATGAGGTCCATACCTGGATCAATTGCGTAGCTCTTCTCGTCTTTGTGAGTATAGGTCACAGTTACGGTACCAGCCTTTTCGTTAACTTCAACACTACCCTTACCGTGAGAACGCATGGTCTTTTGCTTACCGAGGTCGATCAAGGCCTGACCGTCTTCTACCTTGTCCTTGTCTTTTACAAGAACTTTAGCGCCCTTTTTCACGACGAAAATCTCACGCTTGTTGTCTTCCGAGGTAATAACAACTGTCTTTTTATCATGGCTGTTTTCTATTACAGCAACCTTACCGGTAAGTTCAGAGATGAGAGCCAGACCCTTTGGAGAACGAGCTTCGAAGAGCTCTTCTACACGAGGAAGTCCTTGGATGATGTCGCGCTTTGCAATACCACCCGAGTGGAAGGTACGCATGGTAAGCTGGGTTCCCGGCTCTCCGATAGACTGTGCAGCTACAATTCCGGCTGCCTCACCGATAGCCACCAAGTGACCACGAGCAAGGTCTCGTCCGTAACACATCTGACAAATTCCCCACGCCGCTTCACATTCAAGTACGGTACGAACATGGACAACATCTACTTCTGGATTTTCAATAAGAGTAACAATAATTTCACGAGTGAGTTCAGTGCCGGCAGCAACCAGTACTTTTCCTTTCTTGGTTATAATGTCTTGGGCAAGCATTCGGCCATCGATATGGCGAGTAAACTCATTTTCAATATCATGTGCCGTGCTCTTCGCAAACGAAATACTCTTTGCTGTTTTACAGTCATCTTCTGCTACGATCATATCCTGACAGACATCTACCAAACGACGAGTAAGGTACCCTGAGTCAGAGGTACGAAGCGCAGTGTCGGCAAGACCCTTTCTCGCTCCGTGAGACGAGATAAAGTACTCAAGAACTGAGAGTCCTTCTTTGAAGTTAGATTTAACTGGAAGATCAAGAGTCTGACCTGTTGGACCAGCCATCAAACCACGCATGGCAACCAACTGGGTAATAAGGTCTTTGTCTCCACGCGCTTTAGAGGTAAACATCATGTGGAGTGGGTTGTTCGCGGTAAATGTCTGCATCATCTCTGACTCGATCTTAGCTTTAGTAGCAGACCATAACTGAATAGTCTTCATCGATTTCTCGGCTTCAGTAATAAGTCCGAGTTTGTACTGTGCATCAATTTCGTTATAGAGCTCCTCGGCATCATGAATACGACCCTGCTTGGTTGCTGCAATCTTGAGGTCATCGATAGAAAGAGTTACTCCAGAAAGAGTTGCCGCCTTCATACCAATATTTTTAATGTCGTCTACAAACACTGCAGTGCGCTCAATACCGAGCTCCTTAAATGAACGAGCAATAATAGCCTCGAGCTTACCCTTTACCATCGTATCGTTTACCATTCCAAATTCAGGTGGCAAGATTTGGTTAAACATTAAGCGACCAATAGTAGTCTCTATCACGTCTTCCCCGATCTTAACCTTAATTGGCTCGCGCAACTTAATTTGATTCAAGTCATAGGCTGAATGCGCTTCATTTTCATTTCCAAATGCACGAATCTTATTACCTTCAAAATCAATATCAATCATGGTGAGGTAGTAACATCCCAATACCATGTCTTTAGATGGGGCAACAGACGGCGCACCATCTGAAGGCTTGAGCAAGTTACGACTTGCTACCATCGTCTCACGAGCCTCAGCTTGCGCTGGTGCTGAAAGTGGTACGTGGATTGCCATCTGGTCACCATCGAAGTCAGCGTTAAACGGCGCACACACAAGAGGGTGGATACGAATCGCTTTTCCTTCAATAAGTTTTACTTTAAATGCCTGGATACCAAGACGGTGAAGAGTTGGCGCACGGTTTAGTAAGACATAGTGTTTACTAGTTACTTCTTCCAAAATATCCCATACTTCCGGAATACCCGCGTCGATCAACTTACCGGCAGACTTAGCACTATGAGTAAACCCACGAGCGATAAGACCTGAGATAATAAATGGCTTAAAGAGTTCTAGTGCCATGGTCTTTGGAATACCACATTCATCCAGCTTCAGGTCTGGTCCTACTACAATTACTGAACGACCAGAGTAGTCTACACGCTTACCAAGCAAGTTCTGACGGAATCGTCCCTGCTTACCTTTGAGTGCCTCAGAAAGAGACTTGAGTTTCTTTTTATTCGCTGCAGCAGCACCCTTACCGCGCTGTGAGTCAGTACCGATCAACGCGTCAACTGCTTCCTGTAACATACGCTTTTCATTGCGCTGAATGACCTCAGGAGCACGAAGTTCCTGAAGGCGCTTCAAGCGATTGTTACGGTTAATAACACGACGGTAGAGGTCGTTAATATCGCTCGTT
The DNA here is from genome assembly GCA_041675145.1 of Patescibacteria group bacterium. Lineage (GTDB taxonomy): Bacteria > Patescibacteriota > JACPGU01 > JACPGU01 > JACPGU01 > JBAYUK01. The sequence continues at coordinate 158,236 of JBAYUK010000001.1, forward strand.
GCAAAACGACCACCATCTAATTGCACCATTGGGCGTAAATCGGGTGGAATAACTGCAATATGTGTCCAAATCATCCACGCAGGATCAAGACTAGCTTTTACTAAGCCATGCACAAAACGAAGACGCTTCATGACTTTCTTTTTCTTTTGTCCTGCTGACTTTTCCTTCTCTTCTTCGAGTTCTTTTTTGAGTGTAGTAATATCGATCTCACGAATAAGATCATAAATTGCTTCTGCTCCAATATTGGCCTTAAAGAAGTCACCGTACTTGCGACGCAAATCAGCGTATTTTCCTTCTGAAAGAATCGCGTATTTCGCAAGCTTCGAGATATCATCTCGAGCTTCCTCGTATACCGTTTCTACTTCATTCTTCTTTGCCTCTACACTCTTTTCATAGGCTTTGAGCTCGTCTTGAAGTTTTTTAACTAATGTTTTCTTCTCGGCTGTTTCCATCTTGTCATCAGCCATGGCCTTATCCAGCGCCTTCTTGTGGGTATCCCCTTCTTTTGCGAGCGCTTTTTTGAATTCTTCAACTTCAGCTTTCAGTTTCGCGAGAATCTGTTGCTTCTCCTTCTCCTTTACATCAGTGACCACAAAGCTGGCAAAGTACACAACCTTTTCAAGGTCACGAACAGAAATACCAAGATACATACCAATTCGGCTTGGTACGCCACGCAAATACCACACATGCGCAACTGGTGCAGCAAGCTTGATATGACCCATGCGTTCACGACGAACAATAGAGCGAGTTACTTGCACTCCACATTTATCACAGATAATTCCCTTGTAACGAACTTTCTTGTATTTACCACAGTAACACTCGAAGTCTCGAGTAGGTCCAAAGATTCTTTCACAAAACAAACCATCGCGCTCAGGCTTCTGAGTACGATAGTTAATAGTTTCAGGTTTTGTCACTTCACCATGAGACCACTGTAATATGTGTTCTGGGGAAGCAAGCGATACTTTGATGGCGTCGAAGTGGGTCACTCTCTCGCCGAATTGTTCTTTCATCATGATAAGAAGGTTAAAGTGGTAGATGTGGTTGAACTATTTATGCAATCTCTTCTAATTCTTCTTCAATCATATCTTCTTCGGCTAGGGCGTCTGTTGCTTCCTCTTCGATATCGGCGCTTTCTTCGTGTAATTCCTCGCCTGAAATGTCCTGCATTTCAGCAACCATTTCTCCGAGATCAAGGCTGGTATCGCTCTCAATCTCAGCCATTTCCTGCTCAACTACTGCCTCAGCGTCTATGATCTCGATGCCAGACTCACCCTTGCGGATAAGTTCAACAGAAAGACCCAGACCCTCAAGCTCTTTGACCAGTACATTAAATGACTCAGGGATAGATGGTTTTCGTATTTCTTCGTTCTTAATAATTGATTCATAGGCTTTACTGCGACCCCAGACATCGTCTGACTTAATGGTCAACATTTCTTGTAGTGTGTGAGCAGCACCATACGCTTCTAGTGCCCACACCTCCATTTCTCCAAACCGCTGTCCGCCAAACTGGGCACGACCTCCAAGAGGCTGCTGGGTTACCAGCGAGTATGGTCCAATAGAACGAGCGTGGATCTTGTCGTCTACAAGGTGAGAAAGTTTTAACATATACTTCGTACCAATTACCGTGCGCTGCTCAAACGGCTGACCAGTACGGCCATCAAACAACTGGACTTTTCCATCCTCTGGAAGTCCGGCCTTTTTAAGCTCAGCGGTAATCTCCTGGTAGGTTACTCCGTCAAAGACTGGAGTTGCAACCTTGTACCCGATCGCAGTCGCTGCGTATCCAAGGTGTGTCTCAAGGAGCTGTCCTAGGTTCATACGACCCACAATACCGATTGGGTTCAAGATAATATCTACTGGCTTTCCGTCAGCGGTAAATGGCATATCTTCAATAGGGAGAATCTTTGCCACAATACCCTTATTTCCGTGGCGACCCGCCATCTTGTCACCTACTACCACTTTTCTGAACTGCGCTACAGAGACCTCGATACGGCGGATTACTCCCGGTGGAAGTTCATCACCCTTGTCTCGATTAAATTCACGAATTTCAACAACCTTACCATACTCTCCGTGAGGAAGGCGAAGCGAGACATCTTTTACGTCACGCGCCTTTTCACCGAAAATGGCACGAAGGAGGCGCTCTTCAGGTGTTAGTTCAGACTCACCCTTTGGAGTAATCTTTCCAACAAGAATATCTCCAGACTTGAGTTCTGCTCCAATCCGGATTACTCCGTCTTCGTCGAGGTTTTTCAACGCCTCATCTCCAACGTTTGGAATATCTCGAGTAACAATTTCTGGTCCAAGCTTCGTGTCTCGTACATCAACTGAATAGTCTTCAATATGGATTGAGCTGTAGCGGTCGTCGTGCACCATACGCTCTGATAGGATGATCGCATCTTCAAAGTTATACCCACCCCAGATCATAAACGCTACGGTGACATTTTGTCCGAGTGCTACTTCACCGTTGTCAGTTACCATTCCATCTGCAATAACATCACCTTTCTTAACCTTGTCTCCCTTTTCAACAATAGTGCGCTGAGAGATACAGGTTCGATCGTTTGAACGAACAAATTTACGAAGTCTGTATGAAGAAGTAGTCCCGTCAGTATTCGCAATGATAATTTCATCACCAAATACTTCTTTTACTACTCCATCTTGGTTAGCTAAAATAACATGACCAGACTTTTTACCGATCATAAGCTCCATACCAGTACCCACAGTCGGGCTATCTGGTTTAACCAGTGGCACAGCTTGACGCAACATGTTTGATCCCATCAGTGCACGGCGTACATCGTCGTGTTCAATAAATGGAATAAGAGATGCGGCAATACCCACAATCTGTTTTGGAGAAACATCCATGTAGTCGATCAGCTCATGACTTACAATATCTGGGTGTGAGTGATTTCGTGACGCAACTGACGTTTCTGCAAAGTAGCCGTCTTTATCCACGACAGCGTTTGCCTGCGCAATAACTGACGCTTCGTCTTCCTCAGCATCAAGATAGAGTACTTCACCCGTTACTCGTGGCTTTACTTTAATACGCTCTTTTTTAAGAGTAGTAATTTTCTTTGCGAGTTCTGTAGTAATCTTTTCGTCCTTTTTCGCAATTACCTTGCCTTTTTCATCAAGGATATCTTCACGCAAAATATGTCCGGTAAGATCCTCGACAGTATTTTTTGCCTTACGCTGCACCCAAATGTATGGGGTTTCAATAAAGCCGTACTCATTTACACGAGCATATGACGCGAAGTATGAGATCAAACCAATGTTTGGTCCTTCAGGTGACTCTACAGGACAAAGTCTTCCGTAATGGCTTGAGTGAACGTCACGAACTTCGAAACCTGCGCGCTCACGAGAAAGTCCTCCTTGTCCCATCGCTGACAAGCGACGCTTGTGTTCAAGCTCAGACAACAAGTTAGTCTGGTCCATGAACTGAGAAAGCTGTGAACTCGCGAAAAACTCCTGAATAGCAGAAGTAATCGGACGAACGTTAATTAACTGTGCTGGAGTAACCGTATCAATATCTACTACCGACATACGGTCTTTTACATTGCGCTCTACACGCAAAAATCCAACGCGGACTTTGCGTTGTACGAGCTCACCTACCGCACGAACACGGCGGTTTTTTAAGTGGTCAATATTATCAGATACTGATCCTGGAGTATTATTTAAACGAATTACTTCACGAATAATCGCAATGAGGTCTTCTTTTTGAAGAACACGGTGTGCGATATCATTTGGAGTATCAAGATCGAGGCGCTTGTTAATCTTGTAGCGACCAACACGAGAGAGATCATAGCGACGGAAGTTGAAGAACATATTCTCAACCAATGTGCGTGCATTTTCTACCGTCACAAGGTCACCTGGACGAATCCTCTTATATACTTCTACTACTGCGCTGTCTGAAGTTGGCGCAAGATCTTTATCTAGTGTAGCTTTTAAGAATGGTCGAGCTGGGTTCGTATCTACATCCGCAAACAGCTTCATTGCTTCAGCGTTGTTTTGAACAACACCCAAGGCTTTTAAGAGCGTAGTGACAGGGATCTTACGCTTGCGATCTACCTTTACTGAAATGACATTCTTTGCAGAAGTTTCAATTTCAAGCCAGGCACCACGGTCTGGAATGATTTTACATCCAAATTGATCCTCTCCTCCTGAAACTTCAGAGACAAAAAGAACACCTGGAGATCTAACGATCTGAGATACTACAACGCGCTCTACACCGTTGATAATAAAGGTACCTTGCGCTGTCATCAAAGGAATATCTCCTAAGAAAACAGTCTGCTCCTTGATTTCGCCAGTATTTTTATTCACGAGACGTAACCGGCATCGAACTGGTGCCTTGTAGGTCAAGTTCTTGATACGCACTTCTTCTTCACTGTACTTCGGGTCTTCAATAACATAGTCTAAAAATGACAATTCGAGGTTCTTCCCGATGAAGTCCTCGATAGGGTTCAATTCTTCAAAAATTTCCTTTAGTCCCTCGCGCAAAAACCACTCATACGAGTCTAACTGCACTTCTATCAAATTCGGTAAGCTTGCCACATCAGAAGAAGTATGAAAAAATCTTCGTTCTGATTTCGCCTTTTTTGAGACCATAAAAAACTCCCCCAAAATTAACGATAAAAAAAATAGGGTTCTCTCGGTACTGCCTAATTTTCGAAATCACACCAGATTGTCGCCCACATTGTGGATAAGTATAGCTCAGGTCTACCCTGTTGTCAACGCTCTTTTGGAATATTATTTGTTATTTTTCGGTGGATTTATCTTCATCCCCCAAACCCATCTCATCTTTTATCTTATTTTTCTGGGTTTTTGCGCCAATTCGTAAGATATCTCGATACATTTTGACCCGAGCCCATAGACCCTTCCCTACCCCCATTTTCTCCTCTTTGGTGGTATGGGTTACCCCCTCAAGAATCACTTTTTCTGTGGTGAGCCCCTTTTTCTTAAAATGCTCAGATAGGGCTAATTCTAAACCAAAGCGAGTATCTGCAAGATCGGCACCAACAACCGAGGATTTGAAAAAACACTGCTGACCAGACAAAACCGAAAACGCTCGCTGTCCAATATCTCGCCATTTCTTATCTTTCGTCACTACTCCGATACAGATATCTGCCTTTTGCTCCATGACCGGCTCAAGCAACTGCTGAATGTGTTGCTTCGTAAGCCCTACCAGGTCAGCGTCTAGCATACAGAGCAGATCTCCCGTAGACTTTTCAATACCAGCAGTAATGGCACCTCCCTTCCCTTGGTTTTCAGCGAGGTTAATTGCCACAATCCCTGATTCAAGTGCCATTTTTTCAGCCGTCCTATCATCTGACCCATCGTTAATCACGATAACCTCATCAAAAAAGCCCGTAGATCGTACGGTCTGAATCATATTTCTAATGTTTTTTTCTTCGTTAAACGCCGGTATAAGGCAGGTTATTCTCATGAAGATAGTACTATGTTTTTCCAGTTTTCTTTAAGCCATCTTTTTTGGAACTTCATTGTATCATGAAGACCACGCTCATAACACTCCTTCTCTATAATACCCCCGGCATGAGGGTGAGAAAACATTCTTTTTCGTTTTGAGTTAAAACCGTGGTAGTAGTGGCAAAACTCATGTGCAATAACCGCATCAATTACCTGTTCTGGGTGAGCAAGATCGCGCAGTCTTCCGTTAATCGTAATGACACTGACTGCGTCTGTATGGGTTAAAAAGTATGCCTGGCGACGAGTAAGGGGCTTACTAACCCGATCTTTGTGGCGCAAGGTAATAGAACCGAGTCGGCTCTTGCTCTTGCGACCAAAACGGATCACAATCTCATTGCCATCAGTAACATCGGCAAAATGTGTTTGCCATAGATACACAAATCGTTGATGTAACCAGAGATCGTCTCGCATGGCATTATTCTACCATGTATTTCGTATGAAAAAACTACCTTAGTACTCCACTACTTTCTCACCAATCCATATCTTATCCCCCGCTTTAAGACCCAGTTTCTTCATCTGCTTAACAGCGCCGTGTCTGGCAATAATATCGAAGAAGCGTTCCCTGGCCTGCCATGATGAAAAGTTCAAGCGGTGTGCCAGTTCCTCAATTTTCTTACCTTGGATGCGGAATCCTGACGCCAACTTCTTTACTTCAAACATATCTGGCATGATGTCCTCAAAGGTAAAAACTTTATGTTGGTCACTATCCATCTGTGGCACAGGAAGTTTCGAAGCAAGGGTAAAGATATCGTTAAAGAGTGGCTTTACGCCATCACCAGTTACCGCTGAGATCTGGTAGATCTTTTGGCGACCCACAAGTTTTTTGAGTGCCTTCAACTGTACGTCTGCGTCTGCAACCTGGGCATCAATCTTATTTACTACAATGAGCTCCTTTTTCTCTGCCAGTTTCGGGTCAAATTTAATGAGTTCTGAGCGAATTGTCTTGTACTGAGCAACCCAGTCATCGCCCGTGGCGTCAATCATATGGAGAATGAGCCTACAGCGAGCAACATGGCGCAAGAACTCGTGTCCCAGTCCCTTGCCTTCTGCAGCTCCCTCGATCAACCCTGGGATATCTGCGACCACTAAATGGTCGTCTCCTCGAGTAGTCACTCCAAGGTTTGGAATGAGCGTGGTAAATGGGTAGTTAGCAATCTTTGGTCGGGCGTTAGAAACACGCGAGATGAGCGTAGACTTACCGGCGTTTGGGAACCCAACCAAACCTACATCTGCCAAGAGACGCAATTCCAGCTTCACTGTATGATGATCTCCCTGTGACCCAGCCTCAGCAAAGTCTGGCGACTGGCGGTTGGCTGCCTTGAAGTGGAAGTTACCAAAACCACCACGACCACCCGATGCAATTAAGAGTTGCTGACCATCTTCCACGAGGTCTCCCATTACTTCGTTCACGGTTTCTTTTCCGTGCTGTTTAATAAAAAAGATTACCGTTCCAACCGGAACAAGGAGTACGAGATCGTCTCCTTTTTTTCCGTGACAGTTCTTCGTGCCACCCTTCTCACCGTCTGCAGCGTTAAACTTCTTGCGACTAATATAGTTTGAGAGGGTATTGAGCCGATTCGTAGCTTGCACAATAACAGAGCCACCATAGCCTCCATCTCCACCGTCAGGACCGCCTTTAGGCACTCCTTTGGCACGATAAAAAGAGACCATACCATTGCCTCCTGCTCCTGCCTTGACTTCAATTGTGGCTTGATCGTAAAACATAGAATACTATTATGCGCTTAAATAAGAGAAAATACTACCCTCGCTTTTCGATATTCTGCAATATACAACTATATATTAACTAGATCTGAACGAGAGGCTTTCCTTGCTTTTTCAGCCCTATCTCTCATTTCAGGAGCCACCTCACTCTCATCTAGCTCGCGCAAAACTGGACAGTGATACTCCTCATACTCTGCAATATCCATAATAACTGCAATTGGGCGGTTATTCACAAAAATATACTTCGGCTCTTTTTTTAGATCCTTTAAACACTCCTTTGTCTTAGTGCGCAGATCAGTAACTGAGATACACTGGTTCTGTAACATAGAGATATAGTGATAAATATATTACTTTAACTATACACATATATATACATATATTCAATACTATACTTATACATAAAAAGAGGCGCTAAAAACTTGAAGTCTTTAGCGCCTGAAATTTTTTACTTCACATAATCAAACGGGTTCTGAGCTACACCATTTAAACGAACTTCAAAGTGCAGGTGGGTACCGGTCGAAAATCCGGTTGAGCCCATGATACCGATCTTCTGCCCTGAAGTAACATTATCTCCAGGCTTAACCAAGACACTGGATAAGTGGCCGTACAGAGTCTGGTATCCGTTACCGTGATCTATAATGATGTGGTTTCCGTATCCTCCGCCCCATCCGTAACCAACAGAAACGACTGTTCCCTGGTCAGAAGCTAAAATATCGAGGCCGTTTCTAAAGTCAAGGTCCACTCCTGTATGCTTGTATGTTTTTGTCACCCATCCAAAGTACTGAGTTACAAAGTGAGTTCTAGAGGTAAGTGGCCAAACAAAGTTACCACTACCCATAACAACTGATCCGCTATATGCGGTCATACCAGGGCCAGTTACCGGCAAGAAGGTCTGGGCAGTAGTCTTGCGAGCTCCTGGAAGCGTAATCATCTCACCGATAGGTAAGTTGCCTGCTATTTTATTCTGAGACTTTATCGTATCTGCCGAGACTGAGAAGTCCTTGGCAATACCCTCGAGTGTATCCCCTTCTTTCACGGTATATACAAGACCGTTTACTGGTGGAATGATCATTTCCTGGCCAGGTTTAATCGCATTCGTATCGGTGATGTTATTTACCCAACGCAAGGTATCTATCGTAATTTCAAAACGGTAAGAAATAGTATAGATCGTATCTCCTTCCGCTACTGTATAGGTAGTAATCTTTTCACGAGGCAGCGTTGATATAATAGTGTTTGGCAGTATCGGTTTTGAAAGGAAGAAGTCACCCTCTGTTAAATACTTCGTATTCTGACTTGACTGGCCACCTACTATAGGAGGCGCTAGATCAGAGACATACGATAGGATTATATCTATCTTTTTAGCGTCAATTGATCCAACCTCTACTCCCTGAGCCAGGATAAGAGAGTGGTTGATCGTAGATCCAAAAAAGACCTGTAACATCAAAGCAAAGCTCACCAAGACGATAATACGCTGGTGAGTAGTCCATATATCTACAATTGTAGTACGCACACTGTCCCGAAGATTGGGCATAGAAATTACATTATACTCCTGGGTATGCAACCCGTGTCAAATCCATATATGATTATACTGTATATATACTATTTTGTCAATATTCCAACAGATACAAAAATCCCCTGCCTAGTAGTCCAGACAGGGGTAGGAGCATTCTTTATAAAAATGTTAGGCAACTTGTGCAAGTGCTAATATTTCGTAAAGGTTCATGGAAGATTCGTTGATGTCTTGAAGAAAAGCACGGAACTTGAACACAAGATCCAGATTCAAGAGACCAGCACGACCCATTTGGATCAGGATGATCATGGTTGCGTCCTGGCTTCTTTTGTCTCCAGAGTCATCAGCATTGTAGGGACGAGAGCCAGTAATAGCCTCAAAGATATCAACGATGGCCATCATATCGGCAATTTGGTGCTCACCAATAGTAAGCCCGTGTTCAGTGAAAAAGCCGTAGCTGGTTCCGTCGTCCTTGTAGCGCAGATGGTGCGCTGTAGTTGCGAAACGCACCTCATCAGGCAGTTTAGAGAATTGCAATCCCATCTTCTCCTCAAACGCCTTGTACACACTGCGCTTGGCAATGTGCTGGCGAAAGATTTCAATGCGAGGGTCTCTTTTTGGGATCTTGTTGAGTTGGGCCATGATTCCAAGAGCAATCAATTCTTTGGTTCGATCACCCTCCTTGCCTTCTTCTTCCCCCATAAACGGCTTACCGGCATCATGAAGATACGCAGCAACACCATAAGCGAACGGATTTTTGATCCCTAAGTGGAAGGCCCAGTACATCATGAGTTTCGCACATCGTCTCACATGCGCCTCATTCATATCATGGCCAGATCCTCTTAAACTCACCAAGATGATCGGATTGACCTTCTTGAGGAGCTCATGGTCGTCGTGGCGCGGTTGCAACATCGAAGCGTATGATGCCTTGCCGAGGAAATAGAGATCACGCCATTCTTCAGTTGCTGTTGCAGCGATTTTCTTCGCCAGTGGGAGAGTAATGATTTCATTGGACAAGAAAATGCCCCCTTTCTTTTCTTGGTGGTGTGTATGTTGTAGCTGTCAAAGGACGAGTGAACCTTATTCTACTCCTTTAGTGGGATTAAATCAAAATACACAGATAACTGTGTATTTTTCCTCTTACTGACCCTAATCGTATCTACTGTAAACTCGGCATAAACTATTTCTTTATTTTTGCTTTCTCCTTTTTACTTGGCTTAAGAGAAACGTGTATCTCTTTGTCGCTAATAAACTGTCTCAAAAGAACATTTAATACCTTACTAAGCGTAAGGCCCATTTCCTTGGCTAACTTTTGAGCCTCTTTTTTTACTCTTTCATCAGTTTTAAAGCTTATTGTTGTTTTCATTGGTATATTTTTTTATATAAAAATAAGTACAACTTGCAGTAGTTTTTTACGAGTTTTCTAACAAAAATTTCTTCAAGCCTTTAAGATCCTTCGCGTCTTTGTCGTACCAGAATGTCGTAATCCCTACTGACTGGGCAGACGCAACTGCTTCCGTGTTATGCTCAAAGTACACCACTTCATTTGGAGTAAGAGAAAAATGCTCGAGTAGTTTTTGAAAATATTCAGGATCGGTTTTGTTTGGATTATGCTCGAGAGAAAAAACCTCGTACGGCATGCTTACAATCCCAAACTTTTCTCGTTCTTCTTCGTTCGCATTAGTGACAATTATTTTTCTATTGTAAAAACTATCTAGCAGATCTTTCATCTCCTGAAAAACACCACTTTCGGTCACGAATGTATTCCACGCATCAACAAGAATGGTTTTCATAGCAATTATTTTTTATCTGGATAGATTCTGTACTCAACCATGTGCAGGTTAACACCACTTGCGTTCACTTCATCATATTCTCGTTCTATAACACCACCTAAAGATTCAGGGATCTTGCGACTGGCGATATTCACATCTACCACTGGATATTTGATATAGTCGTATTTCAAATTTTCTTCTCCCCATTTTTTCAAGGCAGCGACTGCCTCTCTTCCATAACCATAACCATGGGCAGATTTTTTGATCCAGATACCTAACTCTGGAGTCTTCGTATTAATCTCCTCGATACCGCCGTTGCCCAAATATTCTCCTGTATCTTTGAGGATAATATTAACAATATAGTCAGTACCAGCTTTGTTCTGTCCCATCGCTCCATTTATGTACTCAATCGACTCCTCTATCTTTTCCGGGGAGCTAGGAAACATATGTCTAGTTATTTCTGGAGTAAATTCAGCAAACATCTCTTCTTTATAATCCAAAGAGATTGGTTTTAAAATCAAGCGATCTGTTTCAATTACGATACTTGAAGTGTCCATATTATCCTTTCAAAAATTTCACAAGTTCGTCTTCGCTCATAATCTGCGACTCAGCCTCAGTGCGCTTCTTTACTTCCACGCCACCTGCAGCGAGAGATTTTTCAGACACTACGACGCGCACTGGCATACCCATAAGGTCTGCGTCGGCCAGTTTTGCTCCAGCTGACTCTTCACGGTCGTCGTAGAAGACTTCTACCCCTGCAGATACAAGCTGGGAATACAGCGCATCGGCAGTAGCTCGCGTACTATCATCTTTTCCAAGCAAGGCTACATACACGGTATACGGCGCAATCGCCGCAGGCCAAACGAGTCCCTTCTCATCAGCAAAGTACTCAACTACCACTCCCATCAGGCGCCCAATACCGATACCATACGAACTAAGATATACTGGCTTGCGTTCACCGTTCTCATCTTGGAAGTAGAGTCCGATTTGCTCAGATTTAGTCGTACCAAAGTTAAAGATATTCCCCACTTCAGCTGCTCGTACTTTCTCTAATGTATCTTTATTCAGTCCGAGTTGTGAGATCACCTCGTCGGTATATACCTCTTCGTTAATAGCAACTTTCTTTTCTCGATCAATATAGATCGTATCTTCACCGGCTTCTACTACGGTCTGGAACTCGTGACTAAACTGAGTAAACGCTCCCCCTGATGCAGCGGTAAGGTAAGTAACATCCCCTAAACCAACACGGCTAAATATCTTCAGGTACGTCTGTGTAGTAGCATCATAGAAGTCTGTTAATTCCGCCTCCGTCTTGGTATAGGTATACATATCTTTCATGACAAACTCACGAGTACGCATAATGCCTGACTTGGCTCTTGTTTCATTACGCAGCTTATTCTGGAACTGGTAGACGCTAAACGGAAGATCCCGGTAGCTACTCACAAATTCCTTCATCATGGTTGTGATCGGTTCTTCATGTGACCACCCGAATCCTACTTCAGTACCATTTTTAAGCTTGGATTTAAACCAGACATCTACCTTTTCATCATCCCAGCGATCTGTCTGTTCCCAGACCTCTTTTGGCTGAAGACTGGTCATGGTAAGTTCTTGCGATCCAAGCGCATTCATCTCTTCCCGTACGATGTTTTTGATCTTTTCAAAGACACGGAGTCCAAGTGGCAAGTATGCATACACTCCTGCCATTTCTTTATGGATAAAACCAGCACGAAGCAGAAGCTGGGCATTTTTTGCCACTTCTTCTGCAGAAACGGTTTTGCTTGTTTTTGTAAAAAGCTGTGAGTATCTCATAGGGATAAATAACCAGTATTACGAGTAGTATACCAGAAACAATAATTATTTCGAATGCTTTGCCACCGCCTTAGCCACTGCCGGCACCACTGTTGGATCCAGTGGACCAGGTAAAATACGATCCGCTGTGGGGTGAGAGACCAAATCTGCAATTGCTTTACTTGCCGCATACTGCATGGCTGGGGTAATGCGCTGTGCTCGAGAGTCAAGCGCTCCACGAAATATACCAGGGAAAGCCAGGACATTGTTTACCTGGTTTGGAAAGTCAGACCTGCCGGTAGCAACTATAACTGCACCCCCCGCTCGTGCCTCGTCTGGCGTTATTTCAGGGGTAGGGTTTGCCAAGGCAAAAACAATAGCATCTTTGTTCATTATGGCAATATCTTCTGCATGTAAAAGTCCCCCACGACTCACTCCTACAAAAATGTCTGCCCCCATAAGAGCGTCTCTTACGCTACCTTCCATGTTTTCTTTGTTTGTTATAGCAACAAGGTTCTGTTTATCTTCAGTCAAGTCTGTCCTCGTACTACTTATGATGCCGTGACTATCACAGATGATAAGATTGCGTGGAGCAGAAAACTCACCGGTACCTTGCAAAAGGAAATGGGCGATGGCAGATCCTGCCGCACCTGCGCCGTTAATAACAACCGTACAATCAGCCATATGTTTACCAACTACTTTTAGTGCATTAATGAGTCCAGCAAGAACCACGATAGCAGTTCCGTGCTGATCATCATGAAATACTGGAATGCCTATATCCTGGAGAGCCTTCTCAATTTCAAAACACCGAGGAGCTGCAATATCTTCTAGATTAATACCACCAAAGGTAGGAGCAAGGGCTCGTACTATGGCAACAATTTCGTCGGTGTTTTGGGTAGCTACACAAAGCGGAATAGCATCGATGCCCGCAAGCTGGGAAAATAACATAGCTTTTCCTTCCATTACTGGCAACGCTGCCTCTGGTCCAATATTGCCTAACCCCAACACAGCAGAGCCATCTGAGACTACTGCGATACTGTTTCCTTTCCAGGTAAGGTCGTAAGCCTTTGCATGGTCTTTGGAAATGAGTTCCGAAGGACGAGCCACTCCAGGTGAGTACACTAAAGAAAGGTCATGAAGACCTGTTATTTCTTGCTTACCTCGTACGGTAATTTTTCCTTTTAACCTTGTATGTAGTTCAACCGAACGGTCATAGATATCTTCTTCCATAACAACCCTACTCCTGTGTACTTTTTTTTGTAATGAAATGATCTAAACCCCAGAATCTTCCTGAATTACATGAGATAAAGATGAGGAAGACTAGTATGTAAATAATATGGTCATCGATTAAAAGACCACTTTTCCCGACATACGGGAAGTGAAGCCCGGGAAAGTAATACATCACCATCATGAGAATTCCAGCAATACTACTGTAGCGCACGAATAGCCCTGAAACGAGCGATAGGCCAATTGCTGCCTGACCCCATGAATTAAGGATATTAATACTAGGCAAGGCTACCGGCGTTGCAAACCACGCGTAGAGAGGCTTCAAGCTCTGGGCTGCACCGATGAAACCAGCCGCTGTGAAGTCGGGATTGATAATCTTTGAAATACCCGAATACAGGAACAGGATTCCCAGGGCAATACGCAACGCAAAGATAATAAGATGTTGGTTTTTTGTCATATTAGAGCCGTACAATATCTCGGTAGGTCACCAGAACAATTAAAATGAGGAGAATGATAAACCCAATATTATGGATAACAGTCTCAACCTGTGCAGCAACTGAGCGACCACGAATCTTTTCAACGAGTAAAAAGACGAAGCGTCCACCATCTAAAGCGGGGAACGGAAGAATGTTTATAATTCCGAGGTTCACCGACAAGATAATAAGTAAGGTTAACACATACCCAAATCCAAGCTTGACGGCAACGGCTGTTAACTCAAAGATTCCAATGGGGCCAGTCACATCAGCTGGTACTACCTGGTGGAATACGAGATTCTTCAAGAACCCTACTATCGCCATAAAGGTATAGCCAATCACCTTTCCTGTTTCAAGCAACGCGTAATATGGAACTGCATACCACTGGTAGGATACTTGGGGAATCTTCTCGTTTAACCCCACACCTAAAATGTTTTCATTGTCTACTTTAAGCGCTACTATTTTTTCTGCTCCCTCCCGGTATACAGTCAACGCAACGAACTTGCCGTGACTATTTGAGATTGTCTGGCGAATATCTGCGGTGCTGGGACTCACGGTATCTGCAATTTTTATAATCACATCCCCTACCTGAACATCTGAACGGTATGCTAAGCTCCCATCCTGAATCTGGTTTACATACAGACCTCCTGATCCTTGAGTTACCACTCCGTGGTACGCATCAGGATGAGAAACGAGCGGTGGCATATGCAAGTAAAACGCCACCATAATTGCAACAAAGGCTAAGACAAAGTTCATCAGCACTCCCGCGCATACCACAAAAATACGGGCTGCAACCGACTTACTGCCAAAAGTACCAGGACCCTTATCTTTTCCATCTTCTCCTTTAATGCGGACGAAGCCACCAAGTGGTATGAGGTTAAACGAATAGAGCGTTCCCTTAATCTTCTTCCCATATACGCGTGGCGGGAACCCAAAACCAAACTCTTCTACTTCCATACCACAACTTCTGGCCGCCATAAAATGACCCCACTCATGGATCAAAACGAGAATCGCGAGAATCCCGATAAAGACAAGTGTCGGCAACGCCCAGGTGAGGATAAAAGTTAGAATCATAGAGTTATTTCTTTTTCTTTTGCTTCCACTGCTTTTTCAAGACTCACTACCATAGCATCGAGTCCCTTCTGAACCTTCTCTTCCAAAGCCGTGGCAGCATCTTCAGATAATTCTTTTTTCTTTTCTAGTGATTTAATTTCGTCAATTGCGTCACGCCTCGCGTTACGCATAGCAACCTTGGCATCTTCTGCCTTGCGATGTACCATTTTTTTCAGTTCATCTCGGCGCTCCGCAGAAAGCTCTGGTAAGGTCACCCGAATCGTTTCGCCCATGTTCACCACTCCAAAGCCGAGGTTAGCGATCCGCAGCCCATCCTCAACAGCCTTGACTACTCCTTTGTCCCAAGGAGAAATCACCAGGGAAGCAGCATCGGGCACGGTGATACTTGCCACATCTTTGATGCGCATCGTAGAACCGTAGGATTCTACTTTTACATCTTCTACAAGGGAAGAGCTCGCTCTTCCCGTACGAATCGTTCTAATATCATTCTCGAAAAATTCGAGAACCTTTTCTAATTTTTCCTGACAGGTTTTGATAATTGTTTCCATAGAGTAAGTATACCGAATTTAATCCCGTATGCCTAGTTACCTCTTGAGTCCACCCCATTCAACAAGGGTGAAGCCACTACGATCAATATGGCGGAGTGTTTGCGGTTTCAGTTCCATCTCTGGTTTTGCGTTAAATGGCTCCCAGTCGAGAAAGACACGGATAGTGGTCTGAGGTTGTGGGGTAACCTGCATTGGAATGAATTTATTTAATTCTGGAGCTTGCAAGAAACTCAAACGGTAATACGGTGCATTCTTGTTTATAAGCTCTGGTACCCAGTATTCCATCATGTCGGCTGTTTCCTTCGCAGTGAGCCCAATAGTGGTGAGCTTTTCTTGTATAACCGAAGCAATGTCATGGCGAGCTACAATCCAACCACCCACTGTCTGTGGATAGGTGTTTGATGTATTCCCTGCCCAATAGAGATATGGGTAGCTACCAGTCTTACACGACTCTTGTGCATACTCAGACCCTGTATGTGAAAAATCTATACCTTCGCAGTTGGTTTTTCCTGGCTGGAGATCGGTGAGCTTCCCATCTGGGCTGGCGTTCACCTTCCATCCATCACTATATGTCGGAATCTGAGTAGTAAATTGCATGGGAGCTTCAAACTTCACCGTTACATCAGTTGGCTTTTCTGGGTAGAGATATATTACAGGTTTACCGCAGCCACCGAGCAAGCCGTAGTCATACTCGGTTACTGCTGCCCACTGATTCCACGGGGTCTTAAAGATCAAGACTGGATGCTTTGCTACATACTCATCAAGAGTTGGTACTGCCTTGTTGCTATTTACTTCAGCAAATACACCTGTCTTTTGAATAGAATAGATTTTGTTATAGTAGGCTATCATGTTGAGTGGATGATCAGTCTCAGCCGGAGCAAAAAGATCCACGCCATCCTTAGTAGTTACTACTTTTACAAGTTCACTCTCTTCTACGTTACGGATAATCTGAGTACTCCCTACTAACTGACATGCATGGTGGATGTATGAGTCATAGGTATTGTAGAACTTGTCAGTACTGCCTAGGTCCTTGGAAATAAAGTAGCTACTTGGTGTAAGGTTATTACCGTACTGATCCACTACTTTTTCCCTATTTACTTGAGAAGTCATATGTAAATCATAACGCACCACAACACCGTTCTTGTCTTGCACAAAAATATCTGAGGTACCAGCAACATACTTAGCAAACTGCGTATCATATTCTGTATCTTTTGCATCGCGAGCTTCTTCAGTATTCCTAAGATTTACTGTGTCTGAAGAAGGCTTCTCCATCCAGAAGATAAGGTCTGGCACACTTGAGGCGTTATTAAGCCTCACATATTCACCTGGGTTAAATTCAAACTGTACCGAGCGAGTCCAATAATAGAAGTTAGCGGCTCTTACAAGGGTAAACTTCCCTAACTTAATTGTTTCAGGATGCTCAAGCGGGATATGTGCCGCCCTGTTCACTTTTGTACTGAGCCAATGGTTGCCCATCGACTGCCCATCCTCGTACTTCTTATCTGGGGCTGTTGCATCTGCAAGGTTGAAATTACTCGTATCTGTACCAACATCGATAACATAGGTCTGGTAGTCCTTGGTAGCAAACACAAAGATAGTAGCTCCACCCGGACCATACTCCGGCACTCGTCCAAACACCCGATGATAGCCTGCAAATTCCCCTTCTTGAATAATTCCACCATCCAAGTACACTACATCAAAGTCAGGGCCTGAGTTGCGTTCCATTACATCGATTTCAAATATACCAAGATCACCGAGTTTCTTAGCGGGACTCGGAACACTACCCTCAGTATACTTACCATCTACTGTAGTATTTTTTGTAAGTTCATAAAATACATCCGTAATAGTCTTGTTACTCTTTTTTGCTTCCACAAAGTACGCCACACCGTAACTGAGTCCAAAGGCAATGGCCATAACGAATACTAGCTTTATAAAGGAGGTAAGTTTATTCATAATAAAAATTATACTATTTCGCGCATTATAATGGGTTTGTAGATAAAAAAACAGTAACAAAAAAGGGCGCTCTTGATAGAAGGCCCTTTTAAAAAAGCGAATACGCCAGAAGTTATCCGCCAGCAATGGAAGATGCGACTGCGACCATGCTGGTGCATCCCAACATAGTATGAACACCGTCAAGATAGCGGATGTCCTCGTCATCCACATATACCGCAAGAAAGTTTCGTAACTCAACGCCGAGTGGCTCAGAAGTTACTGGGTCGTGCACCAGACCTTTTTCAGTGTTGATCATTTGTTTCTCAACATCTGGGTGCTTGTGCACCACGAAACACAGCGCCTGAGCAACGGTCATGCCTTCGTAGAACGGAACCTGAATATCTTTTTGGTTGCCGGTGTACTGCCGAAGAGCAGATGGAATCCTGACCTTAATTTGGGGATCAGGGTGTGATTGTAAAGGTTCATCACTCATAGTGCCTCCTTATTTTTTCTAGCACATTTAGCGTAACACAAGTTTTAAGACAAAAAAAGGAGGCTCCCGAAGGAGCCCCTGTTGCGTCGTATTGACGAAAGATTGCCACGCCTGGAGTTTTGCTTTTTTCCGGTTGCTCGTTTTTGCAACCAGGAATAATAGACAAAAGTCCGAGGACGATAAGAATGAGAATTTTTTCTTTAAGCTTCACGCTGCCTCCCTTGTCTTTTCCGTATTTATCGCCAGTCAAAGATGCTTATTGTAACGCGTTCCCTCCTGAACCTTTGGAAACAGGTGAGCAACATCACGATACGGTAACTTTGACTTGTCAATGAGCAAGTACCGATCTGAAACCTGATCAGGTGGAAGATCATCAGGTGGACGGCGAAAGTCGGTGATACCAAACCACTCAGTCGCCCACTCTCGATAGAGACGCTGGGAGACCTCATTTTCTTCACCACAGGTGCAGAGGTTTGAATACAGCCACTTTCCTGGAGCAACTTTGAGGAACACATGGCTTTCTGCGATAACCAAGTAGACCGTGATGATCCCGAAACGATCAAGCACTGGCTCTAGCACTGAGACTAGAGTCATATTGAGCGTCTTAATCAGCCTCATGCCACTAGCCACAAGGTGCACTGGATCGGCCATCTTGACTGGGTCACCTCCGTGACCCCAAGGAAGAAAGTACTGGCCAGCAGCACCAGTAGCTTCATGGGTTACTGGAGTTTCTTGCAAAACTTCCAGTAAAGCAGTGGTTGGTGGGGTCATGATGACCTCCTTTCTTGTGGCCTAGCCAGTTTTTTTTAGGAAACCATACAAATGGTCGGGAGGGCGACGCGGAAAACCGCGTCGCCTGACATGAACCAACTCAGTTATCAGCCGTCCAGAATTGGTTTTTGCTTACCCCCGGTGCTCTTCAATACATCGTCAAATTAAGTAGCAATCCCGAAATAGGGACAATGAAAAAAATTATACAGCTTTTTTCCCACAATGCAACAAGTTTTTTTAATATAACCCCTTGACTTATTTGAGCCAAAATTAAAGAGACCCTGAAAGGGTCTCTTTATATGGAGAACATTGTCTACTATTCTAATATGCTCACATTATGATCTAGTCCTATCTGGAAGAGACCAAACTTTTTAATCACGATGTTTTCACCTGTTTTTGCAATGAGTGCCTTATGAAGATCTGCTACAGTCTTACCACTTTCCTTAAGTGAGTCCTGAGCCATAAGATCTGCCATAGTCTCTGGCTTCATGGCAGCAATCTGCATTGCAAGATCTTTTACGAAGGTAACAAAGTCCTCAGAGTTAGCTACAAAGTCAGTCTCACACTGTACTTCTACTACTGCCGCGAGCTTGTTGTCCATATGGACATAGTTTCCAATACGACCCTGAGATGTGGTGCGACCAGCTCTTTTTTCGAGCTTGTCACCTGCACGCTGCTCAAGAAGGGTCATTGCTTGTGCTTCGTCTCCACCTGCTTCTTCAAGAGCGTTACGGATATCCATCATACCAAGACCAGTCATTTCACGAATTTTTTGTACCTGTTTTGCGTCTACCATAAAAATACCACTTACTTATTATTATGTGTGTTCGAATACTACTTGAGTGCTTTCTTAATCTCTCCCATTACGAGTTCAACGGCACTTTTCGCGTCATCGTTCATAGGAACTGGATACGCGATACCTTCTGGGTTGCTGTTGGTATCCAAGAGGGCTACCATCGGGATCTTGAGTGTACGGGCTTCTGCTACTGCAGTCTTTTCTTTGATAGTATCTACAATAAAGAGTGCGTCTGGCAAACCATGCATGTTTTTAATTCCCTCAAAGCTCTGAGAGAGCTTGGCAATCTGCATTGAAGCACGAGACTTGTCTTTTTTAGACATGGTGTCCCACGCTGGAGTTCCTACAAGAGCTTCAAGCTTCGTAAGCTTTTCAAGCTGCTTTTTGAGCGTGTTGAAGTTAGTGAGCATCCCACCTGGCCAGCGGTAACAAATAAATGGCATACCAGTAGCAATTGCTGCTTCCTTAACGATATCATTGGTGTGTGGCTTGGTGCAGACAAAGAGCACTTTCTTTCCTTCAGCCTTAAGAGCGGCAAGGTAGTCAAGCGCGCCTGACAATTGAACTACTGTTTTTTCGAGGTCAATCAAATGAACACCCTCGCGTACGGCGTACACAAATGGCTTCATTTTTGGATTGTACTTCTGGCGAATGTGACCAAAGTGAGCACCAGCGGACAAAAGATCTTGCATCGTAAAACTAATCTGCATAGGAAAATCGTAAATATAGACTAATAAGCGTTTCGCTCCATTGTAACGGATAACCTGCTCCTGGTCAAGGAAGAAATCAGGCAGCCTCCCAATCATCTACTTGATTTTACCCACGCATTCCTGTATACTGTCTTCATTATGCAAACAGCAATTCACCCAAAATACGGTCCCGCTACAGTTACCTGTACCTGTGGGAACACCTTTGTTACCGGCTCAACTAAGTCTGCGATTGCCATTGAGCTTTGTTCAGCATGTCACCCATTCTTTACTGGAAAGCAGAAAATCATGGATACTGCTGGTAAAGTAAGTAAGTTTGAGGCACGACTTGCAAAGATGGCCGCTACTCCTGTCGTAAAAAAGAAGGAAAAAGCAGCGAGTCGCAAGGCGAACAAAGAAATCAAGATCGGCTAGTAACTCTAGATCGTAGCAAAAGGTATGGTAGCGCCATACCTTTTTGTATGCCATAATACCCAAAACGTAACGCACCCCATGCAATTCCCTATTGAGCCACTTGCGGCCGAACACCACCAACTCGAAACTGAACTGGCTAACCCCGCTATTATCGGGACGGATGAGTATGTGCAAAAATCTCAAAAATATGCCGAATTGGGACATATCCTCGCTCTGGTTGCTAGTTACGAGAAGAACAAAAAGGCATACGAGGCTAATGAGGAAATCGTAACAACTGACCCTGAGTCAGAACTTGCCCATATGGCAGGAGAAGAAAACAAGACACTGGAAAAAACCATTGCCCACCAACTGGCAACGATTACCGAATACTTTAACCCAGCCGACCCGAATGATAACAAAAACGTTATCCTTGAGATCCGCCCCGCTGCCGGTGGCGATGAAGCCTCTCTCTTTGCTGAAGAGTTACTGCGCATGTATATGCGCTTTGCGCAGATTAAGGGACTCTCTGCCACCATCATAGACCACAGCGCCAACAACGACGGTGGTATTAAAGAAGCGACCGTTGAAATCACGGGACGAGGCTCGTATGCCCTGTTTAAATATGAATCGGGAGTGCACCGCGTACAACGAGTACCGGCAACGGAAAGCATGGGACGCGTCCATACTTCAACAGTAACCGTTGCAGTTCTACCCGAAGTAGAAGAAGTAGATCTGAAGATCGACCAAGCAGACCTGCGTATCGATGTGTATCGAGCCAGCGGAGCTGGAGGCCAGCATGTCAACAAAACAGAATCTGCCATTCGTATCACCCACTTACCCACTGGCTTGGTGGTAACCTGCCAGGACGGTAAGTCACAACATAAAAACAAAGAACAAGCCATGAAAGTTCTGCGTTCACGCCTTTTCGAGATGCGCGAGGAGAAACTCGCCAAAGAACGAGGGGACGCACGGCGCTCTCAGGTGGGAACAGGAGATCGGTCTGAGAAGATTCGAACCTATAACTTCCCCCAGTCTCGTATCACGGATCACCGCATCGGTGAATCCTTCCATAACATCGAAACCATCATGGAGGGAGAGATGGAAGATATTGTCACTGCACTGAAGAATGCAGAGACTACTACCGCGTAGAAACTGGTATCATACCTGTTCCTTTCCAACTCAATCACAACACACTACCAATGGAGGTACTATGCATATTCTTGCCATGGACGATTCTATTTTGATCCACAAGATCATCAGCCTTATTCTCGCTCAAAGTACAGTGACTGCCCTTTACGCCAAAAACATCAAAGAAGCAGTCGCCATGATCAGTAAGCCAGATAACATGTTTGACGCCTTCTTTTTTGACCTTGAGTGTCCCGGCTTTGCCGACCAACCACACGAAGAACATGCCGGCTTGCAACTCAGCTACCTCCTACGGGAACCCAAACGGTTACCGGGACTTTTGGAGGTAGCAAATTCAATTGCTCACGCAAAGAATGTCCCGATCTGTATCTTGTCGGCTGCGAGTGAACTAGCACTAAAGCCCTGTTACGAACTAGCCACAAGGACACCGAACATGCGGGTCTTGGAGAAAAGCAAAACGATTAATCTGGACGCAAGAGAACGGTTTCTTGCCATTCTTAAAGAAATCCAGAACACACCCTAACCATTTCCTAGAAAAACTAAAAGCGGCTCAGAGCCGCTTTTTTTATTACCACATACTATCTCATTCGTTGGTGCTTAAAACGAGTTACGGCTCCGCGAAATGCGGAGCCGTAGGAAGAGTTGTCGGGTCTTTCGACCCAAAAAAGAAAAGAGGGAGAGGGGTGTGCTACCGCTTATCACCTATTGCTAGGCCACGCCTGAAGCTTCGGTAACGGATAAAGTACTAGTGAGCTATGACGCTTTCTTTAAAGGGTGGCTGCTTCTAAGCCAACCTCCTAGCAATCCGTTTTCGACCTTAGCTATCGGTCTGGGTTTCTACGCATCGCGGTGTATCCACCGCGATACAATAATATGACTCTCGCCACATCACCGAGCCCCTCTCGGCAAAAGATAGTGGGGGCAGTGCCTTACCACAATCCCAGGACTGAATCCTATAGACATCACGAGTACAAGACCCATGATTCTACTGCCTTTCGCACGCGTTCACCCCAATAACCAACCTTCGAGAATCGAAGATCTTCACTGAAATGAACTACCTCTCTTGATCCCTCTATACATAAAATACCACAAAACTATGCGGGAATCAAATCGTATATAGGTAATTAGAACTTCAAATACTGTTCCCAGATCTTGTAAAGCTCCCCTGTTGCCTTAGAATCCGCGGCATTGTATTTAGCGATTTTGAGATACTCACCTTGCTTGAAGAGTGGCCCTACCTGGTCTCCTGAAACTCCTTCTGCTTTAGGACTGGTAATACCAAACGCTGAGGAAAGACCATCTAAGCTAAACCCTTTCCGAGAAAGGGTGCCGTAAAAGGTAAACTGGTCAAAGAGATCAATATGGCGAGCATCCCCTTTTTGCGACGAAAGAAACCGGTTGGTCATGAGGTTCTTGGAAGGCTTAATACCATGTAGCGCTGAGCGCATCATAGTGTATGGCACATCAAAGGCGTGACCGTTAAAGGTGAGGAAGGTATTGTAATGTTCGGCAATTCTCCAGAACTCGGTTACAATTTCTTTCTCACTCATAACAAAATACTTTACGCCATCTTCTTCCCAATAGGTTTCTGTTTTTCCTGGAATGCCTGACGGCGCTTCAAAGTAGACTGCTCCTGCCTCGTGTTCTACGTCATAAATAGAAAGCGCGATAATCTTACCGGTAAGCGGAGAGAAAACAAGATTGTTCTTCGCCTCCTCCATTTTTGTAACAAATTCTTCCTCAGTAACTGAGTTTTTCTTTACTGACCGTTGCAGTGATTCCTGCATAGGAGCGGAAACTTCTTCCCATTCTACTCCAACCGTTTCAATATCAAAGGCGAGAGTTCTTTGTGGGGTATTGTTGTTCTGGTAGTTGTATTGCATGAGAGAATAATACCAGCAATACATATAAATTGCTACGAATTTAGGTATATAAAAACGAGGTCCCTTGTGGGGACCTCGTGTTACTGCATAAAGCAGGGAAAGTGAGGATACTAATCCTCGAGAGAAGCACCTCCGCCAACATGCTCAGCGTCAGGAAAGTTTCCAGCGCCTCCAACGGGAGAGCCTTCGTGGCGGGAGCCATCTCCATCACCGGCATCCGTGGTGGTGGTGTGTGAACCGTGAGCCTGATGGTTGTGGGTTTCACTGGGTTCACCGTCTTGGTCGCCAGCAGGTTTTCTGTGAAGGTTAACACTTACGACCTGCACGCCAGGAGGCAATCCATCATTCAACCGGTCTTCGATGCTTTCTTGTGGAGCTGCGACGATTTGCCAACCCTGGTTGAGACCAACCCCCCTGAAATTCTTACTGTTCAAAGCCCAGTAGTTACCTTCTTCCTGCAGCTGCATTTCATACATGGCGTGCACCAATCCGAGTTTGCCAGCCAGCCTGTTCGCCTTGATTGCGAGCTGTGCATTCTCTTCACTTTCTGGGCCAAACTCAAGTTCCACCAGGCAGCGGCTGACTTCAAGCTTTTTTTGATGCATCAGAGTTCTAAGGCGCTGACCAGCTTCGGAAAGAACGCCAATTTCAACCTCACCTTCTTCCATCTCATCTTTTGGTTCCCACTTCGCGATCTCCTCTGGCGTGATTGCGGCCAACTCTTCCTGGATCTCGACAAGAATGTTCTTGCCGGTGTATCCCTCTTGGCCTTGACCATGATGGGTGTTTCCTGCTTCTGCCTGGGACATAGTCCCTCCTTATAATGTTAATTCCCTTGCGGGTGTACGAAATGCGTGTATTGCTACACGCAAAATACATGGTAACACTTTTATTAACTCAGGTCAATACTTCTTGTGTATATTCCTTGATAAATCCCGTTACTCATGTATAATTGCCTTGTTACCCGTATCGCACTCTTAAAAATCCACCAAAGGAGCATCCTGTGCCTGAGATTACCACCTCCCACAACTCCGCCCAACGGTGGATCACCTACTGCGCACTGCGCGAAATTGCAGAGACCGCCTTCTACACGTACGACCACGCGATGCCCGGTGCTACCATCACATCCATCATGGACTACTCAGAAAACGAACCAGATCCATGCATGAGACTTCCTGAAGGAATATTAGTCACCACCACCCGATTCTTCATAGACAGGGTGGTCACTCCTTGGGGAGTCTGGAGATTCCTCTATTGCCGTGAGAATGTGGAAGCAACTGGAGAAGAGCGTGAGGAGCTAGAGCTGAGTATTCTTGAGTGCAATCGGGACATTCTGGCTATCGGGACACCTGATCCTCGCCATGTTGAATTTGAAATTCAAGCTGAAAGACGCAGTAAGAACGAACTGAGGACTCTTCACGACTTTCAAATCGGCTACCGCATAACACGCTGGGAAGACTGCCTATTTGATAGCGAGTACGAGAGCGAACACTCTTCTCTTAGCAAAAAGGCAAAGAGAGACCTCCTACAGGAGTGGAGGATATTTACCACCGACTACGAAAAAGGCCCCTAACGGGGCCTTTTTAGATAGATACCATACTTTTCTAGTGCTTCTTATTTTCCTTGTAGTCCAAGCATTAACTTCTCAAATCCCTGCTCTATTTCAAGCAAAGCCTTAAAGAGGTCACTTACTTTAAATTCTCGTACCTGAGTATGGGCTATTTTGTAGAATTCAATGGCCTGGGCTATCCGGCTCTGGGCTGCAACAAGATTCAGATCATCTTCTACTGAACATTCCTCTTCCATATATTCAATAGGATCAAGTTCGAGGTATTTGCGCATAATATCTGCATGCTCGCGAGTAAGTCGAGCCAGGCGCTTAAATAACGCGCGTACTCGTTCTGAGTCACTTGTGTTGCTCACACACTTGTAAAAAGAGGCGTTACCTGTTTCCTGGTTTAAGGCTACAAGCAAGTTTTTACGAGAATCATCAGAAAGATTGGGTACTGAAAAAATGGTGTCTCCATTCACTTCTCCCGATAGTTTCATATACCGGTTCTTTGCTGCACAGAACGCACAGTCAGATGGTTTTTGAGTAGCAACCGTTACCTCTCCGCACAGCGAACAACGAAATTCTTGCATAGTTTGATGTTGAGTTTAGACCCCTTACCAGATATAGTAGGTAAGTAAGTTACTAGTTATTACGAGCTTTTATTATACCCTTTTTATATACCCTATGTCAATTTTAAGCATCTCCCAGACCCTCACATGGGGAACGCAGTTTTTAAATCAAAAAAAGATAACTTCATCACGCCTTGATGCGCATATCTTACTAGCCTTTGTACTTAAAAAAGACCGGTCGTACTTCATAACTCATGGAGAAGAAAAAATCAGTAGCACGTCGTACACTTCCTTTCAAAAACTCATACAAAAGAGGGGCACTCTCTACCCTGTCGCCTACCTTACAGGACATAAGGAGTTTTACGACTTAGACTTTGTTGTGAATGAATCAGTCCTTATCCCCCGCCCGGAAACCGAACTCGTAATAGATCTAGTTCTAAACCGAGCAAAAAAGCCTAAAACAGTACTAGATATTGCAACCGGTAGTGGAGCTATTGCTCTTACTCTTGCCAAACACCTACCCAAGTCAAAAGTTGTAGGGTCTGACATCTCAGATAAGGCTCTTGTAGTTGCAAAAAAGAATAAAAGAAAACTAAACATAAAAAACTGTAGCTTTGTAAAAAGCAACTTACTTCTGGGTATTAAAGAAAAGCCAGATATTCTAACTGCCAATCTCCCTTACCTAGAAGGAAAAGATCTAAAAGAGAAATCTATTAAATATGAGCCGAAACTTGCTCTATTTGGAGGAAAAGACGGAACCATGCTTTACGAAAAGTTATTTAAACAAATCCAAAAGAAGAAGTGGAACAACTTCACACTCTTTCTCGAAATAGGGACAACCCAGGCTAAGCAGATTACAAAACTTGCAGAAGATATCTTACGAGTAACAAGTATTCAAACCCACAAAGATCTAGCAAAAGAAGATCGGGTTATTGAAATTACGCTCTAGGTGTTTTATTTCTCCGCTCTACTGTGCTACAATTGAACAGCACAAAAATCCAAAGGAGAAATAGAACCTTGTCAAATCAGAAAGAGAAGAAACACTCACACTACGCTGAAACAGTCATCGAACCTGGCGACAAAGTCTCTGCACTTGCTGGCACTATTTGCCGAGAAAGTCGCAATAATAACACGGCCGCCATTGTCCACGACCACACGCGAGGTAATGCGTTTCGAGATCCCGTCTACTGGAACTGGAACCCCGCTGTGCTTCGCGCCATGCAAGAAGGAAAAATGGCCATGGCAACAGAGAACGATGGAGCTGGTGGAAAGCCCCAGTTCTTCAGCCTCAAAAGCTTACTTTCTCCACTCCCCTCCTTCCGTCACCTGCACTGGCAAGGGCTGGGCTGGGAAATCATAACTATGGTAGCCGACGACCATGCCCGAAAGGGTAGGTTTTCTGCGGTCATCGACAATGAACTGAATGTGGCCTCGATCACCCCCGAGAACTTTCCTCTCATCGAGATTATGCTGAAAGGCTACGGCACTGCACTCAAGCATGCGGGGCTCATCAACATAACCGGAGAGACTGCGGTTCTCAAAAAGCAGGTCACACTCCTTGGACGCGAACCAAACAAAAATGGCCTGACTCTTACATGGGGAGCAAGCTGCACCGGACTCGTCGCCCATGATCGTGTCATTACCGGTGAGAGAGTCGAACCAGGAATGCCCATTATTGGGTTCAAAGAAGACGGTTACCGCTGTAATGGCGGAACCCACTATGCCGACATCCTCGAGACCTTGATTGAGCTCAACACTACAGGAGGAAACATGGAAAAAGAAATCATGCAACTTCTCAATCAGTTAACCATCCCGTCCAAAAGTTACGCCCGTTTCCTGCAATGGTGCAACGGTTGGAATATGGACGGAACGCTCAAGAAGAGGTCGCCCATACCGCTCATTGGATGCGCGCATATCACCGGTGGAGGCATTTGGTCAAAGCTGGGCGAAATCCTCCCAGAAGGAGTTGGCGCCAACCTTCTCAATATGCCAAAACCAAATAAAGCGCTTCAAATGGGCTACCATTACGGCAACTGCTTTGGAAAAACAATGACGCCGTGGCAATTCAACCAAACCTTTCATGGTGGTTGTGGTATACATGTAGTCGTTCACCCCAAGCACCTCGACCTGACTCTCCGTGAAGCTACAAATTGGAATATTGAAGCCAGCCTCATCGGCATCACCACGGCCCACGCAGAAAAAGAAATCCTGATCAAGTCTGTTGTCGGGGACAAAAAACAAGTTCTCTCCTCTCTTGACCCCTGCTAACACATTTTCTTGAAATTAAAGAGCCGACCCCCACAAGGGTCGGCTCTATTTGTTACTTCGTGTCTTTCAGTTCCGTTAGCTCAACAGTCACTTTCTCTTCTTTCCCTTTTCTCATGTAGGTTACTTCTACTTTCGTGCCCGGCGTATAGGCCGAGAGAATAGTAACTAGACTCTTGGACTGCTCAATCTTCTCACCATTTACTGCTGTTATAATATCGTTCTCTTTTAGTCCTGCCTTGTCTGCAGGCCCTCCAGGAACAATGGAAAGTAAATTACCTTGTGATGGCATGATTAGCGCCCCGTTACTGACATCAAGATGATTAAGCGCCGCGAATTCATGCGTAATATTAATGTATCGTACTCCAAGGAATGACCGTACGATACGACCACTCTTGGTATACGAGTCAACCGCAGCTTTAGCTAAGTGAATCGGGATTGCAAATCCAATAGAGTTGCCCTGGGCGTCTACTGCCGTGTTAATACCAATTACTTGCCCGGCAGCGTTAATCAGTGGACCACCTGAGTTACCCGGGTTAATAGGAGCATCAGTTTGCAGCAACCCTTCAAGTCGCTCAGAGCCATTTTGACTCGCAGCCGTAATTGCGCGAGCTCTCGCTGAAAGTACTCCTACCGTAACACTGTTTTGGTATTCTCCCAAAGCGTTCCCAATCGCAATTACCTTCTGTCCAATATCCAGCTTGGTGCTGTCCCCTATTTCTACCACTGGAAGATCTTTTCCCTCAATCTTAATAAGGGCAAGATCAAAGAGTGGGTCAACTGCTACTACTTTACCCTTGTAGTCTTTGCCTTCATTAGTGACCACCGTAAACTCCTGGGCACCATCTACTACATGCTTATTGGTTAGAATCAAGCCGTCAGCGGTGACAATAAAGCCAGTACCACCTCCTTTTTGTTCTACGACATCTCCCCAAAAGCCGATACCTTTCGCACTCGTCGCAATACTCACTACCGAGGGTGAAACTTTTTTCACCGCATCTACTACTGCAGAGTCTTCTTGAATAGAAATCTTTTGACTAATACTGCCTATTTGTGGCACAAAGTGCGTGTTGCGACTCATCACTCCCATAGTCAAAAGAGAGCCTACAATTCCTCCGATAATACCGACGATAATAATACGAACAGATGGTTTTTCTTGTAGCATAAAATAATAGTGATTATATATGGTAATAATTAGGATACAACTTCCTATAACAAAAACAATAGGGTATACCCCTACTGTTTATACGCACAAGAAATGTTTTTCTTACACTTATTTCACTTTCGCTGCTGGTTGCTGCTCAATTGAGTTGACTCCCTGCTTAACCAAGTCTCCAATCCCTGGCACATCGTAGAGCGCTGAGATCGTGTAGTTAAGAAGCGCAAGAACCAGTGAGGCGCCGAGAATAATACCCAGACCATATCCAGTACCTCGTAAGAAACTAAATCCAAATGTCTTGAGTGGACTGCGCACAAAATCTACATACTCACTAAAGCTCGCGTGGTCGGTATATGAAGTCAGAAACTCTCCTTCTGATATATTAAACGATTTTTTCTTTTTTGTATGAGTCATACGACTTACTTCTTCTTGGTAGCTTTTTTAGCTTTCTTTTTTGGAGCTGCCTTTTTAACAGGAGCTTTTTTTACCACTGCCTTACGAGGAGCTGTTTTCTTAACAGTCTTTTTTGCTTTATTCTTAGCTGGTTTCTTTTTTCCAGAAACAGCAGACATAATTTCCTGTTCTGCTACCATGGCTTCTTTTTTAATTTCTTTTACTGCGCGAGAGGCAACACGAGCCGTTTTACTACCGGCACGCTTTGCACTTTTCTTTGCCTTTTTAACTGCAGTTCCTGCGTCTGATTGAAGACGGTGACCTTTGGCTATTAACTCGTCGAGTTTTGCCTCAAGATCATGCTGCATTTCTTTTCCTTTTTTTGGCGCAGTAAACAGAGCGGCAATGGCTCCTACCAACCCTCCGAATATGAGACCCTTTGTAAAGCTACCTGATTTCTTTTGCATAGTTGTGTTTTTATTATGTTCTATTATTTTTTTCTTTTTTTTCTAAAGTGTGGTCGACGCGCTTCCTCTTCATCTTCCTCCTCTTCCTCAAACTTACCTGCTGCTTTGCTTGCCATACTGGCTGTTATGATGCCGAGAACTGCCGGCACGATCTTGTCTATGATGAGCGAATGAGCAAAGAAAGATTTCGTTTTCTCGCCGATAGCGTCTACTACATCCCCTACCATATCTACCTCTTTTTGTACCCGCGTAGTAATTTTGCGAATATCTACCATAATACGAATCATAGTGCCCAGCGCCACACATACAAAAGCAATCAGGATAACGAATCCCGATGAAAGAATAATAAGTAACAGTGTTTGAGAATCCATATGTTTGTGTGTGTAAAAAAATCGAAAAGGAGATTGTTTGTATTATATTCTCATAAAATACTTTTGCAACTAGCGTTCTGTGAAGAAAATATCTGAATTTTCCACAGTAGTAAGACGTGTCACGGAACGCGAAGTTAAATCCATCACTTGCAACTCGTTGCCTTTGGACGATTTATCTACAAAAAGCAGTACTTTAGACGACTTCGGCCAGACAATGTTTTTGAAGTCTAAATCAAAGTCAGAGAGCTTGTTCTCGGCTCCTCCTGTAAGTGGAATACTAAAGAGTGAGTTCTGGTTATCTCGTACTGACGTAAAGGCTACTTTTGTACCGTCATAGGATAACGCCATGGTATTAATGGTAAGGGTAGTTTTAAAAATCTCTTTTTCTTCTGTATGTTCAAGATCACGCACCATAATCCGCGCGCCAAAGTCACTGCCTTCACGAACATATACCAGAGACCTACCGTCTGGAGTAAAAAAAGGATGTGATTCGTGGTCTAAGCTCTGCGTAAGCCCCGTTACTGCAAAGTTGGTAGTATCCGCCATAAAAAGATCGCGCGCACCATCTACAAAGCTACTGTAGACTACTGTACTCCCATTCGGTGAGAGGGCAATACCCGACTCAAAGGTATCGTTATTGGTTACCTGCCTGAAGTCATCGGGGTTCTTCAGTCCTGCAAGATATATTTCAGGAGTAGTTTTAATCCCATCATGTCCAAGAAACACTACACTCGTACTATCTTGTGAGATCACATACTCACTGTCTGGAAAGATACTTCCACTAACCCTATGCGGTTGAGACTTCTTATCCAGTAAGCTCACAGCATAGAGGTGCGCTTTCTTTACTCCCCATTGGTCCAGCTGGCTATCTATGGTTCCAAAAAAAACCAGCGTCGATCCGTCTGGTGTTACTTTCCCTCCCCAGGTATCTCCTGGGTAGGAAGAGGTCAAGCTCTGCTCCCCTGTCCCATCGTAGTGAATAGCATAAATAGATTTTTTTCCGTCACGAGACGAGGTGAACACCGCATGGCCGTATGGCGTAAGAGGAATTTGTTTTTCTCCCTCATCGTTTTCGACAACTGCGGTATCTTGCAAAATATCCTCATACCCAATAGCAGATATTTTAAGTTTCTTTTGTCCCGTCACAATATCGGTTAAGGTAATCTTGCCGGCATCATCAGTAACACCCCTGGCACCATTTAATACTACAATAGCACCTGGTATAGGTCGTTTATCAAAGTTATCTACTACCTGAGCACGAAACACCCCTGCAAAGCCAGTACTGCGCGTAAGCGTAATACGTCCTATGTCTTGGTCCTTATGCCAGACGAAGATCTTTTTTTCCTCACTCTTGAACTGCTCTCGTCCCAGCATAATTTTCTGCCATCCATAATGAACAGTAGTAAACGAGAAGTGTCCTGCCTCATCGGTAATAACTTCATCATTTCCGTAGAGAACATTCACAAAAGGAACTGGCTCATTTTGGTACATAACAGTGCCTGATATATGTGCAGATCCAAAGATGTTAGTCTTAGTGAAAAGAACAGATATTCCAAACCCAATCACTAGTAGAATAGCTAAAAGAGTAACCACAAAACGCAGAAAAAAACTTTTCCTGCGTGGAAACCACCCTACTCTTCTTTTTGAAAATATATTACGCACTGTGTATGTGTGTTAGAAACAAGATGCTGTATATCTAAAAGTATACCATGCGTGAAATCTATAACAACGGGGAATTATGTAGTAAAATAATATCTATAAACTTAGGAAAATACTTTTTATGCATACTGCACAAAATTCTAGCGAGTTCTTGAGTGAGCCCTAGATTGAACTAATAAGTCCTAGCCAACCCTAATCAACACTACCGCGATAACCGCAATAAATAAAAGGAAGATCTTCTTCTTGGTCAGTTTTTCTCCAAACAGTAGATATGCCACAAGTGCTGTAATGATTATATATAATGAGTGAATTGAGGTTATAAGCGGGAATGGCCCTTTAGTAAGCGCTATATATAAAGAGTAACCACCGAGGAAGCTAAATACACCAATCAAGCTACCCGCCTTTAAACCTCCTCCAAAGAGCTCCTTTCTCCAGTTCTTACGATGTAGGAAAAGATACAGCGCAAGCGAGAACAGTGCCGCAAATCCATACTGATAAATCTGAAAGGCATGGATATCAAACTGCCCAGCGATTATCTTCTGCAATACTTTATTAAAAGCAGAAATAGTGAATATCGCCGTACCTACAGCAATCACCATATTAGAGTACTGTAGTCTCCCTCCCTTTGAAAGAAAGGAGAAAATCACCCCAATAGCTAGGAGAATACCTAGCGCCTGAACTAGGCTCGGATACTCGTGAAAAAACAACATCCCAACCAGTACGGTTAGAATTAGACTGGCAGTCGTTGTGATAGGAAATAGTACATTTGTATCAACATGACTAAGAGCGTACATCTGAAGCAGTACGATGCCGGTAAAAGTGACACCCCATATCAAAGCAGTCCATATCATAGCTGGCGTACTGAGATAAAGATATGGGTAAAAAAATAATAAGGCTAGAATAGCCGGAACAAGCAACGACCAAAAAGCGGTTGCAAAGCGGTTATGACTTTTAGCTGCAGGCAACTTATACAACGCCATTGCGATGCCGAATATGATTGTTGCAGCAATCGAATAAGGAAACCAAGATAAGTTCATACGCATAGTCTACCATACTTAAAAACAAAAGCCGCTACCTTTCGGTGCGGCTTTCAAGATTGATTTAGTAACTTAGGCTATTTTTCATAAGTTTTCGCAACACCTCGGCTGCGATGCGACAGTCTTCCAGCGCATCGTGGTTGCCACGTGGCGACATCCCAAACTCCTGAAAAATTGACTCTGAGTCAATCTTTCCCCGATACCCTTCTTTCACAAGATGGATGTAGGCAACTGGCCACAGATCCATGATGTGATAGTCGTACTGGTTGTGGTCGATACCGGCCGCGATCATGAGCTTGCGATGCATAGCCTTGTCTTTGTCGGCCGCCCAAGAACCAAGGAGCACCTCGGTACCAAACTTTTCAAAGAAGAGTCGCCCGACCTCAGCCTTGGATGGCGCACCTTCAAGTGTCTCTTGGTTAATGCCAGACTTTTTTCCTGTTTTACCTTGCATGTCGGTCCAAATATATGAGGTAAAACTATCTTTCTCTTCCAGTGTTGCTGGATCGATCAAGATTGCTCCGATCTGAGTCGGCTCAGCATCCACACCAAGACCAAATGATTCAAAGTCAATAATCAAGATTGGCTTAATAAACATGTATCTTCCTCCTCTTTAAAGTACACTCGCTACAGCGAGCTGAATAGGGACTATGTACATTATGTACAATACCCCAACAAAAGTCAATAATAGCGTACACTTGCCAAGTTTCTATACTCTTTTATAACAGCTTCTTCAAAAGCTCATTTACTACCCCAGGGTTAGCCTGACCACGAGTAGCTTTCATTACTTGTCCGACAAAAAATGCGAGTACTGCTTCTTTTCCTGCCTTGTATTCTGCAACCGGTCCTGGGTTAGCAGTTATTATTTCTGAAATAATCTTCTCAAGCTCACCGGTGTCAGACACTTGTCCGAGGCCCTGCTCAGATATTATTTCGTCCGCTTTCTTTCCCGAGGTAAGCATGGCAGCTAGGACTTCTCGTCCTACCTTGAGACTGATAGTACCTTGATCTATATTCTGAATAAGCTCTACGAGTCTTTCTGGAGTAACAGATATATCCTGAATAGTTTTTCCTTGTTCGTTACAGAAACTTAGAATCTCACCTACAATAAGGTTGTTTATTCTCTGTGCATTTTTGGTATCACGTTTTGTAGCTAATTCAAAATAACTAGCAAGAGCTGGGTCTGCTACTAAGATATCGCTGTCCTTTCGCTCAATACCAAATTCCTTTAAGTATCGTTCTCGCTTCTGCGCTGGTAGCTCGGGTAGCGTGCCTGAAATGTCGAGGCCATTTTCTTTCCCTTGAGTAATCGGTGGGATATCTGGCTCTGGGAAATACCGGTAGTCGTGCGCTACTTCCTTACTACGCTGAGAGTAAGTCGCTTGCTTGACCTCATCCCATCCACGCGTTTCCTGGGCAACAGTCCCTCCTTCATCTAAAATTGCGGTCTGGCGTTTAATCTCATACTCTAAGGCACGCTCCATAGCGTTAAACGAGTTAATGTTCTTCACTTCACATTTACGGCCAAGTTCTTTTTGTCCTACAGGACGAAGTGAAATGTTCCCATCCGCCCGCATGTGGCCTTTTTCCATGTCTGCGTCAGAGATATCTAGGTAGCGCAAGATGAGACGCAACTCCTGCATGAAGGCTTTGGCTTCTTGCGGGCTGGTAAAGACCGGATTGGTTACAATCTCAAGCAACGGGGTACCAGCACGGTTAAGATCCACGAGTGACCCTGAAGCGCTATGAGTGAGCTTTCCCGCATCTTCCTCGATATGGGTGTGTTCAATAGTGCGACGGATCATCTCACCATTAACAAAGAAATCTAGGTACCCACCTATTAAAGGTGCACTGGTTTGGCTTGTGATCTGGTAGGCCTTCGGCAAGTCTGGGTAAAAGTACTGCTTTCTCTCAAAGTGGAATTCAGGTGCAATAGTAGAGCCGGTCGCTCGTCCAAAACGGTACAAAAACTCCAGTGCCTTTTTGTTGGGCACAGGGAGAGTTCCGGGAAGCCCCATACAGACCGGACAGGTGACTGAGTTGGGGTCCTTGCCTTCTGCATTGTTATTACACCCACAAAACATTTTTGAGACAGTTTTGAGTTGGGCGTGGATTTCAAGACCAATGACGACTTCGTAGTTCATACGGGAAAATCTAGAATAGAGGTATATACAAGACATATTATACCGAGTTTTTTAACTCCATGCTATACTTGAGTTATTAACCCCACCGCTATGCCATTTGCCTATTTCAACAATGCCATTGTCCCGCTCGAAGAAGTTACTATTTCTCCCTATGACCTCGGGCTACTTCGAGGCTACGCAGTCTTTGACTTTTTGCGTACCTATAAAGGAAAACCGTTTAAACTTACCGAGCACCTTGTGCGACTTCGTAAAAGTGCAGCCCAGTTAATGCTCCCTATTGTAAAAACAGACGAGGAGATAACCGAGGCAGTACTTGAAGTCATACGACTCAACGCCTACCCGGAATCTACGGTTCGGATCGTGCTTACTGGTGGAAAAAGTATGGACTCACGGACAGTACTATCCCCCACCTTCTATATCTTAGTCGACCGCCTAACCCCTACCCCCTCTGAACAGATAGAAAAAGGAGTGCGAGTAAAAACGATCGAGAATCTACGTACCAACCCCACCGCCAAGAGCATCGACTACCAGGTATATCTTAAGGCTATACAGCAGTTTAACGATGAAGGAGTAGCTGAATTTGTGTATGTTCATCAAGGCAATGTACTCGAAGGAGCCACCAGCAATATCTGTGCCTTCTTTGGCTCAACCTTAGTTACCCCAAAACTCAACGTCTTACCCGGTATTACCCGTGAGGTGGTCTTGGAGATTGCCGCTCCCCACTGGCACATCGAGGAGCGGAACCTTAAGCTCTCTGAACTACTCTCAGCTGATGAGGTCTTTTTGACGGCAACGAATAAAGAGGTTATGCCCGTAACCTACATAGACGGCACTATTGTTAACACGGGTACTCCCGGTCCTCGTACTAAGAAACTTGTTGAACTATTCAAGGAATATACCAAGAACTCCTAGTCATATTTTGTCCATATTGACAGACATTTAGAAAAGTACTATAATGTGAGTAATTCGTTCGCCTCAGGCGACTTGTAACTTCAAAAGCCCGAAATAAAAAACTGTAAGGAGGGACTCGCTATGATGTATAGAATGTTGCTTGCCAGCATCTATCTCAAGAAGGGGCCCGGACCTTTCGGGCTTACACTCAACCAAAGGAGAACTAAAAACGAAGACCGTCTTCTTCCTCACGCCTTCTGGTACAACGAGAAGGGCTATTACTTAGGCGAAGGAGACATTGGCACCCAGGATATGGCGGCTATGATACGGCTCATGCCAGATCGCGAAGCCATGATTATCTTGCCGGTGATAAATGTTGGCGTCAATTTCGTCAAATACGACCATGAAGGATGGCCACCCTTCATCCACACACCAGGAGAGTTTCGTCTCTTGGTTGACCCCGAGCAACTGCTTTCCATGACCAACCCTTGGCTGATCATGAAAAACAAACCCTATCTGGTCTTGCCAGACTGGACTGCGGTGTCTAAACATAGAAGAAGCCTGAAACAAGTCGGCCTCTTGGAACAGTTTCAATTTGAAGCCATTCCTGTAGAGGACGCTCTCGAGCTAATTAAACGGCTCAAACCACAATTCGAAGAAAAGTAAGACCCTGCCGAAAGGCGGGGTCTTTGTTATATTAGCCTTATTTACATAAATATCCTTGACATAACATATACTTTATGGTATATTGTTTATGTGACAGTATAAGGATAAAAACCTTACTGAGCACCTTTACAAGGAGCGTGCCATGAGCACTCTAAAAAGCCTTATTGGCAACGGAAACAACCTGGCGGTTAAGACCGTAATCAAAGCCAACCAGCACCCTGTGGCAGGCCAAGTTATCAACTTCCCTGCGCCAAAGAACACCGCGCCAGCGCCAGTCCGTTCCTTGGAAGAAGCGCAAAGGCTGCGCGAGCTTCTGGAAGGCATGGACCGCAGGCCAGCCAGCCTCTCCCCAGGATGCGGCATTCATGCCGACATTCAGTGACACCCCGTCGTCCGGACTCCGGACAGAAAGGAGGCTCCCGTGATGGAGGCCTACATTCACCCCATCCGGGGATCAATCTTCTTCCTGGTCCGGCATAAGGACCAAACCCTGGAGATCCTCTCCCGAGTCGGGTACTTCGAGCTCATGGTCTCCGGCCACGAGTTCGACTTCATCCGGCACGGGTACAAGGAAGACCTAGCGGCTGAAGTGTTCTTGCTGGAAACGGCATACTTCAACGATAAGAGTCTCCTTGAAATCCTCTGCCAAGAGGAAACTCCCGCTCAAGTTGCGGCCTAGGTCGTAACAACAACATGCCCCTGTTCCCACTCAGAACAACCCCTTTGCTTGCGTACCACGACGGTACAAAAGGCATTGGGGTTTATTTTTTTATCAAAAAAGCGGCCTGTGCCACTTTTTACAATACCTTGAGATCTTGCATCACTCTCTTGAAGTTCTTTATAGCGTCCCTGGCTTCAAAGAACTGTACTTCATAGTCCATACTGTGCGCGATGTGGTTTCTCAGCTTATGCGCACTCCACATTGCATCAAAGAAATCTCTCTCATATTCAGAGCGTGGAATTGCTTTCATGCGATCCCCCATCATCTGACCACGATACCCTTTTCCTTTTAGAACATAGTCTAGTAACTTATCTGCTTCCATAACAGCAGTCTTGAAGTTACTTGGCTTACCCAGTGTCATCAGCTCCTCGATATGACGCCAGCTTTTACGCACAAGCTCACGGTCAAGGGAACTCCCCGACCCGCCACGGCTTTTGCGAGGTTCACCAAATAATATTTTTTTGAGTAGTTGTAGAATCATGATAAATCTATAAATTCTTGAACAGTAATCTCTAATTGTCGGATTATGATGCGTAGAAGAGTAACACCGATATCTTGATTGCCGTGTGGGTTTGGTAAATACACTTTTTTTACTCCAAGAAGCATATATTCATGTCGTGTTCCTGGAAAAGGACCTTCGTACCCTAAAGCTTTTATCTTTCTTATAAGCACTCTCCTCGATACTGGATTAAGCGACATGCGAAGCTACTACTTTTTGATTATGTTTTGATATGAATCCAGGGATAGGATGCCCTTCACGTAAACTTACAATAATGAAGTCCTCAATAACAGAAGCTAGGTCATGACGAGCCATTTCAATGGTCTTATTTTGTGCATACACACCAGGAAAAGAATCAACCCACGCAGCCCAGCTTGAAGCAGCCTCATCATATTCGTATGTTGCCTGGCTTAAAATGTGCTCTATGAATGACGGGATATATAAGTTCATGATAGAGATAGTATACGCCTATAAATACCTGTCTTACAACTCGGGAAACCGTGAATGCCACTGGGTCGCTTTCTCATACACATCCGCTATAGACAAGATTTTACCCTCATTAAAACGAGCTCCAATAATTTGCATACCAACTGGTAAGCCGTCGTGAGTAAAACCAGCTGGCAGTGAAAGCGCACAGACTCCAGCGAGGTTAGCAGGAACGGTATAGATATCTGCCAAGTACATCGAAAGAGGATCCGACTTCTTTTCTCCGATACCAAAAGGAGGAAAGGGAGAAACAGGGGTAATAAGTGCATCCACTTTTTCTAATGCATCGTCAAAATCTTTTTTAATCAGGGTTCTTACCTGCTGTGCTTTTTTGTAGTACGCATCGTAGTATCCGGCCGACAACTCAAAGGTTCCCAAAATTATTTTGCGCTTTGCCTCCGCACCGAAAAATTGTGAACGAGTTTTGGTGTATACATCGAGTAGACTAGTAACCTGCTCCTGCT
The DNA here is from genome assembly GCA_041675145.1 of Patescibacteria group bacterium. GTDB lineage: Bacteria > Patescibacteriota > JACPGU01 > JACPGU01 > JACPGU01 > JBAYUK01. The sequence continues at coordinate 197,292 of JBAYUK010000001.1, forward strand.
TGTCACGAAGGACCGATGCTCCGTAGTGAATCCCATCGTACCGAGCCAGGTTACTACTCATCTCTGCCATGGCAATTAAGTAGTACGTAGGAATAGCATAGCGCGTATGCGGAAGAGATACCGGCACAATCTCGGCTCCTAGTTCTTTGTATTTAGTAACCGCAGCATCGATGATCTTTTTCACTTCTGGTTCAAGGCCTTGCGCAAAATACTCTTTAGGCAGACCAAGCTTGATACCATTCAAGTTTTGAGTCTCACTATCTCGCACGAACTCGTGTTTTACAGTAGTTGCATCGTTGATATCGTATCCAGCCATAACCTCTAGGAGTATACCGAGGTCAGCGATGTTTTTTGCCATTGGACCAATCTGATCCAAACTTGAACCGTATGGTAGCGCTCCAAAACGAGAGACGCGTCCGTAGGTGGGCTTAATGCCTGTTACTGAACAGAAACTGGCCGGTTGACGAATCGATCCACCAGTGTCGGTCCCAAGCGCAAAGACACACAGGTCGGCTGCAAGAGCTGCAGCAGATCCTCCCGATGAGCCACCAGGAACTTTGGTGGTATCCCAGGGGTTCTTGGTTATCTTGTAAGCACTATTTTCAGTACTGGAACCCATCGCAAATTCGTCACAGTTGAGCTTGCCCAGTATCACCGCTCCGGCTGCTTCCAGTTTCGTAATAACGGTAGCTGAGTACGGAGGAACATAGCCTTTGAGCACCAAACTTGCTGCCGTGGTTTCAATATCTTTGGTTGAGATTACATCTTTGACGCCAAAGGGAATACCATCGAGAATGCCAAGTGACTTACCAGTCTTACGACGCTCATCTGAGGCTGTGGCTTTTTCTCTGGCATACTCTTGAGTTACTAAAAGATAGGCTCCAATTTCTGGATCCAGCTTCTCAATACGGTTAAGGTAGTAGTTAGTCAAATCCAAAGAAGTGGCTTTGCCACTTGCAAGAAGATCCGCTGCTTGTGAAATAGTGAGGTTTGAAAACATATATTACATTACGCTTGGTACTTGTATCGATCCCTTATCTGAAACAGGGGCATTTGCTACCATATCTTTTTGGCGACTCGCGTTTACAACCTCGTCTTCACGGTACACATTCTCCTGTCCCGTTACCTGGTAGATAGGCTCAACAGAAGCTACATCTAGCTCTGAGAGCACATCAAAGTAGGTTAGGATGGTCGCAAACTGACCAAGATAGAGACTCTTCTCTTCCTCGGTTAGACTTATGCGAGCAAGTGTTGCTGCGTATTCGATATCGGTAATAGATAGTGACATAAGGTATAGATTTATTACGAGTATTATACCGGAAATTAACGAAAGTCGAAATACATTGTAAAAAATGGCTATACCAAGTACAATATACAGGCCAAAGGCAAATCTCATCCACCAGGAGGAGCAATGAATCGCTCATTTACATCACAGGTCAGATTCGACCGCGGTCCACTGAGAAAACTTGAAGACTTCAAAATCTGTCTAGAGGAAATACAAGAAATGACCACTCAAGACCCGAAAGAAGAAAGTTACTTCTTAGCCGCCCAAGAGCTACCCATCATTTGGGCAGTATTTGTGCAGCGAAGTAATAAACTACTTGCCTACGACAAACTAGTCGCTGGCATTTTTCTACTGACTGAGACCTTACGGGCTGAGCACTACTTCCAACAGTCTGTTGAACATAGCACTCTCAAATATGAACCTGTTTCTGTCACCGCTATGAAGTGTCACAACACGATGATTAATTTGAGAAAAAAAATTGAATCCAGACTGAGAGCCTCAGGAGACCGGGTCCAGAGAGAGTGGCTCACAAAGGAGCAAATGAGCGAGGTCATCTCGTTAATTGAAACGGGAAACCCTAACCCAGCAATCCCCGACCCCGGAGAAGCCTCTGACACTTCACTCAAGATCCTCAAAGATCTCAGAGCTCGCCTTCAACACTGGGTACGGTGCCCAGAACCACCCAAAGCACGAGTCATACCCAAGAAAAGAGTACGAACTCCATTCTACACAAACTAAGTTTCCCGCCGTAATTGGCAGACCCGCACCAAAAGGTGCGGGTTCTTTGTTTTCCATTCCGTATGCCTTACTGTTATACCACCTACATCCCCAGCATCTTGATTAGCTCGTCTTCTGTAATGATGGCAACTCCCAACTTCTGAGCCTTTTCGTATTTAGATCCTGGGCTTTCTCCAACCACTACAAAACTAGTGTCGCGAGATACTGCAGATCCTGCCTTGCCTCCTCGTTTACGAATCTCTTCTTCTGCTACTTCTCGAGAAAACTTTGTAAGAGAGCCAGTAATTACAAAGCTCTTTCCAGAAAGAGCCGAACTAACTTGTACGTTCTGGATCTTAATCCCTACCTTGAGAAGTTTTTCTATGACATGAATGTTTTTCTTTTCTTTAAAAAAAGTGGTTATGGAAACTGCTACCTTCTCGCCAATACCATAAATACCATCTAGATCGGCTCGCATAGCCTCTTTATCCTGAGCAAGGATCGTATCAAGATCTCCGTAGTGAGTTGCCAGGTCCACGGCTGTCTGTTCGCCAACATTTGGAATCCCCAGTGCATACAAGAAACGATTCAAGGTCACAGCTTTTTTTGACTCAATAGATGCTATGACATTGTGAGCAGACTTTTCCGCCATCCTCTCAAGACCCAGCAAGTCTCCTTGGGTGAGCGAGAATAAGTCTGCCGCATCTTCGATTAGCTTCTGTTCGATTAACTGCTCAACCAAGGCTGGTCCAACATGCTCGATATCAAAGGCTGAGCGAGAGACAAAGTGTACGATAGATTCAAAGTGACGGGCATAGCACCCGGGATTCGGACAGCGCATAATAATCCCACTTTCCTCCTCAATAGCTTTCGTACCACAGACCGGACAGGTACTAGGCATAGCAAACTTTTTCTCCTTCCCTGTTCTGCGAGCGAGTAATGGTCCAACAATTTCAGGGATCACCTCTCCTGCCTTACGGATTACTACATGATCTCCAATGCGAATATCTTTTCTCGCAATCTCCGACTTGTTATGCAGTGTTGCCCGGGATACCAAAGAACCAGCCACTTTGACTGGTTTTACATGGGCGACCGGGGTGAGCGCTCCGGTGCGCCCAACCTGAACCTCGATGTCTTCCACCACAGTTTCCTGTGTCTCTGGTTCAAACTTGTATGCAACGGCCCAGCGAGGAGAGCGAGCAACGTATCCTAACTTTTCCTGCTCCTCAAAGTCACTCACTTTAATAACCGCGCCATCGACCTGAAACGGAAGTTTCTCACGATTTTTTTCAGCACTCGCGCAAAAGGCCACCACTTCTTCGATACCATGAAGCTCTTTGTACCCAGGACTCACCTTAAAGCCGAGTGAGGCAAGAAAATCTAATGCTTCTTTTTGGGTAGCAACAGACCTGGTGTCGCTCATAGAGTATGCAAAAAATTCTAGATGACGACTACTGGTAATCTTCGAGTCGAGCTGGCGAAGTGACCCAGCTGCAGCGTTACGGGGATTTGCAAAAATTTTTGTTCCCTCTGCCTCTGCCTTGAGGTTAAGCTTCTCAAAGCTCTCCTTGGGCATTACCACCTCACCGCGAATCACAACCGTACCGTTCATCTGTTCACGCAATTTAAGCGGAACAGAGGGGATCGTCTTGATATTGGCGGTAATATCCTCTCCTACTTTCCCGTCTCCTCGGGTAGCTGCCTCGAGCAACAAACCATCCCGATAGGTAAGAGAAACAGAAGCGCCATCGAATTTAATTTCACCGCAATAGGTAACGGTCTTCTCACCCAGCCCTTTTTGTACTCGCTCGTCCCATTTAACAAGCTCATCTTCTCCCATGGCGTTGGCAAGAGAGAGCATTGGAATTGAATGCTTTACCTGTGAGAACTTTTTCGAAGGAGTAGCCCCTACCCGTTGCGTTGGGCTATCTGGCGTAACAAGATCAGGAAACCGACTTTCAACATCAATAAGCTGACGCATAATACGGTCATACTCTTCGTCGGTTACCGTCGGCTCATCGAGAACATAATACTGATAGTTATATTCCTCGATGCGTTTCCGTAGTTCAGATATCTTCTTATTGGCTTCGATTGTAGTCATGTATCTATTATACAGGAAAACACCCCGCACAAGCAGGGTGTTTTTATAGTGCCACATTATCCTTATTTTACCTCGTGTATCTTATAGGTCATCTTGCCAGCCGGAACCATCACCTCAATCACATCACCTTTCTTCTTGCCCAGCATAGCACGCCCAATTGGAGATTCATTCGAGATCTTGCCTTTCATAACATCCACTTCAGCAGACCCGACGATGGTGTAGGATACCTTCTGGCCGTTCACTTCAGCTACCACGGTGTTTCCAATTGCAACTGCTCCACTCGCACTATGTCCTTCTTTGATAATTTTCGCATGCTTAATAGAGTACTCCATTTCCTCAATAGTACCCTCAAGCTGCGACTGCTCTTCTTTTGCTGCCTGATACTCTGAATTCTCTTTTAGGTCGCGTAGAGACAACGCGTCTTGAATACGCGCTACAATCTCAGCTCGTCTGACCGTCTTGAGCTGGTTGAGCTCTTCCTTCATTTCGGCAATTTTTTCTGCAGTTAAATAGATCTCTTTAGTCATTGATTGTACCCTCTCATTATTAATACAGACAAAGCTCCCCAACGGGAGAGCAATTACAATAAGAAACAGGAACACGAGTAGACTATACGGGAGTTATTACTAAATGTCAAATACTAATAATTGAAGGCTTACTGGTCTAAGTATGTAGCAATATTTACCAGATGCTCATCGTAAGTGGTTGCAAAATATGCTCGGTTGTCCCGCGATACAAAAAACAGGTACGGCGTATCTGCCGGATGCAGCGTAGCGTCAATTGCCGAAAGTCCTGGGTTACCCACAGGCCCTGGTGGGAGCCCTGGATACAGATAGGTATTGTATGGCGAATCTATCTTAGTCTCCGCTTCCAATGGCCGTGGATCAGGGCGACGGGTGATATACGTAATGGTAGCGTCTGACTGGAAGTTCATCCCCTGGTTAAGTCTGTTATGGTAGACTGAGGAAATTTTAGCAACATCATCGTTGTGGGCTGATTCTTTCTCAACAATTGAGGCAAGGGTTAAAAACTGATGCAGAGTTAACCCCTGGGCATTGGCCTGGCGCATAATATCTTTACTTACCTTATCCTGAAAGTTAGTCAGCATTCGGGTAATAATATCCTTGGAATCAGTCTCGGCAAACACCTTGTAGGTGTCTGGGAATAAGTACCCTTCCAGTGAGGTATTTCCTGGAAGTGTTGAGAGAAAGGCAAAGTCACCACTAAAGTTTTTCACGAGAGCAGTAGATACAAAATCTTCCTTCGTGACAAGTCCCTCTGAGTCTAGGTAGTCTGCGATCTGGTCTATTCTCCATCCTTCCGGAATAGTAATCCACGCTTCTTTGCGGTCTCCTGCTACAAAACGAGCAAGAATTTCTTTCGGAGAAAGTGAGCTATCCACAGTGTATTCACCGGGCTTGATCCTGGTATCCGTGCCGGTTTTTTTGGCATAATTTATAAAAACTGAGCTGTCAGCTATAGCTCCTTTTTCCTTCAAGTCTAAGGCAATTTCTTTGAGATTTTCGCCTGGGTTAATAGAAAAATGAATCGGCTTCGACTCCGTGGTGGCTGGCTGATTCGCTGCCTTTTCTAGTCCTGCTGCGTTAATCTTACTGAAGATAAAAACAACTACTCCAAGAGCAAGGAGTATGGTAACGATTTTATTCATACTAAAAGTATAGCACAAAATAAAAACCCCGCAGCAACTGATGTCGCTTTGGAGTCGAGAAAATTACTTTTTTTAAGGCTATCCGGCTTTGGTGCTTCTCTGAGTCAAGTCTCCCTGAGAGATTCTTTCCAGCTCTTCACATACCTTTACCATACCACTTGAGAAAAAGTGCCCTATGATCTCAATGGCAATCCCAAACAGCAGCATCAAAACACTGAAAGCAGCATTGTATAGATGATCTGTCTCTCGCCCTTCTTTTTGTTGTTTTTTAAGATGGGCAACATCTTCTATCTGGTTTTTCTCCACCCAAGGCTGAAGCTGATCAACTAGGCTTCTTTGGGCGTAGTAAAGTGGCCTAAGCTCTAAAGCAACCAACTTTCTCGCCTCGTCCATTTGCTCAAGATCCAGTTTTCTCGCAACCTCTCCACTCCAGATCTCGTAGAATTGATTGCTGTTCTTATGCATTTCCTGGATCAACTCAAGTGGCTCTCTATGTTCTTTGTCTCCTGCATTAACTTGAGCCGAGTAAAGATCCTCATAGAGTCTGAAACGCACCTCTGCAATATCTCTAAGGTCACTAACCCTCTTAAGATCACCGGCCACATTCAAACCACGACGACCATCTGTTAGCTCCAAAGCGATCAGATACTGAGCCTCCAAGTTCATGGGCGGAGGAATGATGTCAGCAAGAACATCTTTCTGTAAGTCAATCTCGCCCTGTGACACCCCTGTCACCCCTTGGAACATCTCAGATCTCTGTTTCGTCCACTGGAACAGAAAGAACAGGGCTAAAAAAAAGAGTAGTAACCCTCTAAGTTTTGTCCGTAAAGACAGGTTCGCCCAAAAAAACCAAACAATGTAGCGCTTGATGCGCTCCCAAACCGACAAATAGTCTTCTTCAGTGTGCATTTGCGCCACCTCTTTCTTTTGGTTTATCTCTTACTTCCAAGTTTGTAATGTGCACTTACATATATACATTGTACCAAAAAAAGCTCGGATGAGCTATATTTTTATATAAAAACGGATTTACTGTGAAGCTTCACCTAGAAGTCCTCTTCCTCATCTTCTTTTACCTTATCCATATATGTCTGCAAAATATACTTAGCAGCTATCATATCTTTAACAGACCGTGCCTCTTTTTGAGAGATACCCATTGCCAGCAGCGTCGCGTCTGCTTCTTTGGTAGTCCAGCGCTCATCCTGCAAATGAATACGCACAGGCAAACTATCCTCGAGCATTGCAGCAAACTCACGGGTTTCCTGTGTTTTAGCTGTATCGTCCCCTGAAAGAGCATAAGGCATACCCACTACAATATCTGTGATGCTTTCTTTTTCAATCAACTCGCGTAAGTAGACGATAATATTGTCGTCTGTTAATGAGTCCATAATGCCGTACTCGTGCGCAAACATTAAAATATCATCCGAGATGGCGACTCCGATGCGCTTTTCTCCATAATCAAGTCCGAGGTATTTCATAGCAATTAGTATACCACAGATGCTGCCCATAAGGCAGCACCATGAAGTGAGCACGACAAAGACCTACCCTTCGCCGTGTGGAAATTTGTGCCTAGCAACGATCCCTAGCAAAAGTGCGAGAACATCACCGAGTCTAGTTGCCCCAGGAATGGCTGGGTGTGAGTAGTTGAGCGTTGATACTGCGTCTATGACTACATCACACAAACGCTGAATACCTCCAAAACCAAGTGCAGGGCTGCCATCACTCTTGGTTATATTGAATATCAGCACACCAACTTTCTTGTGCTTATCCATTAAGACATTCAGCTCACGCGTAAAAACAAACGATTCTGCGCCACCCTTAGGACAATACACCTCTTTAAGTTTTTTGCCCTCTGTGGTTGGATCGTCCATGCAATGTAAGATCTGATGCACCGGATGTTCAGAGGGTAACTCCTCAAGATGATTAGAGCAGTAGTGGTGAGCTGCTATAATCACTTCACGGAGGTATTTTACCTCCTTTTGTGACTCACTCAACTCCTTTCGCAGTCGATTGATTTCACCAAGATGAAGATTGATCTGTTGATCTTTCTCCTTGTCATGGTGATGTTTAGTACTGTGATGCGGGCGACCCATACACACACTCCTTACAAGAAATTTGGAAACTAATATATATTATAAACCAGTAGGGTATATAAATCAATATTTAATGTAGATAGTCAGCTACTTCTTAATATATTCTATCTTCAGCTTGATACTATTTTCATTCACGGGAATCGACTGCACGAGTACTGGTGGGAAAAACGAAATATGATCGAGCTCTACATCAGGGTATTTCAAAAGCTCAACTCGGGCCTCCTTAATCGAGAGTGAAGAAAGCCTACTTCGCATATAGTCTTCTTTAATTTTAGTCCCTACAAGAACCTTGGTTTTCGCTATAAGTTCTGCAGATTTCTTTTCTGGGTCAAAGCCTTTTACTTCCCAGGTCGCTTCACGGTATCCGTCCCCTATCACTGACTTCTGGTCAGAAAGCTGGAGCGGTGCGCTTTGTGTGAAGATAGTATCAAAGTCGGGACGGTTAAAGGTAAGGTACGAGAAGTGAGCACGAAGGGTGACGGTAAAACTCTCGGCCTCATCATCTACCTTATGGTTGGCATCTACTGCGGTTGTTTCTATTTTAGCCAACCCCTTTACAAACAGAGTGTCTCCCTTTATACCAAGGTCATCGGAAATCTTTTGCTGCGCCTCATCGGTGATCTTATCTTTTGCTTGTTTAATATCTTCCTCAGTCACCACTGTTGCATTTCTATCATTACCTCCCAGAAACGTTTCCTCAGAAACTCCATACACGAGGCTTGAGATCTCTGAGATAGCAGGAATCGTAAAGCGACCAGGCTGGAGATTGCTTGCTTCACCAGCTTCAGTAGCCTCAACATCAAAAGAGACTTTTCCCGGGACCAACTCCCCAAAGTCAGACACAAATGCTCCAGGAACGGTAATTCCTACCTTAGCAGAAAATGTTTTACCGGTAGATGAGGCTACAATCGGAGAACCGGCTGGAATAGTATGTTGCCTTCCAGACCGGTTATATACCACAATGATTCCCTTTGCATGATCCCCTACATTCTTCTTACCGGTCGCGGTAAAGGAACTGGTAAACTCCTTGTCTTGTACTTGCCAGCTGGCTGGCAGGACATAGGACCCTTCGGTCTTTATTTCCTTTTGGTCAGCGGCAATGGCAAACGGAATAGCTAGATCCTGCTCTGCAGTGATAACGTTAAGATAGATAGTGGCATGAGGAAAGAGAAGAGAAACGAGAACAATAGCAATAACAAGTGCTCCACAAATTCCAGCATACAGTTTTGCCTTTCCAGGCTTTATCTTGATCCCAGACAAACTTGAGTAAGCACCCTTAAATTCCTGGGTAGCTTTGCTTGAAAAAGACTGTTCCTCAGGATACTCAGGCTCTTCGCCACTGTGTTCAAACAGATCCTTGAAGGTCGCATCACGCTTCTTATCTTTTTGTATATTATGCTTAGGATGGAACGATGAGTGTTCGGTTCGATGGAACTCTTGTTCCTCTTCTTCTTGTATATGTTTTGGGGCGTGTGCATGGTGTGCTTTTGCTTCAGGAAACGTTCCTGACTCAAGGTCGTCTTTTGCACCAGAGACACTCTCGTAGACCACAAAGCCAACTTGGGCAGCAATAGCCCGGCCAGCAGGGTCCGAACTAACAATAGCAATCTTTTTGCCCAAATCCTTGGCCTCGTCTTGTAAAAGACGCAAGTTAATAATACTTGAGAGCAACACTGAACCCGTCGGTACCACCAACGCAATATGATTCTCGATCGTGTGGCGCAAGCGGTCCACGATACCGATCACTTCCTCATCTGATTCAATGTAGACAATCTTATCCATAGATACTTGTTATTGTACTATATTTTCTGCAGTTTTACGCAAAACATCTGCCATTGGATTTACTCCTTCAATGAGTTCAACTGCAAGGTTCGCCAGTGCCATAGAGGTAACATCTGAAGTGTCTCGTAGTGTACCAGTATCGTCCATGACATTATTCACATCCCCTGGCTCAATAAACTCCACAATAGGTCGGCCTGCGAAGGGCAGGTCTTTATGCCATTGTTCAGATGCAAGTGAGTGACGCACTTCGGGAAGCAAGCTTCCTCCTCCACACAGCAACATGCGACGAGGAAGCAACTCACTATCTCCAAACTCGCGCAAGATCATCGTCACCCCCTTGAGCCAAATAGCAATATCATCAGAAATTACTTTTTGCACCTGTTCTTTTTGGTGCGCTTCAAGGGTGCCTCGACTATACGAGAGCTTGAGCTCCTCAGCCTCACCAAACACTAAGTCGAGTTCACGGGCAATGCGCTTGGTAAACGCCCGACCTCCAATAGAGAAAATACGGGTGCCTTCAAGCCCTCCCGCTCGTACAACCGCGATATCAGTAGTTCCTCCTCCAATGTCGATAAAGATAGCAGAGAAGTCTTTTCCTTGTTCCATGCCCACACACTTGGCCACCGCATAGGGTTCAGCTGCAATACCAAGCAGATCGAGGCCTAGATTTTCTGCGGTAGATTCCAAGGCTCCAAGATAGATCATCGGAGCAAAGGCATTATAGACATCTACCTTAACATGCTTACCAGTAAATCCGATCGGGTTACTCACTTGATGACGGTCGATACGAACATCGACGATAGCAGCGTTAACTAACCGAACATCAATTTCTGCCTTACCGGTCTCCCAGGCAATCTGGCTTCTAATTTGGCCGTAGGCTTTTTCCTGTACGCGCCCCATAATTTCTTTAAGTTCTTTTTGGTCAATTTTCTTGTCTGCGTTTTTTCTTGTATAGGTAATAGTAGTGGTAGCACCTTTGACTAGTTCTCCGGCAATTCCCATAATCACCCGATCAGGCATCACCCCTGCCATTTTTGAGGCACTATCGAGTGCTGTTGAACAGTTGGCTATTACTCCTGAGATATCCGTAATAGCACCACCCTGCATATCTTTGAGGGCTTGATGTGTGCGACCCGCTCCGACAATATGGGCAACTCCTTCCTCAACTTTGAAAATCAAAGCTTTGACATATTCAGTACCCACATCAAGTGCGATGGCATAAAAGTTCAGCTCGTTGTAGCCCAAGATGCGGTCAAGGAATTTCATATCTTCAGTATAGTTGAGTTTCTTCGTATTGGAAAGAAAATAAACTCATTTTTTGCATTAACACACGTGGTTAGGTAACCGTTGCACGAATTCTTCTCACCCCAGCTGACGAACTCTCTTCTTTCATAATCGTAAATACTCCAAGCTCACCGGTGTGCGTTACATGAGGCCCGCCACAAAACTCTTTGGAATATGCGGTACTGATATCACTTCCCGTAAAATATACCTTAACAGTATCTGGGTATTTTTCTTGAAAGAAGTAGAGCGCGCCTGTTTTCTTTGCCTCGGCAAGTGGTAATTCTACATACTGCACTGGGAGGTCATGGGCAATAGCCTCTTGTACTTTCTGCTCCACTACTGCCAGCTCTTCAGGAGTTACCTTGCGCTCAAATGTAAAGTCAAAGCGTAGGCGCTCTGCCGTAATATCTGATCCCCGTTGGGAGACGGAGTTGCCTAGCACTTCTCGCAAGGCTTGTTGGAGTAAGTGCGTAGCGGTATGCAGTTTAGTTACCTTGGCAAGCTCTTCCTCGTTAGCAGCCTTCAATTCTCCGGTATCCAGCAGCAAGCCATGACCACCAAACTTTTTTTCAAGGCCAGCACGAGAGGCTTCTTGGTGGCGGGCAAACTCTTTTTCAAAATCTACCAGCGTTAGATCTGCTGCTTTTTCCCCGCCGAAGTCACGGATGATTTCAAAGGGAAGTCCAAAGCTTTCAAAAAGTGTAAAGGCAGAGCGAGCATCTAAAGTCTTCACGCGAGCTAGTTCTCGCAAACCTTGTGTAAGGGTCTTTGCAAACTTATCTTGTTCTTTTTGGAGTTCAGTAAGAATATCTGGGTTTTGTAGTTCTGGGTACGCATCCTGGTATTGATGAATTGCTGCTACCGCCGCCATATGAATAACACCAGCCATTGCCTTGTGATGCTCTATTGCTGAAACGCGGCGGATTAGACGACGCAAGATATATCCCGCTCCTTTGTTCGCAGGACGTACCCCGTCAGCTAGTAAAAAGACTGAGGCACGGATATGGTCAGCCACGATTCTCTTTTCGTGAGCCGTAAAGTCTTCTGAGACAACATCAACCAATACAGCTAATGCATCGGTATCAAAGATGGTACCTACTTCTTGGGTGATCATTGCCAGGCGCTCGAGCCCCATCCCCGTGTCAATACCAGGAGTTGCAAGCTTCGTAAGATGAGCATTCCCTGCAATCAGTTCTTCACGGGTGTTGTCACACATAAATTCGTTAAAAACAATATTCCAAATCTCTACATCCTGACCAAGTGCATTCTTGCAATAGATCTCAGTCGTTGGTCCACAGGGACCCTTATTCCCCGTCGGTCCCCAAAAGACATCCCACAGTTCTTCACGAATATCATTAACGCCAAGCGTTCTCCAGATATCCTTCGACTCTTCGTCTTTTGGTACGCCCGCTGAAGGCAGTCCTTCAAAAACAGTAACATATGAAATTGTTAGATTCAAAATTCGGGTAATAAATTCGTGAGCATAGGTGATAGCTTCTTTTTTGAAATATCCACCGAATGAGAAATTACCCAGCATTTCAAAAAAAGTCAGGTGTGTTTCGTCCCCTACTTCGTCAATATCTGATGTTCTAAAACACTTCTGCACTGAAGCAGTAGAACGCGCTGCAAAATCCCGCATCGCATCTGCCTCACCAGTATAGTAGTGCTTAAATTGCTGCATGCCAGCAGTAGTCAAAAGAACAGACGGGTCATCTGGTAGCAGAGAAGATGAGGGAACAATAGTATGTCCCTTACTCTTCATGAATTCGAGGAATTTTTGGCGTATTTCTTGTGTTATCATTTCTTTTAGATTGATTATAATGAAATACTATTGTATTTTTTCATGAAACAGTATATTTTACATATACATATGGGCTTCGGCCTCGGGCTCACCGCAAGGTGAGCTCAAACTATACCCCTACACGACGCCTTTTACTAACTGTCTTATTTTCCCTAACTCCTCTTTAGAAATGGAACCCATCTTATTCGCTAACCGCTTCGAATCAAGTAATCTAATTTGAGAAAGTAAGGCTGTACTATATCCCGTAAGAAACGGGAAGCGATAATGGTATTGTCCTTCCTTTTCCGTAGTAGATAATGGCACTCCAATAAACATATCTTTATTGAACTTTCTTAAGATAAGTACAGGGCGTGTAAAGAAGCTATTCTTCCCGTCCTCTTCGTACCCTATATTAACACCGAGAGAACACCACCAAACCTCTTTTTCGTAAAAAAAGCGTTTGGTCTGGGAGTTATGTAATCCAACCTTAGTTTCCGCCCATTTCTGGAAATCTTTTTGCATTGTTTTATTTTTAGTATAGCATACCGGAACACACTGAAAAAGGTGTGTTCTGTTTGTATTTTGAGCATTTTTCCAATATAAGGCTCTTTTTCTATTTAATCCTTGACACACTCGCATAAATATGATAGGCTATGAAGTGTATAGCTTCGTCCTTTTACAGGTTAGACATACATACCTGTTATATTTAAACTTCAAAACCTTCCCTAAGGGAAAAGGAGGAAATCCATGTGAATAGGCTAATATCCTATCACACAACGGGTCCTCCCTCCCGGGAAGGACCGACACCACGAGCCAGGGATAGCTGATGTAAATCAGTCATTCTACGCTCAGCCACCCTCACACACAAACACTATCCAAATAGTGTCTTTTGTGTGAGAAACCCCTACCTGCTAATGCAGAAAAATTCCTTGAAGGAGGAAAAAGACCGTGAACGAAATTCTATTGGATCTATTCCAAAGGTCCGTCAAGAAAGCGAGCGCAAGCCTGCTGATGACGGTTCTTCTCATGGGCCTCGTAGCCACAAGCACCGGCTGCGGTGGCGGAGGTGGTGGAGGAGCTCCCTCAATCACACCAGCCAACACGGTGAACTTCAACGTTTCACCAGCAACAGGCAATTCACCTTTGACGGTAACACTGACGCTGACTCATTATTCAGCCAAGGCGACCACCACTGATGGTTCGGTCACTTGGGGAGATAACTCAGTCACCGCGCTGGCCTTCAATGACAGTGGATCGCTAAAGTTCCAAACCCAGCACCTTTACGCCCTGTCAGGGTCGTACGGAGTGAGGGTGCAAATACCCAGCATAGGTTATGATAGTGGCACCAGCACTGTCACCGTGATTGGCAGTGGCGCTCAGGGGAACAATAACCCCCCAACACTGTCACCGTTAGCAGTTAACCCGTCACTTACGGTCGCAATTAACGACCTCGTGACAATCAATGCCACACCTTCTGACACAGATCCTGGCGATCAGGCGACAGTTGCGTGCGACATTGACTACGGCGACCAAAGTCTGGTTGTCGTAAACCAGACCTGTACCGCGAATAACACTCATCGCTATCAAACAGCCGGTGTTTTCACTATTCGCTTTGTGCCTAAAGATCGACACAACGCAGTTGGCGCCGCCCAAACGGCAAATATCGTTGTGACGGGTACGCCCGCAGGCGCTCCCCAAGCACCGAACTTCAGTGTCACCAACATTCCTGGTCTTTCCGGATCAGTGAATGCCAACAGCGTCACTATTTCTGGGAACAAGGGTAATGACTGTGTGAACTTGTTTTCTTCACACCAAACACAGGCGATCGTATCGACCACACAAACAACATGGTCATACACATTTCCTTTGCAAGTTGAGGGAGCAAACCTGTTCAACTTACGTTGTGCCAACTCTTCTGGCCAACAGAGTGTCAACACGCCAATAACCTTGTACCGCAAGACGCTAGCACCAACAGCTCCGATCGTGAATACACCGCCAAATACAACGGTAAACACCACAATCGCGCTGACTGGCACCAAACCACGCGACTGCAACCTCTGGTTGCGCGTGCCCGGAACAACTGATCAAATGATCGACGACCTGGACACCTATGACACATCCAATCGCAACCAACCGATCGGGTGGAATGTCACCGTCAATCTCGTCAATACTGGCCAACAGAATGTGGAACTATGGTGCAAAGACGATGTGGTACCCAACCCACTCGAATCAATCCATGTTCCCGTCACGGTTAACAATACCCAGGCTGGTGGAGGTGGAAATCAAACGGGACAAAATCCCCCAACCTGCACCGGCTTCACGGTGACACCAACCAGCGGCAATACCGGAACAATCTTTACGGCCAACCTCGCACTCGGTGGCACCTGCACCGATCAAAGAGTAAGCTGGGGTGACGGTACGCCGGACTATGTGGACAACACATGTTCAACAGTGACCACCACACACAACTACAATAACGGGAACTGGTCACCAACCATTTTCCGCAACAACTCAGCCGCAAATGGCGGATCCTGCCAGTTGACTGTCCTCTCACCTATCGTGGTGGGAGCAGGCAGCGGATCAGGCGGAAGCTTCAACTACCAAAACGAATCCACCGTGATTCAGATGGACGAGATCACCACAGATGGTGTCTCCGTCTATGGAGTAAGCTCCGCCAACAACGCCATCTACAAATACACCCCGGCAGGAGCCTTGCAAAACACCTTTCTGACTCTGACCGGCATGCCGGCAGGGGAAAGCCTGACAGGTGTTTCAGCAACTGCCTACTGCCCGACTGGAGAGTTCTTTGTCGCCACCGGCACCAAGGTGTATAAAGCTACCTTAGGCGGTGCGTGGGTTGCAACTCTTCCCAACACCTATACCGGGATTTCCGGCATGGGATGCAAAACCGCCAATGGCACCACGAGGCTTTACATCGCGGATGCCGGCGGCAGCAAAGTTGCTTCAGTTGATCCCGCCACCGGCGCTCAACAATGGTTGACTGCAGCGGGACAACCCCGAGACGTTGATGTTGATTCCAACGGGATGGTGTATTACACCTCCTGGGGATCAAACAGCAACGGGTATATCGGGCGGATCAGTAACGCCGGTGTTGGACTTACCAACATCGGGCCGACAGTCAGCCTCCCCACCCGCTTGGCCATCAACACCTACACAGCTGGGGTCGACACCCTGCTGATCGGAGAAAATGGCACTTCAAAGATAGAGGTCATGGACACCGGAGGAACCATCTCCACCTCATTTGGTGGACCTGGCAACTCCGGTGGTCTCACCACCAACATCTCTGGAATAGCGGTTATCGGCGGACTCGAAGTTATCGCCGTCGCCAGCAATTCCACCAACAACAACTTGGGCAGGTTAGTTAACTACTAACCGTCCTCTCCTACCCCGCACGAAAGAGGGGTTTAAGTAACAAAACAAGTGGCGTCCTTCGGGACGCCACTTTTATTATGTAAAAAATTAATATAAAGTCTTTTTATTTAGTACACCAAAAGCACCTCCTTGCGGAGGTGCTTTTGTCTGATTTACGCTATCAGGAAACCATAGGAGTTAAATTACTTAACTAGAGACTGTGACGAAGTCGCCAAGTTCTTAACTAAGTAACCATTATTCCAGTCGAGTTTAGTTTCGTCGTGTGACTGTGCGCTTTGATCTGTCCACACGAATGTCGCAGTTGTACCAGCAACAGTTGCATACGCTGCAGGAGCAACGAATGTAGAAGGCTGCAAGATACGAGTTGAGATGTTGTCACCAGTAGCAAGTGTACCGTTAACAGTTGATCGCAATTCGTAAGTCTTAGCACCACTTACCTGTTGTTCAGTAGTTGCAACAAACGAGATAGTACAAGAAGTATCGTTCTCTTCACAGTTCGCAGTAGTATCAGTACCACCACCGTTAGCAGAGAGAAGAGTTACAGCACCAGCAACCTGAGTGTTAGTATCAGCATCCCATACTTCTACAGAAGCAAGTAATGGATCTGTACCAGCACCATCAGCTGCACCACCGGTCTTAGATACATCGAATGAAATCTTCTTCCATCCAATAGTACCTGTACCACCAGAAGATACACTTACTTTACCAAGTGTCTGAGTACCGTTAGTCAAAAGAGTAGACGGTAGACTTACATTAGTAACAGTAGGGATTGACTTGTACACGTAGTTAATCTGTGTAGGGATTACGTCACCACCAGCTGCTGCAAGAACACCAACGGTAGTAGATTGACCCTGAGAGTTAAGATACTTGTACTGGTCAAGAATAGTCTGGATAGCTTCACCTGAAGTACCAGCTCCTGTACCAACTGAAGACAATGTTAGCTCAACAGTAAGAACTTTGCTAGTGTTTGCAGGGATCATGAAGGTAAGACCAGAGAAAGTAACAGTAGCTGCAGCTGAGTTAGTACCAAGAACAGTTGAACCGTCCTTGATCTTTACAGTTCCTACAGTTGTAGGAGAAGCACCAGCGTTAGTACCGAACTTAACTGTTATATCAGTTACAGTTGACTGCTCGTTAAGAGACTCGAGTTTGAATGCAGATGTTACCACAGTACCATTGTCATCCATAATACGAGCGTCAGGAATAGATGCATCTACAGTTGCGTTGAACACACCAGTAGTAGCTCCAATAATCTGACCAGTAACAGCACCGGTAGTAGAAGCAATTGACGACTGAGCAGTTGTACCTGTCATTGTCAAAGTTGCCTGTGCGGTACGAGTTGCTGGGTTAGCAGCAGTAATATCGCTACCAATCTTACCCCAAACTTCTACAGGAACAGTTGCGTTCTTAAGTAGAGTGAATGAAGTAGAGTAGGTATTGTTACCAGCAGAAAGCGTACCCTTAATGGTAGTGCTTACGCCGTTAACTTTTACGAATACATCTGAAAGGTCAGCGTAGTCAAAGATGTTCGCTGCACCAGCTACAGTTGCGAATGCAAGTGTAATAGTGTCGATGTTCACATCTTCAGTAGATGAACCAGTCAAGTTGTATGCTGCAAGCTTGTATGCAGAAGTCTGAGGAATTGTAGTGCTCTGGTCAGGGTAGTTAGACTGCTTAACCAAAGTTACAGTTGCTGCAGATGCTGCAGTAAGCTGATTTGCAGGAGTAGCTGCACTTGGAACGTTAATTGAACCAAGAGATACCTGACGAGTTGCATTTGAAGCACCAGTTACCAATGTAGCAGTAACTGTGTCAGTTGCGCTAATGTCACCAGTACCGTCGTTGTCGAAGATATCAGCACGAACTTCAACTGTTACTGGAGAACCAGGATTTACAGTGAAGTTAGTAGTGAATGATGTACCAGCAGCTGCAAGGGTAGTTGTAGAACCAACCTGAGCACCGTTAACCATTACACGACCATTACGAAGTGTTGCAGTACTACCTGCACCAGCTGGGTTGTCGTCTACAGTATCCACGTAAGTGAATCCAGCAGTCAACGTTTCAACCTTTACAGGCTCGCCGTACGCAGTGAAGGTATAGCGACCAAGAACTGAGTCAGAAGCGTTTAGAGTAACATTACCAGATGGAGAGTCAGATGTCTTTTGAACACTGATTGTTCCCTGAGTAATAGTAGTCGCAGCCGCTGGCTGAATTGGGAAAGTTGAAGTTGAACCGATGTTTACGTTGAAAGATGAGTCAACTAAGTCGATATCACCCTTTTGGCGTAGTGAGAATTGGAAAGTTCGTGAAGAACCACCAGTTACATCAGCAAGTACCTTTAGTACACGACCACCAGTAGTCAAAGTCTTCTGAGTAGTAAGTACGAAAGTAACATATCCATTTGAATCAAGAGAAGCGGTTGAAGCAACCTGCTGTCCGTCTACTAGGAGGCGGAAGTTCTTGATATCACCTGTGTTAACTGAACCAATTTGGCGAAGTGCCATACGGCTCATTTTTACATCGCGCTGTGAAACAGTCGCAGTAGTCTGCCATACAACTACATCATTTGCTGGATCAATAGTTCCACCAGATGGAGTTGGAGCAGCATATGTTGCGTCTGCTAGAGTAGCGTTAGCAATGTTATGCAAGTTTCCAGATAGAGATACAGTTGTTGCAGCTGCAGTTCCTACAGTGTAAGAAGTAAGCTGAACACCTACAGTCTGTCCCTGAGTAGCTGCCTTGATGTCAGACTTAACTGAGATAGTCTTGTTACCTGCAACGGTGAAAAGATTACCAGTGAAGTTAATAACACCATTTGAAGATACCGTTGCTGCATCAGTCAAACGAGTAGCACCATCAAATAGATAAACATTTGAAAGTGTGTCATCTGCAGATACACCAATTCTCTTCAACTGGATAGCAGTAACAGTTCCAGTACCTGTGAAGTTGAACTCTGCAAGATTCGCAGTTGCCTGTCCAGCTACCAAAGTAGTTGTTGCAGGGTTTGTCTGCGCGATAGATGCAGTAAGTGCTCCTTCAGTTACTCCTGGAGTTGGAGTAGGGGTAGGTGTAGGAGTTGGGGTAGGAGTTGGTGTTACACCAGATCCAACCATCAACTGCCAGTAGATACCCATGTCGTTCAACCACTTAAGACCTTCTACAACTGGAGTGAAGTACGCCTTGTAGGTACCATCAGTCATAGGAGCCATAATGTCGAACTGGAAGCGAGTGTGCCATCCAGAACGAACTTCAGGGTGAAGAATCGATACTGGGCGGTTAGCTGACAACCATGTTGCTGAGTTGTAGAACTCAGAACTATAATCGCGCTGCTGATTAGCTGCGCCGTACATTGAACCAGCACCTAGGCGAACTGGGTTCGCACCAGTGTTGTACCAAGTCTTAGTACCAGTGTTCTTAACTTCGATCCAAACGTTAGTCGTTGCACCCTGAGCAAGAGTTGCTGGGTACGCTGACTGAGTGATGAACTGGTAATCATAGTCAGCAGCTGCAGCAGCGCGAGATACAGAGCTTGTAAGCAAAGTACCAAGCACAAGAGCCGCAACCATTGCACCATAAACAACCTTTGTAAATTTTTGCGTTATTTCCATGTGAAGTATAACCTCCTTTTTCATCCCGCGAGGGGTATGAAAATTAAAAGTCTATTAATTTTTTATATTTCTTTCCGTGTTAGTTGGAAGGCTACATGTATGGGGCCGTGAGTCAAAGATGCCCGCTTACCCGTTACCGGACAAGAGGTTCGACCTTTAGTTTAAAAAGCTCACAATCCCATAAACTTGCAATGCAACTGTCGAAAACGAATGAAGAAAATCCTGAATATTGTATGCGCTTATGCGCGTTTTAACCGATGAATACGTTAATTATCCACAGAAACTGCGAATAATCCGACTGGAATACGTTTGCGATTTTTTAACGAGCGACCCGAAATAAGTGGGTTTGTTTAGCAAAATTTTGGAAAATACGACACAAAAAACAGTTGTTGTTTAGACATACTATTCTCCGTGTTGTTCAATCATTATATACTGTGCAACCATCTAGTCAACCAGTTATTTATCCCCATTTCCGATCTGGTAATTGCACTTTTTCGTTCAAAACTTTCTCAATTGTAATCTATTAAAAAATATTGTCAAATCACGAGCCCTCACGGTCAGCAAGACAGCGTACAGGCAGTACAGTCAATACCACACGCACTGCGATTAGAATTATTGTGTTTAGCTAGACAATTATTCCGCCACCCAGCAACTGACCATCACAAAAAAGTACCGCACTTTGACCCGGCGTGATCGCGCGAACTGAATCTAAAAACTCAACCGTAAAAGTCGATGTATTAAGATCAAGCTTTGTTAAGCGAGCTCTATCTGGCTTATGTCCTCCACGGATCTGTACATCCAACTCACTCCCTATAAGACTTGTGAGGCGTTGATCGAGTATATTAATTTCCTTTGCAGTAAGGTGTGTCTCAAATAACTCGTTGTTTTCAGCTACAATAAGCTGATTTCTTTCTACATTAATAGATTTCACATAGAGCTTAGGTGCGTCAGTACCTGCAGTATCTCCCTTGTGGTTCTTCATATATTTTCCTGCCACTTCGTCCCCTAACCCCTCTCGTTGTCCTATGGTATAGAAGACGAGACCACGATGCTCTCCCAGAACATTCCCTTTTTCATCTACTACCTCACCAGGAACGGTTAGGCGCTTAGCGTAGACCTGAAGAAACTTCTTGTTATTCTTCTCTACTATAAAACAGGTCCCTTGAGACTCTTCCTTATCAAAGACAGGAAGATTAGCAGCTTTTGCAATCTCTCGTACCTCTGGCTTAGTAAGAGTCCCGAGAGGAAAGAGTAGGTGTGGTACTACTTGTGCCTCAATCTCCCATAAGAAGTAGGTCTGATCTTTTTTAGTATCGGTTGCTCTGGCAATCCCTCCGTTACTGTTTGTAACATAGTGCCCTGTTGCCAGGTACTGCGCTCCGTACTGCTGAGCCTTTTCCCATAGAAAACCAAGCTTTATGAATTTATTACATTTTGAACAGGGATTAGGAGTCCTTCCCTGTTCATACTCTTCGATATAGTTATCTACGACACGCTCTTTAAACTCCTGTGCCATATCTATGACATAGAGTGGAATATCAAGCTGTGATGCTACTTGCTTGACACCTAAAATGGTTGAGATATCACAACAGAGGTTATCCCTGGTATTTGTCCACTCTTCCCCTTCTGGGTACCACATCTTAATAAATACTCCAATCACATCATATCCGGCAGACTTAAAGAGGTAGGCCACCGTTGAGCTATCTACTCCTCCAGACATCGCAACAAGAACCCGTGGTGGGGTTTTTACGTGATGCACTGAGGGCACAATGTGTTCGTACTGGTAATTCATGCTACGTAGATAGTTTTTCTATAATCCCAGGTAGTACAGAGAGCAACTTCTCAACTTCACTCTTTTTTGTCCATCGTCCCAAAGAGAAACGGAGCGCGCTTTTTGCCTCGTCTTCAGGAAAGCCACAGGCTAGCAAAACATGACTAGGCTGAATAGATCCTGAAGTACAAGCAGAACCGGTCGACGCAGATATACCTACAAGATCTAGATTTACCAGTAGGGCATCACCGGGGATATCTTTAAAGATACAGCTGACTATATGTGGCGCACCGTGGTCTGTACTCACCACCTGAGCTCCCTTAATAGATGAGAGTCCTTTTGTAAGTACCTTTTTCAGTTCAAGTACGTGTTCACGATCAGTGTCTTTCTTCTTGGCTAAAATCTGGAGTGCCTGAGCAAACCCGATAATACCGGAAATATTCTCAGTTCCCGCTCGTTTTTCAAACTCCTGACCACCACCGGTTATCATCGGGTGGAGCGCGAGACGCTTTTTGATGTACAACACCCCGATACCCTTTGGACCATATACTTTATGTGCTGAAGCAGATAAAAGATCAACATGAAGGTGTGCTACCCGACAGTCGTAATATTGTACTGCTTGTACTGCGTCAGTATGGAAAAGAACCTTTGGAAACCCAGCTCGCTCCCTCCCCTCGTTGAGTTTCTCGAGCATCTTCCCAATACCGCGAATATCCTGAACCGATCCTGTCTCGTTATTTACAAACATCACTGAGATGAGAATGGTATTGTGTCTAATCTCGTTTTTTAGCCGTTCGATATCTATGTGTCCACTCTGGTCACATTGCATAAGAGTAACTTCAATTTCACGAGTAAGCGCAATATCGTCTAGGGTCTCGAGAATTGCCTTATGCTCAATGCTGGTTGTGATAATATGCGGTTTCTTGATTTTCGATGATTGCACTACTCCTCTCAAGACAAGGTTATTCGATTCAGTAGCCCCCGAGGTAAAAACTATTTCACTGGAGTCTTTCGCACCAAAGAACCCAGCTACCTCTCGTCGTGCCTCCTCTATCTGCTCACGAGCCGCTCTTCCTACTGCATGTACTGATGAAGGGTTCCCGTAGTATCCTTCCATAACATCTGTCATAGCAGAAATAACCCGAGGATCCATCGGGGTGGTAGCAGCATAATCGAGGTAGATAGGTGGCTTCATAGGTTGTTATTATACCACTTTATTTGTGAGAGCAAAAGAGTACTCTAGACATTTAGTACCCTTTGTGAGAATATACCCATATATGTCTATCCTCAATCTCGCACAAGCCGCACAGTATCTCAATGTTTCGGAAAAAAGTGTCCGTCGCTATATCCATGCGGGACGCTTACCGGTACAAGTGGTGCGTGGCCAAAAAGGAGATGAGTACCGCTTTGACTCCGTAAACCTTGATCAGCTCTTAAAGCCTGAACGAGGAAGAAAGAAGAACAGCACACCACACACCCCAGTCACCAAAGCACAAGTAGATACCCCCCGCACCCCGAAACCATACGAACCCGAGAAAAGAGCGGAAGAAACTGCTCCGTTATCTCAAGAGAAACACCTAGACCAGATCATTAACCGTGACTTTATCCATATCCGTCAGCTCATCGACGATATCAAAGAGAAAAAAGCCGCTACCCAGGATACAAGACCTGAGACACGAACACCTACTCCTGAACCAGCCTTTGTAAAACCAACCGAGACAGATACCCTCTACCGCGAACTGCTTGCCAAATACGAAGATGCCCTCATGAAGATCGGACATTTAGAAGCTCAGTTGCGAGTAGAGAACGCTCAAATTACGCAACGAGAAGAACACTTAAAGCGGCGCCTCGCCGAACAGGAGCAACTCATTCAAGAACTCTACCAGATCGTCCGGTTCTATGAGGCATAAGTAAAAAATCCCCTTTTGGGGATTTTTTACTATTTCTGCACATCATGTGCGCTATCTTTCTGTTGTGTCTTATTTCTTTGCAGGGATTTTGAGAACCTGACCGATCTCGATTGGATACGGGTCTGCCATGTTGTTTTCTTTTGCAATATCCTGCCATGTCACGCCCAGCTCTGCTCCGATACCGGCTAGCGTATCACCAGACTTAACGGTATACGTAGTGCCACCCGTAGTTGGAGCTGTTGTAGTACCAGTTGGTGCATCCGGATTCGTTGTAGTTGTAGTTGTTGCTGGAGTAGTTGGTGCAGGAGTCTCAGTCTTTGGCGCCACCCCTGGAATAATAAGCTCCTGATCAATTTCAATATTGTACGGCTCTTTCATATTGTTTGCCTCAGCAATTTTTTGCCACTCAACACCAAACTCGGCTGCAATATCTGCTAGAGTATCACCAGACTTCACTTTGTAGGTAACCTGCTTTGCCTTTGCCTCTTCTTCTGCTGCCTTTTTAGCGTCCTCAGTTTTTTTCGCTTCTTCAGCCTTCTTAGCTTCTTCAAGCTTAGCGCGGTCAGCATCGCTCAGGTTCTTTGTCTGCTCTGAAGTGAGGTTGTTGAGGTTCTCAAGATTTGAGAGATCTTCTTTACCAAACAAACTACGGAAGGCAAGAATTACTATCAAAACTACGAAGATTAAAAAGATACCAAGAATAACATTCGACATTGCACCAGATTTTTTACCCTTCTGTCCAAGTACCTCTGTATGGATCCAATCTTCTTCGATACTATTAAATTCATCTTTATGTGGCTTCATGAAAAACCTCCGTATGGTTACTAGTATCCAAACTTTGAATTCATTATACACGAGGCAAGCGCTTCTGCAACACAGAAAAACCCTGGGTTGCCCCGGGGTTTTTCCCATTGTCGCCTAAACAAATGGTGGACGCACTATAGCAGAAAATAGGGTGATTTTCAAGGGAGATTAGTGTCTATATTACGCATATGGGTTGTGTATGCGATTATATGCGATTATATGCGATTGGTCGTCAATATGGCTATGACTACCCAATACACAAAGAACCCACCTACTGGTGAGTTCTTTTTACGTTCAATACCACGGGCGAGACTCGAACTCGCACGGCGTATTACCGCCCAGGGATTTTAAGTCCCTTATGTCTACCATTCCACCACCGTGGCCAGTCTCTTCTCACTACCTACTACCGCTTAGTAGGCTACCTTACTGAGCCTTAAGCACAACCAGTCTCTGTCCATCACTTGGTAAGTCCTTTGCTTCAAGCTTTAAGGTATCGAGAGTCTCTGCAGTCTCGCCTACTTCTTTAATAAAGTCAGCCAACACCCCGTCATCACCGGTCATTGGGATGACAATTCTTGGTTCAATCTGGTCAACAATCTTTGACGCTGTTTTTGCATCAACTCCTTCATCTCCTACTGAGATGAATAATATATCTACGTTACCAATCTCCTCTATATCATCAGCTGTTAGTGTATGACCCAACATCCCGCAATGCAAAATGTTCATACTCGAAAGTCTGAGAGCAAAAATGGTATTAGGTCCGCGAAGCGTTCCTTTCTCACCATCTGCGTATGAGGCAATACCATCGATCAGAACACCTTTAAGTTCGTATCCACCTGGAGCATCCACTACGAACGCACGAGGAGTATCTACTCCGGCAACTTCCTTTCTGGTAACATCAGGAGTCGCAGCAGTACTCACGGTAACCAAATGAGCCTTTGCTCGTGGATGCGCAATCTGCCCTGTTGGCTCATACGGATCAAGCAAGGCTATGATACCCTTTTGCTTGATCTCGATACACTGGTGTCCGAAGTAATTAATTTCCATAGGAATACATATTAACTTAGTAACTAGCTGTCGTGGTTATACTACAATCATAATCTGCTTATCTTTTTAACACAAGCATGCAATGTATTACTTCTGATGTGTTGCCTGCTCAAAAGAGATCTGTGGCAGGGCAACATATGCTCCCTTTGGGCTCTTGGAATCTACTTTGATCCGGCGACCCTTACTTGAAGCACTATTCCAGCAGTCTGGTGAACAAAAATACACTCCTCGCCCTGCCATGTTCTGTTGCGGATCGTAGACAAGCGTTTCGCCAGTGACCACAAAACGAACAAGTTGGGATTTCGGTTTCTTTGTTCTACACACGCAGCAACTTCGCTCGACTGCACCTGCCATATTACTGTGCAAGTTGTACTATTTTTTCTGCAGTTTTTTCACCAATACCTTCAATAGCGGTAAGATCTGCTACTGTTTTTCCTTTAATGTCAGACATAGAACTAATACCGCCAGCGTTAAGCTTTTTTAGTACTGCCGCGCCAAGAGAAGCAAATGACTCACCTGACTCCTCTTCAGAGTCTACTACTTCAGCCTTCTTTGCTTTTGGCGCTTTTTTAGCTGTCGCTTCCTCGCCACCTGGCTCAAGAGCCTTGAGTGAAAGAGAAAGACGGTGCTGTTCTGGGTCAATTGAGAGTACTTTAAATTCTTTCTGGTCACCTAGAGCGAGAACCTCAGCAGGGTCGGTAAGATGCTTATGTGAGATCTCAGAAATGTGGACGAGGGCATCTATTTCAGCGTCTTTAAGTTTTACTTTCACGAATGCTCCGTATGGAGTAAGTCGACTCACACGACCTGAAAGGATTGCTCCTGGAGAAAGTTCTTTTACCATCTTCTTCCATGGGTCCTCATCGAGTTGCTTGAGTGAAAGAGAGAGACGGCTGTTTTCAATATCTATAACCTTGAGCTTCATAGTATCCCCGATCTTTACAAAGTCAGCGATATGTTCTACCTTGCCCCATGAGATCTCCGAGATGTGAACAAGTCCTTCAACACCACCTACATCTACAAAGAATCCGAAGTCTACAATACCAATGACGGTACCGGTAACAACTGCACCAACGGCGATATCTTTTGGCACATCACGGTTACCGATAGCTTCGCGCTCAGAGAAAATAAGCTTATTTGATGATTTTTCAAGTGCGTGGATCTTTACATCAATAGTCTTACCAACTAACTGTCCAAGACGAGATAAGATCTCATCCTTGTTACCACCCTCTACACGAGGATAGTGTTGTGCAGAAAGCTGAGATACTGGCAAGAATCCTTTGATTCCGCCCATCTCGATGATAAGTCCACCCTTATTAGCAGCAGAAACTACTACCGCTAGAGATTCTTTGTCCTCCATCTTCTTATTCAAAGCAGTCCAGGTAGTATCCCGGTTTGCTTTGCGTAGTGAAAGGAGCATAGTACCTTCATCGTCTTCTGGATAAATCACAAAAGCGGTGATTACATCACCTTTGACAAGACCGCGCACAAATTGCGGGTCATACATGAGTTCCTTACCACCAACAATACCGTGGATACGGTCGTCGATCGTAACGAACACTTTATTTTTTGTGACTTTATCAACAATACAATCAATCGAGTCGCCCTCTTTGTAGATCTTCATTCCCGCTGCTTCTTTGAGCAGTTTTTCCATCGGGATGAGTCCGCCTCGAATAATGTCCTTATCTGTAGTAGTTGCCATGTTAATTATATAAATTACTAATATTATGAGAACAGCTCATGCGAGCTATTTTTTACGATAAAGGTTCTTGCGTCGTTCCTGCGCCTGGTCTGCAATACTACGGGCAATTGTTCTCAGTACTGCCTTGAGCCCTAGAACTATCCAGACAATTGCCATGATGATCCAGGCTGCAAAAAGTGCCCGCATACTAAAGTATGGAATACCCTGCAGTCTAAAGAATACTAGGAGAAGACCAACAAGACCTACCCATAGCCCCCAGTTAGCAAGATATGCGTACAAAGGACGGTAGACAGACTTTCTTTTCTTATATGCAAGAAAAGCAGTTACTATAGCCAATAATACCAGAACTGAGAAAAAAATCAAGAAAAAGGGTGCAGACGTAAAATAATACCCAGGTTCTGGGTTAAAGATATACGTCGGTGTAAAGAGGAGTTTCAAGCTCGTACTATTCATTCTTTTTCAGGTTATGGTACAAATGGGCGGTAGAGGATTCGAACCTCTGACCCCCTCGGTGTAAACGAGGTGCTCTAACCAACTGAGCTAACCGCCCTCAAATGCCTGGAGAGAGAATTGAACTCCCGACGCCAGCCTCTTCAGGGCTGCGCTCTACCACTGAGCTATCCAGGCTCTCAACTGCATAGCACGAGAACATGCCAAGCATGTATTTCGCATTTTACCCAATAATCCCTTTTTATGCAACCCTAGTCCTCTTCTTCAACTGTGGCAGCAAAAAGTTCGTTTTGCTTAACCAGCCCCAACAGAAGGTCGTTTAAAAGTGGGATACGCAGTTGCGACTTATATTGCAACACTGCTTGGAGTTTCTTATCTATCGTACCGGGCTGTAACACATACTTACCCCAGCGTTCGTCGAGGCGTACGAGGCGCACTGGTGGAAGAAGGAATACTCCCGTGTTTAAATTCCGTGGCTTGGGAAAGAGCGGGTGGTGCACCAGATACCTATAAAACCGGAGCTTTCTTTTACCCGCTGCGATGCGTGCCATCGTACCCGTAACGGCATGGTCAGCATGCGCGTCTTTTGGATGTGGCGCAAAAATCACCGTTGGTTTTACCTGATTAATAACCTCGGTAAATTTCTTCTGCACTATTTTTTTATCTTGGCGGGCTAACGACCCGTCCTTGAAATCAAGAAAGAGCAGATTATCATGCGGGACACCCAGTATCTCTGTTGCACTATAGAATTCGCGGTACCTCTTAATCTCAAAGCCGTACTTGTTGCCGTTGGTAATGAGCGCTATCCACACCTGAGCACCACGCTCGATACTTTCTATAATATACCCACCAACCGCAATCGTCTCATCATCTTGATGAGGCGAGAAAACGAGAATCCTGTCCCGTGCATCGGCTGGCGTTACATCGTCCAGCAGTGAAGCTGCTGCTTGAGGCAACACCTCGTATCTCCAGGCGTAAAATCCATACGCCAACAACGATACCAGTGAAGATATCCAAAAAGGGGCACTAGGAAAGCGACCCCGAAACAGGAATGGTTTTTGTGGTTTGTTTTCTTTTGGC
Organism: Patescibacteria group bacterium; assembly: GCA_041675145.1. Classification (GTDB taxonomy): domain Bacteria; phylum Patescibacteriota; class JACPGU01; order JACPGU01; family JACPGU01; genus JBAYUK01. The sequence goes on from JBAYUK010000001.1 coordinate 225,765, forward strand.
ATTGTGAGCGCTGTCTAAGCGCTCAGACTAGTATAGCGTATTTTTTTAAATACAACTAGGGTATGAGGCCATAATAAAACCCCATCTACTGGGGTTTTATTATGCGCTATTTTGTAACGGCTGTTGGAGTTGGTGCTCCTGCATGACGAGAGAATCCTTTCTTTCTCTCAGAGACCTTCCCTTCTTTATGTCCTCCTCGAGGTGGTGGCAGAAAACCTAAGTCCTTCATAATCTGTTTCGCCTCAGCATGCTTTCCTTCCTTCATAAGTTGATGGGCTTTGGCAAACTGTGCAAAGTTTTCTGGCGTAACGTTTTCAGTTAGCTTTCCCGGCAAGTCACTGGTTGCTGTTTTCCAAGCCTGGTAGTCGGCCTGTTCCAGTGCCTGTTCGATAGCCGCTTTCTTTTCTGGGTTAAATACTTTTTCACGACCCATACCATGGGCAGATGCAGCTCCAATACTGGCGGTTAGTACCGCTCCAGCTGCGAAAACACCAAGTCCTGCACGCATCATTTTTTTCTTCATATCTCCTCCTTGCTTTACTAGTATGTTCTTGAGCGCTCATACACTACTACGCACGAGTTATTTTTTTGTTACACATTACCGAGGAACCATAGGAGCGGCAAATCGTACCATATGTGCTTCAAAGTGCATTTCAGGTCTGCGTTCCCCCATCACGCGCAAGACATCTTGAATGCGGATATCTGGGTTAAGATCCTCGCACATTTCACACAACACCTGCCACCTATCTCCTCTTGGGTCTTGTAATATAAAGCTTTGTTGAGTTTTAATATCTCGTACTGAACCAAAAATGAATCCTCTTTCAGGCCTCTCCCAGTACCCTTGACCGCGCAACTTTGGCGCATGTTCATAGTAAGGTAGGTTTCTTATCATAAAGCGATCTATCGCCTGGCCCAAGCCTAGACTAAAAGAAATAACACCTATTAAAATAGAAAAAATAATATGGAAAAGGCCAAGCCGGATTAGGCTAATACGGTATCCGTTCCGTGTGTGGCGCAGTGCGTAGCCTGAAAAAAGAAAGAACCCTGCCATGGCAGCTACCCAGATATATGGGACAGAAAGAACTAAGAGCTCAAGAATACTGCCTCCTGTCTTACGCAGAAACTCAAAGTCCTGACTAGCAACTGAGTCCAAAATAATAGCAACCGCTAAGCCTCCAAATATAGTACTGACCGCAAAGATCACCCAGATACCGTAGTCCTTAACCCAAAATAACCACGGCGATAGTGGCTTGATGTGTTCTTGCTCTATTTGTTCCAACACTTTTTGCTCGATGTTTTCCATGGTATTGCTAGATACTATCAAATTGTATGCTATTTTTTTGAGAAATTTGTTTAAACTGCTTTTTTGCGCGATTGATCATGGCAGATACGGTTCCTATGGGCCTGCGAATAATATCAGATATCTCAGCGTAATCCATACCGTCAAAGAATCGCAGCTCTAAGACTTCTTTATACTTTGGATCCATCTGTGAAAAGATACTACGAATCATGTGCGCATCATGCTCGACCCCTAACTCCTCTATTACCGAGTTAACCTCATACCCTAAGTCAAGCTCCGCTACCTCATCGATAGATACTTCTTGTACCCTGCTCTTTCTTTTCCTATATAAACTAATCGCTTCATTGTGAGCGATGCGGTAAATCCATGAAGAAAACTTGAGTGATGGATTAAAATCATTCAAATTTCGGTAGGCTTTAATAAACACCTCTTGTAATACATCTTCTGCCTCGTCACTGTGTTGGCTAATTAATCGACAAATGTATCTCAGTAGCTTTGACTCATAGCGCCGTACAAGATGTCCAAAATAGAGGTGGTCTTCAAGCGCTTTTGCAACCAGTTCTTCATCAGATAACTGATTTTCGTGTTGGTTTGTGGTGTCAGGCATTATACTCCCTAGTATCTAGTACGGATTTTAGGACTTTTTCTTGCACCCTAGAGACTCTGCAGACTGCGAACAATGTGAGCAGTAGCATATGGCTTTGCAATTCTTCTCGTAGCAAGTCTCAGTTTTCGAAGTACGAGAGTATTTTCTAGAATAATACGCGTAATTTCAGAGACTCCTAGCGGGTCATCGGAACGGTAGGCCGCTTTATGTTTCATAATATACCGGGCATTGGCTTCTTCTTGTCCAGGTAGTGGATTAGAAATAAGCAGTGGCACACCCATAGCCAGCGTCTCGGCAGTAGTCAGTCCCCCAGGCTTACTAATAATAAGGTCTACCACTGCCATAATTTCCTCGATCGTATCGGTAAAGCCAAGCACCACCACCTTTTTCCGGGATTTCTGTGCTAACTCTGTCATCTCCTTTTTCAGTGCATGGTTATTACCCGCTACAACAATAATCTGGAATTGTCCTGGAATTGCTTCAAGTGCGCTCCATATCTCCTTCACGGGACCCATACCGAATCCACCCGAGAAAATACCCACCGTAAACGTCTTTGCGATATGGTACTTACGACACAGCAATGCTCGGTTATATCGCTTGCTAAACTTCACATCAATAGGGATACCAGTACAAAATATTCGAGAGGTCTGGATACCATAGCCTACTAGGCTCTTTTTTACATCAGGAGTGGCGACAAAGTAACGGTCAACTCCACGATCCGCCCATAACTTATGCGCTTCATAGTCTGTGACAGTGACTGCTATCTTGTAGTCGTACTTGTATTTACTTCTCCAGTGAACAAATAAACTGGCGGGGATGAAGTGGGTGCAGACTATCAGGTCAGGGTTAAACTCTACCATCTGCTTTTTTAACTCCTGCGCATTCATGCGGTCAAAAATTAGTCTCGCTTCGTTACTTGAAGACATATCTGCATTCTTATACAGCCAAGCATAAAGCTCGGGCAACTTCCCAATCACATCAACAGCGAGTTTTCCGTAGAACTTATTGGATAAAAAACTTGCATAGTCGAGAAAATCGATGTTCTTCACCTCAACGCCAGGATGCGCGCGAACAATCTCTCGTTCGAGCGCTTCGGCAGCTTTGACATGTCCCGCCCCAACTCGTAGTGATACTATTAAAACTTTTTTCATTTCTTAGGTAGTTGTGGTAAGTATTTTTTGTTGATGTGTAATATTACAAGACCAATCACAACCCCAATTATAGACCCTGAGATAACATCAGTTGGAAAGTGAGATCCTAGGTATACTCGAGAAAACGCAATCAGTACTGCTGCGGGATAAACAGCTAAACGAGTCTTCGGATACATAGTCGCGATTATTACAGCACATGCAAAAGCCGTCATAGAGTGACCCGACATAAACGCCGTATCTTTCCAGCCAGTATCCCAGAAAGTGAGATAGTATAGATCCGGAGTAGAATACGGACGAGGCCGCATCACGAGATGCTTAATAATTCCACCATTTACAACTACCTCAGTTAAAAGCCCCGAGATGATAAGCCAGAAGGTGCGCATGCCTCGCGCTCCATTCGCAAAAAGTATCCCGAGAGCGAGCGACCACCAGAGCACACCAAGCGTTCCAAGGTTAGTAATGAACCGTGCAGTAGTAACCAACCACATAGGGTGTGGCAGGTGGTTTATGTACGCAAACAAAGCGTAGTCGATTGTTTGGATTATATGGAACATATTTGTTTCTAGTATTAGTTCATTTTATATACAAAGAAGGTTTTTGTATATAAAAAAGAGACCACAATAGTCTCTTTTTTATGTAATGCCGTGGAGAGGACTCGAACCTCCAAGCCTTGCGGCATACGCACCTCAAGCGTACGCGTATACCAATTCCGCCACCACGGCACATAATGCAGATCAGCCAATGCTGATCTCACCTATTATAACCCTATATGTAGATATATTCAACTATGCCAAACCAGCATGAATCTTGAGCTGCTCGATATCTCGTTCATTTCTCTTCATCCGTTCGCTCTTAAATGTCATATTCTCATCTACTCGAGAGACTATCGTCATAATATCGTCGGTAACACTCAAGAATTCCTCTCGTGTTACCATCTTTGCTTCAATATTAGCAATTTTTTCTTGCTGCAAGATAAGCATATCAATTATTTTGTTTTCTGTTTCGTCAGTCATATTGCAATACTAATACATAGCTACTCATCAGTCAACGCGTGAGATATACACATGCATCGTAATTAAGACTGCATTGCCACATAATACTACAATGGATTGACTTAAAATAGTAATAGTTATATAATCAATATGAAACAAAAATCCAAACGAACCCAAAGGAGTTGATGCACTTTGTACAACCGAAAAAGAATGAAGTTTTTCCCCTTCCTCTACTGGCTGGTATCCTGCTTCAAAATTCGACCCACCGTGAAAAAAGCTGACCCATTCTTGCAAGAGCTCGGCAACAGACTCCTCATCGTGGTCTTTGCCTTCGGGCAAGTCGAGAAAAAATCACACATAGGAACTCCCGTTTACACAAGAATATTCCCTGGTGAAAGCAATGAAGCTCTTGCAGAATATGTGAAGGACTTGTGGACTCAGTACCCCAACGCACACTTTGCAATTCAATGGAAAGTTTGCGACTGGATAACAGGCGAGATGAACCTTAAGGCTAGAATCACCCGCATCCACCAGCACCGCGAAGTTGATCCCAAAACCGGCAAGCCAAAGTACTTAGACTGCCAAGAAATTGCCCTACAAGCTAATGACGCCCATACTGCACTGCTAACTGAAGTCCAGCACACCTCCATGGTTGTCAGCCACGAAATCTTGGTGCCCCGAGGTGTTGCTCTTATGCAAAACCTTGAATACACAGCACATGTTCCACCGGGCCTTGGCCAAATTCCCTACTGCAAAGACTCTACCCAGCCATGGTGCCGCTCCAAGTGGCGCTTTGTCCCGCGCGAGATTCTCGCCAGAATCCTTTACCGCCTTAAAGGGTGGATCTGACTCGACGCACATTTCAATGCCATGTCTCCCAAAGGAGGCATGGCATTTTTTATATCTTTTACCCTTTTTTCTATAGTCCGCACATATTTCTTTGAGTGCAAAAGTCAGTTAGGGTCAACACGGATACCTAACTCTTTACCTGAATCTCCCAGTACAATCCAATATCTTTCATCCAATCAACCCCATCTACTACTGGAGTAAAGTACGCTTTATATGTACCAGGCTTATCTGGTGCTTTAATACTAAACTGGAATCTGGTATGCCAACCAGGCTCTATTATTGGGTGCATAATAGTTACAGGACGATTGTTTGACAACCAACTTGCATGTGCAAATTCAGATGCGTAGTCTCGTTGCTGATTGGTTGCACCAAAGGCAGATCCCGTACCAAGCCTGACAGGATGCTTTCCGACATTAAACCACGGAGTCTTTCCGGTATTTTTAATCTCCACCCACACATTGCTTACCTGTCCTGGCTTCATGACAGCTGGATACGGGGATTGCGTAATAAACTGGTAATCATAGAGACGAGGCACTTCATAGCGTATACGCCAACCTGCCACTACAACTTCTGGGTTTGATACCAGACTCGGAAAGGCGATCTTATTAAGCTCAACTAACCTTTTCCACTGCTCTCTATCTCCATACAACTTTAACGCAATAGTTTTGAGACTATCAAACGGTTGAACAATATAGTATGCGATTCCGTCCTCAGCTGAAGTATCAACCACTCCTTCTACTTGACCTACTACTGTTGTACCAGAGGTATAGTCTTTGACGATTATGCCGTTAGCACTACCCTGGGCAGTAACAATAGTAAGGGTTGTCTGTGTGAGCCGTATGTGACAGGTATACTTCCATGTTTCGGAAATATCGAGCAAACCGTTATTATTGATGTCACCAGACGGGCTAGATAAAGGCGCGCATCCACTATCGGTCACAAGCACGTGCGACAATGGCACCTCGCCAGGATTAGTAACGGTATAGGTATAGTTAACGACTCCGCCTGCAGCCGGTAATACAGCTGGACTCCTATTTTTCACTACACTAATAACAGGCTGCTGAGGAGTTGCACCAACCGTGAGGGTAAAATCTGCACTTGCCTGAATAGAAGAACCACCGGCTACTCCAGTAGCAACTACATTACTTTTTGTTGTCTGCGTAACATATGTACTACACGAGAATTCCCAAGTTTCACTAGCGTCTAGTATGTTGTTACTATTTATATCCCCCGCTATACGAAAAACTGGGCTACATACAGAGTCTGTTACAGCAATAGTACCCACTGGTACGGTGCTGATATTCTTTACAATATATATATAACTTACTGAACCGGGAACAGACAATGAGTTAGATGGAGTAGCGGATTTTGTAACACTAATCCCTGGAGTAACATTTTGTGGAACATATATACCACCACCAACACTCGTACTAACAGGATTAAGACTCACCGAGATATTCTGTTCTGGTGTGCTGATGAAGTTAGAAGTTGTCTGCGAGACATACCCTGCGTTACTCGTGCTAAAAGAAAAGGGATTTCTTCCTCCGCTGGTTATAGATAATGAACCGCCGTTACTAATACTAGTAGCAAGAATAGGTGTACTTAACGCAGATACCCCAGATATTCCCGTTGTAACCGTTCCGACAAGCTGCTGAAGTGCGTTGCGTATTGTAGTGACTGCTCCATTAATTGGACTACTACCCTCTTGTACGGTAGTTTTAACGGTGTAATAAATGTCTAAGTTCCCGGTATTTTGAACATCTAATGCCGAGATAGAAAAGACACTATCTTGCAACGCATTATTTGCCGTCGTAAGCATAATGACATCTTTTGCGGCACTATTTTGCAAAGTCGAATTTTTAATCACATTACTTGCTGATGTCCCGGTCAAAACTACCGCATTATCGTTGTTTGTACTCGTAACTGCTTCAACTATATTATCTGTAGAGTTATGCAATACAATACCTCCGTAGTTGTCGGTAATCACCGTACGGTGAATAGCTGGCGGAGAAGTATCGCCTGGCTTGACTGAAATACCTTCTGCAGCAGCAGCTGCTGCGTTGTAAGTAAAAACACCATTTGTCACCGTAAAGATATTCGGGATATAGTGCTCAACAGTCACCTCACCCGGGTTGGCGCATTGCAAGAATGCACTCGCGCCCGACAGGTAGTTATCCTGTGCAAAAGCAGTAAGTCGCAACCCCAGATAGTTAACTAAATACAGATTCCAGTTTTGTGGCGTACCTACGAGCGCAGTAATATCATGGTTATTATCTGTAGTAGCATCAAATGGACAACTACCTGGAGAGGGAGTTCCTGAAGCAATAAGCATAATATCAGAGCCACCACTCACTGCAGCCCCATCGTCGTACAGATTTACTCCGTCACTCATCTCAGAATAATCAATTGCATAGGTTGTACTCGTAGGAGAAGTCGAGCCAGTTGTCTTAAGATTCTTAACAGTCGAGTTGGTGAAGTTTGGAAGATATACTGCATTACTATTCCCACCCGCGTCAAACACCGTCCCTACACCCGCTCCCTGAATCGTTACATTATTAAATGACCCAGTAAGTAGCATCGGGGCGTAAGTTCCCGCCGCAATATCTACAATATCGCCGTCTTTAAGAATACTACTCAAAAATGTACTAACATTGTTTCCACTAAAGTAGCAAGTAGCGTAGTCGATTGTACAGCTATCATCAATACTATAGTGTGTTACGCGCGCTGCGGAGAGTACGCCAATATCCTGTGCACCGTTTACATCGAAATAACGGCTCATCGGAGCTGGGTTGTAATCATCAGCGGTACTGACGTTCTGTGTGCGCAACATAGGATCAGCTGTGGTTGTAGTGGCATCGAGACTCGTAAAAACATTATTCAAGTCAGAAATAGATGCTGCTACATGCGAGATACCGTTATATGAATTTGGAATACTTAACGTAACATTCCCAGGAACATAGGTAAGCGCAATGCCGTACCCACTTCCCCCGGGGGCGGTTGAAGGACTGTAACATAAGTTGTAGTTGACCTGAAGCGTAACAGACGGGTTGCCATGAGACCCATCGTCATACAAACCAAAACAAGTACTACCCGAGAGCATTGAGGCATTGGTACCATCGCGCATAATAATAGTATTATGCTCCGCAGTAATAGTCATATCCCCGTCACCAACTCGCAAATTAACTCCCCATGAGTTACTACTCGCTCCAACAGTCTTTTCCGGGAGGATATAGTAGTTATAGGCAATGTACACTTCAGAGTTACTAAAACTCGTCATCACTGTATAGGTGTCGTTTTGTACTATCGCAGCATCTATTGTGTTGTTTGTAATATTTATGTTCTCTCCTGCATAAATACTAATATAGTCCCCGGCACTATTTGGTGAGTAGTTTGAGATATGATTATTGGTAATATCTACATTACTTGAAATAGATGCTGAGTCTGTATAATCAGAGCCGCCGCCAGCAATTGAAGCGCTAATACAACTTTGGTCAAACCGACAGGTAATGGTGTTGTTGTTAATGACCACGTTATCTGCAGTCTGTAAGCGAATGTTTTGAACTCCGATATTGTTACTTATCTCAATGCCATCATCGTTTGTAAGAACAATTTGGCTTTCTGCCGCTGCTGAAATAGTATTTCCGAGCCACTTTACGTTACCTGTGTTACTGGCATCAAAAAAAACATTCTCAAAAGTACAATTCTGAATAGTGTCATCACCGCTCGGGTTAAGCTGAATTCTTGCACTCGCCTGATCTCCAACAGTATCTGACCCCGGTAAACACTCGAGTGTAACGCTAACCGGAAGAACAATAGAAGTCCCCTCGTTTGCGTCATTAAAAACATATCCAGCAGTAAGCTGTATGATATCGGCTCCGCCAATACCAGGAGCAATAGAAGCGTCATACAGGGACGTAAAATCACAACCACTCGTACAGACAGTATACGTAGTCCCAGCAGCATGAACGCTGCTCGTAAAAGAAAAGAGAGCTAGTACTACACTAAAAATACAAAAAAGAATTCTACTTTTTTTCATTGATTTGTATATGTTTACAAGTTACCTATATTCTATATGAAAGTAAGCATTTGAACAGAGCATAACCTGTGCATAATACGCACTTACTGTTCAATATCCGCATTGTTCTGCTCTCTTCTTCGACAATTCACACATACCCCTTTGAGCACCACTGAGTAGTCCTCGATGAGATCTACTACTCCATCTTCCTTGATCGTCTGGAAGTTAAGCAGGATATTATCCGGCACATTATATATTCTCTCGCACATAGTACAAATAAAATGATGGTGCTTCTCTTCAACGCCATCGTATTGGACACGGTCGTGCTTGAAGTGGTGCGCACGAATGAGCCCCTTGCCCGCCATAGAGTCAAGATTACGGTACACTGTCGCGAGGGATATCTGCGGCAGACGATCGCGCACCACTTCATATACCTCGTATGCATCAGGATGACCCGTGGTAGATCGTAAGTAGTCTAGTATCGCTTTCTTTTGGTTGGTTAGTCGTTCTATCTTTTCAGCCACTGTGTTTTTATAGGAATTATTATTAATAACATTGTATTACTAATAGGTTTTAATATGCAATAGGTAATACATACCAATAATGAAGATACAAAAAAATCGGGGTCTCCCCCGATTTCAGACACCGAGCTATTTTGTATTGATGTACCAGTTTACAACACTGGCAAATCGATCCCAGGTATTAGTTATACCCGCAATACCGATACCCTTCACCTGGTTCGAAACCTTATACACATATACCGGCTGATACAGCATGATAGCGGGCAATTCTTGCGCTATAATTTGCTGGAATTTCTGGTAGTCACGAATCTTGAGATTAGTATCCGTAGTTTGTCGTGCTTCCTCAAGCAACTTATCTACCTCACCATTTTCAAACATTGAAAGGTTAAGACCTGGGTAGTTACTTTGAGATGAGTGCCAGTACGAGTACGGGTCAGCATCTAAGCCAACGTTCTCACCAATGAGTACCATATCATAGGCACGAGTGGCAAGATACTGCTGTTCAAATTCCTGAGCAGTTCCTTTGCGTACATCAAGGCGCACGCCAATGACTTGCAGTTGTCGGGTAAGCTCGTCTGCTACACGGACAAACTGTTCATCTTGCGGAATAGCTAAGAGCAAAGATAAGTCATGCCCATCTTTCTCACGAATACCATTACTGTCAGCATCGTTCCATCCCGCTTGAGACAATAATGACTGAGATGTTTTGACATCCTGTGCGTATTTTTTTACATCGTCGCTATGCCCGATATATCCCTGGAGTATCGGAGAGTCAATAACCGTACCTGCTGAAAAGTTGGCAGCAGCACGCAGTGTCTCACGATCAAGAGCACCAGCAACAGCCTCGCGCACCGCGTGGTCAGTCACATACGATCCGCCTGGTTTTTTAAGATTAAAAAATAGTCCAACATACTGAGGAAGAGAAACAACATGGTTCGTGTATCCACGAAGGTTATCTCCAGCCAGGGCATCGTCAAAAGAGAAAAGCCCAGCAGAAGATATCTCGCGCTTCGCAAGACCCTTAACTAGGTCAGAGCGTTCATTGTAAAAACGGATATCAAAACGAGAAATATATGGAGCGTGAGGTTGTCTTTTAGAAAAAGCAGTAAGCTCCATCGTCACGATCTTACCTTCCTTATCCTGATTGATCGTATTCACCTGATACGCTCCTGCACCAACTGGCTTGGTGTTAAGTGGGTAGGTCGGGAAGTCAGAAACTTTTACATCAGCCCATAAGTGCCAAGGTAGCAACCCTACGGTTAACGCATTTAAAAAGAGGGGGTAGGCTCTGGGTAGGCCAAACTTAACGGTCAACTGATCCACCTTTTCTGCTCGTATTCCTTCCCAGGTCGCTTTGAGTGCTCCGTTGTAATCTGGATTCTGAAGTACTGCAACGGTGTACATAACATCATCCGCATCAAGTGCCTTTCCGTCCTGCCAGGTAAGCCCTGGCTTAAGATACAAGGTATATATCTTTTTATCTTCAGAGACTTCAAAGCGAGCAGCTAAGTCAGGTACGATCTCCTGTTTCTCGTTCATCTGCATAAGACCCGCGTAGACAAGCGAAGTAAGGGACTTATCTAATTCGCTTTTCGCGAGTACCGGGTTGATAAACTCAGGTCGTCCTACCATACCTTCAATAATCAGACCACCTGAAATCGGCTGGATACCACCAGTTACGCTCAGTTTTCCACCGGTAGGTAGCACGGTTAAAAAACCTGAGACCACCATGACCACGATTAGAATTGAAGCTGCAATTTTTTCCTGCCTAGTCAAAATCCGCAATAGCGCAAACAATACAGTGCGAATTTTGCGTAAAAAAGAAACTTTCATAGATTATTTTACCAGCAAGCTCGCAATAGCGAGGCCGACAAAACAGATAGCCAAAATAATAGTTACAATATAGAGAAACTTCTCAGCACCACGACGAGTCGTATGCAGTGCACTATCTCCACCAAAAGTACCAGACAGTCCCGCTCCGCGAGATTGCACCATAATACTAATAATAAGGAGGAATGCAACAAACAACTGTGCAATCAGTAAAACATCCGGAATGTTCATAATGTAAGTTAGGTAACTGGGTATAAAAGCGGGCAAGCAGGATCGAACTGCCGTCTCATCCTTGGCAAGGACGTGTAATAGCCACTATACGATGCCCGCACGGTTTTTAAAAGGCCTAGGTCGGAATCGAACCGGCGTATAAGGGTTTTGCAGACCCCTGCCTTACCACTTGGCGACTAGGCCTCAAGCAACCCTTAAAAACTTCTAGATAATAAAATGCGCGAAATAGTTCACCAGCCCTACAATACCACCAGCAAACAACACGGTAAGAATGTCTCCCGGATGGAACCCTGGAACAAACATGCCAATACCATACAATACTGCCGCATCCACAAAGAAAAATAGAATAGGGCCAAGAAAGAACAAGGGTAAGGACAGCACTTTTACTACCGGCTTCAAGACTATTGCAATGAGCGAGAAGATACCAGACACCATCAGTAGGATTTCTATACTATCGTAGTTGAACTGATTAAGGTATAGAGATGCAAAATACATCGCCAGCGCGTTAATCACCCATCCAAGTACAAATTTTCTGATCTGTGTCTTTAGCATATATATCTGTGTATTAGTCCTCTTATGGTAGCATAAACACCGAAAATCGTCAAAATCTTGCAAGTTAGTATAAATCGGCTGATTGTATACCCGATCTACCCTTTTTTATATGCGACCTCACCTTCTTCTCCACTAGCCTTTTCACCTTCTCTTGCTTGGGGATTTTAGTCGCATATCGTTCTTTTTCAGGGATCAGCGCTTCCCGTATCATGTCTTGTAGCTTCTCCATGGCTTCGAGGTAGTTTCTATGTTGCGCCCGCTCGCTTTCTGCTGAAACAATTAACTCCCCCATCTTGTTGATTCTATTCGCCAGTTTTTCTAAGACAATACTCTTTTGACTTTCATTAAGGGTCTTAGATTTGGCTACTGGGAACCGCAAAACCACTTTACTTTCTGTCTTGTTGACATTTTGCCCACCGGGTCCCCTAGACCTGGCAGTGGCAACATCTATTTCGTGGAGTGGTATCTTTATTGTATGCATACTTTATTCTACCACTATTTTTTCTTTGATGCGTAGTGCAAGAGATCTACCCACCACTGCTTCTAGTTGTGGTATCGTAGCTCCTGCTATACCACGAACCGACCCGAACTCTTTTATCAGCTTGCGTCGAGTTGCTGGACCAATACCTAAAACCTCATCAAGAGAGGAAGTGATGTTGCGTTCACGGCGTAACTTTTTGTGGAAAGTGATCGCAAACCGATGTGCTTCATCTCGAATATTTTGTACAAAATATCCCTCTGGACTATCTTTTGATATATCCGCACGCGCAAACTGTAGCTTCTTGATATCTATCCCCCAGACTTCCTCATCACGCTTCGCAAGTCCCACGAGTGGGATATTAATATGTTCTTTTTGGAACAGCTGCCAGATGGTTGAAAGCTGTGGCTTGCCACCATCCAAGATTATGAGATCGGGGTTTCTCCATGGTTTCTTATCGTGGCCAGTAAGGTGTCCTAAGCGACGAGTGAGCACTTCTTTCATCATCGCAAAGTCGTTTACTCCTTTTACGGTCTTAATCTTAAACTTCCTGTACTCTCTTTTATCCATCTTTCCATCTTGCCAGACCACCATACTCCCTACTGGTTCTGCTCCTTGAATATTACTCATATCATAAAGCTCGATACGAAACTTTCCAGATGATAATATGGCATACCCAAAAGCTGAATTAATCTTAGCTATGACAGATTGCAAAACATCGGAATCTACTTTAGGAACGCTTTGTTGTTCCTTTACCTTATGTACGCTTTTATCCCTTACCTTGCCCAAGTGAAGTAACCCTTCTACTTTGTCTCGTACTCTTGCTGCCCCTTCGAAATCTTTCTTTTTAGATAACCTACTCATGTCTTTCTTTAAACCGCTTACCAAGCTCTCTTTCTTACCTTCAAGGAAGGTAACCAACTGCATTAAGTCCTTCTTATATTCCACCTCTGAGATGTATCCGCCACACACCCCGCGACAAAACGCTATATGGTAGTCAAAACACGGACGGTGCTTTTTACGATGCAACTCTACCTGATGGGGAGTCAACTCACACCACTTAAATATTTTTCTTAAAGTCCTCATGCCGTCCTTGAGTAACCCAGCATCAGTATATGGTCCAAATATTTTTATCTTAGTATCTTTACTAGATCCAACTACCTGACGAATAAACTCAGGACGAGGAAACTGCTCATGGAAATCTATTTTGATGTATAGAAAAGATTTATCATCTTTAATCTTTATGTTATAGCGAGGAAGATGCTTTTTAATGAGTTGGGATTCTAAAATTAACGCCTCCATCTCGGATGGAGTCTCGATCCATTTAAGATCAGCAATTAAGGAGACTAAAACATGGGTCTTAGGATCATGATCTTTCTTTTGAAAGTAAGAGTTAACACGCTTTTTCAAGTCTTTCGCTTTACCGACATAGAGCAACTTTCCTTTCACATCAAAATACTGGTAACAACCAGGGGATGTGGGAACTAGTTTCAGTTTGTCTGCAAGGTGTTGAGTCATTGTGTGTATGGCGTATAAAAAAAGTAGGTTGCATCATTCAAAGAAATACGAGTGGCTACCGATATCAATAAGTATTAAAATTAACTGACTTCTGTCAGTTCTGTATAGCAGTAATACATCACTGCGTATGTGACATTCACGAAATTCTTGCATATCGCCCTTGAGTTGGTGGTCACGATACTTGCTTGCCAGCTTTTCCCCACGAGCGATCGTACGGATAATATCATTGAGTTCATCTAGTGCCTGTTGATACTTTCCTGATCGACAAATCTTATTATATGCCTTAACAAATCTTTTTGTTTTAATTTGTTGGTACATCTCAGACACCTAAATCCTTAATAAACTCTTCAACATCAGTATATACCTTTCCCTCTCGTAATGTCTCCTCGACCTCTTTCTTTAAACGCACAGCAAGCGCTTTTTGCTCAGCCCTAGAAGTAGGCTTTCGAGAGGGCAAAAAAGGCAAGGCCTGATCATGTACCGCCTGCTGAAAGAACACTTTAATTGCAGTAGACATGTCCATCCCTAGGCCAGCAAAGGTTTTTTGCGCCTCTTTTTTCAGCGATTCATCAATACGAACATTGAGAGTGGTCATAGTAGTAATTTAGTAATATATACATTGTAATTACGAAGTCGTTACCTGTCAACACTAAGTCTCCACCTATTCATACCACATGTTCTCGATTTTTTGACCGAGTTCAAAGGTATCTGCATGGCTTAGGACTCCTCGGTACGACTGCATTGTTTGCAGTAGCTTTTTCTCAACTATCTTTCCGTTTCTATACTCATCCAACTTGTGTCGAATATTTCTAATAATTCGTTGTCGTGTCTTACTTCGAACGAGTCTGTGGGTCGGAAACACTACATACCCTAGAAAATCTATTCCTTGAGAAAACTTACGAATACTGGTCTTATGCGGGTGAAGTGTGAGTCGCAACTGGTTATGTAAGAAGCTATTTAGTACTGGGGTTAGCTCCATAAGATACGCCTGGCTATCTGAGACAATCACGAAGTCATCGGTATAGCGCACATAGTTCTTGATACGCAAGGTATGTTTCACAAACTGATCAAATTCATTCATGTAGATATTGGCGAACAACTGAGATGTGAGGTTTCCAATAGGTATACCTGTTTTTCGGGAGCCCTCCTTACTCTCTCTCTCTCTCTCTCTCTCTCGAAGGTGCCTACCTGAAGGCTATAGCTTTGGATAATATTCTGGATCAACTGAAGAGCCCGCAAATCAGTGATGCGTTTCGAGATAATATCAAATAAGATGTCATGATCGACTGAATCAAAGAATTTACGAACATCACATTTTAGAGCAAAGCATGGGCGAGTGTTGTTACGCGATACTGAACGCAACATATTCTCAAGAACCGCTACTCCCCGGTGAGTGCCAAAACCTATGCGACAAGAAAAAGATGTGGCTATAAATGTCGGTTCAAAGATAGAGTTTAAAACTCTAAACAACGCGTGATGCACTACCCGATCCCGAACTTGAGCTTTATGAATATGTCGCTGTTTGGGATCCTGGATATAAAATCCTTGATAAGGCCCGTGCTGATAAGTTTCGCTTTTAAGCTCGCTATAAAGGGCAAATAAGTTTTGCTCTATATCTTTTTCAAAAGCTATCACATCTTCCTTGTGCCTCTTATCATGTCGGAATTCTTCCCATGATAGAAAGAGATTTGGTACTGAAATAATGGTATGATAGATTTTGGAAAATTTCTGCATACTAATAATATACAATATCCCAATGGACCACTTCGATATACCCTTATTTAAAAAGTCATACGACCTGTATAAAACACTGTATGGGTACCGTCTTGCTGTACCAAAACTAGATCGCTATGGTATCTGGCAAAAGACCGAGAATACCTTACTAGAAGTAATCGAACACGTACTCCTTGCAAGTCAAAAAGCAAAACAAGAAAAGATCTCCCATCTAGAACAAGCAAGCTCAAGCCTGAACCTTCTTCGTGTTTTTATCCGCCTCATGAAAGACACGAAGGCACTGGACATGAAAAAGTACCTCATACTAGAAGTAGCCATTGAAGAGATAGGCCGCATGCTTGGTGGCTGGATAAAGTCTACAAAAGAATAAATACCCACTAAGAGTGGGTATTTATAACCTGTTCTAGGCGAGATGACTTCCGGGAGGACGACACGCCCACATTGTCGTTGCGGTTACTGTCCCAGTTGTTGTTGACATTGAGACCGTCGCCATCAAAGCTGCCAATGTTGACATGGTTGCCGTCCGAATCGATAATTGCCTTTCTCCATCCGTTGTGTTTCACTAGAAATCGAGACGTTTACCGCACTGCTTATCTCTTTTTCCTGTATCTTTTTTGGGGGCTTACTCCACCAGAGAGAGGCAAGAAGTTCGATCTCTATCCTTTTTTGCACACTACCGTCATCCTTAGATAACGATACTCCGGCATCCCAGGCGAGATATCTCGTGAGTTTAAACCGTAATCCAAACTACATGAACGAGATACTCATACTATATAAGAATTCAAAGTAAAAGAAAATGCCGACAGCTAAAGCTGCCGGCATTGCAAAAAGGGTTCAAAAGTAAAAGTATTAGGGGTTCAAGGACTCAAGAGCCTTCGTAAACTTCCGGGAGGACGACACGCCCACATCGTCGCCGCGGTAACTGCCCCAGTAGCTGTCGACATCGAGACCGCCGCCATCAAAGCTGCCAATGCGGACAAGGCTGCCGCCCGAATCGATGGAAGCCGTCCTGGCATAGAGCTTCATAAAGATCCGCTCCCCAGTGGCCAAGAAATGGCCGATGATGGTATACACCATCACCTGAGCGGTGGGAACTTCTTCGAGCTCCTTGTCCAGAAGCTCACCTTGCTCGCTCCAGTTTTTAGCAAGCGATCCTGGCACCTCGTCCTTGCGGACCAAGTACCACCCAACGGTTCCTTTTTCTTGAGCAAAAGCCTGGGAATTGTACCAGGCATCCTCATGCCGATAGAAGAGCGCTCTCTCGACTCTGGACCTTATATCCAGAATGGAGAGCGGAAAAACAGCCACGAGAATGTGGGTTGTCTTACACGCACGCAACTCCTCTTCAGAGTACGGCACTTCTTCCAGAGTCTGCAACTCTTCAAGGGTAGGAGTAATGCCGAAGTGTTTTGTGGCCTCTTCCACCCCGAAGTAGTTGCTTCCCATAATCCTGCGTGCCTTCACCTGGGATTGTGAGGACTTGCTCGTCATGGCAATGAATTCGACAGCCCTTCGGGCAGCCTCACCCATCATTTCCTGGAAAATATCACTGTTGACGACTGCCAACTGTGCGTTTTCCTTGCTCGTTTCTGCCAAGCCTTGCTTGGCGCCGATCTCGGCCAACTGACCGAGTTTGTCTTTCTGTCCGGATGTGATCAATTTCATGTCATCATCCTCCTTTGTAATCTCCCATCCGAGGTAGTGTGAGTACTTTCAGACGAGGGAACTGCTTACCTTCAATACCAGGCAGGCAACTCCCTCATCTGAAATAGGTTAGTTTTCAAAGATCAATTTCTATATTTTATCACATTTTATACTAAAAAGCAAGCTTTTTCTGTATTCCTTTGATCTCTTCCCTTCTGGTCAGTCTAGTCTTGACTTGTGGATAATAGTATGCTAAGATGAAGATATTAAGACGAAAAGGGGTCCAAACGGCTAACTACCTAAGGCACCCTTTTCTTTTTGTCTAAAATACACTCTCTTCTGCTATTTTTTGCCTAATATCACCATCATCTAAATATACAAAATATTTATTAGATAACTTCTTATAAAGTGAGGATCTAAACCTTCTATTTGGAAATAATATTTTTTCTAGTCTTTCTTCCTCAACAAGAAAATCGATTAACATTTTGTAGTCCCCATCTCCAGAAACTAACACGATTTTCCCGAAATCTTCTCGTCTATATATTCGTACCATAATGTTGAAGATAATATCAGAATCAACATTCCCCTTCTTGGTGCCGAGCATAGCAGCGTTATGTTGACGAAAAACTAAAATAAAACCTGCGAGTTGTATCTCTTCATATAAATCCTGATATTGTTCTTGGACATAGCCTAAATAGTAATATGCCTGAGTAACGCCATATTTCTTTTCAAGATATACACGAAAACGAGCTAGATCAATATTCCAAGGAGGATCGATTTTGGCTGTACCCATATATAGATTCTGTCCATCAATAAACGCATAGTTGTTTTGTTTTTGCATTGTGATTAAGTTATTTCTTTTTTGTTTTACCTTCGCGGCGTCTCACCGTCTCCAGCTCAAATATATGATCCCTGATATCTGCTGCTTTTTCAAACTCGAGGTTACGAGCAGCCAAGTCCATCTTTTTTTCCATATCTCTTACCATCTGGCGGAATTGTTTTTCCGGTAGAGCTTCAATATCTACCGGTAGACCGTCGATTCTCTTTTTCTCCTCACCCTTAGCACTTCTCCAGTCACCATCCTCAGACACCGCCTTATCTATTGTATGTGGCGTAATCCCATGCTTGGTATTGTATGCTTCCTGGATCGTGCGGCGACGATTCGTCTCGTCGATAGCCATCTGCATAGAACCCGTAATACTATCTGCATACATAATTACTTTTCCATCCACATTACGAGCTGCTCGTCCCATGATCTGGACAAAGGCCGAGTAGGAACGCAGAAACCCTTCTTTATCTGCATCTAAAATTGCCACCAGCGACACCTCTGGTAAGTCGAGTCCTTCACGCAGGAGGTTAATACCGATCAAACAGTCATAGCGCCCGAGTCGCAGGTCGCGCAAGATGTCCAAGCGATCGAGTGTATCCACATCTGAGTGCATGTAAGCTGCCTTAATACCCAACTCTTGCAAGTAAAGTGAGATGCGCTCGGCCAGCTTTTTGGTAAGGGTTGTGATTAAGATGCGCTGTCCCCTGGCAGTACGCTCCCGAATCTGTTCAATCAAGTCATCGATCTGGTTGGTAGTAGGTTTTATTTCAATAACTGGGTCAACTAGGCCAGTTGGACGAATAATTTGCTCAACAACCTGGATACTTTTCTCTATCTCGTAGGGAGCTGGAGTAGCTGAGACATACACTATCTGCTTTTGCCGTGCATCAAACTCATCAAAAGTAAGTGGTCGATTATCTCGAGCAGAGGGCAGGCGGAAACCAAAATCTACTAGATTTTGCTTACGAGCTGCATCTCCGTTATACATACCCCGTACCTGCGGTACGGTCATGTGAGACTCATCAATAAACGTTAAGAAGTCTTTTGGAAAGAAGTCTATTAGTGTCGACGGGGGAGAGCCCGGCGTACGACCAGATAAGTGCCGGGCATAGTTTTCAATACCATTCACATACCCTACTTCTTTGAGCATCTCAAGATCGTAGTTTACTTTCTGCTCTATTCGCTGCGCCTCGATCAACTTGTCGTGCTTTTTGAAATACTCAATGCGTTCTTTGAGTTCCTCGTAAATACTTTTCTCAGCTCGTGCGATACTATCTGCTGTAGTCATAAAGATCTTAGCCGGGTAGATCGTAAAATCGGTAAGCTTTTCCATCACTGATCCCGTAATAGGGCTGACCACTCCAATGGAGTCTATTTCTGAACCAAAGAACTCCACCCGAATAACATTCTCCTCATAGGCAGGAATAACCTCTACAGTGTCTCCCCGTACTCTAAAACGACCGCGAGCAAGCTCCATATCATTTCTTTCGTAAAGGTTGGCGATTAGAAAGTTCAGGAACGCTTCACGGGTCATCTTACCGCCTTTTTCTATTTTAAAAGAAGCATTGAGGTACTCCTCCGGTTCTCCGAGACCATATATACATGAAACAGAGGCAACAATGATCACATCCCGACGCGTTAAAAGTGCGTGAGTAGCAGCATGACGCAAGCGGTCTATCTCATCGTTAATTGATGTCTCTTTTTCTATATAGGTATCTGTCTTGGGGATATATGCTTCTGGCTGGTAGTAGTCGTAATATGAGACAAAGTAGTGTACGGCATTGTCTGGAAAAAAAGCCTTAAACTCTGAGGCAAGCTGGGCAGCTAAAGTCTTGTTGTGGGCGAGTACCAAAGTCGGACGATTCTGAGCTGCTATGATATTTGCCATAGTAAAGGTCTTACCAGAGCCTGTGACACCTAAAAGCGTCTGGTCGCGATACCCAGACTCAACTCCTGATAGTAGTTTTTTAATAGCCTCCGGCTGATCTCCTTGTGGCTGAAATGGGGAAACAAGATTAAAGGACATGTAGAACTATTTATTATAAACATCTCTCCTGTGCCCAGCTTTTAGCACAATAATACACTCACCCACAATGTCAAAAAAAACACGGTAGTCGCCAATACGAAACTTAAATGTACCAAGCTCAGGATCAAGTAATCTCTCGGCGTGCCGGTAAGGATCAGCCAGATTCCGAACAAGCGTTTTGTCTATTCTTTTCCGAACTACAAAATCAAGTTTCTGTATTTGCTTGAGAGCTCTATTTGTATACTGATATTCGTATGCCATAAGACCTACCCAAAAACCTCTTCGTGAGAATGCAACTTACCTTGCTTTGCCTCAAGGCGAGCGGCACGAATATCCGCAAGAAATTCTGGTGAAGACAGCGCCAACAGATCCTCAAAATAGTCCAGATTAATCAAAGCTGAGACTGCTTTTCCTTTATTGGTGATTACGAAGTACTTCTCTTTTTCGTTTACCAAACGAATAGCATCTGCAATGTTATCACGAAACGCCGATGTGGTAAGTGTTTTTTCCATATAATGAAATTTAATAGTACAAATTAATTGTACAACAGATTCGTACAATGTCAACTATAAGATTGATCACACCTGTTTCTCTCTCTTATTATAGAAGCACCAGCAGATAATCAACATCCATATCATATGGTATATGTCAAGTATATTTAATGAATATATAGAATATATCTAAGTAATCTTTTTATTAATCTTCATTACACAAGCATCATCGATACCGCCCTTTGCACTCACATAGACTGCATACATAAAAGTTTCCTTTTTTGTGGAATGTTGCCCGCCGAAATCATCCCCAAAGTCGGGGTCATTTGTATAGAACTCCGTGTTGTTCATGCCTGTAACTACATTAAAGTGGGTAGTAAAACGAGGTGGCATACTGGTTTGGCGCAAGAACCAGTGAGATAAAGGTACTAAAACTGGGCGTTGTTCGTTTAGTTCTGATTCGATATCCATATCCGTGGGAATTTTTGGCGAAAATATGCCTCCTTCTTGGACAAAAGAAATAAAATGCTCAATTGCTATAGCATCATAGCCGTCTTTTAAAACAGTTCGCATCTTTTGCAGATACTCGATCATTTCTGACGAATCAATAAAACTACTGTTGAGCTGAAATAGTGCTGGGTGTAGGCCAACGATTTCCACATCAAATCCGTGTGCTAGAAAAAACCTTCCTAATTGAGGAGTGGTAGTCCCCCAAGAGTAAACTCCAAGCTCTTTTCTGATATCTTCGTAAGAAATATCTAGATTATAGTAGTCCGCTATCATCGCAACACAAGCAACCCCACAATCATTGCTCATGTTAGGCTGTTGAATCAAGTTAACTTTTAAATCAATTTCTGTCATATTAGATATTTAATTTATCTTATAAATCTACATGTATTTATAACCTATACCTCCTTTACTTGCTTTCCTCTCCACTTCGCAATTTCAGCATGGTTACCAGACTTGAGTACCGGTGGAATTCTTTTTTTTGTTACCTTACCGGCAATCTTTGCTTCAAAGATTTCTGGCCTGGTGTACTGCGGGTACTCTCCAAACTTCCCTTCCTTCTCCTGTATGGTAAAAGTCTCATCTTTTAAAGAATCGGCCTTTATCGCACCAGGCACGAGGCGCACTACCGAGTCGATGATAGCAAGAGCTGGGATCTCTCCTCCCGTTAGAATAAAGTCCCCTAAACTTATCTGTTCATCCACTAGACTCACAATCCTTTCATCATACCCTTCGTAGTGCGGGCATAAAATTACCAGGTGTTTCTTTTTTGATAACCGTTGCGCCATCTTCTGATCTATTCGTTTGCCCTTAGGGGTTGGGAGTATCACCCAGGAATCACGAGACTTTTTTGGCTTATCTATCTGTGCCAGCTCCTTTAAGGCCTGGTACGCCACATCTACTTTAACTACCATCCCCGCCCCTCCACCGTACGGGCGATCATCCACGGTTTTATGCGGGTCAGCGGTCCAGTCGCGTAAGTAATGTATGGCGATATCCACCACACCCTTTGCCTGAGCACGCTTAATAATGGATTCTGTGAGAATCCCTTCAAACATCTTGGGAAATAAAGTAACAACATCGATTTTCATAGGATATGATTTAAAAAAGCCACGCTCAAAAACAGAGTGTGGCTTTTTCTCGTATTCAAAATTTCAATTACATCATGCTATCAGATGAACCCATTTCAGGAGACCGCATTCCGCGAGTCGAGCCTTCAGGTTCAATGATTTTGAGGTTCAGACGAGCATTGTTCTTTGCGCCAAACGCACGAAGAATCGTACGTAGTGCCTTGGCTGTGTTTCCCTGCTTCCCAATAACCGTACCCATGTCGGTCTGGTCTATTGAAAGTTCAAGAAGCACTCCCATTTCGTCCACTTTACGATCAATCTTGACCGCTTCAGGACTACTGACGATCGCCTTTACCATCGTTTCGAGCAGTTCGATATCTGTAATCATCGCTATTCCTATCGTCTTTACTGTATATTGATCGACCTTTCGTTCACTATACTATATTGAACTAGATTGTGAAGACCACTTTATCCACAATATTAGACTGCCTCTTCTGCAGGAACTTCATCAGTTGGAGCAAGCGCTTCCTCTACCACCTCTGCCGCTTCGGCAGGAGCTTCGGTAACTTCTTCAGCAACTACTTCCTCTGTAGGTACTTCAGGAGTTTCGACAACTTCTGAAACAGGAGCTTCAGTTGACGCAACTTCTTCTACTGGTGCAGGATTTTTGGCTGCTTCTTCAGCTGCGGCCTTAGCCTCAGCTGCCGCAATCTTAGCATCCTCCGCAGCTTTTTTCGCTGCCTCGGCTTCTGCTACTTTTGCCGCTTCTTTTTCAGCATTACGATATACCTTGAGTGGTACTTCTTTTTGATAGTCCTTGTTCTTATCTACAAAACGACCCTTCAGGCGCAAAACAGTATCTGTAGGTTGCGCACCCTTCTTTATCCAGTCATTGTATTTATCTATATCAAGATTGAACTCCTTGCGAGAGATCATTGGATTATAGTTTCCGATAAAGTCAGTAACCCGACCGCGACCAGTGCGAGCGCTCTCAACCACTACAACACGCCAGGTAGGCTGATCTTTTTTTCCGAATCGAACAAGTTTAATACGAAGCATAGCAAGTCTTTAGTTCTGTAATAATCCTACCTATTGTAATCGATCAGGAAGACAAAGTCAAGGAAGAAGAAAAAGGCTAATTCAAGAGTTTATCTTGCTAAATACATTCTTTTAGTGTATAGTATGCACATCTCCAGAAATCCAACCATTCTAGAAGGAGCAGATCATTGACAAATTCACTCTATACCCCGACATGCCCCTACCGGTTCTCGGACCACATCAAAAACCCAAAGTTACGCAGTAAATCAGCCGATGCTCTGATGTTTACCAACTACAGAGCACTTAAGAACTTTTTCTTATGGCTATCCAAGCAACACAGACCAAACCACGAGATGTACAACCATCTTGGCTGGCTGCTCCACCAAGGGGAAAACAGAAAAACAGTGATGACTTGCCGGTTTTGTCAGGAGAACCCTGTTACCCAGTTTTCGGTTATTTTTTCAGCTGAAAACATACCGTCCCTTGGTCAGGGGTACACCTGCTGTGATGGCGAACACTGCAAAACTCAGTTGTTCGAACTATCCTGCAGAAAAGATCTTTACTTCTACCCCTTTGCCTTTGATTCCATGACCGCCTTTCATACTGCACTGGATGTCGAGAAGGTGGATCACCTCTTTCGCTGGGCCTTTGGTCTTACAGGAAAACTCACTGCCGAAAAAGCCTTTGCTTTCTTCCAGAAAGAACCGTAAACCTCTCTTCGCCAAGAATATGCCCCAGATCTCCGTATGGAAATCTGGGGCTCTTGTTTTATAAAATAGAAAGCGGATCCACATCTATCGTCCAATCAGATGGAACTTGTTTTAGCAGCTGGTCCCGAACTACATACCTCTGATCTGTAGTATCTTTTCGTATTTTCAGCACGATGGTTCTTAGATACTTGCCATATTTTTTTGCAACGAGTGGTTCAAATGGTCCAACAATAGTTACAGTATTTTCTGGATCCACTTTTTCTTTCAGTTCATCCAATTGTATTTTAAGGTCTTTTGCTTTTTTCTCAGCCACTTCAGGCTTGAGGTGTGCGTAGGACAATACCACCAAATCCATAAACGGTGGGTAACCAAAGAGTTCTCGCTTTTTCAGTTCCTGTGTGGCAAAGCCAGTGTAATCACCTTTACGAGCTAACTCAAAAATAAAGTGATCCGGCATTTCAGTTTGCACAACCAGCATCCCCTTCATTTCCCCACGACCAGTACGACCCGCCAACTGAACAAGGAGCTGGAAGACTCCCTCCTCGCTCCTATAGTCTGGTAGCAGCAGTGGACCATCAATGGAGATGACCGCAGCCAGATCCACACTGGGAATATCCCAGCCGTGGACTACCATCTGCGTTCCTACAATAATATCTATTGCGCCTTTTTTAAAAGATTCGAAGATGTTTAAATAATCTTCTCCTTTTTCCATTGTGTCACGATCCATTCGCGCGATAATTGCCTGCGGGAATGACTGTTTTAATTCCA
Organism: Patescibacteria group bacterium; assembly: GCA_041675145.1. Classification (GTDB taxonomy): domain Bacteria; phylum Patescibacteriota; class JACPGU01; order JACPGU01; family JACPGU01; genus JBAYUK01. The sequence goes on from JBAYUK010000001.1 coordinate 250,626, forward strand.
TCTCCACGCGCTCTGTTCCTCGTCCACCAAAAAATATCTGCGCTCCTTGGCAGTGCTTACATTTATACAAGAGCTCATACTGGCGACTACAGTGGTGGCACCACATCTTGTTATTGGACATGTGATACACCAGTGGCACGGAACAATCTTCGCACTCTGAGACCGTACCACAGTCCTGACAGCGTATAATTGTCGAGGCACCACGACGATTAAGAAACACGATCGCCTGTCTCTTATGTGCCACAATGAAGCGCAACGACTCTTCCAAGTAACTGGAAAGATACGACTTGTTACCGTGTTGCCGTTCATCCCACATGTTTAAAATCTTTACAGTGGGAAGTTGCTTGTTATCTACCCGCTCTGGTAGTGATAAATATTCCCATTCACTGGTTACAACTTTCTGGTAGCTGGTAACTAGCGGGGTGGCCGACCCGAAGATAAGGGCTGCACCAGTACGCTTGGCCAGTTCTTGGGCAACAAAATGTAATTCGTAACGAGGAGTTTGATCTGACTTGAACGAAATCAAGTCGTGTTCCTCATCCACTATTATGATCTTAAGATTAGGTAGTGGAGCAAAAAGAGCTGAGCGCGAACCTACCACCACTTTCTTTTGTCCGTCTCTTATACCCTCCCAGATCTTAAGACGCTCCCCACTTGTCATCTGTGAGTGAACTACTGCGACACTTTCACGCCCAAATACTTGCTCAAAACGAGCAATGGACTGGGGTGTTAGGGATATCTCAGGCACAATAAAGATCCCTTGTCCGCCTGATTCTAAGACATGTGCCATAGCACGAAGATATATTTCAGTCTTACCAGACCCCGTGACACCATGGAGCAGAAATGGAGTATATATTTTCTTATCTATAGCAGAAGTAATTTTTAATAGAGCAGGCTTTTGATAAGCGTTTAAAATAAGGTCGTTTATAACGAACTTCTGACCGTGCGTTTCTTTTTTCGCCTTTACGCTTGAAAGCTTTCTTTTTCTTTTCCGTACATTGGGTGGCAACATATGGAATAAGGTAAGTGGCAGTGAGGTATAGAAATGCTGGGCAATAGTGCGGGCAACCTCAATATGCACAGGAGATAGTACTGGCTCCTCATCAATAATCTTTTTTATCTCACGAGTCGTAAAGCTGGGCTTCGTATTATGAATAGCGAGCACTATCCCGTTAATAGTACGAGGTCCTAATGGTATCTGCACGAGTTGCCCTATTATAACAATACCCCGTAGTTCCTCGGGGATGGCATAGGTAAAAAGCTCCAGATTACCTGAAGTCTTGGCATTAGGAGCGATATCTGCGTAGGTCATGGATGTATTGTACACGACTCCTGAGCTTATATGAAAAAATCCCTCCAACCACAAGGGTCAGAGGGACAAAGTGTCTGAAGAACTCAGGGCTTGAGTTTCTTCAGTTTCGGGACGAAGAACCGACGCCGATTCCGCGCGGACAAGACATTGCTGAACTCAAGCTCGTAGACAGGCACAACGAGACGACCCCGGCCGCCGAAGGAAGCGTTAGCAACGAAGAAACCCTCTTCGATGTTATTGGCCTCGTCTTTTTCCCGTTTCATAAGGAAAAAGTTGCCGTACCCATCAGTTCTGAGCTTGTTCTTATGAAGGTGGCAGAACTCCCGGATTTGGTGCGGGGTAAACACCAGAGCGTTTAAGTCAACACCAAAGCCACGAAAGATCTGGTCAAGGATGCCATCCTTGGAAAGCTCGTAGCAGATAACTTTGGTCTCGGGGGTTGGGACCTGTTTCTTTTCCAAGCCCCACCTGGCAAAATCTGCGTCGGTGCCTCCTGGGAAGACTTCTTTGGCTCCCGTGATCGCCTTTGTGCCATCAGTGGCATCCAGGTTTAGGGTGACCAAATAAGTCAAGAATGAGTTGACCATTTTTGGCCTTCCCGCTCTCTCTTTTTTCTTCACAGGGACATCTACAAAGGGATTTTCCCCTCGGTTGAAACGGTTGAGCCGTTCCAGCCACAGTTTTCCCTCTGGGCCCGTAAGGCGATCCAAAAGGGTGGAAAACGGTCCGCGTGCTTCGCGAAGCGTTAGGTCAAGCACATCATTTCCAGACATGGTCGACTCCTTTTTACTGGGTTGGTTTGTATTAAGCGATTACCTCGCCCCAGCAGGGAGGAGAGAATAAAATATTATCTTCTTTCTGCTGGGGTGAAATGTATTTGTAAATGAACAAAGAGTACGTACCTATATTATACCAAATCCCAGTCTTGAAACTGCCGCGATGGTGAGGGCGGTAAGTATATAAACGACCCTATCTTTTGACTGACCATCGCACAAGCAGTTTGCAAACCAGGATTACGGTCTCTTTATACTAGCATATTTATGTACTTATGTCAAGTATATTGTGTTATTTTAGCCATTTTATAGATACTTTACAGTTATAGTATGTGTGTTAGGGCGAGACAACTCCCTACTCTTCTTCGGTATTATTTGGTATAGTAGGGACATTATTAGAACTGCAATTCCTATGAGCAAGAAATTCAAGAAAGACAAGATCAAAAAGCAACTCTTAGCCGCCCAGATGCAAGCACACCAGCGTGCAGCATCTCAGAACCCGCATATCACAAGTACACACCCTACCCAGCAGGTAGCGCCCAAGACCGGCGAAATAACTCACTCATCTTCTGATGAAACCCGTGTTCACCGTCGAGATACCTTTCTTTCAGTGGGGCTGATTATTGTTATCGTAATTCTTTTTTCAGTACTGTATGTAATGGACCAGAAACACAACGTCCTGCTCCCATTTGCTAATCGTCTCTTTACTTCACTCGTGCGCTAATAAAAAAAGACCCAGAAGGGTCTTTTTTTATGCATGGCGTATATCATATCCCACTTGCAATGCACTATTACATAAAAACGCCGACCTTTTTAGGTCGGACGTTTTACGTGTTCGCGTGAGTTCTCCTCACGGTATGGGAAATTCGAAGTGGTGTAGTGAAGCGTTAGGGATCTTCGCTAGACCTTGCTGGTCGGTATAGAAATGCAACGCCATCCTCACAATTCCACCGTGGGTCACCACTAAGATTCGCGAACCAGGCTCCTTGTGGTGGTCACGAATTTCTGTGATCACTCGGCTGAACCGCTCGGAAACCTGCAGTGCTGATTCCCCGCCATGTGGCGTGTAGTCGTATCCTTGGAAGCGATCCAGTGTGGCTAGGTCTGGGTTCTGGGTCTTTTCAGTCGCTTCTTCCCAGGTAAGCCCTGCCAGATCACCAAAGTTTCGCTCCCATAGGTCACCTGTGAAAATCACAGGAAGCTGTAAATCCTGGTTGAGAATCTCGGTGGTTTGCTGGCACCGCAGTGCGGTTGAGGAGTAGATGGCAACAATGCCATCTGGCAACTGAGAACGAGCTTCTTCAACTTGCGCTCTGCCCTCAGCAGACAAGGGGACATCAGTCTGTCCTGTAATCACCCCGCTTTCATTGGTTGGTGTTCTTCCGTGCCGGATCAGCGTCAGCGTAATTGACGGCATACTCTGCCTCCTAAAATGTATTTCTTGTCTTATTGTAGCAGTTTTTTACAATTTCACAAAATCAGAAGCACGCTTTATGCCTTGCTCTGGGCTTTGTACCCAGTAAATACTGGGGTCACGCTTAAACCATGTTAGTTGGCGTTTAGCATATTGCCTGGTATGGAGCGTAATCTTTTGTTTAATTTCTTTTATCTCTTCAGGAGCTGGGTTGTGCCAGAGGTCACCGATCACCTCCCGAAACTCACGGTACCCAATGCTCGTCATCGCTTCATGCTCCCAGCCATATTGAGAAACAAGATTAGCTACTTCCTTCACTAGTCCGGAGTCCACCATCTGGTTAGTACGGTCGACTATCTTGCGCTCAATAACCGCCATATCTGCCTGAGGGGCAAGTTTTAGTACATCATACTGAGATTCCCCGAGCTTGGGCTGCTTAGTAAATGGCACTCCCGTTTCAAAGTACACTTTAAGAGCTCGAAGTACGCGTCGAGGGTTTTTGAGATCTACCTGAAACTGGGAGTCTGGATCTACTTTCAAAAGGAGCTGCACCTGCTCATCCTCTGTCTCAGGTATCTCGTAGTATATTTCCTCTGTTTTTTTTGGTAACTGATAGTTGTATATCAGACCATCTATCCAGAGGCCGGTTCCCCCCACGAGAACTGGTACCTTACCGCGGGCAACAATTTCTGAAATAACCTGCGCTGCATCGCTCTTGAACTGAAAGAGCGTGTAGCGCTCGTCTGGGTTTGCAATATCTACTAGATGGAGTGGGATATCTTCAGGAATTTCTTTATTCGTCCCGATATCCATACCTCTATATACCTGACGACTGTCGGCGTTGACCATCTCTCCGTTAAGCGTGCGACATATCTCAGAAGCGAGCTGGGTTTTCCCGCTCGCTGTTGTTCCACAGACTACAATGAGTTTTGGTTTTAGACTTTTCATCTTCTAAATAAGAAACTATAAAAATGTATGAATTTTGTACATGATAAAAAAGTACAAAGGTCGGTTCACCCGACCCTCGAGGAACCCTGAAAGGGGTTCCGTTTTTTTATACTTACGCCTACAACTCCGCTCCCTTAAGCGTAAACACTCCAAGAAAGACGTAGGGCAGAAGGAACAGAAGAAACGGAGTGAGAGCAAGAAGGGCTGTGATCGTCTCGTAGCGAGCAATATCCTTCTCGTCTATATCCTGGGCACTATGAATACCAAAAAATATAGATCCAGCATACGCTCCAGCACAAATAAGAGCAAAAGTGAAAAGCACAGGCACAAAGAGGGGCTTATACAACATCGGTGTTATAAAGGCTGAGAAAATAGATGAGAAGATTAGCCAGAGAGCACAAGCGAAGTTCAGTATAAACGAGAAGAGAGCTTTTCTTTTGATCTGCGCTATTTTTATTTCATTCTTCATAGTGGTGTGTTAGTTTTTATTCTTTTTCATCTACTCCAGTAAGAAACACTCTCATTTCAAAACCACCTCTTTTTTCTTTTTTATCAGTGCGTTTCTTCTCTATATCTTCCCATACTATACCATAGTTAGTAGCAATTGCCTGAAGTACTTCAAGACAGTCGGCCAACTCCTCCCCGACCCCCCCCTGATCTTGTGCACCCTTTACTTCACCTGCTTCTTCTAGTAGCTTATCTTTGAGCATCTCACTATATTCTTCTACTGTAAGAATTCTTGTATGAGGCGTCTCTCCACCTGAGATAATCTTCTCAGGAATACGGTCACGAACTAGTTTGTTGTATTCTTTGTATGGCATAAAATATTAGAGAGATAGATCTTTAAGATACTGAGCAAACTCTGTGCCAGTCTGCTCATGCTGCAGATCAGTTCATACTGTAATTTTACCATACTCTCTAAGTCTCATACTAAAAACTGCAAATTGCAGTAAAAAAACTTGACTTTTTCACCATTTCCTGTACACTAGAAAGTACAAATGGCCTTTTGGCTCCGGAGACCCCACCCCTCAAAGGTGGGGATCGTCTGTTTTATAGACACACCTCCCTAGTTTTCAATTTAATATCCTCAAATAAGTCCTCATTAATTTTTCTAATTTTTCTTGTGAGTCTCTTTGTACTTATTAATCGTAACTGTGAGAGTATTACGGCAAACTGCTTTCCGTCATGCTCAAAAATATAATGGAACTTATCTTCTTTCACCTTTGAAGTGAGTGGCACAACCATAACAACTGATCGGTTGAACTTTTTTAGTATCAAAACTGGTCTCTCGAATAGATCATTTTTCCCATCTTGCTCGTACCCAATATTAATACCAAGCGAACACCACCAAATCTCACGCTCGTGAACATAGGCAACAAACTCACTAGTCTGTATATCCTTTTTTCTATTATTCCAAGTATCGAAATCTTTATGCATTTTTGTTTTACTACATCACTAGTAAAGAAAACCCATAAGCATGTGAATTGCCGCTCTGCCCTAGTCTTTTGTACATTCAACTGTCCGATTTTATCGGACAATTGAACTTTCTATTTCAACCGGTGACATTTTGTCACCACTTCACTTCCTTCTTCTCTCAGCCTCTGAGCAAGCTTATTCCAATACTTTCTTGCCGCTAAATCGTCAGCTTGATCTGTTAGCGACTGTACCACATCCACTACTGAAAACCACCACTCGTTGCTATAAATAACCTTACGAATCTTAGTACCTTTGAAGAGAACAATTTTGTTTGTGTCCGTAGTAATAAATTACTATTAATTCTTTTTCTTAACCGTCTTTTGCTTGAGTACCTCTCGTACCGTGTTTAGCTGCTCTAAAGTTAATGCTCGCTTTGGAATAGGGAGTGTTGGTGACTTCATAACATACAAGACGATAAAGTCTTTTGTCTCAGTAAACTTCTTCGATAGCTGCCATTTTATCTTTGAGTTGATTAAGTCCGTCTTCATCTCCCAGCCTTCGTCATCAAGAGTTACTTGCTGCCCTGTATTCATCTTCTTGTTCTTACTGTACCCAATACGACGAGCCACCCATAGCATAAGAAACAAGACGAGAGATGAAAGAATTAAAGAGATCAAAAAGTCTATATAGTGAAATCCATCGTCTTTAATATGGGTGATAATGTTTATAACAAGGAGAATTAGGTATACATTCCTCATTTTGTTTTGCAACATAATACTCGTTACTTGCAACAGTTCTTTTTTAGTATAGGTAAAACTTAATGAGATGGGTTGAATCATAGAAGGATATTAGAGGGTATGTATAACTAGAAACTTCAACGCATCAATAAGAAGGATATCCTCGTGACCCCCGAACCTTTCGAGTAACTCCTTTTCGTGCTTAATACATAGAGAAAGAATAGCACGAGCATCCTCTTCAGGACCATTGAAGTGAATGCCGTTTATTTTTCCATCCTCAACATGAACATGCTCATCTTCCTTATACCAAGGCGTAAACTGGTTTCCTGACTGCATCTGCCTTGAGTCATCAGGTCTTTCAGGAAGCGTTGTCGCGTCCATCACAGACCCATCACGCTCAAGTATTATCCAACTACTCATATGAATATGTTAGTGCTATGTCTAGGCAAACATTGCTTCTATCTTCTCAGAACTTAGGTCTGTAAAGCTTGTAATTTCAGCATCCGCACCGGTAACGGTAAGATCTACTCCTACTACTGTCTCTTTCTTCTCTGACTGGTACTGAGTAAACAGGATAGATTTCATACCTGCCCGTTTAGCCGCATCAATACCAGACTGAGCGTCTTCAATTACCACACAGTTGCCAGGCTCAACACCGAGTTGTTTGGCAGACTCTAAAAGTACATCAGGATGTGGTTTGTGTTGTACTACATCTTCTGAAGTCACTACTACCGGGAAATATCCTCCAAGATCAAACATAGTAAATACGCGATCCACTCGAGCGTGAATTGAGTTGGTCGCAAGTGCAACTGGTATATTCTTTGATTTAAGATCTTTTAATAACTCCGCAAGACCTTCAGGAGCTGTTACTCCGTCTTTTTCCATCAAAGAGAAAGTTAGTTCAGTCGCTTGACGAGAAAACTCATTATAGTCGAGAGCAACCTCAAATTTCTGTTCGACGTACTTGAGTAAATCACGTAGCGACCTTCCTCTCCATGAGAACCCTTGGTTGATACGATCCATAGTAAGTCCGTGGGACTTCAAAATTTCATCAAAGGCTATTGAATTGTATCGAGGCGAATCTATTAGCACTCCTTCGAATGTAAAAATAACTGCGTGGTTCATATTATCCCTTTCTATTCTTAATCTCATCTAAAATTTTCTCAACAAACTCTTCTGCCTTCATCTGACCTAGATCGCCGTCTTTTTTAGAGCGGACGGCAATTACCCCTGCTTCGCGTTCTTTAGCTCCAAGCACTACCATGTATGGGACTTTCTCGACCTCCGCAGTGCGGATTTTTTTACCCAATGACTCGGTACGGTCGTCGATTTCAAATCGAATACCGGCGAGGTGCATCCGGTCGCCTACTTCCTTCGCAAACACAATTAGTTCATCATTAATAGGAAGTAACTTCACTTGCACTGGTGCGAGCCAGACGGGGAAGTTCCCCGCATAGTGTTCAATTAACACCCCAAGGAAACGATCTGGGCTACCAACGAGGGCAGCGTGGATCATAACCGGAGTCTTGGCCTCACCTGTCTCGTCGATATATTCAAGCTTAAAGCGTTCTGGTTGGTTGAAGTCCAGCTGGATGGTTGAGATCTGCCACTCACGATTTAATGCGTCGCGAGCGATGAGATCCATCTTCGGACCGTAAATTGCTGCTTCGCCCTCTGCTCGTACATACTCAATCTTGCGTTTCTCAACGATACCTTCAAGAATAGACTCGGACTTATCCCAGACCTCATCAGAACCCAGATACTTCTCCTTATTTTGTAAGTCACGCAAAGAGAGGCGGATATAATAGTCCATGCCATACGTAGCCATAGCTTTTTTGATTGCATCAAGCAATGCATCAAACTCCGCTTCAATTTGGTCTTCACGACAAAACGCATGGCCATCGTCCTGCGCAAACGAGCGCAGACGAGTGAGCCCTGAGAGTTCTCCTGGTCGCTCGTCCCGGTAGAGCGTAGCAAAGTCACAGTAGCGGATTGGTAAATCCCTGTACGACCGGGTATGCGCCGCGTAGATCTGAGTATGTTGCGGACAGTTCATGGGCTTTAAAAAGAATTCTTCTTTTGAGTAATGTGAAGTTACCATAAACATATCTTCATGGTACTTGTCATAGTGACCTGAAATCTTAAAGAGCTCTGCCTTGTTCATATTCGGCGTAAACACTTCTTGGTATCCAATAGCAGTTCGAAGCTCTCTTGAATATTGGGCAATTTGATTTCTGACCGCAAATCCCTTCGGAGTGTACAGTGGCATACCGGGCCCGACTAAGTCTGAAAAAACGAAGAGATCGAGTTCGCGGCCAAGTTTTCTGTGGTCTCGTGCCGCTGCTTCTTCCAGGTTTTTTTGGTGCTGCTCAAGTTCATCTTTTGTGTTAAAGTAGGCGCCATATATACGAGTAAGCATCTGGTTTTTCTCATCTCCACGCCAGTAGGCACCGGCAATGCGCATAAGCTTGAGTCCTTCCGGATTAATCTCACCTGAGTTTGCAACATGAGGTCCACGACACAAATCCACAAACTCACCTGTCTTATATACAGAGACTTCTTTGACTGAATCTCCCAGATCCGTCATCTCGTCTTCTTTCAGGCTTGTAGTCCCTTTCTTTTTAAGGTCAGAAAGTAACTCTACTTTAAAGCTCTGGTTCTTTTTTTCAAAAAGGGCGATAGCATCGTCAATATCCAAAACTTCTTTTTCAAAGGCAACTTTGCCACGAATAATCTCGTGCATGTAGCGCTCGAGCTTTTCTAGATCGTGCTCGGTAATGGGTGTAGGAGTAGCCACATCATAGTAGAAGCCGTTTTCAATCACAGGACCTATTCCAAACTGCGTATCTGGATACCAGTGCTCAATTGCAGCAGCTAATATATGCGCCGCTGAGTGTCTGGCTGAAGAAAGTAGGTCATGGTCGTGTGATTGTTTTTTCATATATAGATGTTACTGGCACGAATATATTTTCCCCTATTATAAACAATTTCCGGCTCATTTGACAGCCCCGTCTACTAAAGGAGTATAATACTATCAATATCACAACAATCTAAGGAGTTATACACATGTACACAAAGAGATTCAATCTTGTTATTTTTGCGCTACTAGCACTTGTTATTGCCTTGCCAGGAGGTGTGGCTCACGCAGCCGACACAAATACTACAGAAGCCACAACAACGAGCACTGAGACCAGTAGCTCAGTTACTACCGAAGATACAGATACAGCAGTGGCAGCTAGTACTACTGTAGATGAAGTAACCGCAGACGACTTAGGAGTTGCCGAACCATCAGTACTCCCTGGTTCTTTCCTGTACCCGTTTAAGAGGCTCTCTGAGAGCATCCAAGAGGTATTCACCTTCAATGCCCAGAGCAAAGCAGAACTTTCTGAGCACTTAGCGAACAAGCGCTTGGTTGAGGCTCGTGCTCTTGCTCGTGACGGCAAGACAGATGAAGCAGTGAAAATCTTAGATGACTACAAGGCGCGCCTAGACCAAGCACAGACGAAGCTTGCTGCAATTGACCGCACTAAGCTTACGCAAGACCAGGTAGCAAAGCTTGAGAAGGTTGAAGACCGTCTTACCTCAAACCTCCTCAAACAAGAAAGAGTTTTAGAGCGCGTACAAGACCAGGTACCTGAAGTAGCAAAAGAAAAGATCAAGGAACATCTCTCTCAAGCGCAGGAGAAAATAGAAGACAGAATCAGCAAGCTTCCTGCAGGAGACCAAGAGAAAGCAAAGGCTCGCTTGGATGAGATAATCTCTCAGCTTCCTGGAGACGAGGTAAGTAAGGTTGAATATCTTCAAGCTCTTAAAACGGTCAGAGCAGACATAGTACCAGAAGCTATCAAGGCTCAAATCGAGATAAAAGCTACTGAACACCAAGCAAAAATAGATGAAGCTGTTAAGGCCGGTACTATCACAGCGGAGCAAGCAGCGAAAAGAATCGAGGCAGTAAAACTTCGTGCAGAGACTCGTGTTGAGAATCTCGATGTAAGAACAAAAGCAGAAGCTGAACTAAAAGATCTCAGAGATCAAGCAAAAGACGCAGTAACCGAAGAGGCGAAAAAAGCAGTTCAAGATCAAGCAGCACAGTTAAAGAATACAGTGAAACAGACAGTGGAACAAAATAAAGAAATCATGAAAGACGAACTCAAAGCTAACGCTAATCGTGCAGTTGAAGAAAAGAAAAAAGAGGCAGCAGACACAGCAACACAAAAAGCAGAGCAACTAAGAAAGATGCTTAAGCCAGAAGAAGTAAAATAAAACATTAAAAAGCCCCGTACGGGGCTTTTTAATCAATAATACCCTGAATATTCAGGGTATTATTATTTCTTCATAGCAGCTGAAACGAGCATGTATACCGCGGCAAGACCGACGAGTATATACACAGCGCTCTCAACCATAGGCCACGAACCAACCAAGACTTTAACGAGGTTGAAACTGCCGCTTGTCGCGCCAACCAAACCCCAGTTAAGTCCACCCACGATAACGAGGATGAACGCTACCCAGTCGAGTCCATTCATTTTTACATCTGCCATAGCAACTCCTTTTTGTGTGTGTTACTAATATTACCCTATTCATACGCTATATACCAAATGATGTCAAGAGCTAGTATATATAAAAAGAAGGCTGATGCATTTCTGCAATCAGCCTTCTGTTATCCTCAGTATGAGGCGTTGAATTTATTCCGCTTGAATGTGCGGTTGCCCGAAACGGGCCACATAGCTTTTCCCTTTACCAACATCCGTGTTGATACGGACGCCTTCTTTGCACATGGGACACTCATCAGGCTCCCATGCATCCATTTTGACATTAAGAAGTGAAACAAACTGCGGTGGATCTCCCACATCTTCTGCCGTTTTTCCTCCTCGATTGCACAAAACCCCAAGACCCAACACTTCACCTCCGAGAGCGCGGATCGCCTCGATTGTTCGTTTGGCTGAGCCACCTGTTGTGATGATGTCCTCGACACCCAGAACTTTCTTGGCTTCGACCAACTTGTTGTAGTTGCGCTTGGCTTCAAAGCCCGGGCGGCGCACAAAAAGCTCATCGCTCTTTGCAAGTCGTGTCTCTTCTTGCACTTTGGAGCCAACTTCTGTGCTCCAATAAAAAAGCTGGTCTTCTGTCGCCTTAAAGAGCGATATCTCTTGGCGCTCCAAGTAGACACCCAACACTTCACGATTTTCCATTTCGCTTAAGTGATAGGCCACCCACTGGCTCAAAATGATGCCGCCCTTTTCAGGACCGACAACCACTTCAACGCCAAGACCCTGAAACTGGTGAGCCAAGGCTTTGCAGAGCAAGGAAACTTTCCGTGTGTAGGGATAGACCGCATCCTTATTGACATAGGCCCTCCCGTGTTTGTCTGAGGTGTACACGAAGTGACCGTTGGTGTCAATTGCGTTGGCCTCAGAAAAGATTGCTTTAATTTCTTCTAGCGTTAACATAAACCCTCCTTCAGGGCATTAGGCCGCTGGCTGTGGAGCCAGTTCGACCTCTTTTTTGATGTCTTCGTGGAAGTTTTTCGCTGCGCGAGCAACTGCCTCGAAGTGATCTTCACCTTCTGCTTTGTGCTTCGGGCTCGTAATGTAAGAGGAAACATTGATCAAGATCCCCTCTCCATTAGAGTCAAGACCAGCACGCACCGTCGTCATCATGTCTCCTCCCTGCCGGCCAAGGCCAGGCATAAGGAAAACACAACTAGGGGCGAAATGCCGCATTGCGCGAATGCGTTGATCTGAGCAGGTGGCTCCTACCACTAGTCCCATGTTGCCATTGCCGTTCCAGCGTTCAACTGTTTTAGCAATGTGACTGGCAAGAGAAATGCTGGTGGGCTGAATCTCCAGACCACCAAATTCCTTGGCTCCCTTGTGGGACATCTCCCCGAGGACAAAGAACAATTTATCAGGATACTCAAAAAAAGCATCCAGCCCTTGTTCTTTTCCGGGGAGCGGGTTCAAGGTGACCGAGTCCGCACAACACAGGCCAAATGCGAATTCGGCCGCGGCCTTGTTGGTGTTACCTAAGTCGCTGTACTTTGCATCCAGAATCAAAAGGATGTCTGGATAGTTTTCAGTGATGTACTGGCAAATCCGTTCCAAAGCGCGCATGCCACAGTGACCGAACCGTTTGTAAAACTGTTCGTTCGGTTTGTACGCGGCTGCGAACTCGTGCGTTGAGTCCACCACTTTCTTGAGGAAGTCGAAAATAACCGCCTCCGCCAAGGCGTTGCGGATACCCACATATTTGAGGTATCCATATTCACCCATCTGTTTTTCTGCGGGCCATTCAAGGTGACTCTTCAGGTCTTCCGGTATGTCCTCCAATACCGGATCGAGGCCAACGCACAAGTATTTTCCTTCCTTCCACTTGCGCTGGAGTTTTTGCATGGCAGTTTCCTGCATGACAGCTACATTACTCATATCTCTACCTACACTTTCGTATTTTTTAAAAGGGCGAGCCTTCCGTTACCCATGGTAACAGAAAATGGGTTTACAGACAAGAAAAAACCGTCCTCAGCGAAAGTGCTAAGAACGGTTTACAAAGAGCTAATGAGATAGGACTTAGAAAAGCTTCTTGGTTTCCAGCTTTTCAAGTGCTTGTTTGAGCGTGGCAATGAGGTCGCTACGCTTTTTCTCAAGACTTTTTTTCGAAGCGTTGAACCGATCCCGATCCTTGGGATCTTCATCCAGCACTTTAAGGCGCTGATCTTCGTATTCCCCGATATGGAACAGGAGCTTGTTCTGAAGATTCTCAAAGACAGTTTCACTCATGAAGCCAGGGATCTTCCTTGCGTTAACGCGAAGTGTCCTGATGTTTTCTGACTCTTCCTTGTAGAGCTTTTTCATGGCTGAACTCCAGGAACAGATGGCCAGTACATATATACTGGCTTGTTGTCGATTGCCACCAGTCCAGAAGACCTAGGAAACTGGAATTCACCAAGTGGCGTTTTCACCACTTCAGTTGCCAGCGCACCCGGCAGCACTTTTACTGCCGTGGTTGAGCTGTAAAACGGCTTGAGTTCACCACCGTAAGGACCCGTGAATCCGTACTGAGCCACCGTGGTTGTCCCGGTGGACATATCAGCTTGCACCCAGGAATAGAACAGGAACAGGGTGTTCTGATCCAACAGTCCAACATGAATGTTGGTTGCCCAGGGAGGAAGCGTGAGGGTTGGCTTGGCAATCTTTGTGCCAGCATACCCCTTCACTTCGGTCGAGGCCGAAACAGGAAGCGAGGTGCTCAGCGCCACCACTGGGATGTCGAGACACTTAGTGACATCTGTTGCAAGGCACATGCGCACTGTTTGGAGTGGCTGGGTGGCCAGGTCTGGAGCAGCATGTGCTGCGCTTCCTGAAACGAGACTGCCGATCATAAGAAGGGCAGGAGTAAGCCAATTTTTAAAAGGCATGAGAGAACTCCTTTATCCGATGTGGATGTTTGTGTTGCCTATAATTATACATATTTATCCACAATTGTCAATAAATGCATATTGACAATCATTCCCAACTAGGATTAAATACAATGACCACGCGTTATTCATACGCAATTGCAACTTACCAACACACAAACATCAACCCACCTCCCCCATCTTCGAGCAACCGCTCACGCGAAAGGAACTTACCTTGAATTTTATCGACACTTACTCCCACTGGGCAAATAGCCTGCTTTGGTGGCAATATTGCCTCGTCTTCGGTGTCCCAGTATGTTGCTTGTGGACATACCTTCTTTTTAGAATTTTTTCTCCTAATAAAGACAGGGACACCACCCGCCACACACTCCATGTTTCGTAATAAACACCAAACCTGGAGCATCATCAACAGTAACCCAGCAGCGACTTCGGTCGCCCGCTGGGTTCTTCTCTTTTTAAGGCAAAAAATAGAGCGCCGCAGATTACATCTGAGGCGCTCATTTCGTTTCAATAAAAAGCCTGCTTAGCAGGCGAGATTGCTGTTTTTCCAGGCTGAGTCAGCAGTGACCTCGACGGGGTTAAGTTTTGTGACCCAGGAAGGGAAAACTAATAAGGATTCTTCGCGCTCTGATTTGAATTCGCATTCGAGAGAAAACTTACCTTCGGGTTGTTGGTACTGGTCAAACTCAAGCGTGAAGCGACCATGCAACACTTTGTACCGCAGCTTCTTCACTTGCTTGCCCACTGTGTAGCCAATGAGAAGGTCAAACACCCAAGAGGGGATTTCTTTTTCCCACTCTGTGCGGTGTTGACCTCCAAATAAAGACTTGATGGTGAAGTAGCACCGGTCCCCCGCGATACGTAAACGCCTCTCAAATGGAGCTCTTTTGTTGTCATCAAATGCGATAAGGAGATCAAGTGGGATGCGTTTTTTCCAGACAGTGCCAGCACGATCCTGAACTTGCAGATAGGCGTAGTTTAAGTCGTTTTCCGACCTGTATGCCACCACCTCCTTAGGGGTACGGGACAAATATCCCTGCACAATTTGCACGGGGTCGTTGAGATACTTCTTGGGTGGCAGATGATCTATCTTCCACTTCTTTTCGTTTTCAATACCACTTTTTTTGTGTGGTTTTGGTTGCGTTTTGTTTTTACCCTCCATTGGCTACCTCCATAAGATTGTTGAGCAATGCAATCGTAAACGACTGCACGAGTTGTTCGACGCTGGTTTCGGTAATGACGATATGACGACGGTGCGGTTTCCATGCCTCCATGAGATCTTTGTCTAGTTTCTGCGCTTGTGCAGCACTGGTTTCGTAGCGCGCCATATTTCCTTCTTGGATGTTTTTCTCAAACTGTGCTGGGTTGGTGACCGCTAGCGAAGTTAAGTGAAACACCATAGTGTAGCGCTGGTTAAGCAGATCTGGGCTAAAGTTATGGAAATCATAGAAGCCACTACTTCCACCCTCAAGATGGTATCCGTCGCCGTCTCCAACACCCCGATCTCCAAACACGAGTGGCGGACACCCGATTTGGTTTAACGCTTTGTCTTCCAGTCCCATCGTCAGTGGCACGATGATGTTGTTAAACGTCCGCTGCCATAGAGAGCTTTTAGCTTGCGCCTCAGTGGGAATGGGATAGCCATTTTTAAACAGAAACGTGGCGGCTTCTGGCACGATGCGTACCAGAAATCCCAGAGTGTCCTGGATAAAGTCCATAACCGTGGTTTTTCCTGCCATAGGCCCACCCGTCACGACTACCAAGAGTGGTTTCTCTAACTGGTAGAGAAAATACAAGAGCTCCGGGGTAATTAACCGCCGGACGTGTGCTTTGGGTAACCGATACATGAGAAACACCTGCCTTTATGTAGTTGTGTGTGAAATGTCGAAGTTGGTAAGGAGCTTCCTCCTTGTCCCTATTATACCCAAGAACGAGACTACAACCAAATACTTTACTGTTTTCCTGTTGTTAATACATAAATTCATCTAATGTATTGACATACTTAGTATAATATGCAATAATCTGATTAATTGCACTTTTGCAGACCAGACACCTACACCCACATCACAGGAGGAACTATGCCCATTCACATTGACTTTGACGGCTGGAAATTTTTTCTTGCCGCCCTACTCTTGATTGGGGTAGCGCCCCGACTTAACTATCCGAAGTTGTACCAGAAAGCGAAAACAAAATACCAGCGATGGTATTTTGCCCGTTTTCTAGACAACGGAGGGCGTTACCGGACCAACAACGAGAAGCTTTTAAAGAAGCGTCGCGTAAGCCCGCCAACAACCGGGAGCTACTTGTTTCCCGATGACCCGTCTGATCTGCAATCTATGCAGATAGGGAGGAACTAGGCCATGTATTACACAATCTACAAAGGTGTTCCCGTGCTGGCACACCCACCAAACCTTGCGTTGTTCTTCATCGCTTTTCTTCTCGCAGCAGTTTGCGGAGCATTTCTCTACCGCCTCTGGCTGAAACGGGTCAAAAAGTGGAACAGCGAAGCAGTCCAACGACTCCGAGACGACCCGGACTTTAAAGTTGCAATTCAGGATTTCTTTGACGATGTCCTGGAAGGCAAAGACCAGCGCCGGAGCAACATGCTTCTCAGACGATTCGAAGAGGCTGGCATCATCCACGACGGCCTTGAAAAGACATTCCCCAAGTATGCGGATAGCAAACTTGCAAGCCTTGGGGAACAAATAAAAGTCGAGGAGGGAAAGGCATTAGACAACCTCGCAACTTCAAAGGCTAATCTTCAACGAGAACTCTCTGTTCAGACTGAAGACAGCAAAGACACAATCAAGGAAATGCTTAAATCCGCTGAACAAACCCTTGAAGTTCTTACCAACAAAACGAAGGAACTCGAGAGCCTTAAACAAAAGGGGCTCGAGGAAAAATACGACGAAGTTTTCAACGAAATTGGAGAGCGTGGTGTTAAAATCGTGCAAGATGCAAAAAATAGCATCGAAGAAGCGCTCACCAGCTTTCAAAATCAGTGCAAGGCTAGCCTGACTCATCTCGAGGAAAACGCTGACGCAGAAGAAAAAAAGCGATGGGACAGTCTCAAGACCCATATCCGAGACATACAAAGCAAACTCGATGTAGACATGAAAAACCTCACAAACCGTGTCGGCAGAATCGAGTCTTCGCTTAAGCTGACAAACGGCAATGGTGACACCCATGGGCTAACTATTACATCCACGCCTAAACCACCGACGCAAACACAAGCCGGAATTCAGGCAATGAACTTGTCTCTGCAGTCCCAATCTGAGCAACAAGAACAAGCTCCACAGGCCACAGCACAGCTTGAGCAACCAGCGAACACTCCCGAAGAAACCTTTATTGGTCCGCCGGATTCAACCGAACAAGACCAGTCACTAGGAAACCCGCCTCCCGCAGGCGAAGCCCCTGCCCCTACCGAGTAATCGGTTCGTATTGATTTGGTATTGAAAAGGCCCCTCTTCAGGGGCCTTTTTTTATTCTTCTTTTTTGTTCTTACCATGGAACGCTTTATGTACATCACGCAATTGCTGGTTGGTGATATGGGTATAGATCTGGGTAGTAGTAATAGATGAGTGACCCAGCATGGTTTGTACTGAGCGGATATCTGCCCCGTTCATAAGCAGGTCTGTTGCAAACGAGTGACGCATAGTGTGGGGAGTAACTTTTTTTACAATCCCGGCAAGCCTCGCATACTTTTGAATAATACGCTCAACAGACCTGGCGGTTAACCTCGGCTCACCTTTGATCGTCTTTTTCCCAGTGGTAGGTAAAAAGACTGCCTTACGGTCATCTTTTCTAAAGCTTAAGTATTCTTTCAAGATTTCTTTGGCATCCTCAGATAAAAAGACGAGGCGGATCTTACTTCCCTTTCCACGCACCGCAAACTCACCGCGCGTGATCTCTACTTGGTCTCGGTTCAGCCCTACTAGCTCTGAGACACGCAAGCCAGTAGAAAAAAGAGTGGCGAGAATCGCGCGGTCTCGCAGTTGCTTTTGCAGGTTTTTTTCAAACTGGAGGGGAGCAGCTAAAATTCTCACCAACTCTTCAGCATGTAAGAACGATACCTCCCGTGCCTCTTGTTTGGCTAGCTCTACCTTCTCAGCGGATAGTGTATCTATATCTCGCTTGGCTAGGTACTTCAGAAATGAGCGTAGCGCAATACTATGGTAGTTTTGGGTACTCTTTTTAATCGGGTCTCCGTTCTTATCCAAGAAACGGTTTAAGTATAGACGGTAGTGACGAATGAGATCGTGGTTAATGTCTGGTGCGCTAGATACTCCTTTTTCTGCCGCAAACAACACGAAGCGTCCGAGGTAATGCTCGTAGTTTTCAATAGTCTTAATAGAGCGACCTTTCTCTATTTCAAGATGTTCAAGAAATTCCCTTAGTAGTATAGAAAGATCGTGCATAGGTATGTGTGTGTTCTAAACAATACTTGTATTGTACGACATCTCAAAAAGAAAACATAGAGAAAGGGGATAATCTTTGTTAGAATACATCCATGTGGAATATTTTAATGACCATTACCGACTCGATTGCGCACCACGGATATTTGGCTACTTTTGTGTTGATGTTTTTAGAGTCCTGCAATATCCCGGTCCCCTCAGAACCAGTCCTCATGTTTTCCGGCTTTCTTGTGGTAACAAAAGACATGTCTTTTTGGGGAATGGTACTGGCGAGCACCATTGGATGCGTGCTCGGTTCCCTACCCCCATACGCGCTTGGTCGCTGGGGCGGAAGACCACTGGTGTATAAATACCGCAGGCTTCTCCTTTTAACTAAAAAAGATCTTGATCGTTCAGATCGCTGGTTTGATAACCACCGAACTCCGGTACTCCTCATCTCACGAATGCTACCACTCGTGCGTGCAGTCATTTCAATCCCGGCCGGCATATACGAAACACCGATCTGGATCTTTTGTCTGTTAACGGCTCTCGGAAGCTTGGTGTGGTCGGTAGCACTGGTCTATCTCGGTATGATCGCAGGCACTCACTGGGAACAGTGGGCAGAAAAGTTTAATTACCTTTTGTACACCATTATTTCTCTCGCTATCATGGCAGTACTGTGGTACATCTGGCACAAAATACATAAAATACGAACAGAAGATAACGAGGAGATATCATCATGAAATTTCACTATTCAAAAATACAACTCAAAAACGGGATCCGGGTCTTAACCTCCCCGATGCGAGAAACTGCCGCTGCTATGGTTAGAATCTATTTTGGTGCTGGGGCACGCCACGAAACACAAGAACAAAACGGGATTGCCCACTTTTTAGAGCATATGGCCTTTAAGGGCACAAAGAAGCGCCCCACTACCCTGGATATTGTGAAAGAGCTCGACCGGTACTCGGGAAGCTACAATGCCAGTACAGGATATGAAACCACTAGCTACTACATTCACCTACCAGCCAGAAAGTTAGATGTAGCACTCGACATCTTTTCCGACATGTTACTCAACTCTAAGTTTGATGCTAAGGAAATAGAGAAAGAAAAAGGACCGATTCTGGAAGAACTCAAGCACACCCACGATGACCATGGCTCTTTTTTAGGGTACCGGATGCAGGAGTTACTCTACGGAGACTCTCCACTCGGCCGCGAGATTGTGGGAACCGAGAAGCTCTTGAAAGAAATGGATCGAGAAAAGATCCTTGGGTTTTACAACCAGTTCTACAATCCAGATAACATTGTCGTGGCAGTAGCCGGGAACTTTGATGAGGCGAAGACTCAGAAGCTCATCAGTAAACTCTTTACTCCCCTTACCGGTAAAACCACAGATAAGTTCGAGCGGATCATCCCCATTCAGACAGCACCACAGGTCAAGCTCTACAAACGAGATATGCAACAAGTACGCCTCTCGATGACCTTCCGCTCTTTTGGACGCCACCACACACCCGAATCAGATCTCTACGCGCGGTGGTTACTCTCAGACATCCTGGGAGGCTTTATGAGCTCACGCCTTTTTATTCAAGTTCGCGAAAAGCGCGGTTTATGCTATAGTATAGGTTCCTCACAGGGTAGTTATGATGAATTAGGAGAGTTTGAGATCGGCGGTGGCTTTGATCCTGCCAATACCAAGAAAGCACTGGAAGTAATCTTTGCTATCCTGCGCGATATAAAGAGAAAAGGTTTTACCCCAGATGAACTCGCAATGGCCAAGGAGAATAACATCGGAGGACTTGAGCTTGCCCAAGAAGGACCAGGGTATATTTCTAACTTACTTGCTCGTGATGAGCTCCACTTCGGTAAGATCAGGACTCCAGACGAGACTATTGCTAATATTAAAAAAGTCACAAATAAAGATCTCATGAGAGTAGCAAACCAGATCTTTACCCCAGAGAACTGTAATATGGTACTAGTTGGCGCAGTGAAGGAAAAGGAAGAGAGCGAATACGCATCATTAATTAAATTGTAATAATTACTAATTAGGAATAATTACTGTTATGACTGAGAAAACACTTGTACTTGTTAAACCAGATGGCGTGCAAAAAAAGATTGTCGGGGATATTATCGCCCGTTTTGAAAAAGTAGGACTAAACCTTGTTGCTCTAAAGATGATTGCAGCTGACCAGCAGACTGTCGAACAGCACTATATCGCAGATGAAGCCTGGATGGAGAATCT
Organism: Patescibacteria group bacterium; assembly: GCA_041675145.1. Taxonomy (GTDB): domain Bacteria; phylum Patescibacteriota; class JACPGU01; order JACPGU01; family JACPGU01; genus JBAYUK01. The sequence continues at coordinate 271,267 of JBAYUK010000001.1, forward strand.
TGGTAAGAAAGCTCGTGCCTCGTACGAAGCAAAAGGCATGGATTTTCCTGTAACAGATATGGAGCATGGACAAAAAGTACGCGCTCAACTGATGGATTACCTTGGCATGGGACCAGTTGTAGCTATGGTACTTGAAGGAGAAGGAGCGGTTAAACTCGTGCGTAAACTAGTAGGTTCAACTGAACCTGCCAGCTCTGCACCTGGCACGATTCGAGGAGATCATGCGCTGGAGAGTTACCAGCTAGCAGATAACCTGGATCGTCCAGTATATAACGTGATCCATGCCTCGGGAGAGGTAGAGGAAGCGGCTCGTGAGATCCCGATCTGGTTCTCAGACCACGAGATTGTCTAAAACAAAAATCCCCCGGTCTGGGGGATTTTTTATACTCACCTGTTTCCTATTCAACAGTAAAGTTTATTTCCTTAATCTGTTCGTTGTTAATCATCACCTGTACGGTGTACTTACCCTTCGCGAAGCGATGTGAGGCAAGCCATGAATCCGCGCGCGCTTCAAACAGGGCAGCAAACGATCCGTCTCCTTCAACTTTCTTAGTAAAGGTCTTAATAGTACGATCATCGGGGAGATAACGCCATTTAAGGGTAAATTCTGTATCTTTGGGTGCTTGCTGATAGGCAACTGAGGCGTAAACCTTTGCGCTATCTTGCGTAAAGCTAGTTTTAGCTCCTACTGCTGGCTTACCAGTTAGATCTACTTCTGAAACGATTGAGACATTTTTTAGAATATTTAAGAACTGTTCTTGGCTGATCTGTTGCGGAGTTCTAACTGAAAACTTCCCGCTGTAGTCTTCTGTTCCATTAATTAAGACCCGTAAGACAAAATCACCAGTTCCCCATTGCAAACTTTTTTTCGATATCTTCGTAATACTACTTCCCGAGAACGGGTCCTTAACGGCTCGGTCTTCTCCAAGGAGCAATTCACTGGTATTGGTATTCGCCCACTCGTAGCGAACGGTCGTTGCAGCGGGGACATTTACGAAGTCAACGACTGCTATAATATCGGTATCGTTAGTAGTAAAGACCGTTACTTCGTCACCATCTATTTTTTTGTCCTCGGTAACAGCGCGACCAAAGGCAATGTTTTTTACCACCCCTGAAACTGATTGCGGTTTACCAGCTCCTCCCGAGAGGAGTATAATACCCAAGAGGAGAACGATAACCCCGCCGATTATTGCAAAGAGTATTTTCTTTTCCATATTATAAATTGTTACTGTGATTATTTATTTTTTTATCTCAGCACTCGTATCCCTTGTCTTTTCATTCAGTCTATATCGCCTGAGTCTAAAATACAAGCTGGTAGATACTCCCAATAAAGAGCGCAAACATCATGCCACGCCAACCCCAAATATTGGCGGTATTGCACTGTTTGCTGCCTTCTGGATCACAACCATACTCTTTGTCCTAATCTATCAAGTGCAGGGCGAGTATCTTACATATCTTACTGGTCTGTTTCTGGGTAGTTTACTCTTACTGGTTATTGGGATTATTGATGACCGCATTAATCTGTCTCCGAGCAAGAAACTTATCGGACAGGTGGTAGCCTCAGGAGTTATCATCGCATCGGGAGTTGGCGTAAGCGTACTGGCCAGTCCGTTTGGCGGGTTTCTTCATTTAGATCAGATCAATATCGGTCTTTTTACCATCCAGGGAGTCACCTACCATCTTACGCTCATTGCTGACGCTTTGGCGTTACTTTGGATTATTACACTCATTAATACCTTCAACTTCTTAGATGGCTTAGATGGCTTAGCCGCTGGCACCGCTGCAATTGCTTTTTTTGTCATAACGATTCTTTCACAAAATCCACTTATTAACCAACCACTTTCTGCTATTATCGCCCTTATTGCCCTGGGTGCTATAGTTGGCTTTCTGCCATTCAACCTCCCACCCGCTAAAATGTTTATGGGAGATTCTGGCAGTACTTTCTTGGGCTTCCTCCTCGCTGTACTCGCTATTATCGCGGGGAGTAAACTGGCTACTGCTCTACTTGTACTTGGTCTTCCTATCTTTGACTCACTCTGGGTAGTATCCTCTCGTATCCTTAAAGGGAAAAAGCCCTGGGAAGCAGGACGCGACCACCTTCATCACAAGCTTCTTCAGCTCGGTATTTCCTCTCGTTGGGTAGTGATTATTTTCTGGACTATTACTGCTACCTTCGGTGCTATTAGCCTACTGACACAAGGATCTGGGAAGCTTGTTGCGTTAGTGATATTTATTACGATCCTCGTCATCGCGATGACTCTTATTGAGCTCCGGCTCAGGAAAATTAAAAGAGCCGAAGCGTAATCTTTTATTCCAGCGCTAAATATGATAATATAGCCTAGATAGGCTCTTCTTTGAGCCTGTTCGCATTTTAAAAAATCGCGTGAGTAGAAAAATCAAAACCCAAGGAAAAGGAGCGTGGTCAACCATGACCAAAAACACAATTCATGTAGTACGCGTCGTGGAGAAAGGTTTTCAACAAAACCGCCACCACCTACTCAGCAACATCCGTCAAATCGGAATTAAGGGTGTCACAAATGTGCAGGCCGTAAAGGTCTACCGCTTAGAAGGGATATCTCTTAAAGAGACTAAAAAGCTGGCAACCAAGTTGTTCGCTGAGTCTCTTACACAAGAGTTCTCTATTAATGCACCCGCACCCATTGAGCACGGAAAGGATATCGTTGAGGTCGGCTACATCCCTGGTGTCATGAATCCTGAAATTAGCTCGATTATGAAAGCAGCGCATGACCTGGGAATTGCTCTTGTCGCCGTTGACACAAGTTGGGAACACCACTTCTACGGCAAACAGTCAGAAGGTGATATTCACACCATTACCTCTCGTCTGCTCTTTAATAAAACCACGCAACGCGTGATCACTGAAGAACCAGCGACACTGCTGTTCGCCGACACACCGCCTGAACCAACGAAAACAATTCCAGTTCGCTTCATGACAAATGGACAACTGGAAAAACTTTCAAAAGAAGGGCAACTGTTTCTCAATCCAGCAGAAATGGCAGTTATCCGCGACTTCTTTTATTCGATTGGTCGCGATGCAAGTGATGTTGAGCTGGAAACACTCGCCCAAACATGGAGCGAGCACTGCAAACACAAGACCTTCTCCGCAAAGCTGGTTATTAATGGGGTTGAAAAAGAATCACTATTCAAGCGCCTCAAAGATGCCAGCAAACGAGCGGGTGGAAACATCATCTCGGCTTTTATTGATAACGCCGGTGTCATCTCGTTTTATGATGACTACGGTATCGTCGCAAAGGTCGAGACACATAACTCACCTTCGGCTCTCGAGCCGTATGGTGGAGCCATGACCGGCACTGGTGGTGTCTTTCGAGATATCATGGGTACCGGCAAAGGAGCACGGCTTATCGCCTCAACCGACATGTTCTGTCTTGCTCCGCCCGACCTTGCAGTGGAAGATTTGCCTCCAGGATGCTTGCATCCTCGAGAGCTTTTGCAAAACATTGTAGCGGGCGTGCGTGACTACGGAAATAGAATGGGGGTTCCGACCAACAATGGCTCGGTCACCTTCCATGAAGACTTCAGAGCAAAACCAACCGTCATTGTTGGTAGCTACGGCCTTGCCCCTGCCAAATACTGCACACAAGGAGAAGCAAAAAACGGCCATCGCCTCATCACAATTGGCGGAGCCATTGGACGCGACGGTGTGCATGGTGCAACATTCTCCAGTGGAGAAATGAATGCCCAAACAGTACACACTAGCGGGAGTGCTGTTCAGATTGGCAATGCCATTGAACAGCAACGCATGGCTCGTGCACTACTAAAAGCTCGTGACCTTCATCTCGTTGAGGCCATCACCGACTGTGGCGCTGGAGGACTTTCAAGCGCTGTCGGTGAAATGGGCAGCAAAACTGGCGTCCATATCTTCTTGCATTTAGCTCCAACTAAGTACCCTGGGCTTCCTGCCTGGATACGCTGGATCTCTGAATCGCAAGAACGAATGGTAGTAGCCGTTGCTCCAAAAAATGTTCGTCGCTTCATTAAACTCTGCCACGACTATAATGTGGCAGCAGTAGATATCGGCGAATTCACCGACACCAAACGACTTGTGGTTCAGTTTCATGATGAGATTGTATGCGACTTGCTGATGGAGTTTCTCCATAACGGTCTCCCGCAACGGGTCATGAAAGCTACTTTCACTCCACAAAAGCCAAAGATTCACCAAATCAAAGAACCGCTAACCCCACAACAGTGGAGTGAGACTTATTTGAAAGTCATGGGGCATTTGGATGTGTGCTCAAAAAAGCCCATCACTGATCAATACGACCACACCGTCCAGGGGACCAATGTGCTCCCGCCATTTTCTGGCGTCAAGCTCGATGGCCCCAACGATGCGGCAGTTCTGGCTCCGTTCCCAAACAAGCCACACGGGATCATTATTAGTCACGGAATGAACCCAAGACTCATGCGCATTGACCCCTACCACGGGGCGATCTGGGCAATCCTGGAAGCACTCTCCAATTATGTTGCCGTAGGCGGTAACATCACAAAAGGTGAACTCGGCTTGGTGGACAACTTCATTTGGCCGTTCCCTGACGACCGTGGGCTTTTCATGCTTGACCAAGCAATGGAAGCTATCTGCTACATGATTAACACCTTCGGGATTGGATTTATTTCCGGCAAAGACTCACTGTCGAGCACCTACCGATTTCCCGATGGAAGTAAACTGGAAATCCCACCGGTGCTTTGCATCTCAGCAGTTGGACGCATCCCGGATATCAGTAAAACAATGAGTGCTGACTTCAAAAAAGTCGGATCACGCATCGTGCTGGTTGGAGCAACACACAAAAGCCTTGCTGGTTCAGTTTATGCTGACATTCAGAAGAAACTACCAGCAGGAGAGCAGTACGCTAACCACATACCTTCTCCCGCCAAGTACCCGGAGAGCCTGGAGATCATTCAACAGGTCTACGCCAGAATCCACCAACTCATCATTCGAGGAGAAATCAGCGCCTGCCATGACATTAGTCAAGGAGGAGCGCTTGCAGCCTTAGCTGAAATGTGTATCGGTGGAGACTGTGGGGCGTTTGTTGGTAAAGAAATTGTGAACATGCAAGATCCTGGTCGCTTCTACTTCAATGAATCACCTGGGTGCTTTTTGTGTGAAGTTCCGGAAAACACTGAACCATCCACTCTCTTTCATGACACCGACATCCCCTATTACGAAATCGGCACAACGACAAAAGAAAAAGATATTGTTCTGCACAATTACGGGCGACAGATCTGTAAAATCTCAGTTGCGGAACTCAAAAATGCCTGGGAAAAACCCATGAAGGAGGTGTTCGCATGAAACCCAATATCTGCGTTCTTATCACGGACGGCACCAACTGCGACACTGAGACTGCCTTCGCCTTCCAAAAGGCTGGCGGCAAGGTGAAAACCATCCACATCAACCAACTTCGTTCAGGACAAAAGAGCCTGAGAGACTTCCAGATCATCACCCTGCCAGGAGGATTCTCATACGGTGACGACATTGTCTCCGGAAAAATCCAGGCCATTGAGATGATCTCGTTTCTGAGTGAACAACTCAGAGAATTTATCAAAAAGAAAGGACTGATCGTCGGAATCTGTAACGGATTCCAAATTCTGGTTCGCACGGGACTTCTGCCTTTTGGAGTGCAACGGTTAGGAAAGATGGATGCCACTCTTACCCACAACGAGTCCGGGAAGTTCCAATGCCACCCTATCACAATGCGCGTTGAAAAAACTTCCTGCATTTTCACACAAGGAATGGAAGGGAAAACCATCGAGCTCCCAATGGCACATGGAGAAGGAAGGTTCTTTGCAGAACCCCCAGCCATGGAGCGACTCCACAGCAACAACCTCGTGGTCCTGCGCTACACAGACAACCCAAATGGGAGCCTCGAGGACATCGCTGGTATCACTGATCCCAGCGGTCATATCCTTGGCCTCATGCCTCACCCTGAGCGCGCAGTGCGACCAGAGCTCAATGCAAACTGGCGACGAGGCAACACCTTTCCTGACGGCCTCGCGTTCTTCCAAAACGCTGTCGCCTACGCAACAAAAAACCTCTCATAACGATCACACTATGTGTAGAAAATTGAAGACCGGGCCACAAGCCCGGTCTTTTTGATTTCCAAAAAAAACACTATCCTCTACTTCTTAAGCAGATCCAAGAACACATTACTCGGGATATTAACCTTACCAAACATCTTCATCTTTTTCTTTCCCGCTTTCTGTTTTTTAAGTAACTTATCTTTTCTTGATCTATCTCCTCCATACAGGTACCCGGTTACATCTTTACGCATTGCCGACATGGATTCACGAGCAAGAATCCGTGACCCTATTGCCGCTTGGATAGATACCTCAAACATTTGGCGCGGGAGTAGCTCTTTGAGTTTTGCAACCATAGCTCGTCCTACTTCCTCTGCTTCTTCCTTTTCTACAATTTTTGCAAGCGTCTCGATGATATCTCCGGCAAGCAGGATATCCATTTTAACTAAGTCTCCTTCCCGCATACCAAGGTGCTCGTAGTTTAAAGAGGCATAGCCTGAAGAAACAGACTTCAGGTCGTCATAGAAGTCCATGATCATAGCAGCTAGCGGGATCTCAAACTTAATCAGTGTCTTGGTTTCATCCAAGTACGACATATCTTTATATATCCCACGGTAGCGGGATAACATCTCCATTACAGGACCTACAAAGTCTTTGGGTACGAGAATTTCAGCCAACACCCATGGCTCTGCAACTGCCGTAATACGACTGGGGTCCGGGAAGTCAGCGGGGTTACTGGTTGAAAACATCGTGCCGTCCGAGAGCTCGATGTCGTACTCTACAGTAGGGCTGGTTACAATCAGGTCGAGGTCGTTTTCCCGTTCCAGCCGCTCTTTAATAATATCTAAGTGAAGCATCCCTAAAAAGCCACAACGGAACCCTAGCCCTAACGCGGGAGACTTCTCGTTAGTAGTGATTAATGAGGCATCATTCATTTTCAATTTTGAGAGTCCATCGCGTAACCGAGCATAATCCGTACCGTCAGTTGGGTAGAGTCCCGCAAAGACCGTCGGTTTGGCTTTCTTGTATCCAGGAAGGCCTGGGGTAGTAGTCTTTTCTTTTTCCAGCATGACGGTATCTCCCACTGAAGCCAGCGAGACATCTTTCAGTGAAGTAACGATATATCCGATCTCGCCTGTCTTAATGCCATCGCTTTTACTCATGCGAGGACTAAAATATCCCACTTCAAGAGACTCAGTCGACTTATCTGCTGCTAGCATATACAGCTTCTGGTTAGCAACCAAGCTACCGGTGACCACGCGCACATAGGCAATAACCCCACGGTACGAGTCGTAGAGCGAATCAAAGATAAGCGCCTGCAGGTTGCCGTTTGGGTCTCCTTTAGGAGCAGGGATGCGTTCAATAACCGCTGCCAGCAACCCATCAATGTTCTGCCCAGTCTTAGCAGAGACAAAGATCATCTCAGACATATCGAAACCGAATGTCTTGATGAGCTCGTGTGCCACCCGTTCAGGCTCGGCACCTGGTAAGTCAATCTTGTTTATAACTGGAATGAGCTTGAGTCCAATATCCTGCGCCTGGTAGGCGTTAGCCAGCGTTTGTGCCTGAATACCCTGCGCTGCATCTACTACCAGTAGTGCGCCTTCTACAGCGGCTAGAGACCGAGATACTTCATACTGGAAGTCTACATGCCCTGGGGTGTCGATCAGGTTTAAAATATATTTCTGGCCAGTAAGGGTATAGTGCATGCGAACAGGTGCCAGCTTGATAGTAATACCCTTTTCTCTTTCAAGATCCATGGAGTCTAAAAGCTGCGCCTGCATATCTCGTTTCTCGACCGTTCCGGTAAATTCCAAAAGCCGGTCGGCAAGCGTCGATTTCCCGTGATCAATATGAGCGATAATACAAAAATTGCGGATATTTTCCATATCTGGTGATTATACCAAAATTCAGAAAAAAAATAAGACCCACACCCCGGAGAGTGTGGGTCTTATTACTTTTTCGTTCGTGAAACATGCGGGTACAGGGAATCGAGGTCCCTTGTTGTGAGGGCTATTTTTAGCCTATCCAGCGTATCTTGTTCGATTTGCCGGACACGTTCCCGCGTGACGCCAAGCTCAATACCAACTTCCTCGAGGGTCTTTTCTTCAACAATGCGCGACAAAATAATGAAGCGTCTTTTTGAATCTAGGTGAGCCAATGCTTTTCCGAGTAGTTCGGAGTCACTCTCAAGGATAAGTCCATTAGATAGGTCACCGAGATGCTCATCCTCTACGCAGTCGACCAATCGTGTTTTTTTCTCTCCGTCATAAACATAACTATCGAGTGGTATTGGAGTGCGTAAACGCTTTTGATTATCCCACCCTGCCAACTTCTTCTCAGATACACCGATACCTTCTGCAGTTTCTGGAGTAGTCGGAAAACGACCGTGTTCGCGACGAAACTTTTCTTGGAATGCCTTCACTTTCTGTATTCCTTTGTTAGTTTCGTATTTAACCATACCAGTCGAACGCAGATAGGTAAACGCGACATTGAAGGTGTTCTGGTAGGCGTAGGTATTGAATTGCAAGCCCATCTCAGGCTTGAAATGTCGGCGAGCAATATCAAGTAAGGCAAGGCTCGCAATCTGCTCGAACTCCTCCAGCGTGGGACGAACTGCCCCCATATCTGCCGCCACTCCACTAAAAAAGAGTTTGTTAGCAGCCTTCATGATCACGCCGCGATTCTTCTTCAGGAGCAACTCTGCTGCATTGCGGTCGCCTGCGCGATACAGGGCAACGAGTTCTTCATTGCTCTGCATGACAGTATTTGCGAACTGCTTCTTCTTCAAATCCATCGCCTCCTTTGGTGTATTTTTTTTGCAACAGATACGAAATTTTCCAATTGTTAAGGATACTTCACTATACAACAAAAACAACTATTCTTCAATAGTTGTTGGGTATACACACCTAATAATTACATTATTTCACAACCGGTTTAGATCGCGTAATAAGTGCAACGAGCTTATCTGCCTCGCCTACCTTAAGAAGCGCAGATAGCAAGAGGTAAACAAAGATACCGACACCACCGGCAAACACCGTCTGAGTCATAAGGCCAATGGTAGTTAAGGTATTTACCAGTGGTGCTGTGAAGTACAACATTCCATACGCGGCAAGCCCTGCAACCGTACTCATAGCGATATATTTTCCGGCAGACAGGAACATAGCGTTAAAGTCGATAGCAGGAAAACGAGTACGCAGTGCGTAGAGCAGGCACATCATAGAAACAAAAGCGGCAATGGTTGAACCAAGAGCCAGACCTGCAACTCCTAAACCTAAGAAATGTGCAAAGAAAATTGAGGCGACGACATTTACCACCACATCAACGGCCGTAATCTTAAGAGGGGTTTTCGTATCATTGATGGCATAAAAGATTCGAGCCAAGAATGGAAGCAAGCCTTCTGCTACAAGGCCAAGCGCAAAATACCCAAAGGCACGAGAGGTACGCACTGTGTCTATAATATCAAAGAGGCCGGCACCAAGCACCAGACGCACAATCTGAGCGCGCAGAATCAAAGACAAGACCATGAGTGGAATCAGTAGGAAGACAATGAAGTTGAAGGTCTTCGTAAAGTGCAGGGCAAACATATCCGACTTCTTCTCGTTATATGCATAAGAAAGCAACGGGAACACCGAAGTGGCAAAAGAGAGCCCCACCAGTCCAATCGGAAGTGAAATAAGATTGTTAGCCAAGTGGATTACCGCGATACTTCCCTCCGTTAACCATGATCCAATAATCGTATCTACAAAGATGTTAATTTGTGTGAGTCCTAACCCTAATGTCACGGGGATCATAAGAATCAGAATCTTTTTAAGGTGTGGGTCTTTGAAGTCAAAAACTGGCTTAAAACGGTACCCGACTGCAAGCAAGCTGGGAACTTGGACTAAAAAGTGTCCAGCCGCACCGATTACCACACCATACGCAAGGCCCTCTAGGCCGTAGCGCGGGACAAGGTAGAGTGCTCCAATAATAATTCCAATATTGTAGATAATAGGAGCAACTGAATAGACAAAGAACTTACCAAACACATTTAGCACTCCCCCTACAATAGAGGAAAGAGCGAAAAAGAGCGGGGAGAGCAACATAATACGCGTTAACCAGATTGTAGTTGCGAGTTGCTCGCCTGAGAACCCAGGAGTAATAAGACGCACGAGCCACGGTGCAAAAATAAAAACTACCGTAAGTATTGCAATCAGTGAGATGGTTGCGACATTGCCGAAGTTGTTGACCACGCGCCACGCCTTCTTCTCGTCTTTAAAAACTAGACTGGAGAAGATAGGAATAAAGGCAGCAGAAAGGGCTCCTAGTATAAGGAGGTTAAAGATAAGATCTGGGATACGAAACGCTGCATAGTAGCTATCCAGCTGATGCCCTGCTCCGAATTCACCAGCGAGTACTCGGTCACGGAAAAGACCCAGTACTCGGGAAATAAGAGAAGCAACAGCAATTACTGCTGCGTTGCGACTGACTTGGCCTATTTTTGAGACAACTTTGCTATCCATGAAATATAGTATATCACGCTAAGACTACAACTTCTGCAACTCATAAAACTTCCGGTACAGGCCTTTCTTGTTCTTGATCAGCTCCTGATGTCTACCTACTTCTGCTATCCTGCCATCTTTTAAAACTATGATCTTATCTGCCTTACGCACGGTAGCCAGGCGGTGAGCAATAATAAAAGTAGTGCGACCCTTCATCAGAATATCCAAGGCCTGAGCGATAGCCCGCTCAGATGTCGCATCAAGCGCTGAAGTGGGTTCATCAAGTATAAGGATCCGTGGATCACGCAAGATTGCCCTGGCAATAGCAATGCGCTGCTTCTGACCTCCAGATAACTTAATGCCTCGCTCACCTACTACTTGGTTATATTGCTTCGGGAACTTCATAATAAACTCATGCGCGGCTGCCTTCTTAGTAGCCTCTATCACCTCTTTTTCTTTGGCCGTAAAACTACCGTACTTGATATTGTTCTTTACTGTGTCATTAAATAACAAGACTTCCTGGGGGACGATAGCAATCTGTGAGCGAATATCTTTCAGGTTAAGCTTCGTACTGTCAACGCCATCAATCTCTATTACCCCGTGCTGTGGTCTACTATACAGAGAAATGAGGTCAATCAAGGTAGATTTACCTACGCCCGACTCACCAACCAGGGCAACGGTCTCACCAGGGGCAATACGAAATGACATGTTCTTAATAGTAGTATCTTTTTTCTTCCCATAACTAAATGAGACATTCTTAAAGACAATACTGCCCTGCATCTTTTTAAGCGAAATAGCATTGTCTGGCTCGTAGTCCTCGGATGGCGTTTGAAGAATTTTTTCTGCATCTTCGAGTGCTAAGATACCCGTCTGAAGCGTCTGCCAATTTTCTGCCAAGTTCACAAAGGGAGTAAAAATCATCGCAGAATATGCCGTAAAGACTGCAACTTCACCAATTGTCATCTTATGGTTCCAGACAAAGTAGATGGCAATAGCGTAAATACCCAACTGAGCGATAGCAATAATGAGACCCTGGGAAAAACCCGCATTGCTATATACATGCATGTATTTTGCATAGTACCCCACTGCCTTTTCAAACATCGTAACTACCGTCTTATTTTCGTGATCTTCGGCAACTGCTTGTTTAACTGACTGAACATTTGTTAACGAGTCATAAAAATAACCCCACGCCTTACGGTAGCTGTCCTGACCTTTTTTCTGGAAGTAGCGGATCTGCGCCATGACTCGCCATGAGATAATCGCATACAAGATTACCGAGAGCACAAGGAGGAACGAGAGGTAAGAGTTGAGCTTAAAGGCAAGAAAGAAGACAAAAAAGACACTTAAAAAACGAGGAGCAAGATCGACAAAAATAATACCGATCTGTTCATAGAGCCACCCAGCTGCTTTTTCTATTCTTCGAGCTGTTTCACCGATCTTATTCGTTTTATGATACGACATCGGCATAGAAAGAAGATGCGCAAAGCCCTGCTTATAGCAGTCCGCCTCTACCTGCAGACGCAGGATCTGGCGTCTTTTAGACCGCTGCCAGGCGAGTACTTCCTCGGTAGCACGAATTGCAAACCAAAGAATTATCCACCAAATAATAGTAAACATAGTGATGCCAAACAAGGAGGTGGTGACTCCTGGTGCTAGCATTGAGTCAATAATCTTACCGGCAAAGTATGGGGAGATGGGACCTAAGGCCGCCGAAACCACAGCAAGAATAATCAGAAACCGAAGATTCTTCTTATGTAAGGCCACATACCGGTACATGATCGCAAGACCAGATAAGAGCTCTTTGCGTGAAAGTTGTTTGAATTTTTTTGTTTGTTGTGCCATTTGTGTGTACCGATCCTAAGTATCGTAGTGTAATTTTAAAAACTCACTTTTTGTAATCTTAAGATCTCGAAGGTATTTACTCATCATACCAGCAGAGATCGTGCGCCCTGAGTGAAAAGATATCGTTAAGATGAGGCCATACTGATTAATATATTGCCGGTGACTTCCTTTTTGTCGAATAAAAAAATAGCCGAGCTTATGTACGACCTTTTCCATATCCTTCGCAGTAAGACTTGGACTATGCTGGCTGGCCATGAAGCTCTTCTGTATGTTTTTTTATGTTTTGAATGACCGTCTGAGAAAGCTCCTGGCGCACTTCAAGGCAAAGTGTAATTACTTCTGCAATATGCTTCAACGCTTCTTTCTTTGTCTTCCCGTCTGCATAACACCCTTGGAGAAGTGGGCATTCAGCAATGTAAATGCCGTCCTCGTCTTGCTCTATCTCAACCGGAAAGAAAAATTGTATTTTTTCAGTCGTCTTCATGATGGATTTATTATAGGGAAATCAATACCACAAAACAAGCGGTGGTGTGGTACTTTATGCACTCTTTTTCGTCATCTGATTTATGAGTCCTTCAAACTCCTCGCGCTCCATAATTTCTTCTTTCATCAAGTGCTGAGCAATGGCTTCTAGAATTGCGCTATGTGTGGTAAGTACGTGGTTTGCTTTCTTTTGTGCGGTAGATACAATCTTTTCTATTTCAGCATCAATCGCTTCAGCTGTTTTGTCACTATACGGTCTGTGATCAGCATTTCTTCCTCCGAGATAGTTCATTTCATCTTTACTATGGAAACTGACTGGCCCAAACGCATCACTCATACCGTATTCTATCACCATCTTACGAGCGAGGTCATTAGCTTTCATGAGATCATTTTGCGCACCAGTCGTCTTTTGCTTAAAGATAATAAGCTCTGCTTCACGGCCTCCGAGCATCATGGCAATATCGTCTTCAAATTTTTCTTGTGAGTGAAGCATGGGGTCTGTTTCTGGCAAACTCCAGGTATAGCCTAACGCTCGTCCACGAGAAACAATTGATATCTTATGAACTGGGTCAGAGTTTGGCAAAAAGTGAGAGACCAGCGCATGCCCTGCTTCATGGTAGGCAGTTATCTTACGCTCTTGTTCAGAGATGAGTTTGCTGCGACGCTCAGGCCCTAGCATTACTTTCTCAATAGCTTCGTTTAAGTCAACGGTACCAATAGACTTCTTGTCTTCTCGAGCTGCCAAAATTGCACCTTCGTTTAAGATGTTTTTAAGATCTGCTCCAGAAAAACCTGGGGTCTTTTGAGCCAAAGACTTCAAGTTTACATCAGCGTCCATCGGCTTACCCTTGGCATGTACCTGTAAAATTTCTTCACGACCCTTAATGTCTGGCAAATCTACGGCAACGTGGCGATCAAAGCGACCAGGACGAAGGAGTGCAGGGTCTAACACATCAGGCCTATTGGTAGCTGCAATCACAATAATATTAGTTTCACTGTCGAAACCGTCGAGCTCTACTAGAATTTGGTTAAGAGTCTGCTCACGCTCATCATGTCCCCCACCAGTTCCCGATCCACGGCGGCGACCGACGGCGTCAATTTCATCAATAAAAATAATACAGGGGGCAGCTTTGCGCGCTTTAATAAACAAGTCACGAACTCGACTGGCTCCTACTCCCACGAACATCTCAACAAACTCAGAACCTGAGATGCTAAAGAACGGTGCGTCCGCTTCACCAGCTACCGCTTTCGCAAGTAGCGTCTTACCGGTTCCTGGATGACCAAGCAATAACACTCCTTTTGGAATCTCAGCTCCAAGGTCATGGTATTTCTTTGGACTCTTTAAAAAGTCCACGATTTCTACCAAGTCACGCTTGGCTTCGTCGTTACCTGCTACATCAGCAAAGGTAACCTTGGTATTTTTGAGATTAAGCTTGGCTCGCGACTTACCAAAACTCATCGCTTGGCTTTGCGCACCTTGTGCTTGTTTTAACATAAAGTACAAGAAACCTGCGACAAGCAGGAACGGTACGATAGTAGTAATAAGGTTAAGCCACAACGCTCCACCGGAATCATCCTTAATATCTATCTTCACCTTGTCTGGCGTTAGGCCGTACTGAGTCAGTGAGATGCGTTCTTCTTTACTTGCTATCTGTTCACGCGCTTTACCCGTCTTCTCGTCGTTTTCTTTAAGGGTAGCGGTAAGGGTATTGCCTGAAACGGTAATATGATCTACTTTGCCATCTGCAACTGCAGAAACAAGTTCTGAAATGGTAATATTTTCAGGAGCCGAAAGCGTCTTGAAATATTGGGCATAGCCAGCACTTCCCGCGATGATAATAACGAGCACAAAGATCAACCAGTTTTTCTTCAAAAAATCCTGTAATTTCTGCATATATTCAGATTGAGACAATAAAAACCCGAGAGCTATCTACGGATCCTTCTATTATACACGGTTCCCAACAGGAAACAAAGAAGGTATTACTGCTTAGAAAATACGACGCCGAAAGTGGCAGTATGGTTGTTCACCGTTTTTCGTGTAATAGTCTTGATGATAGTCTTCTGCTTCCCAAAATGTTCCAGCAGGAAGAAGTGTAGTTACTGCTTTTATACCCTTATCTTGAAGGATGGAGATCAGCCTTGTGGCAATCTCTTGTTCCTCCTCGGTGGTGTAGAAAATAACAGACAGGTACTGACTTCCTAGGTCTGGACCCTGTCCATCTACCTGAGTAGGGTCGTGGATTTCAAAGAAAAGCTTGGCCAGTTCCTCAAAACTCACCACACCAGGATCATAGGTAACTGCTACCGTCTCAACATGACCGGTCGTACCAGATACCACCTGCATATAGCTGGGGTTTTCTTTTGCCCCACCCATAAAGCCGGAAACAGCCGAGACTACTCCCGGTTGCTTCTCAAAATAGTACTCAACACCCCAAAAACACCCACCAGCAAAATACGCTACATGTGTCTGCATAGAAAAAATTATTCAATATATACATATAATACCTGAGGTATTTCCCTGAATACACCCTTTTATCTTGAATGGGTTCTCTTTTTCTGGTATGATTTCACAGTATCCCGTGGAGAGGTGCCTGAGTGGTTGAAAGGAACTGTCTTGAAAACAGTCAGGGGCGCAAGCTCCTCGCGAGTTCGAATCTCGCCCTCTCCGTTACGCAGAAAAACAGACTTTGGTCTGTTTTTCTGTTTTGTGAATAAACTTGATTATTAAGCCACTTTTGGTATACTTAAACAAGGAGATATCATCTCCTTTGCACGCTTAATGCAATACATCAAGCGAACTTAAAAACCAACTTGAAAGATAGGGAGTGACTTATGACCGCGATACCGATAGTACACATTCTCTCAACCGGAGGGACCTTTGAGAAGGTCTATGGTTCAGGAAAAGGGGTTCGAGACTTTTCCTTCCCTAAAACATCTGCAGCTCAAGAAATTATCACCCGCTGTAGCATCCCCTTTGTCACAATAAGCTACGATCACCAGGACGCCATGGACAGCCTGGACATGATGGACCACCATCGAAAAGGAATTGTAAGGTGGTGCCAGAAACAGGACACTGACCGCAGTGTTATTATCCACGGAACGGACACGATGATTAAAACAGGAAAATATCTCGCAACTCATGGCCTCGGGAAAAGACATACCGTTGTGCTCACCGGGGCTCTGCAGCCAGCCTGCGTAAAAGGAAGTGATGCAGATCTCAACCTGGGCAGCGCCATCATGGTAGCGCGCATTGGCCCATATGGCATCTTCATCGTCATGAATGGGATGATTTTTCCCTGGAATCTGTGTAAGAAAAATCCTAAAACAGGTAACTTTGAAGCGCTTTAAACCAGCTCAACAGCAGAAAGGGACAACATGGCAACCGCAACCGCTCCTCCACCAGGAGAACAAGAAACCAGAAAAAAACCCATTAGTGGCATCATCGTGAAAACCGAAGTTGCTCACTTGCCATACAACTCATCCACCCTCCATACAGTGGGACGCACCGAGGAAAGAAGGACGGAGTTTGATGCCACTATCACACTCCTCACAACCTTCAACAAAGTCAACTGTGTTCATGCACCAACGATCCTTATCGAGGACTGTAACTTAAGCGGACCAAAAAAGGTCATACGCTTTGAGGGTGAAGGTGAAACATCATGTGATATCACCAACATCAAGTTCAAGCGGTGCATTCGGCTCTCCATCACAGGAGCACCAGATGAAATGGAAAACTTACTGGGCATCGTAGGCGTCTTGGTTAAGTACCGTGAGGCCAGCAATGCACAGATAATTGCAATGTTCTCAGCTCTTTTTAAAGAAGATAAGAGTTACCAAAATGAGTCACTCAAGTGGTATTCGGCCACTGGGCTAATTCTCTGTTTACTGGTCCACTACGGACTCATAGAACAAAAGGACTCATTCGTTTTCCGACTTCTTGTGCAGTTTGGCTATGATCTAAATGGCCACTTGGAAGCCACAAGGATCCTTACGGCGCTCGAGAAAAGCAAGGGAAGCAAAGACAAAAAAACTGACTTTTTTCACGCTTGGACCGAAAGGTAGACCACCCCAAAGGGCAACGGAGACATCTCCCGCGCCCTTTTTTGTTATTTTTATCCAAATAAGTACGAGTGACTTCCAATATCTAACAGAAGCAGTATGAGTTCATTTTCCTTAAGTTGGTATACGAGCAGTAAGTCACTCCTAATGTGACACTCGCGATAATGTCAATACTCACCCTTCAACTGATGGTCTCTATATCTACTCTCAAGTTTTTCTCCTTTTGCGAGCAAATTAATAAGCAACAAGATTTCGGCGGATAACTTACTGCTTTGTATTTGCCTTAGAGACTTTTTAAATGCTTTTGTTTGATTGATTTCATACATATCTTAGTCGTTATCAAGGTCAGCAAATAGCTCTTCTGCATTCTTATATCTTTTACCGTTCTTGAGTGCCTCTTCAACCTCCCGGTCCCACTGGGCAACTATTTCTTTATCGCTTCGGCGCGTTGGCTTAAAAGGTATCCCTTGTTCAGTAGTCACCTGTCGTAGAAACATTTTTATCGCACTTGAAAGATCCAAGCCTAAACCAGCCAAAACCTCACTTGCTTCTGCTTTAGTTTTCTCATCTATCCTCACATTGACTGTAGTCATAGTAGTGCTTATGTGTATTAGCTAAAGTATATACTATGTGCGCATGTCGTCAATCATGAGTTATATAAATACATTCGCACATCTCACAAAGTATGGTCACCAATTTTGGTGCGGTAAATATCCAGCGCTAGCGCTCCACTGCCAAGATCGTTCCCTATTCTTTCTGCAAGAGACCGCATGTAAGTACCCGAAGAACAGTCTACTCGGATGGTAATAGTCTCAAATCGATAATCGTTATCAATAAGACTCAACTTATCTCTCCAGCGCTCCTGCACTTCAGGTTGCCTGAAGTCTCCGGTCACAAGATCAGTTCGCTCATTCATAAGCTTTACAAGATCTTTTTTCGCGATCTGCTCTTTTGCTATCAGCTCAATACTATATATCTCTACTTCTTTAGTAGGCACTTCAATCTCTGATACCTTTTCTTCTCGTGCCCAAGCAAAGAGTGGCTTTCCAGAAACAGGTTTAGATGAATATAAAGGATAAGTTTGGGTAAATACTCCGCAATATCCAGCAAGTACCTGCGCGAGTGTCGTATCATCTATACTACACTCTTGATCTAATTGATAATCATTCTTAACTAGACCGAGAATATCCCCGGTATCCGTCTCAAAACCAAGGAGTAGTGTCACCTCATACGTCTTGCGGAGCCCAAAGTACCCTTTTTGATGCTTGTTCTCATCACCTAGTAGAAGTAAGAGTAAGCCATGAGCCATAGGGTCCAGGCGACCAGCATACCCAATCTTAACATCTGCCAGGTCTGGCCTTGTACTCTGAAGAGCTTTAATAGCCTCTAAAGGAGTCTGTCCTATAGGCTTATTTACAAACAGATATTTTTCCATACCTCCATTATATCTGAGATTGACTGGTAGTACAAAAAACCGTATAATCAAGCCAATATTAGTAGTCTAAACTATGAACCATTTTCTTACTCGTTTAGGCCTTGTTGTTCTTGTTATTAGTACTCTTTTAGTTCCAGTAAGCTCACAGGCACTGTCGCCTGTAGCCAAAGTATCTGCGCCAAAGATCCCAACTGCCAATACCCGTGACTACAACTACCAAGTTGTAGGACAGTCTGCGTATCCGGTACTTACTCCGTATGATGATGCTATTCTTTGGATAGATCTTAAAAACACTGGTAAGAAGACTTGGACAAGAAACCAAGTCCACCTTGGAACCGCTGATGCTCTTGACCGCATTTCTGCACTAGGACCAAATCCAGGAAATGGCACCTTGCCAAACTGGGTATCTGACAACCGCATCGAAATGACACAAGAGAAGGTAATGCCAGGTGGAGTAGCTCACTTCGAGTTCTACATCTCAGGAGATGGCAACCCAACGAATATGATCGGACAATGGAAGGAGTCATTCCGCCCTGTTGTCGAGGGTATAGGCTGGATGAAGGATGCTGGTATATTCTGGAATGTTACGACACAAGATATCAGCAACATCAATACGCTTATTCCAAACCCAGGTAATCTTATAGATACCGACAATCACCAGACTTTTGAATACCCAAGTATAGGTAAGCACATTATCGTAACGCTTCCGAACTACGGTGATGGAGGTTACGG
Source organism: Patescibacteria group bacterium (assembly GCA_041675145.1). Taxonomy (GTDB): domain Bacteria; phylum Patescibacteriota; class JACPGU01; order JACPGU01; family JACPGU01; genus JBAYUK01. The sequence goes on from JBAYUK010000001.1 coordinate 290,347, forward strand.
GTTCTTAGCTCCACAATTTGATACCACTAAAATTGAATACCTCACTCACTACCATATATCGCCTCCTATTACTCCCGGCTCTCAGTTGCTGGGTAACGCCGGATCAGATAAATGGGTCTTTAAAATTATAGACTACGGTAAATCTACCGTTACCATACCGTATGCTCAGCCATGGAAGAACGGCGACAAAAGAGCTTACGATTTCACAGTTAATACCAAGAACCCCAACCAAGAAGTAACCCCCATCTGTGCACAGGTGATCACTCGCGCTAAATATGATCCTACCGGTGAGGTAAAAGACTTCCCTACTCCGTGTGCTGTTCCTTCTGATTGGAAGAAAGTAGACAGCTCAACACCACTTTCTAAGGCGAAGAAATACAACACCAACGGTACCTACAAGTACGCCTATGTCTCGCAAAGTGCGAACCCGACTCTTCGTATTGGAGATAGTACTGGCATGACTCTTAAGATAAAAAATACTGGTACTGCTACCTGGTACAACGATGGCCCAAACCCTGTAAGACTCGCAACTAGCCACGATACAAACCGTGAGTCTCCTTTTTACTCGGCTTCTTGGATAGCAAAAGATCGCGTTGCTACCATGAACGAAAAAATAGTAAAACCTGGACAGGTTGCTACCTTCCAGTTTCATATTTACGCCTCACTTGCTAATTCAGACCAGTACTATGTAGCAGGTCCACCAAACTGTACGGCATACGGTTGTCCGTTTAACGACATCCCGACGGTGCGTGAATACTTCCAACCACTTGCTGAAGGAAAAGTATGGATGCAAGATATTGGCATCTACTGGGATATCACCGTCAATAACGATATCTACGAGGCACTGCAAAAGCTTGATCCTTCAGACTTTGTAACGGCAAGCCAAATGAACACGCTCTCTGAGGCACTTTTTGGTGGAAATGTAGATGGACTCATTTCCTTTGCGATGGAAAACCTCGACCTTACATCTCAGAGCAATCTCTCTGACCTCATCTTTGCTTCCGGCTCATGTAGTACTACTTCCCAGACTGTGCCACTCATAGCAGATATTAAAGTAGTCGGTATTAGTGTTGACCTTACTCAACAAGTAAGTCTCGGCACCAAAGCTGGCCAAGTAAGTAGTGACTGTACCGTAACTCTTGGCGGAACAACCGTTAATAGTATTAGGCTCGGATCGAAGATGCGTACCATCTTGAAAAGCAAGGGCTTGGCAGATGATCGCATCCAGCTCCTTGAAGACGAACTCAATGTCTCTATTAAAAACGATCAGGAACTGAATAACACCGACCAGATCACACTGGCGTGTGATGTAAAGCGATCAGACCTTACCACTATCTTGAAAGACATCAACGGCGAGAGACTGTCTCTTATTGAGAGATTTACCTTCGCCAAGAACTTCTTTATGGGTAACTCTACTATGGGTAACTGCGAACCAGTCTTCCCTGAAGGGAGTCCACTACAAGACAATATTAAAGCTACCGCTTCACAGGCAAAGATTCTTTCGGCTCAGATCTTACAGATGAAAAAGTAAACGATCCCAAAACAGGATAATGCGTATTGACAAAAAAGAGTATACAGGGTATACTCTTTTTAGTGCCGACAGTGCACGCACTCCTCATATAGGCTCCGACAGCTCCGAACAAAATCCAGAAAGGAGGCGCGCTATGCTTCAGTTCATTAAAAACATCATTTTCGGACCGAAACGCTTTGCCTACGCACTGCGCTTCCTCTGGAAAAACAGAAAACTCTCCCGACAAAAACTCAGGAGACTTCGCGAAAAAAACAAAGAAGTAGCCGAAGAGCTCAAGAAAAAAGAGAAGCCTATCCTCTTCTTCTTAAGAGCCACTAAGCTCCTCCTAATCAGTCTCTATCGACCATGGAGGTGCTACTACTGGGCCGCCAATATTACCGGACAATTCAGGGAGAAAACTCCTCCTGGCATGTTCGAGGCCGCCACCATTCAGAGTCCCGACTACTTTTTAGAAAAGTTCCCGGAACTCGGTTCAGAGATTGACTTGGATCTAAGCAACATGACAAGCCACATGTTCTTCGTGAATGACCTCCTCTTTGGTCGGTTATTCTCCCGCTACGACATGATCATCCTGGTTGAACCCGTTATTCGGGTAAAAGCCGGAAAAGACCAAACACACCGGGAGTCCTTTTACCGAGATCTCGTCCTAGAGCTGGTTAAACGAGGAAATCAGTGGACGATTCTGTGGAATACCCACCCACTTGAAACAAAAGATGCAACTGAACCAGTTGCACCCCACCTCAAACCAGAACTTATCCTGCATGCCTTATAGTCCCACCCTTCGACCTTGGTCGAAGTGGTGGGCTCTTTTATTTTATACGCCCTTTAAGTAGCTCTCTACTTCTCGCTTTACATCATCGGGATTATTAGCCAACATGAGAGCAGCGCGCAGGTCTGTAGCATTTGGAAGTCCTAAGGTATATACCTTGAAGTGTTTTTTCATCATGGCAAAGTTCTTCATGGGTAGCTTCTCAACAAAAAGCGTGGTATGTTTTACCATAGACTCTAGTCGATCTTTGACAGATACCTGGTCTTGAGTAATCTGTGTATTAAACAACCAATGGTTACTAAAAATACCTCGACCAATCATAATGCCATCCACCCCAGTCTCCTGGGATTTTTTTATACCATCTGCACGGTCAATAACATCTCCGTTACCCACTACGATCTTGCCGGCAGCATGTGCCATGGCAACAATCTCAGGCATGAGTTCCCAGTGAGCAGGGACTTTTGACATTTCTTTTCTGGTTCTAAGGTGCACTATTAGGGTAGTGATGTCTGTTTTGAGAATCTCAGCAAGCCATTCTTTGTATTCTAGCTTGTTATATCCAAGGCGCGTTTTAACAGCTACCGGTAAACCTCCTGCTCCTTCAATGGTAGCCTCTATGATCTCACGAGCAAGCTTTGGGTTCTTTATAAGACTTGCCCCTGCTCCTTGGCGTTCTACACTCTTATCCGGACATCCCATGTTGATATCTATACCATCAAAACCCATCTCTTTGAGCTGAGCAGCCACGACTTTGAAGTTCTCGGGCTTACTGCCGAAGATTTGAGCAACAATTGGATGCTGGTTGGGGGTAAACTGCAGATCAACAAGCAGTGCTTCTCGTCCCTTTGAAAGCAGGCCGTCTACCGACACAAATTCGGTATAAAAGACATCCGGCTTTCCCCTCTCATAAATTAACTCACGAAAAACTACATCGGTGACATTGGCCATCGGTGCGAGGATAAAAAACGGTTTGGGTAGTTTGTGCCAGAAGTTACTTTTCATTTATCCCGTTATTATACCAAAAAATTTACTATATTGCATGGAGTACAAACCCCTATGCTATACTGAAGGTAATATTATCAACACATATCCATATGTTTGGCAGAAAAATAAATTTCGGCGGAGTTTTTGAGGACACAAGAAAAGGTGGCGAGAGAAGAAAAGGACTTCGTTACAACCTCCCCATCTTTGTGGTCTTAACAGCCCTTACAGTTATAAACCTACTATTCTTAGGTATCATCCTCCAACAACGCTACTACCTTGACGCGAAGCTTACGCAAACTCAATCTACAATTCAAGATCAGCTTACTAGCTTTAATAAAAAAGTAGAGACAGAAGCTCAAAAGGCAAAGGTTACTGAGGAGGCTAAAAAAACCGAGGAAGTAAAACCAAAAGAAACGGGCAAGGGAACTATTGAAGGGTCACTCTCATACCCTGGGAAGTACATCCCTAAGAATATGAAGATCTGCGCAATAAACCAAGAAACCAAAGAGGAGACTTGTACTGACGAACAAATCTCAGACAAGAAATACTTGTTTAGCGTCGGCTACTCACTTGAAGTACCGGTCGGTACCTACCAGGTTTATGCCAGTGTTGCGGAATGGGCAGGATACAAGTCATACTACGACCAGTTTGTGGTCTGTGGCTCTAAAGCAGGTTGCTCAGACCATACCCCAGTAGAGGTTGAAGTGAAAAAGAATGAGACCCTATCCGACATTAACCCTATAGACTGGTACAACATCTAACATGACTCTTACTCCAGAGGTTATTAACACTACTTGGCAACTTGGAACCATCCTGGCAACTCTTATTGCGGGCAAACTTATCATTAAGTATGTTTCCGACTACGCGATCAAACCACTGCTTGCCAAAAGCAAGAAAGTAAAAACAGAACAAAAGAAGCAGACTATCGTTCGTACTATTCACCTGATTGGTAACTCTATCTTAGCTGCCATTGTTCTGGTCTTGTTTCTACGCCTCTTTGGCATTAGCCTTGCCTCATTAGCAACAGGTGCTGGTATTACAGGTCTGATCTTCGGGCTCGGAGCTCAGTCACTCATTAAAGACATTATTGCTGGTCTTTTTATGTTACTTGAAGACCAGTTTGATATCGGAGATACTATAGAGGTGGGTGAAATCATTGGTGAGGTGATTAATGTCACCTTACGCTCAACGGTCATTAGAGATAGAACTGGCAATACCTGTTATATCCCTCATGGCAACATTACGCACATCATCAACCACACGAAAAGAAAATAATCAGTAAACTACACTCATGACATCGAAGAACATCGGATTTGCAATGGGACTCATCATTATTGCAGTTGCCACTGGCGTTATATTGTATAGCACCCAGAAGAAACCAGACACAAAAGGACCGAGTAATACTATCACAGTAGACCCTAGCCTAGTACCTACCGAAGAGAAAGATAGAAGCATGATGGACGACTCAACTATGGATATTAACAAAGTCGACCTACCAGAAGAGTTTCTTCCGAGTATCGAAGGGACCACCCCACCAAAAGATACTAATACCACCCCGAAGTCTGAAGCAACACTTCCGAAAACATACACTGTTACTATTCAGAACTTTGCTTTCTCGCCGGCCACCATCACGATTAAGCGCGGAGATAAAATCAATTTCATTAACAAGGACTCGATGGCACATACTGCGACTGGCTCTGGCTTTGATACTGGAAACCTTGAAGAAAACCAAAGCAAGACCATCATATTCAACAACTTCGGATCCTTTGACTACAAATGCACCTTCCATCCTTCCATGAAGGGAACGATAACCGTACAATAATTAATAAATCCCCCGTCTGGGGGATTTTTTAATCTACAGCCTATATGATATTATGTATGTACTTTATACAGAAAGGAGAAATGCAAGCATGTTGCGAAAGTGGTCCATGCTTCTCTGCCGTTTCGGTCACTAAATTCTCCATTTTAGGTTATGGTTGCGGTCTTGGACTCAAAGGTCGGCATCAGTAGGTTCAAAATGGGCCCTACTGCCTTTGATGAGGAATATATTGCTGTTCCCTCCCAACCCCCAGAACCCGTCCCCCTATAAGCACTGCAGTGTCCGGAAACTGGCTATGCTAAGTAGGAAAACAGCAAGAAGGGTATCAGCCTTTCGGTTGCGTGAAGCAGCCTAGGGGAAGAGACAGGATCTCACTTCACACCCAATCCAAGTAAGAGGAGATATTACTGACCTTCATGACCAAAGGAATAGGTTTTATCCCTTACTCTCTATGACGCCTGAGCGGGCCCTTTTGGGACCCGCTCTTTTGCTACGAACCAAGCTTTGCTTTTGCCTGCTCGATCTGCTCGTCTTCTATTTTTTTGAATAGCATCTCTACCTTTTCTATCTTGTAATGTTGCAGTGGAGCAGGATACTCCCATGTTGTGCTTACTTCAAATCCAAAGCATGCGTTGATCGTATCCGAAGTACGAGGGAGAAATGGGTTAATCAGGATCGCAAGCGTTCTGATTACCTGCAAGAATACAGCGAGGTCCGCTTCAACTTCAGCACGACTTCCCTCTTCTTTAATTTTTTTCCATGGAGCTTGCTCGTCAATCAAACGGTTAGCTTGACCTGCAATTGCAAAAGCTTCGCGTAGTGCAGCTCTAAACTTCCCTTCTTGAATATCTTTCCCTATAGCTCCAAAGGCGAGTTCTAGATTTTTCAAAAGCTCAGTTTGCTTATCAGAAAGTTCTATCGGGAAAGATAACCCATCTGGGAAGTGCTTAGCAGACAAAGACAGAACCCTGTTCACTAAGTTACCAAAGGTTCCAATTAGTTCACCATTAACTACTGTAGCGTATTCTGCCCAGACAAAGTTACTGTCTCCGGTCTCAGGACCATTGGCAATTAAGAAGTACCGCAGGGTGTCTGCGTTAAATGAGGCAAGAAAGTCAGGTAACCACACTGCCCAGTTACGACTGGTAGAAAACTGCTTTCCCTCTAGGTTCAAGTATTCTGAGGAAACAATTTGGTTAGGTAAGTTAAGACCTCCTTTGGCCATTAAAATCCCTGGCCAGATGATGGTATGGAACGGGATATTATCTTTTCCATGTACATAGTAGTGATACGCTGCCTCATTTTCCCAAAATGCTTTCCATGCATCAGGACTTCCCTGTTGCTCTGCCCATAACTTTGAAGCAGACAAATAACCAGTCACTGCTTCAAACCATACATAGATACGCTTGGTCTCGTATCCAGGGAGTGGCACGGGTACGCCCCACTCAGTGTCTCTGGTGACCGCGCGGTCATGGAGACCTCCTGCTAAAAAGCTCTTGGTAAAACCGCGTGCATTAGCACGCCATGGCTCACTCGTTTCCTCTACCCACTGGGTTAGTTGTTCTTGTAAGGCCGAGAGTTTGAGATAAAAATGCTCGGTTTCTCGCACTTCAAGCTGCGCTTCTTCTGAAGTTAGTTTCTTATTTTTTTCTAAAATCTTAGGGTTGATGCGTGGGTTCTTGAGTTCAAGTGGGTCAAGCAGTGACCCACAGTTGTCACACTGGTCTCCTCGCGCTCCATCAAAGGCACACTTCGGACACACACCCTCCACATACCGGTCTGGTAAAAACCGATCAAGATATGGAGAGAATAGTGCTTTTTCTGTCTTGGTATAGAGGAACCCTTTTTGGTAAAGGTCTAAGAATAGCTCTTGAACTACTTTGGTATGCTGGTCGGTAGTCGTTTTGGTATAGATATCGTAGGTGAAACCAAGACCGTTTATTAGGGTTTCTTTAAACTCTGCATGGTACTTCTCAGAAATTTCTGCCGGCGAAATACCGCGTTCAGCCGCTGCAATAGCAATGGGCGTACCATAACAGTCGCTACCAGAAGCAAACAAGACATGATCCCCTGCTAATCTGTAGTAACGTGCCAGAACATCCGCACCAATAAAAGCGGAGACATGCCCAAGATGTAAGCTGCCATTAGCATACGGCCATGCAAGACCAATAAAGATATTTTTATTCATAAAAGAGTAGTAGTTAGTTCAGATACAACCACATTCTACCAGAAAGTCACAACTAGTCATAGCTGGCTTAAAAAACAACTCAGTTCACCCGAAACAAGATATATGGTAGAATACGAGGACACGGAGAGGTGGCTGAGTGGCCGAAAGCGCTTCACTGCTAACGAAGTAAGGGGCAACCCTTCGCGGGTTCGAATCCCGCCCTCTCCGTTTTTTTGATGAAATAATACATCCTAATACTGCATGTACCATGCTAACCCTTAACCCATATCTTAACTTTGACGGTAAAACAGAAGAAGCATTTCTCTTTTATAAATCAGTCTTTGGTGGTGAGTTTACTACGTTCCAGCGCTTCAAAGAAACTCCGCAAGCCGACCAAATAACACCTGAAGAGGGTGAGCGCATTATGCATGTAGCGCTCCCAATCGGGGGAAGCAATACCCTCATGGGAACGGATACTCTCCCTTCAATAGGTAAGATTACTACTATGGGAAATAATATCTCTCTTACTCTAGAGACAGACAGTAAAGAAGAAGCAGAAACCATCTTTGCAAAGCTCTCAGCTGAAGGGACAATAGATATGCCGCTCACTGACGCACCTTGGGGTGCCTACTTTGGTATGTTCTCTGACAAATTCGGCATCAAGTGGATGATAAACTATACCTACCCAAAAGCGTAATATCATGACTCAGCTAGAAAAACTAGAAGTAGTGCTAAAATAAATCTACGATCAGTATAAGGACGAGGGTATGCTCGCAGTCTACGCGTGGGGCTCAATCTTAACCGACGACTACGTGCTAGGCAAAAGCGATATCGACACCATCGCTATTGTTGAAGACTCATTCCCACTCGAGAAAGAAGTGCCTCTTTTTATGGAGATACGCGAAAAGTACCCGGAACTAGGAGAATTCTATATCCGCTTCATCTATCTTTCAGAATTAAACGGTGGACCAGCTCGCGCGCCTCTTGCAACCGTCATCTACCCACCACTTCACTTGCTCGAGATGCCACAATGGCACTTCGTAGCAGGAAAGCAGTTTGTAAGCAGTGATTTTAGTGTCAAAACACCGAGCATTACCGAAGCAATCCAGACTCACTTACAAAAACTAAGAAATGACGGCTGGGACGCTTACGACACCATTCCAAATGAATACCCCGCCCAAATGTGGTTTCTTAAAACTCTCATGCGCCTCGTAGATGTGGTGCAGCGGGAGCGAGACGACAACAAACAACTCTTCTCATACCATAACTTAACTGCCCAAACAGAAAAGTCTGGTACTCAGCTAGAAAAAGATGTAATTGCAACTATGCTTACGTGTCGAGATAGTAAGTGGGATCCGCAGGTCTTTGCCACCCATAAGCAGACCTTCCTCGACTTTATTGCCTTCGTGAAAGAAACGCACACGAGTGAAAGTAAAAAATAGCCATCTGGCTATTTTTTAATGCGCGAGATGCCCTTAAGACCTGCAACAATCAGGATGAGTATAATAATTTTCTCGAGAATGTGGCCGTGCGGGTCAACCACTGCACGGGTGAGTGGCGTGTAGCGCCCTACTATAATATGTACAAGAATAGATGTGGGAATAGTAAAAAACATCCAGGAAGTAAACGGGACATTTACCTTTAGTTTGCGAAAAGCCCATGAGAGAAGTGGCGCAAGCAGTGCTACGGCGACAAAGGAAATAGCGAAATCAAAGATCGCAAACGATCCGATCCGGTACTGGCGTAAAAGCTCAACTGTATTCATGTAGTTTTTGTTACTTTCTATAATACGAGTATAATAGAGAAAATAAATAAAGATACCCCTATGTCTGAATGTCTTTTCTGTAAAATTGTAGCGAAAGCAATTCCCTCTCAAATAGTATACGAGGATGAGACTGTTCTTGCTTTCTTAGATATCTTCCCCATTAACCCAGGGCATACCCTGGTGGTGCCTAAAAATCATGAGAACCATTTCCAACATATAGACGACGAGGAGTACTCACAAATGATGTTGGTAGTAAAAAAGATAGCTCGAGCACTAGAGAAAACACTTACGCCACAGCGAGTTGGGCTACTTGTTGCCGGGTGGGATGTGCCTCATACCCACATCCACGTGGTTCCCATGAATAACTACCACGACCTTACATCACAAAAGATACTCGACGATACTCGTGGTAAACCCACTTCTACTGAATTAGACCAAGTAGCAACTACTATTAAATCAGGGCTATAATTGTATGGCCTACTACAACAAAATTGGGCTCCTAGTACTAAACGAAGACAAAACTAAGTTCTTGGTGGTGCAAAAGTATCCACAAAATGTCACTGCCGACTATATCATGCCGGGTGGCCAATTTCATGAAGCAACGGTTGAAGAGTGTCTCAAAAATGAAGTTGCTGAAGAACTTAATTGCGAAGTAGATTTTACAACCTTACGCTATATTGGGGAGTATGTAGCAGTAGCAGCAGGAAGACCAGATAGAGATGTATCTATTAAGCTCTACGAGGGTACGCTAATCGGAGAACCACAACCTTCTTCTGAAATAGAGCACATTCACTGGATAGGAGCAGAAGATACAAAAAACCCCATCGTTTCACCTATTATCCGAGAAAACATTATCCCCGATTTAGTCACAAGAGGAATACTCACTAATCCTTCATAACCCCATGCGTAAGACCATCCTTTCCTTCATTCTTGTTAGTATTCTCTGTTCTGGTATCTATATCACAGGACAACAAGTACTACGGCGCTCTGCCAATAGCCCCCAAGAAGAAATTGCTTCTCAGATTGCAGCCCAGCTGGCTGGAGACAAAAAGATAGATAAGTTTATGCCTAATACGAGTGTAGATATTGCTACCAGCCCAGATACCTTTATCATGCTCTACAACGATAACCAGGAAATGACCATCTCATCAACACTGTTGAATGGAAGCGCACCGCGCCTTCCAAAAGACATACTCAACTACGCCAAAGACCATACCGAAAACAAACTAACCTGGGAGCCAGTCCCAGGAGTACGCACTGCGCTAATCGTGAAAAGAATTGAGGGTAAGAATCCGGGGTATGTTGCCGTTGGCCGCAGCCTTACTGGAACTGAAAGAAACACCCTGTACCTTGGACTACTCATGCTCACAATCTGGCTCGTATCTCTGCCGACACTCATTTTCTTGTACAAAAGGAAGAAGAAATAGGTTTTTGTAGCACAACATATCCACAGACAAAAAGTTGACAGGCTATATAAAAAATTATAGAGTTGTATAAATACGTGCTTCAATAAAATACAATGGTATCTTTTTTTAGGAAAGAAAAAAGATTTATTCTCGCAGTCTGTATAACCATCATCGGTGTTGGCCTTCTTTACCCGCTCATGTTTTTTACCACCAGGACATATGTAAACCATGTCGCTGGCGAAATTAGTAACGGTATTCAACAAGACCTCACCTATTCTCTAGAACAAGCAAAAGAAATCGTTGATTCCAAAACCCTACATTCCTATATCGCAAGCGGTGATCATGACAAGACACTAGCGATCTTAAACGAAGAGAAAATAAACCGCAAACTTTCCACCATGGTTGCGGTAGACAAAAACGGTATTGCGCTTGCCCGTACTCCAATCTTAAGTTCATACGGAGACTACATCTTCCAAACCCAACCCTGGGGACGCGAAGCAGCCAAGGGTAATCCGATCGCACAGCTAGGACGAGGGCGTACCTACCCACTGGTTATTATTGGTGCCTACCCCATTACGGAACAAGAAATGGTGAAAGGCGCTATCTTTGCCGGGTATCGTATGGACGATGACTATGCAACTCGCTTTAGAAGAGCATACCTAGAAGACAAAAATGATCTCGTCTTTTACTCTACTACCGACGGTGTAGTTGGACATACCCTCACCAGCCCTGAAAGAAAGCAAATGGCTCTCAACATGTTTAGTCCCGGATCTGACTGGATACAAAAGCAACTTTCCGACCAGTATGCACAGATAGACACCGGCAGTTACTTTATTCGCAACATTCCCTTCACAGATCCTGACGATACCACACGAAATGTCGGTGGCGTACTTCTGCTCATACCACTCAACTTCATGTACGAAGCAGTCATCCCCTCTCTCGGCCTTGCTCTTATTGTCTTCTTCTCTATACTTCACTTTGTAAGAAAATCTAAAAGATTTAAAAAATCCACTCCTTACATAGCGTTTGGTGTAGCTTTAGCCGTTCTTATTCTAGCATCTCTTGCTAACCAGTATCTTGTTCGCCAAAAGACCATTAAAGTTCAAAACTCACTCTACTCAATATATAACTCAACTTTAAAGCTGGTCCCTGACTCAAACATCTACGACCTTACTAGCAGTCAAAAGATTGCCATCCAAATTAATACAGGAGGAGAAGCAATTAACGCAATTCAGGCCAACTTAGCATATGACCCTGAAAAAGTAACAATAGAGGATATTCTTACTACCAATTCTATCTGTCCTGCAGGAAACTTTTTAGAGAAGACTATAGACAACACTAAAGGCGAAGTGCGTATATCATGCTATATCGTCAATCCAGGATTCAATAAAGACAAAGGTACTATTGCTGAAATCTTAGTACAACCAAAACAAATTGGAGAGTTCCCACTCACCTTTACTTCACAGACCCAGGTACTGGCAAATGATGGACTGGGCACTAATGTTCTGCGCGAAACAACCAACGGCAACTATTCTGTAACCCACTTAAGTCAAAATAACAAAGAGGCACAAGGCCTTCCAGTCTTTTCTCCTACTCACCCAAACGGTGCGCGGTGGTACAACCAAAAAGATATTAAGCTATACTGGCCTGCAGTACATGGCACCTCCTATGCATATAGCATCGACCAGTCGCCAACAAGTACTCCGGACATAAACTCTGCAACTGAGCTTGGATCAATTTCTCTCCACGAAGAAAAAGACGGACAGTACTACTTCCATATCGCCCAAATTGCAGGAAAGATGGTAGGACCAGCCACCCACTACGGTATAAGAATAGATAGTACAAAGCCTGAACCACCAACTATTAAGATGTCGTCTTCTAGTATCAGAAAGGGGGATGTAGTCAGAGTTGAGCTAATGAGTAAGGATCTAGGTAGTGGACTACAAAGCAATTACTATATTCGTATCAACGATGGTACCTTACTTCCTACCCTACCACAACTCTCTATACCTTTTGTCGAGAAAGGTAGCCATACACTCAAAGTCCGCGTCTTCGATAACGCCGGCAACTTCAGTGAGACAACAAAAGAAATATCTGTTGATTAACTAGACTCCGATCAAGTGAGCAACCTCGACTAGACCCCAGAGACCGAGACCAATAAAAGCAATTGAACCCATAAGAGACAGGACTGGGTTCTTAACCACCATCTCGGTATGTCGTGGTGATATAAAGAGAAGGATATTTAATAACATGTGTGCTACCATAACACCTATTGCAAATCCAAATACCCTCACTACATTAAAGAGCGGTACATACCCAGCAAAGTCATCGAGTCCCAAGATAAAAGGCACGGTAAACGAGAAGACAAAGAGTGACCAGAAGGGAAGATTACCTGCTCCTTTCATCGAGACATTTGGTATAATATAGCGAAGCACTGGTGCTACCATCTTATTTATTCGCGAGAGAGACCTCTCAAGAGTACGCGTTAGACGCGCCAGAAAGCCGTATTGTCCTTTCTCCTCTATAACTGCATGCTCCAGACTATCTTCAGCTAGCTTAAAGAGTACGAGGGCTGCAACTAGAATCATAAGTGCCAGCAACCACTTTACTTCACGAAATAGGTTCCAAACAAGGAGAATCAACATAGTACCCAGAGCATTACCAGTAGCAGTTCCCAGCTCAATAGCGATGCGCCCCTTAAGCCCAGGGTTTTTACTCATAAGATGCCCCATAAACACCGCGAAGTCGATCGAGGTTTTAAAGTAAATACTCATACCAATGAGTACATCAAACCAGCGAACAGAGAGCAGTATGTCTGATGGACGGAAGAAGTTTAAAGCGTGAATTTCAAGCCATAAAGCGAATACGAGTACCGCACAGATAACTACACTTAACAGGATAGGGACAATTTGGTTGAGGAAAAATTGAGATTTCATACCCGCAGTATACCACACTCAAAAACGACATGAAAAAAACGAATCTACAACAAGAAATTATTAACGCCTACGATGCCATTGCCCGCTTTGACGAGAACAGAGCTGTGAAGCTGTGGAGCGGTACGAAAGAGCTTACCAAGCACATCACCCGTGGATCAGTACTCGACCTTGGCTGTGGCGATGGACGCATATTTGAGCTCTTTAAAGACAACCCGGATATTACATATACCGGTATAGACTTTAGCCCCAACTCAATTACGGTGGCCATAAAAAAGTACGGGAAGTATAAGAATGCTACCTTTATTACAGGGGACATCGCCAACCTACCAGACACCGTAACACATAAAAGCTACGAACTCATTCTCCTTATCGGGTCATACCACCACCTTCTAGAGAAAACCACGCGAACTACGCTTCTTAATAAGTGCCAAGAGATGATGACGCGTGATGGAACGCTGGTTCTTACCGTCTGGAATATCTGGAACGCCCATGTCTACACCAAAATTCTTCCCTCCCTTCTCCGGAAACTGAAAACCACCTCTTTTACCCGTATCCGTGACGTTGGCTTTCCGTTTCGTATAGGTACAACAACCATCTACCGTACCTACCATCTCTTTTTACCACAAGAACTGAAACAGGAAATCCACACAGTAGGGCTTACTGTATTCCAAACCAACTACTGGCGAAGAGGAAAAAATCTCGTACTGTTTTGTCGTAAGACATAAAAAAGACGCTTCCGCGTCTTTTTTGCTTCCTAGTCTTTCTTAAGTGTTCCCCAGTCGGTTCCGCCACTTGGCAGTCCTTTCCTGCGCTGTACATAGTCATAGGCAGCTAGTGCTGCTACCGCTCCTTGCCCAGCAGAGATTACAATCTGCTTGTATGGGGTAGGTGTTAAATCTCCAATGGCAAAGAGACCGGGAGAATTAGTTTCACACTGATCGTTAATTAAGATTTGGCCAGACTCGTCGGTTTTAGCAAAAGGCTTCACGAAGTCTGTCTTCATTTCAAATCCAATTTCAACAAAGACCCCGTCCACCGGAATATCTCGCACTTCTTGAGTCTTCATATTCATTACCTTAACCTTCTCAACCACATCCGACCCAGCTACTTCCATCACCACACTGTCGGTAATAATCTCAAGCCCTTCGGTTTTTAACATGCGGTCAATCATAATTTCTTCACCACGGAAGGTATCACGCCGGTGAATAACATACACTTTCTTGGCAATCTGATGCATGTAGAGCGCGGCATCAATAGCTGAGTTTCCTCCACCCACTACCGCAATAGTCTTGTTCTTATACAGTGGCCCATCACAGGTTGCACAGTAGACTACTCCCTTGCCCATATACTGGTCATCTCCTGGCACACCCAACTTACGAGGCGTTTTACCAAAGGCGAGAATGACTGTTGGTGCGGTAAATGAATCCTTATCAGTTTTTAGAACATAGTTGTCACCATCTTTAGCAAGTTCAATTACCTCAGAGTTAAGACGAATCTGGGCACCAGCCTTAAGGGTCTGCTCATACATTTTCTGGGACAAATCTACTCCCGTAACAAAGTCAAAGCCTGGGTAGTTCTCTACATCAGGGGTAGTGGCCACCTGGCCACCGATATCCATAGTTAATATAAGGGTCTTCATGGCGCGCCGCGCGGCATACAGCCCCGCTGACAGGCCTCCGGGTCCTCCTCCAACAATAATGACATCATATGTGTTCATAGAAAATCTTCCGTATTAGTGAAATAGCAGTACACCAACTATAGCACTGGAGGCTAAAATGGGAAAGGAAAAAACGATACCATTATTTTTTTAGCCCAAAATAGGCAAATAATTTCGCCCTATCCTGGTTATGGGAGAGAAATCTCTTCTTTACTCCACTAAAGCTCTTGTACGGTATACGGGTCGTAACTACCGCATGTGGTACAAGTAGCACCCTTCCCTCCTTCTCGAGAGCCAGTGAGAGATAGATATCATCAGGGATAAAGTTAAGTTTCAGTTTTTTACTTAAAGAGATAACGGGGACAAGCCCACCCACCTTCATATATGCCTGCTTGCGGCAGGCAAAGTTAGCGCCCCAGAAGTAAAAGTGATAGTCACGCCTCCAGAAACGACTCATGTAAAAGAAGCTCATGGAGATCAGGTGAGTATAGAGGTTGTTTACTAACATAACGACTCCGCCCACCGCCACAACTTTTCTATCCTTAAAGGCGGCCGTGATACTCTCAAGCCACGTACGGCTCGTAGGAGTAGCGTCACCATCCAAACACACTACGATATCTCCTGCAACTACTTCAAAGCCTTTGATTCGTGCATAAATAGGACCGACTGGCCCACTATAGCGTACCAGCTTGATAGACGCATACGACTTTACTATTTCCTCGGTTCGGTCAGTACAGTTATGGGCAACGACCACTACCTCATATGGCTTAATACTTTGATCCAAAACCGCCGCGATACACGCGGCGATATGCTTTTCTTCGTTATGTGCAATGATAAGAACTGATGTTTTCATGTTACGCCGCCTGTTCTTTACCTTTCTGCTCGAGTTCCAGCACCACGAAGCGCTGGTCTTTTTCTCCACCTTCTTCAAAGCGTGTCATAACAAAGTGTCCCTTGTTGATATAGTGCGCAAGCGTCGTAAATACCTGCTGTTTATCTTTAAGATCAATTTTAAGCACTAGATTTCCATCTTTCATCTGCGGACCTTCAAGTAATACGTCTTTGATTTCTGATAGCGCTTTCTCCTGGCTCCACTTCTTTGTGACTAGAAGTTTTTCTCGCTGGTCGTCGCGTTCTATTTTAAAGATTGTTTCACCTGTACCTTCGTAGTTTTCAACTACTTCAGTCACTACAAAACCCAGATCATTTATGTATTTCTGAGAAATTTTAGCTTCTGGATCGCAATGTGCTTGGATTACACTATCCTTAGCTTCCATCTCTAATGTTTTAGCCAATACTCGTTCTCCAATAGTTGCCCCACGGTAGTTGGGATCGACGTTAAATGACCCAAAGTATTTAATCGGCAGACCATCAGAAGTTCTCTCTTTGGTGTCTTCGAAACGATTGAATGATATTATCTTGCCGTCACGCTTCAAGATATGGAGTCTATTTTTACTTTCCTCGGTAAGTAAGTTATCAAATCCTTCTAGAAGTTTCTTCTGTAGATCTGGCTTGCTAGCATAGTTACGACGATATATATCTCGCATCTCGTCTTGATATTCTTGAGTAATGTCTTGTGACTTCTGCGATTCGAAACTGAGGCCATTCAAGTCTTCGAGCGATATGTTGCCCCGTAACTCCTTAAGGGTTGTGGTAAAAAACACGATATCACCTTCGTATCTATCCAAATCCTTTGGCGAAAAGTCCTCTTTGGCCACTAAACTCAAAATTTCAGTCGCTCGAGCCAACAAGCCCTTAGTAACCTTCGTCCGGTCAATGCTCTTTTCTATTTTCTGGTCATTTAACTTACCACTAATCTCTTTTTCAAAGTTATATATCTTATCGACAATCCCGGCATATGAGCGAAGAATTTTACTGCGTTTGGCGCCATCCTTTGCTTTCCCCAGTTCCATAATCAAGTGTACACTATCAGAGTTTTGAGATAGTGATAGAAAACTTTTAATAAAATTACTTCTATCCGTATCATTCAAGCCTCCAATAATAGTACGGAGCACTGCGAGCTGATCATCGTCAGCTCCAGCGAGAAACTCAACAAATTTTACTTGGTCAAGGAGTGTTATCTCTATAAGACTTACTCCCGTCTCTTTCTTTATGAAATACTCCATTTCTGGCTTGTGAAGAGAGGCTATTATGATGCCAGTATCAATATCGTTCTTTCCCGCAAGAACGCCTGAGCCGTATTGCTTAATAAGCCCGTTAAAAGGCAAGAATTCTTTCTCTTTTTTTTGTATATTCAAAAATCTGTTTTCTATAAATTGATCAATTCTCTCTAGCGCATCTAGGTATTTTTTCCTATCCTGATTCACATCTTCAGAAAGAAGCACACTAACTCTATACAGACGATCATCAATCTCCCTATTTTGCTCCCCATTAACATGCCACGCATGAATATGAACATCACGTAGCCCTACAAACTGTTCCGCCATCTTAATAAGCGTATCGGAGGCTGCCTTCTTATTCCTCTCTCTTCCCTCATTTTCTTCATCATCACCACTCATAGTTAAACCAAGAGAGATTCTTTGAAGACATTTATATGCCAACTCATAGACTCCTTTTTCGTATGCATTTAAAAAAGTCTCGACTTCATTGTGATACCTCTCCAAGTATGGAGACTGAATTGTCTCTGAATCAGTAAGCGCCTGCATAGCCAACTGATATACCTTTTCGTTTTCCTGTTCAATTAGTCCAACGGTACGCTTCTCGTTAAACTCTCTGCCATGATCGCGGTCTATTCTTGCACGCCAATAATCAATCAATTTCTGCCAGGGCATATCCTCATCAATCACTCTAAGTTTTTCAATAAATTGGCCTTCCTCTTTCTTCTCTAGCTCACTCGTTTCATTTTGCAGTAACGGAATTAGGTAGTGGATCGAAGCAAACAGTTTGTCGGGCAAAGAGTATCTATCGTTCTCTAATTTTTCTTTCAAAAAGTTCCCTGTACGCTCTTTTCTTCCCTGATCAACACTTAAACTGTCCTGTAAGAATAAGTCACTTTCACCTATTTGAGAGTAAGCAGCAGGCTTTCCAACTTGGTCCTCAATCACTATCACATCACTAGCGATTCTTCTCATTGGAGATCGCAGCAAAAAATGTTTGGGGAAATCATCGGTATTCTTAACTGAGAACCGAGCACCTAGTATATCGGAATCTTTATACACTTCGTCTATATTCTCTTGAATTTCTTCCACATTTGCAGTACTTGCCGTTTCAAAGACCACTCCGTCGGCTAACGCGTCTGCGTGCATAGAATACAAAATAGTTTCTGCATACATACGCACCAAAGGACGCTTATCATTCACGCTAAGCTGACCGACTAGAACCTCCATACCTTGACTTGCCTCTTCTGCATATCCTTGCCCTATAGAATAACTAAAAAGACGCTTAATTAAGTCGAGTTTGCTATATATATCTGCAATAGACTGTCTTTTACTTTCCTCTAGTAACTGCTCAAACATCCACTCCCTGTCTTCTGTAAACTCAAGTTGTAAAGTTAGTTCTCCAAGTATTGTGCCACCGATTGACTGCCAAAGACTTGGTTCCCTATTCACCTGAGTTAAGAAGTTAAACCGCTGAACAAACCCTAGCCCTTCCGTGACGTCTGGTGAGGTAGCAAACAAACCCTCTTGAATTTGACCAATGAACCTGGAACCTTTTTCTGCATCTTCACCTTGGACTCTCTTGCTAATAACTATCATTTCATCCAAAAAAACGCATAGTGCTTGCCTATATTCTGGTGTTAAAAGATAATTGTCTTCATGTTGGCTTATAATACTAAATAACTGAGCTCTCACTTCCTCTCTGTCATTAAATCTCCCAAAACCGTACCCGCCATGTGATTCTGTTGAAACAAACCCAGCCCTGCTATACTCTTCAAAATATTCCTTGCTAAAATCCTTAACTTTTTGAATTTGTTCCTCTGAAATAAGCAACTCTTCGAATGGCATGAAAGGAATAGAGGGCTTTTCTTGTTCGTTCGTGTTTTCAACCAAATGCAAGGAGAAAGATTCTGCGACACTAGCATTAATATCCCGCTTTTGAGCAGTTTCGTTCAGTTCGTTTTGTTTTAATTGTATAGAATCTAGGGGCGTCATAATTATCCTCACTATACCAAAAAACCCCACTGCATAAACAGTGGGGTTTTATTATTCTCTCATTCAGCTCCCTCCAAAACATTACAAATTGCTCGCTCCCGAGCCACCCGAAGGTAACTCGGGTTCAGGAGTGCGCCCCGACTGTAACGTCTGGGTTGCAGCATCTTAGAGAGATGTGAATGAAAAAATACTTTATTCCTGATCTTGAAGTTCAAGAGCAAGAAAAAATATTGGTTTTTGACAGAAACCAAGAAAACTGCGATTGTAGACGGCGGAACAATCATAATCCGTTGGTGGCTTTTTACTATCGGAAGCCACTTTTCTGCAGCCTTTCGCTGCGGAGAAACCGAGGTTGCATTTTTTTAACAACCCCACTGATCCTTCAGGGCACTTAGCGCGTCTTGAATATTAGTGGGAGCCTTTTGGGTTGGCGGCGGAGAAATATTGGGAGCCTTGTGCTCCACAATTCCGTCTTCCAAATCCCCAACCTTCCCCATATGATAGTCAGCCACGTAGACTGCTACCTTGTTGGGGTCAGCACCACAGAAGAAGTCGGGATCTCCCGAAACTTCTACTAGGTGAGCACAGCGGCGATTACGACCACATCCATACAGAATATGGTCATCAAGCTGGTGGCCCTGGAGCTTTTTAACTTTCTCCCAAAAAACCACTGCCTGGGCCAGACTACCAAAGATCTCCTTTAGACCTCCTGGCAAGTCCGCTCCCTGCTGCTCATACAGGGAGGTAAACTGCATCAGCTCCGCTTCGATCTCGACTATAAACGCCTCGATCTCAGCAGCCAGCTGGCGCAAGCCTTCGGTTGAGCTTGGTAGGTTGCTATACCGCCAAGCGTCAACCTTTCCCCGCAATGCAGGGTCTAGGTCACCCCAGAACTGATGGGATGACCAGTCGAGGAGTTGGGTGCGCGCCTGTTCAGCTCGCTGGTGCGCCTCCTCGTACTCGCGTTTCTGCAACGCTTCAGCCTGAATTTCTTCAAGCTTCTGCACCGCTTTGGCGCGAGTCTCCTCTGCCTCGGCCCGGTCGCGCGACCAATAGGACTTCCAGCTTACCTGGTCCGAAGACCAGAACTGGTAAGCTTGGATCGCACCATAGGCCACGAGTGGCCTGTCGGTCACCACACACCGACCGTACTCCGCCTCCACGATAGGAGGAACAGAGTCCATCGGGGCGGGCAACTCGGGTCGCTGCCAGCCCTCCCACAGTCCTTGATTCAGACACTCGCGTGCCTTCACCTTAAACTGAGAAGAAGTGGTCTCGATGTAATAATGGTATCCTTTGATAGCCGCATACATCGAGACTTCCCGACCGCCCGGCAAGTAAATGCCGGCGTCCGGAAGCTTCAGCCAGTCCCGCGACTCATCGCCGCGGAAATCCATCCGCACAAGAGGACCGGCTTGCCGGTATTCCACCGGCACCTCCCGGTCGAGAACCGAAATCACATCTGGGTTGTCATCGACAACCAGAGCGACCAAATCCTCGTCGAGGGATGGAAGGAGGAGTATTGTCGGGTCAGCTACTTCAGCCACCCGGCGCGCTCCTCCAAGGCATTGGGCGAGGAACTCTTTATATTCCTCGCGCTTCAGGGCCGGAAACACTTCTGCTCCGGCCCTGATATTGAGATCGCGCGCTCTTTTGAGGAGAGCGCGATTGGATTCAGTAACACTTCGGAGATCCAATGACCTCCTCCTTTCTAGCCTACTAATAGGCATAGGACTGGCTGGCCAGCCAGTCACAAAAGGCGTCAGCCGCCTTATCGTGCTCCGGCGTCGCAACCCGCTCTTCTTTGACCAGTCGGCCATTGAAATAGGTTTTGGTCGTTGAAACGCACGAGTCCTGCTCGCTATCGAATTTGGGACTAATCCCTTCTTCGACCTTCACGAGCTGAGGAGCGACTTCCACCATCCAAGCTGGGTCGACCTTAGTCACCATTGAGACCAGATTCAAAGTGCCGAGGCGACCCCGGCGATCTTTAAACTGGATGTCTTTTGGCAACCCGACGATCCAGTCGGGGCTACCAGAAACTACGCTCTCGCGCGCTTTCTGGCGGGTACCATTGCCACCATTCCGGTAGTCACCGTACTCATTACTAAATAGGTGATCTACCATCCCGGCGACACAGGATTTCAGGATCTGCATCCTGTTCCCGATGGAGCCGAACTTTACTCGATGAACCTTGAGGGCGTCAACGAGCTTGGCGCGGATTTCCCGGGCACGGTAGAGGGATTTACTAAAAATCCCTATCTCTCGCAGCCCTTCACCATGAACGCCACGAGCGGCATTCCACAAGTCCAGCTGAGACAGAAGATCGCTCTCCTGTTCACTAGTGTGGGCGCGCCAAGCATCGGTCCGGTCGGTGATACCACCGGCTTCAAGGATGGCGGCGATAGTGATAACCTCATCTATCACGCCACGCTCTTCGGCCTCGACAATCATGCGTGCAAACTGCACGCAGACCGGAAGCTTTGCCATCAAACGACCGATCTGGGTGACCGCGCCATCCTGAGACATCGCCCCGAGCGCCATAAGCGCCTTTTTTGCGTCCACAATGACCCGTTGGTCAAGGTCGTGGAAAAAAGGCAGCTCGGTAGCGTCGTACCCGACCACCGCCAGACGCAAAACCGTCTGGTCGAGTCGGGTGCGCAGGATCTCCGGAACCGGATAATCGCTGCGGTCACGAGCAGGACAGTGGTCAATGTAGACCCCTTCCCCAACCCGGCCGGTGCGGCCTCGCCGTTGCCGACCTCGAGCTTTGGTAATCGGCTTGAGGTACAGTCCCTCAATACCGTCTATCAGCTCGACACGACGTTCTAGGCCACTGTCCACGACCGCCAACTGGCGGCCTGGAGAGGGCAGGAGTGTGCGACCAGTCTCCAAGGCATTGGTCGAAACTACTACCTTGGGTAGGCCATACGACCGGTAGGCTCGGTTCTTCTCCGAGCGTTCGAGCTGCCCGTGAAACGGGATCAGCTCGGCTGGGGTGCCGGATAGCTGGGAGATTGTTTCTTCAATCTCCTTTTTGCCCGGCTGAAAAACCAGGACATCGAACCCCTCGGCAACCAACGTTTTTATGTCGGCCACGAGGTCTTGGCCAGCAGCCCGATCCACGATCGGAAATTGCCGACCCGGCACCTTGAATACCGGAGCATTGCCCCGCTTGCGCGAGAGCTCGGCCGAATCCAAGGTGGCCGACAAGACAATGATTTTCCTAAAAGGAGAATCACCGACCTGGAGGTGTTTCCACGCCCAGGCTTCAAGAGTGGACTGATTCGTATTCCACTCATGAAGCTCGTCGATGACGAGAACCTCGAACCGGTTATGACCGGCGAGTTCCCGCACCAAGGCAAGCCCGTCAGTACAGAAAAGGATCTGCGAATCCGGGCTGTCGCAGCGACTGCTCGCCGTGCGATACCCCACCTCGCACCCCAACTGCACCCCGGCCAATTCGGCGACGTATTCTGACGTGCCGACGACCGTTTCTACCAGAGGCTCAGTGACGAGCACTCGGTAGCCGAGCTCACGGTACCACTGGGGCACCATGGTGGACTTGCCGGAGCCGGTCTCGGCTTCGACAATAATGTAGGGAGCGTCACTCCCTAAGATATCGGCCTTAAAGGCCTCGATAGGGAGCGCTTCCATACTTCCTCCATATCCTGCTTGTCGCTAGAGCGAATTCAAGTCTTACGGAAAATCCTTCATTCTTGACCTTCTACAAACAAGAGCAAGAAAAAAGATTTGAGGTTTTGACTAGACCTCGAACTAGCATATACAAACGGCAGGGTATATGAGCCTATAAGTTGAGAGTGGTGATTTTTATTCGGGAATCACCAAACCTTCTGGTTATTTGTATCGCGCCAAACCTGTATAGCGCTAGGTCCTTACCCTCTATCCTGCGACTCCAGCTCTTCTATGAGAGCCTTCAACGTCATCAGGACAAAGACCTGGAATTGGTCATCTGGCATTGGTCCGCTCTCACGAACTGCCTTCAAACGGTCGTCCAGGTTCTCAACTAAGGTCGAGAATATCGGATTCATATATCACCTCCTTTCTGTACCTGTCTTTGTTGAGTAGACAGATTGAGCGGAGGGATATATAGGAGTTGTTTTAAGAAGGTCTCATAACTTCTTTTGTCTTACTTGATGGCCGCCCGGATGGCCGCTAGTGCGGCCTCCTCATGCTCGGGATCAACATTCGCCTTTTGGGCGAACCCCGATGCCGAAGGCACGGCGGCCTTGACGACTGCCAAGAGGTCAAGCCCCTTGTCGGCCGTCCCGAAGGAAATCTGCCGCGTCTTGCGGCCAAGGCTTTTGTTAAAAGCCTCTCCTTCGAGCGCCACCACTCTGGCGCCTGAGCGATAGAGGGTCGACATGAGAGTGGTCATGTCAACCTGATGACCGATGGCGTTCACTCTCGTGATGCCGTCGCCAAGGTCTGACTTGGCGTCGAGGATTTCCTGGTGGTTAGCCAGGATCACCTCGTATTCCTTGATCCATCCTTGGATCGTGGAGTCCGCCTCCTGGTTTTCTGCCAGGTGACGGGCCAGGTAAACCCGGCGGGTGTCATCCGCAATGGCGGACTTCACCGACTGGTTGACGAGAGCACCCAAGCCCTCGAAAACCATCCGGTCAGCGGCGTCTGCCGCTGACAATAGTTCGGAAGTGTGGCTGTCCACTTCCATTCCAGCCGCCTCGAGGGCGCGCCGAAGAACTTCACCGGACGAGCCAGGGCCGCCTTCGGCGGTCTGGCTCTGGGGCTCAACAATGAGCCCTTCGAGGGTGCCGAGCACCCTCTCCCAGTCTTCGCGGTTGTGCTCATCGCACACCGCGACTACCTCGTGACCGGCCTCTTTGAGGCGGGCCACGAAGGCCACCGTCATGGACTCGTCGCGGTTATTCACTGCGAGGTCGACCAGAGCGACTTTTTGCCCTGGCGCCCAAGCAGCCGGATTAATCCGGTCAACCGTGAAGGCTTGGGCAAATTCCAGCCCAACCTCATTGGCGTTCCCGATCAGGCGCAGCAGAGCTGCGGAAGTCAGAACGCCGTCTACTGAGCCGGTGGCTACGATCTTGGTGATTGCTTTGAAATTCATTGTTTTCTCCTGAGCTGTCGGTTTAACTCCCCTTGCGGGTGAGTACCGTTTGACCGCTCTGCAGTGGCGGTCAAATACACTCAGAAGAATCAAGTATCCGTGTCGCCTCTCATTTTCGAAGCGACACGGACTATTAGCTATTAATCGATGAATGAATAGTATCTTGATGTTTATTTGATGAAACACAAAAACCTCCCGAAAGAGGAGATTGCATTCTTATAGATACTAATATCTATCTTATATTCTTTCACCATCCTCGAGCGCCCCGGTTCCTGTACCCGGACATTGGATTGTGAAAAACTACGGTCATTTGGTTGTTAAGGATTCGCGTTTGTGTGAAACTGGACTTCTTTTGTGAAGACACCACTGGTAGTGAGTATGAGTAGTTGCAAGCTATCTCCTGATTATAGTTCACAACCAGTTGGCTTCTTCGCAATCCCCTGTGATGGGGAGAAGATATGGGAGCGGTTTATGTCATCTCTTTTGGTCCGTTACCTCCAAAAGGTTTGTAATGACGACGCGGGGAACGCCCTTTCGTAACTATCGGTATGGCGAGGGAATGGTCATTTGATTAGTCTCCTGAACCTTTCAAAGTGACCTGTTTTTGATGTGCGTCTTTGTCTGTCGTATCTGTGTCTCATCCTTATGACACCATTATAGCATAAATAACTAAACTTGTCAAGCATAATTATCTATAATAAGCCAATATATGCCACTTTACAGGTTAAAAGTCCTTTGAGAAACACCTCTATTTATTGATAATTGGGCTTGTCAAACTACCAAAAAAGAGCATAATTTAAGAAAATATGTATCAAAAACAGCTAGAACAATTAGGGCTTTCAGACAAAGAAGCAGTGGTCTATGAGGCACTAGCCAATCAAGGTATGTGCCAACCACCAGAACTCGTGAAACCAACGAAGCTGGGCCGCACTACGGTCTACGCAGTTTTGGAAGCACTGGTCAAAAAGGATCTGGTTGAGAAGAAGCAGGTTGCGGGTAAGGCTCATTTTGTAGTCACCCACCCGAGCAATCTCGAGGGTCTGATTGCGATCCAGGAAAAAGCCTTGGTTAATAAAAAAGAGACCCTCCAGAGTCTCCTACCAAACCTCGTCTCCGCCTATATCCTCGTCTCAAACAAGCCCCATGTCAGATACTTTGAAGGGTCAGAGGGAGTTCAGGCAGTACTGACCGACTCACTCACCGCCCAAAGCGAGATACTCGAATACGCTGATCCTGAGGCTGTGATGACCTATATCAAAAAGGAAAATGCCGCGTATGTGAAACAACGCGACAAGCGTAAGATTAAAAAGAAAATCATCGTCATCGACAGCCCCTTTGCGAGAAACTTATTCAAAGACTACTACCAAAAAGTCACCGATACGAAATACATCGATCACGAAAAATTCCCTTTCTACGCGGTCATGATGATCTATGATAACAAGATTTCCTACCTCACCCTAACTAATAAAGCGCGGCTCGGGATCATTATCGAGGACGAGCAAATCTATAAAATGCACCGTTCCCTATTCGAATTTACTTGGGAGAAGGCACAGACCTTCGGAACAAAAAAATAAAGCCGTTTGGCTTTATTTTTTATCCATCATCTTGTGAGCCGCTTCGATAATGTCGTCGGTGTCGATGTGGTATTTTTTGATTAATTTTTCAGGATCGCCGGATTCGCCAAATTTATCCCGGACTGCGACCAACGAAATTGGGACGGGGCAATGTTGCGCGGTGTATTCGGCAATTGCCGAGCCCAATCCTCCTGCCATTTGGTGGTCTTCGGTTACAATAAAGCGTTTACATTTCTTGGCATATACTTCGATTATCTTGCCGTCCAATGGCTTGATAGTATGCATGTTGATCACCGCGGCTCGTATGCCGTGTTTCTTTAGTTCCTTTGCGGCCAATAAGGCTCGGTAGACTGCTTCACCGTGAGCAAAGATAGCGATATCTCGTCCTTCTTGTAAGACCTGAGCACGACCCACCTGAAACGGCGTCTTCTCGGTAGTAATAGAGGGGACATCACTTCGTCCAAAACGGATATATACTGGACCCAGTATCTTCGCTGCTGCACGTACGCATTTTCTCGCTTGCCAGTAGTCAGCAGGTGCTAGTACCGTCACGCCGGGTAAGGTACGCATGATAGCAATATCTTCTAGTGCTTGGTGCGTTGCCCCGTCGCCACCGGTAGTAATACCCGCGTGACTGGCGACAATTTTCACATTGGCACGGTTGTATGCCACTGATACCCGGATCTGCGAGAGCGCTTGGTTGGGCGTAAAGACCGCAAAAGACGAGGTGAATGGAGTAAATCCTTCCAGCGCCAAACCGGCTGCAGCAGAAATCATGGTGGCTTCGGCAACACCCATCTCAAAGAAACGAGTAGGGTACTTACGACGAAACTCGCTCACCTTGAGCGACTCAGCCAGATCCGCATCGAGCACGACAATCTTTTTATTTTTCTTGGCCAACTCCAACAGCTCGTCCCCGTACCCGGCGCGACATGACTTCTTCTCAGGACCAGTAAATAGTGTGGTGTCTAGGTAAAGATTCATATTATTTCAAAAAAGAAAGTGCTCGTGTATATTCGTCGTTATTGGGTGCCTTTCCGTGATAATGATAATTATTCTCAATAAATGGTACTCCCTTCCCCATAACGGTAGTGCACAGTACGAGTGTAGGCTTAGAAGACCGGGTTTGCGCCTTCTCAAAAACGGTAAGTAGACGAGAGACAGAGTTACCGTCTACCATCAGTACCCGCCAACCAAGCGTTTCGTAGCGAGTTGCAATATCCCCGAGGTTACTTACTTCTTCAGTGGTGCCACTAATCTGCATGTGGTTACGGTCTAATATAAAGACGAGGCTGGAGAGCGCATGTTTCCCCGCTGCAGCAACCGCCTCCCAGGTAGAACCCTCTTCGTGCTCGCCGTCTGAGGTCATACAAAATACCCGTGACTTTGATTTGGTTAGGCGGAGAGCCAGTGCCTTACCGACCGCCACTCCCACACCTTGTCCCAGAGGTCCGGTTGAGGTTTCAATTGCGTCCCAAAAACTATGACTGGGGTGACCCTGAAGCGGTGAGCCAAGCTTCCTCAGAGTTACTTTTTTATCTCCCAAGTACCCAGCCTTTATCAGGCATGCGTAGTAGATAGGGCAAATATGTCCACAGGATAATATAAATCGATCCATCTGAGCACGCTTGGCGTGTAATCGAGAGTGACGCAGGACCCCACCGAAGAAAAGAACAGAAAAAATATCTGCCGTTCCCAGAGACGACCCCCAGTGACCAGAGCCTGAGGCATAGAGCATCTCCGTTACCATCAGGCGCAGGTCTTTGGCGGTTTGTTCAAGTTGCTGTGTATGTGTGTGTTGCATCTATACGCGAGATAAGTCTTCAAATGATTTTTTTGGGTCAGCGGCTTTCAGTATCGCACCACCTATAACTGCAGCGTCAGCCCCAGCATCCTTCACGGCGTGGATGGTATTATGCGTAACGCCTCCGTCCACTTCAATAACAAGGTTCGGGAATTCACGTTTTAGTACACGTACTTTATCCAGCGCCTCAGGGATTAATTCTTGTCCACCAAATCCCGGGATAACTGTCATGACTAGTACGCCGTCAATCTGAGTGATATACGGGTGCAGTTTTTCAACACCTGTTCCAGGGTTAATACCGAGATAGACCGCAATGCCCCTATGTTTGTAACGCTCAATAGCTACTGCAACATTATCTGACTCAATGTGAACTACAACCCGAGTAATTTCTAACCGCACAATTTCCGGCATTACCGCAACAGGGTCCACTACCATCAGGTGCGCTTCGTAGATACCACTTTTTGGTAAACTCACAATATCCGCCAGCTGAATGGTGGTGTTTTCTACGAACTGTCCATCCATAATGTCTATTTGAACTTCGTCGGTCAGAGAAAGGGCGAGTTGTAGCTTGCTCTCAAACTCTGCACTGGAAAACGCTAAAATAGCAGGAATACTATGCATAGAGTCATCATAAAACATCGCTGTTAAAAGGGGAAGGTTCTTTTATATGCTCGTTTCTGCTATACTATTTTCCACACCAACACACATCCCATCTCACAAAAAGGAGCGGTCATGGAAGATCTACCCGCATATTGGAAGAAGTCTGATGTTACGGCAATTGCCAAAGCTCGTGACTACACCGATCTTTTCCTGATTGCGCAGCGCGTCCAAAAGCGCATGCCAAATCTCCCCCTTACACAGGTCTGTGGACCTATTAGTACTGGGGGACAGGGAAGTATCGAAAAAAACATGGCTCAGCTTGACTGGGCAATTCTGCGACTGAAAGAAATCGAAGAAAAAGAAAACATTCCTTCTTGTGTCTTTGATCAGCGACATTTCGAGAAGCCAATTAGCACAATCCTCAAAAAACGACGCGAAACTGGACAGGTAACTGGGTATGACTGGGACATTCTGCGCCGCTTTTACGAACCACTGTTTGAAATGGGCCGAGTTCAGACCCTGGTATTTTTACCCAAATGGCGCTCATCTAAAGGAGCCAACTGGGAACATGAATACGGGGTTCGTAAGGGATGGAAACTGCTCTATCTGCCCAACAACTGGCCAATCTCTATCAAATCGATGCGAGCGCTTGAGGGATGTACCCAATCCCGCCTGTAGCACGCATTTTCTAGGAATCAAAAAGGGCGCCACCGGCGCCCTTTTTTCTCACCTTTTTTCTAGTTTTTTAATACGTCGTTTATGGCGCGTCTCACCTGAGAACGGGATATCCAGGAACGCTTTCACATACTTCTTAGCCGTATGTTCGTTAATAAAGCGAGATCCAAGACAGAGCACATTAGCATCGTTTTCGCTTCTCCCCATTACTACTTCATGCTCCATAGCTCCCACAACGGCGCGTACATTACTGTACCGATTCGCCATCATACACATACCAGACCCTGTACCACAAAAGAGAAACCCTTTATCCTTTTTCCCGATCTTTTTAGCTAGTTTACGCGCAAAATCAGGATAGTCGTCAGTTGGTACCTCAGAGTCTGCCCCTAAATCTACATATTCAAGGTGCAAAAAGTCTAGGAACTGAGAAATCACTTCCTTGAGCTTGAACCCAGCATGGTCGGCAGCTAAATAAATCATAATAAGATTCTACCACTTTAGTCTAAAAAACACAACCTTTTTATCTAAAAATAGCCTATTTTTGAGGTATTTCAGGGAAGTACAGGGAGCGGTATACCCCCTCTGATCTGGTCACTCGAGCCACGAATTGCTCTGTTTCCTTGAATTTTACCGCATAATCCCCTTCGGCCAGCCACTGATCTACCGTTCCTGGCCCCGCGTTATATGCAGCCAAAACCTTATCTTGCTCCTGGTACTTGGCAGATAAGAGGCTTAAATAGTAGCACCCGTACGCGATATTTGTCCCTGTTTGCCTCAAAACTTGAGGATCAAAGCTACTGTGCCCCATCTTACCAGCCAGATACTTCCCTGTTTCAGGCACAATCTGCATCAGCCCCAGGGCATTTGCCCCTGAGTGAGCTGCCGGATTAAAGCGACTTTCCTCGTAAATGACTGCCGAAACAAATGAAGGATCGAGGTTATATTCCTCATAACAGCGGAAAATATCTCCGGCATTGGTCAGCGGGTACCTCATATGCAAATACCGATCATACACGCCGTGCACTCCGGCAATGCCGGTTATCCCCAGAACTAGAAGCACTACTATCCCTACCACCAGATCAAAGTAAAAACTGCCCTGCCTTTTCATGCCTCAATCATATCATCTGTCGACCAGCCTGCAATATATCTTTTTTCTCGATATGATATAATAGATTCAATAGATATGGAGAGGCTTAAACGAGTACTACCATGTATGACCTTTCTTCATTTTTTGCTCTCTCTCCTCGAACACTCACCCCAGATGAGCAGGCTTTGATCGAAAAAGCCTACCACTTTGGAAAAACCGCTCATGAAGGACAGTTCCGTTTTAGCGGAGAACCTTACTTCGCCCATGTCTATGCGGCAGCCACCACGCTTCTCAAACTCAATCTCGACGCCGAGACTATCGCCGCTGGATTTTTACATGATGTTCCGGAAGACACCGCCATTACTCTTGAAGAGATAGAAAAAAAGTTTGGTTCTGAAATTGCCTTTCTCGTTAAAGGCGTGACTAAACTTACCCAGGTACGCTACCGCCACACCCAAGAAGGACAGATGGAAAATCTGCGTAAAACGTTTCTCGCTATGGCGCAGGACATCCGCGTGGTTCTCATTAAGTTGGCCGACCGGTTGCACAACATGCAGACTCTCTCTGCAGTACCCAAAGACAAGCAACTGCGCATTGCGCGCGAAACACTGGAAGTGTACGCACCCATTGCGCACCGCCTCGGGATTGGAGAAATTAAAGGAGAGCTCGAAGACCTAGCCTTTGCCTATGTGTATCCCAAGGAATACGAGAAGCTGCTTACTGAATCTACTCCCTACTATACCGGTATCAAACAGTACATTGAGCGCATTAAGCCGGAACTAGTAACTGCGCTTAAACAAGAAGGAATTACCCCGCTCTCACTGGACGCCAGAGCTAAGCACCTCTATTCACTACATAAGAAACTCTTAAAAGAAGGAAAGAATATCGACTCCATCTACGATATTACCGCACTTCGTATTATCGTTGCCTCAATTGACGAGTGCTATAAAACCCTGGGGCTCATCCACAAGCTCTTCCGTCCACTGCCGGGGCGCATCAAAGACTACATTGCTCTACCAAAACCAAACGGATACCAGAGTTTACACACTACCGTTTTCTGTTATGACGGAAAAATTGTAGAAATTCAAATTCGTACTATGCAAATGCACCAGGAAGCAGAAAATGGAATTGCTGCTCACTGGGCATATGCCGAACATGGTAAGCCCAAGAAGGGCTTTGCTATGAGCCACCATAAATTCAACTGGGTCAAGCAACTTCGCGAATGGCAAAACATGGAACTAGGAAGCTCTGAGTTTATGGAGTCATTAAAAATAGACTTCTTCAAGAACCGCATCTTCGTTTTTACTCCAACTGGTGATGTTATTGACTTACCAGAGGGAGCAACACCAATCGACTTTGCCTACCAGATCCACTCTGATGTGGGAGACCACGCTTCGGGTGCGATGGTGAATAAAAAGATTGCTCAAATCAACACGCCACTGCAGAACGGAGATATTGTTGAAATCTTAACGCAAAAAAACAAAGAGCCAAATCGTCAGTGGCTTGGCTTTGTGAAAACCTCAGGCGCACGAAGCAAAATTAGATCTAAACTAAAAAAGCACGGGTTCTCACTTTTTAAGAAATAGTTTCTCTATTGTTTCTTTCGTGGTTGGGTTAAGAGAAGACGCTGGTACTGCAGGTTTTGGAATAAGACTCATAACCTTTGTGGTAAGCGGTAGACCAAAGACCTTTTGCGCCACTACTCCTAGGAGAACTAGTGAAACAGACATCAGAACCAGTGGCTGGGTAGCAACTGGTTTTTGTGGCTCCTGGGGAATTGGTTTTTCAAAATGCGGCGTGGATGATTGTGCTGCTGTACGCTTGTCTACTACATAAGTAGCACTTCCCAAAGCCTCGTCGTCATATGCCAGCTCACCCCTTGCCTCGCCCATGATCACCGGCACATACGAGCTAATGCGTGCCTCCTCTACAACTACGCTACTTTTTTGCGGCAGAATAGTTGGTGTACTGCCCTTCGGCACCACTACCGGCACACTGGTTTTCGGCACAGAAGGAGCAGTAACTACGTTCGCAGCAGAAGTTGCCTTGGTTATTGGTTTACTTGTTTCTGCTACCAAAACACTGGTATGTTCCCATTTCCAGGCGCCGTCTTGCAGTACATAGCGCGCACCTTCAAGAGCGTTCGTGTAAGTTACGCTTGCAGCGCTGTGTTTAGCAGGGTCAAAGAGCGTAATGCTATCCCCTGCATTATTAAGGGATATCTTCGTGTCCTCAGAAAAGAATGTGATACGCTCACCCGCGTGGATAATACGATCTGCTTTTATTTCGTAGATCTTCCCTCCACTATCTACCAGTGACCAGTTTTTTAAGTTCGTATCACTCCCGGTGTTTTCCACTTCAATATATTCGTCGGTTCCATCGGCCCCTTTCGGGTTGGGCAATAGAGAAGATACCCGAATACTGTTTGAAAACTGTGGAGTACTAGCCGGGCTAGTCTGTGTTACCACACTACTTGAAGAGCTTGATGAATTCGTGGTAGTGGCATTTGTACTCGTGGTGGTAGTGCTACCGCCTCCGCCACCAGCCGACTCAACTACCACGGGTACAGGAGCAGTGTTTTTTAATCCGTGACTTACCGGAAAATCCACCACCCACTGTCCGGTACCATCGAGATTCCTCGAGATACTTACATCTGTTGTAGTTGCACTGTAGTCGAGCTGATCCTGAACTACCCCATTTGGATTCTTAAGTACCACACTATCTCCCGTGTTATTGAGAATAAGGCCAGTATCTTTTTTGTAGAGCACCAAGTACCCACCCGCTCCAATGGTGGTTGTGGTAGGGATAGTGTAGGCAGTAGAGCCACCACTCTCGATATCGTCAAGAGTCCACCCGGATATATCTACCGTTCCAGTATCTGCGTTATATAACTCAACCCACTCGTCGTTGGTATCTGCCGCCAAGTCACCGTCCCAGTCGGTTACCGTTCCCGGTGCCGGCATAATCTCGTTTATAAAAATATTGGTATTGTATGTGACCGGCACTGGTGTAACAGGAGCAAGTGCCCCTGGAGGCAATTCAGAAGCAGTTGTGGTATTTTGTGGTTCTGGTACTACCCGCAGGTCAAAATCACTCACATTACTGTCTGTATCTTCACCATTCCCATGGGTAGCATCTGCTATGCCTGGTTTGCGCTCTATACTCTGGCTAGCGGGTGGATTGCTGCCAAATGCGTTGCCTTCAACAAATACATTGGTAGCGAGTCCCCAGGCTACTGAGTCAACAATAACTCCGGTATCTGCCGCACCATCGCGCAAGGCTACTCCATTATCTGCAGCCAGCGTTCCCGCAGTTGTTGCGTCAGGCACAACCGTAATACCAGTAAAACTACTATTTGCCCATAAAAAATACCCGTATGCTGGGATTACGTCACTAGTACCAAAACTTTTCAGTGTAGTGTCACTGCTTCCTCCCGCAGTTCGCTTCACTAATCGAAACTGATTAAGGGAAACCGCACTGCTCGTGGGATTGTACAACTCCACGAAGTCGTCAGTAGTTGCGGTGCCTGCTATCTGTACCTCCGAGATAACAAGGTGCGTGGCAGTTGCCGCATGAACTGGAAGAATGTAACAAGGAAGAGACAGAAGAGTCAGGCACAAAGTAAATATAGATAATCCTATGTTTTTTATTTTTTTATTCATACCAAACACTACTATAATAACCTGAGTAAGTCTTCTGCAGTGAGACGCGCGTATCGCAAGATACTTTTAAGTGTACCAACCCTCATATCTCTACTATGGTACGGAACAGTGACGACCATATCCTCCTTTGTGAAAACTCTGTGACTGCCTCTTTGACGAACAAATAAAAAACCGGCTCTTTCAAGAGCTCGGATTAGTTCTTTTGGCTTTAGTACTGGAATCTGTGACATTTAGTACTATACTTCAACACTGACCGGAGCAACTATTACACGTGAAGTATAAGGGATGTTATTTTTATTTTCTTTCGAAACTTCAATATACAGTTCCGCTGCCTCTCGGATATTATCAGATGCCTCTTCAAACGTGTCTCCTTCAGAGACACAACCAGGCAACGCAGGTACCGTAACCGTATACCCGCCTTCAGGCGCCTCTTCAAAGACAGCAGCGTATTGATGCACAGTAGTCATAAGGAGTTTCTTGCTCATGAGTATATTATGCCAATAAAAGTGCGAACGGTCAAACACTCACCTTGCGTTTCAAGAACCACTTTTCTATATACCGATACGATAGATACGCCATACCAAACGAAAGCGCAAAAGAGAGAATAATAACAACAATAAAGTGCGGAATAGACTCGTAGGTGAGTTCAACTCCTAGCTTGAAGAGAGTAGCAATCACTAGTGACATAGCAATCATATGGTAGGCGTAAAACCCGTAGGAGATAGTGCCAAGGAATGAAAACAACTTCAGTTCCTTGGCCTTAAAAAATGATTGTATCGATTCATTCTGCTCAAAAATAATAAGCGCGAAGAGTATGGCAAGCACTAATGGCACAAATACAGCCGAGAGGTTGCGTACCAGTACATTCTCAACTGAGACATACGTTAGGTAGTGGCGCCCAATAATAACCGTGGCGGTAAGAAGATAGAGCAGCGCAACCCCCGGTTTGGGAATACGATGTAATAATGCAATAACTCCTTTTTTATAGTACAGCGCCCAGGCCAGCAAGCACCCAATTGCAAGATCCGACATTACTGAGAAGGTGGAAACTCCCAACACCTCTGGACTACCAGCGTAGTGCAACCGGTACAGGCAGGACAGAGTAATCACGAGACCCAGTGAGTATGGTATATACGTTCTCGGCAAGAAAGATACCACCCATGGCCACACTAAGTAGAACTGCTCTTCAACCGAGATAGACCAGAGGACATCGAGTGTTCTGCCTGAAGTACCGTGAAAGGCCAAGGTAAAGTTACCTAGGAACACGAGAAAACTTGGGAGCGATGGTAGGTGAGGTAAAACCGGATACGGTAAACCAAAACTACCCAGTAAAAAATGGAGGATAGGAGGAAGAATAAAGAACCCTGTTATAAGGGTAATAAAATACACTGGCCAGATACGCAAGATCCGTCGCTTATAAAACTTCCAGAGGTTAATCTTCCCAAAATGATCCTGTTCGGTAAATAACAAGTAGCTAATAAGAAAACCTGAGAGCACAAAAAAGAACGAGACACCAATATCTCCGTTAATTAACACGTACTTTTTAATCTTCAAGTATAACGCGTTATTTTCCTCGTATCCTAAGAACAAGGCCGCGTGAGAGACAAAAACCACAAGGAACGCAAAAAAACGCAACCCGTCGAGGTTGGCGAAAAATACTTTTGGATGTTTTTGTGAAGAAAGCACAGCTGACATGTACCTATCATACCCAGAATGTACACGTAATGACAATAAACATATATACAGACTTATATTTATATATCCATTTGTAGCATCACTACTCACAACATATATTGACACAACTATTCGCAGTATGTATAATATAGCTATTCAGCTCTACCTGCTCTTTTCACGTCCAAACATCAAAACACCCTAGGAGGCTTCAATGCGAGAGTTCTTTAAACGTCACACCACTATCTTGAAAGTCATTTCGGTAGTAGGAACGATCCTGGGAGTAAGCTGTGTAGTTATCCTTGAGATAGCCCGCAAAGATCACCCCCTAACCATTGCGCTGCACAGCATGCAGAAGAGAGAAAGAGACATAACCATCCACAATATCTCTTCTGCATATAACGTGGTTTTTCTCAAAGACAACACTCTACTCAAACAACCACTCTCAGTCGGTGGCAAATCAGGCTTTATCGTCTGTGACCTCAGAATCAACCACATGCCATACCTGCAGTCCTGGATAACAACGAGCAAAAGTCCTGGATATGAAGATGTCACTCCTGATTTTGAGCTCACCATCAAGCTCAACCGTTGGTGCTGGGATCTTGAAAGGACCATAACCGCAAACGAAAGGATCTTTAAGACCAAGGACTCCACCACTACAGGCTCTACCAGCATTACACATGCAGGTAGCGTCAGTGGATCAGTTGAAGTTAAGGAGCACAACGGATCGTTAGAGCCAAAACCATGCATCGAGCCAAGTATCAACCAAAAGTTTGACCGGGCTGAAAGCTATATAGATAAAGAACACTGGAGGAAAAAGCTTAAAGCTCGGTTCAAAGACCAAATAGATGAGGACGACGAGTTCACTTTCCCTTTTCACGAAACTCCAGCCACTACTGGGCTAAAGTACACCCTCGAAGGGTATGCTAATTGCGAATCAGAAAACAGCGAAGACGGCTATGGTAGTGGATACCTATTCAAAAACAAGGAAGACGACCTCGTAATTGACTTGGCTGAAAAAGAACGACTATTCGTTAGAGGGTGGTGCGCTAAAAAGCTAAAAGAAATTACCCAAGACCCCACTCTCTTCCCACAGACCTGTAAATAGAGCAGGCGTAACCAAGCAGTTAGAATAGCGATCCGTAAGGGTCGCTATTTTTGACTTTACTTAGCGATTATTATATAATAATCGCAGTTCTTAATTGAACATTCACATTCGGCTAAATACACACACCAACGCCACTAAGGAGGCATACATGAGTACAGCAGTTGTCGCTGCAAATCAAAGAAACACCTGGGGGAGAGTCGAAGAGACCCTCCAGACCAACAACGCCCAGTCGGTCGAAGCTTTGAAACATAAGCTCGTAAAGCTTGCGGCAGAAAAAAGCGCCCTCGAAAAAAAGTTTGACGAAAAAAACCAGCAAACAGGGAGTATGTTCTTCGGATTTATTGTGAGGCCAGGACTCCTCCCAAGCTCTGTGATGTCGTTGACGCGCGAACAAAACGCGGAAATCAAACAGATCCAAGAAGAACTGACTGGACTGGATCTGCAGATCACAGAACTGAAAAAAGACATTGAGAAGCTGGAGTTCAACCCAGACCACTGGCGCGAGAAGCTTCTGGCCTATGGCATCCTCCCTTGGGCGATCGTGAAACAGAACTTCTATGAGCACTTGTGCAAAAAACACAAGATGGTGACTTTTCGCCACCTCGCCATGGACGGCACAACACACTGCCTGCCCGGACACGAAAGACCTGGGAGCAAGGAAGAAGGTCAAGCTGACAATATGTTCAATTTGACAATCTTTATCCTCTTATCCGCAGTCGCGACAGCTGGAGTCTTCCTGCTGAGTTCCTCGCCAAACCCAAT
Source organism: Patescibacteria group bacterium (assembly GCA_041675145.1). Taxonomy (GTDB): domain Bacteria; phylum Patescibacteriota; class JACPGU01; order JACPGU01; family JACPGU01; genus JBAYUK01. Next base: position 327,543 of record JBAYUK010000001.1, read on the forward strand.
TGCAAGCTCACTCCTGTGGGTGGCGCTAACTGCGTTTGCCACGTGGGCAGTGTGCGATTCCTCAAAACCGGGACCACGGGAAGTGCTCGTAACATCTTCCATTCTCCTCGTGATAAATGCGTTCGTCTCCACTGCACCCGCATTGATTTTGAGCAGTGGATTCCTGGCTGCGATAGGCACGACTCTTGGCGGCTTTACCGCCCTCGCACTAGTCTGGTTCTTTGGCAGCATCTTCATAGTTATCGGCCTCGCCGATAACAGTCAAACGCTACAAACACTCACGAACCATATGGCCCGAAAACTTGCTTTTTTGCACACGCGAGATAAAAAAAGCCAAGCAGCCTTCTTCTTTCCAAATGGGCGAGACGACCAATACGGGTACGAAATTAAAGTTCAGTTCCCAGAGGTCCCAGACCAATTCGTTGAAACTCTCAACCAGGCTATACAGACACAGTTTCCTCGGTTCGTGACTGCGGTTCCTGAAGCAATCACGATCGACAAAGACGATAAGGTCCGAGTTATCAACCGTTTGTTTGGAGACTTGCTGGACGCCAAGAAAAAAGAAACTCTGGCGAGGAGAGAAGCAGCCAAACGACATATGGTCGACCTCATTGCCGATCCCATCCATGGACTCGAACTCCCTGATGGCTACATCGCCATTCTGTTCCAGCATGGAGTGTTTGCCTCTGAGCAGGAGCTGATGGAAGAAGCAAAAAACTACGACAACTCAGAAGACTGAGTGTTCCCCTTACCTACGAAAAGCCCCGCGACCACAAGGTCCGGGGCTCCTTTTTTTATACATCTATATACTACCTACTATTTTCAGCGTCCATCTGGTTGAGTACATCCATAATATCATCAGTTAAGTTCTGGTTACTCTGCCAGATAACCCCATGGTCTAAAATCACCCTACCATCGGTATAGAGCACTTTCTTTTTTTCAGGAATAGTCTCATCTGGAATTTCCCGGTGTTGACGACGCTCTGACCCATAATACGGCTGAGTAATTACCCCACCCTGAACGCGGGTGCGTCGTTCCTGTGGTTCACGGTCTTGGGCACGGCCAAGGTGAATGAGTCCACCCTGATGGGTACTTTCTTCGTCCCCCCTAAAATGCGCTGCTTGGCGAATGGGAAGCTCTTCGTTGTCTCGCACGCCGACTGCTTTTTGGAACTGTTCAGGAATTTCGGCGTTAGGGTTGTATGAGAACTTATTACTCGACTCCTCTACTTTTACTTCCATTTCAGCCCGACCCTCATCTCCTCCGGCAGCGTATTCCCACTGCTGTTGCTGAATCTCTAGAATCGTTGAAGCAATAAAGGTGGGGTGTTGCACATCTTCAAATGAGAAGTTTTCTTTTTCACCCGCCGTTTCAATAAAGACAGTTCCAATGTCTAGTAAGGTGTTGATGAGTCCCTTTACTTTCGAGGTTACATCTTGAATCTGCTGGAAATTAGTTTCAGAGATTTTGCGACCAAAAAGAATAATCTGCTCAATATCTAGTATCTGGCGGTTAGTGATGACAAAGATATCTAAATAGTAGTCCAGCCACGAGGCGTACAAGTAGGCAACTAGTGAAAGACAATACATGCCAGAGAAAATAGTAAGGGCTCCACGTCCAAGGTGATCTGAGATATTACCACCCAGCGCCTCATGCGCGGCGCGGTTAGAAATAATATCTAAGAGCAAGAAACTACCGAGTGCTACGGTAAAACCAATTGCAAGGGTAGCAATAACAATAAAGACATACCAGTTGCGCTTAAAAAATTCGATATGACGAGCCGTTTGGCGCGTAGGCTGGATAGTGTGGCGAGCGATGAGAAAAAGTACAAAACCAATTACGGCAATAACGCCAACTGCAAAGACGCCCCAAATCAGGCCACGATACGCTGCAAACTCGTGCAAAATGTCTGAGAACTCTTTGCCACTCATCGAGACATTAGCTACCAGCACAATTGCCATAAATACCACCGCCAAAATAAAGGCGATAACAATATGAGGTAAGTACACCAGCCAGTGGCGGCGCAAAATCATAATGATCTTTTCATTTTCGTGAAGGTGGAGTACTACCGACTGGGTCATTTGACACCTCCTTTAGGGGTAGTTGTTTTTGCCTGAAACTGCGTATTCTGATCTGAAACATGAATTAATTTGTCGATATAAAAGTGAGCGGAATCATCCCAGGTGTAGCGTCCAATACCAATCAAGGTAAAGGCAATGATACCCAACATCGCAATCACAAAACAGAGTGTTACTAAAATACTCATACCAGCTAAAGCCCGGTACTGACCAAAAAGCCACACTCGGTACATGGCATAGCCCATCACCGCCACATAGGCGATAAGGAACAAAGCATAGATAAGTAGAAGGATGCTTCCAAACATGGCAATAAAAATAACTAAATTATGGCTTTATATTCCTAATTTTACATCTTTTTATCAATATTGACAAGAGTGGTCATTTTACCTATAATTATCACTATCGCTCGTTGACAAAAAGCGCTTGAATGCTCCAACCCTGGACACATTCAGCCACCCATTTCTTTGACCCCCATTTCCCCAAGACTATAGAAAGGACGGTATAAGCGCATGAAACAAATTGCCGCATATGCGGACTCGAGCTGAGGATGCCTAACCTCAGTTCGTGAACAAATCCCGTTAATCCAGAAAAAAGAGGCACATACGTGACACACTCAACAGATACGAAAACTGCACAAGCCAAATTAGACATCCTCCGGGCTGTTCTATCTCAACCTGCAAGTTTTCAGCCAAAGAGCGATCAGTATGCCGAGGCCGTCGGCTATCTCTTGCACTCACCTGCAGAAATCCTGACAGCCTTAAACGGCAAACTTCCTCAGGTCGCAATTGGCTTACGCCCTGTCCTTGGTATCCATTGGCACAAAGGATACCACGACATCAAGCCCGCTCAGCGCAAGGCTCTCACCTACACAGAACTGTGGTGCCCTTGCCCCTACAACTGGGAAAAGGACGATAAGAAAGAAGATCGCCCCCCTGTCAGCCGCGGCTGGATCGTGACAGTCAGTGAAGATGTCACCGTCGAGAACCGAGACCTCATCATCAACCAAGGCGGTAGAACTCATCGCTTCCCTGATGTTATTCAAAAAGGCTACGAACTCGGCCTTTTCCTGACACCAGGATACCAAGGCAATCTCCTGACCAGCGGCGACCCAGTTCCTCAACGGTTCTTTGCCCCACTCAACGACAAGGAACTTCGCTTCGAAATCAGCTCTATGAAAAAAATCATGGAGCAACAGTTAGCTGAAGCGAAGGGGAAACGTTGATGCCGGGCATCCAGCGTCAATCTAAATCCCCAGACCCTGAAGTACGAGCGGCACTTGCCGCTTACCTTCGAGGCGATGGTCCTTACCCCGTCCTGACAGAGGCTCCTGCTCAAGCAGAAAGTCCGCCGAAAAAGAAACCAAACGGCCGGGAATGGCATCCGGAAATCATTCAGCTTCCCAGCGGAGCACTCCATGATTGCCCCGTACGAGCAATTCTGGAACCTGCTGTGTTGCCGATCCTGGAAGAAGCCGAGATTCCCATCAACACCCATGTGGACATGAAGGAACGATGGGTTCATGGGGTGCGCGTCGCATACGACGAAGTCATCCTGTACATCCGAGCACCTGGTCCGTCATGGAGAAAGACAAAACAACTCCTTAAAGAAGCGGGCTTTGACCCCAACTCCTGCCTCAAACGGCGTGTTTTGTCACTTCACTAAACAACTACCCTTTGGAGGAAAGGGTTACGAACAACAAAAAAACAACGGCGTCCGAAAGGACGCCGTTTTTCTATACCTTCTTTTCTTCTATTTTTTTTATACCTGCTTGCGACCAAAGTATTCGTAGGCTTTGGCTGTTGCCTTGCGCCCCCTGGGTGTTCTCTCTAGAAACCCGATCTGAAGCAAGTATGGCTCATACATATCTTCAATGGTTTCTACATCCTCTGCTGTAGCTGCCGCTAGTGTTTCCAGTCCCACTGGTCCTCCTTTGAATTTATCTATCAAGGTAAGAAGTATTTTTTTGTCTCCCTTATCAAGTCCGAGTGAATCAATGTCCAGCATAGTAAGAGCCTCATCTACTACAGTAGCAGTTATCACTCCATCATGCCTTACATCAGCAAAGTCTCGTACGCGACGCAAAAGACGGTTTGCAATTCGGGGCGTAAAACGGGCTCTTGTTGCAAGCGATGCAGTAGCATCATCTAAAATTTTTGAGTTGAGAAGTTGCGCCGAACGATTCACGATCTGAGAAATTTCATCTTTTGTATAGAAGTCGAGATTGAAGATAGTACCGAACCGGTCTCGCAACGGCGAGCTCATCATACCTACCTTTGTAGTAGCACCAATAATGGTAAAGGGTTGCAGTTCAATACGCATAGATCTGGCACCAGGTCCTTTTCCTATCATAATATCTATTGCACGATCTTCCATGGCAGGATACAAGATCTCCTCCACTACTTTATTCAGACGATGAATCTCGTCAATAAAAAGCACATCGCCTGCTTCAAGACTGGTTAACATTGAAGCCAGGTCTCCTGCTCGCTGTAAGGCAGGACCGGAAGTCACCTTAGTCTGACGACCAAGTTCGTTTCCAATAACAAAAGCCAGAGTTGTCTTTCCGATACCAGGCGGGCCATAGAGCAAGGCATGCTCAAGAGCTTCTCCTCTTTTTTTAGCCGCATCAATAAAGATCTGGAGGGACTCTTTAATCTTCCCCTGACCTATATACTCAGAAAGTAACTGAGGGCGAAGGCTCGTATCTACCTTGTCGTCCATAGTTCTTACTGGTGAGACAAAGCGTTCCACATCTCCATCAAATTGTTCGTCTTGTTCTTCTGTCATACAAGTATTATACGGGAAGTTTACTAAATAGAAAGTGTGAGTATATTCATAATACTAAGTTACTTAGTGCTGATGTTATTCTTTTGTTATATATTGACTTATATATCTTTTAATGCTATAAATAGTATCTGTGCTCAATATGTTGAGCACCTGACCTTTCCCAGCTTAAACATCAAAAAGATAAGGAGAACTCATGAGGTAGCCTCACTGCAACTGTCGGTACACCACCCCATTTCAAATCTTCAACAGGAAGAAAGGATACCGTATGAACTTCGACCTCCAAAACATTGCCTTGATTGTGATGGGCATTATCGGACTTCTGGCTCTTATTGCCATTGTCCGTGAAATGCTGGTCTATATCGGGCCAACAGAGGTTGGCTTGCTGACCAAAAACTTCGGACGCAAGAATCGCGGCGAAAACCCTATCGCCTTCAACGGCGAAGCCGGATACCAAGCAAAGCTCCTGATGCCCGGACTGCGCTTTGTGCTGTGGCCCATTTTCAGAGCCAAAAGATGTCCATGGGTGCAGATTCCAGCAGACGAGAAGGGCGTGGTCATCTCCCAGATCGGAGAACCACTCCCCAACGGAACCCGCTCGGGCATCTATAAGCCGGCGTTTGGTCAGTTTACTGACCTGGAAGCATTCATTAATGGTGGTGGACAAAAAGGCGTGCAACGCCCTGTTCTCCCACCCGGCACTGTGCTCCCCCTTCACCCCATTGCCTTCCTAGTTGTCACCGGAGAAAAGGTCTTCGGAATTCCCACTGACCCAAACTTGGAGTCCAGACTAGAGAAAACAAGCGTGGGTTGCGAGGCTTTTGGTCTTCGTAGCAGTCAGCTCAAGGTTGACACCATTTCCTCAGTCAGAAGACAGGAAGACAATGCTCCGGTGGACTGTATCGGGGTTGTCACCGCTCTTGACGGCGAGCCTCTTGGAACCGGCGACCTTTTCAGCCGCCTGGGAGGATTTTCCGACATCGAAGCCTTACTCCATAAAGGAACTGGGGAACCAGACAAAATCGACAACAAAGAACTGGTTCATGCCATGATGGGCAACTCCAACGCGAAACACAACTCGTACCAAGACTTCCAGGCGTTTCTCGACAGCAAAGGTAAACGCGGACTGCAATACGATGTGCTCCTGCCAGGAGCGTATCTACTCAACCCAATCCTAGTGAGCCTCGAGGTCATCCCAATGACTGTGGTCAAGCAAGGAGAGGTGGCGGTGGTTACGGCATACGCCGGACTGCCACCCAAAGATGAGTCTGGTGAGAAGTTTAAGCACGGGTGGCTAGTTCGCCCTGGCTGCCGCGGCATTTGGATTGAGCCACTGCGCACCGGAAAATATGCGCTCAACTCCCACTGCTACTCAGTGGAGAAGGTTCCCACCGCCATCATCACCCTGAACTGGTCGGATCGCGTCAGCACAGCCCACAACTTCGACGAGAAACTGAGTCCGATTAATGTGAAGAGCAAAGAAGGCTTTGTTTTCACATTAGACCTTCAAGTGCAGATCCACATCCCAGACGCTGAGGCTCCTGGCGTCATCTCGCGCGTGGGCAGTGTCGCCAACTTGGTCGGTGAAGTACTCCAACCAGTTGTCGGAAACTACTTTCGCAACAAACTACAAGAAAAGTCGGCAGTTAAGTTCATCGAGGAACGAACCACGATCCAGGAGGAAGCGAAAAAATATGTCGAAGGTGAACTCTCCAAGTATGGCGTTCAACTGGTAGGCATCTTCGTTCAAGATGTCACCTTCCCGGAAGACTTAGTTTCAGTTCTGAAAAACCGAGAAATCGCCAACCAGCAAGTGAAAACTGAAGAGCAAAAGAAGCTAGCTGAGGATGCTCGCGCAAAGACTTTGGCAGCCAAGGGAACAGCGGAAGCTCAAGAATCGTTATCCAGCTCCCTAGTCGGCATCCAGGTAGCCGAGAATCGCGCTAGCGCGCGCAAAAAACAAGGTGAAGGTGAAGCTGCCTATATCGAGTCCGTAGGCAAGGCCGAAGGATCAAGGGCTGAAGCACTTGGCAAGGGTCTGAAAGCCCAGTCCGAAATTCTTGGGCCTGAAAGCACGCTCAGGCTCAATGTTATCCAGGCAATGTCGGAAAAGGGCATCTCTCCCACTCCTCACATCCTGGTTATCGGAGGAAACAGCGGCACCGGCAACGGAACCCTGGACGCCGTTCTGGCTTCCATGCTGGGCACCATACAGACCACGCCAACCACATCAGTTGCCACCAGCACTTCACAAAAAAGCCCGGTTTCAACCGAGCCGCCTCAAGCCGAGGCATAGCACATAGCTTCACACGTACGACGCCACCCTGCGCATATGCAACGGGTGGCTTTTTTTATACAACACATAGAAAAAAACCGGGGCAATACCCCGGCTTCCTAGATCTTTTCGTATTATCCGTGCTTAAAGAGCACCACATCTCCATCCTGGAAAACATAGGGTTTTCCTTCCATACGAGCCCAGCCTTTTTCTCGAGCTTTGGGAAAGCCTCCGGCCTCAATGAATTTGTCATAACTCACCACTTCTGCTGCGATAAACTTCTTTTCAAAGTCGGTGTGAATCACTCCTGCTGCTTGCGGTGCGAGTGTTCCTCGTTTAATAGTCCAGGCACGCGCTTCTTGAGGACCTACTGTTAAGTACGAAATGAGATCGAGAATTGTATATCCTCGAGCTATGACCTGCTGGAGTGGTGTCATCTGTTCAGAGGCACCAATAGCCGTCAGGTATTCGGTGCGATCTTCCTCACTCATCTGAGCTAGCTCTTTTTCTAGTGCTACACAGATCTTCACACTTCCCTCTGGCACGCCAAGCTGCGTAGGAGTCATGCTTAGTTGGTCCTCTGAGACATTGGCGATGTAGAACATTGGCTTCATAGTAATGAGCTGGGTTTCTTTGAGTAACTCTTGTTCTTTCTCATCGAGTTCAATATTGCCATGTAGATACTTTTCTTCTTCAAGAATACCTTTCATTCTTTCAAGAAGTGCTACGCGTTCCTGTGCCTCTTTCTTACCCGAGCGAGCTTCTTTTTCGTTGCGGTCAATGGCTTTAGTGACCTGTTCAAGATCAGATAAGATAAGTTCAAGAGTTATGACTCGGATATCGTCTATAGGGGAAACTTTTCCTGCTACATGGATAATATTACCGTCCTCAAAACAACGAACTACCATCGCAATAGCGTCTACTTCTTTAATGTGAGCCAGAAACTTATTCCCTAGTCCTTCTCCTTTAGAGGCTCCTGCTACCAGTCCTGCGATATCCACAAACTTGATTGAAGCAGGAATAATCTTTTGACTGTTCTCTACCTTTGCCAGTTCAGTCAAACGATTATCTGGCACCTCGACAATACCCACATTGGGTTCAATAGTGGTAAAGGGATAGTTACTCGCTTCCGCTACGGCGTTTTTGACGAGTGCGTTAAATAATGAGGACTTTCCCACGTTAGGAAGTCCTACGATTCCAATTTGTAGCATATAAAGAATAATTAATGAGAAATAGTTGAAAACAAGAAGGCAGCACCTACTATTAGCGTGCCCATACTAGCACCAAAGGAAATTACCTTTATTACAAACGACAATAGTAGAGCCCAACGAAAACGAATTTTACCCATACCTGCAAAGAATAGTGTGCCGATAGAGAAAATAAGCAGAGCACTGAGCAGTATCAAGAGAGGCTGTAAGCCAATAAAGTATCTATTAGCAATATATATCGACAACACAGGAAATAGCGGTGCGGTAAAAAGAGCACTTATACATGTAGCCCATAACAAACGAGGTTTATAAATTTCTTTAAACGCTTTCGGGATCACATTCACGAGTATCCACATAACAACAAGCTCCGCCAGTGTACCGCCAACAAGAAAAGATACGGCAACAATAGGATCCCCATGAAACAATGCAAAGACATCGTATCCAAGGGCCACTAGAAGCAGCAAAGAGTTAGCAATTACAGTACGAGAAATAACCATAGTAGTGTAGACAAGAGATAATAGCACCATTTTATCAGAATTTTAAGCAAAATAATAGCCTACTCATCTCCTACTAGGAGACTTTCGGCTTATCTTGAATTCGAGCATGAAACAATCTTATGCATACCCCACAAGATGAATCTGGAGGAGACGTACGGCGAGCCGCTCTTTCACACTTCCACAGCTTGCAATCTGGTCTGTTTTTTGCAAGATCAGGTGGCGCACATGCGGATAGCGTCTCAGTGGCAGCGCAAACGAAATCAGGTTCAGCTGAGCTAAGTTCTCAGCACAGCCAGCCATTCCTTCAAAAACTACCTGTTCGCTAACACCCCTCACTTTACGCAAAAGAGCCCAATGTTGATAGGTGCTTGCGTTCACACGCATACCCTCAACGCATTTTTGCGCAAAGGGCCAATACGCCTGAGCAGCTGCCGTGCAGTGCAAAGCTCTCCACCTATCAAAGGACTGTTCTTTTTGAGGCTTTTCTTCCTCCATTAGAATGTTGCAATAACTTTCGGGAAATGCAACAAGAGCAGTGATCTCCCAGAGATTCTTGTGTTGTAGCCACGGGATGAGCCTTGTGGCTATGAAAGGCTCCAAGCGTGCATGACTGGCCGCAATTTGTTTTGCCAATCTTTCTTGATCCAAATCTTGGACAGGAATCCTGGTGATATTAAAGAGGTTAGTTCCCTTCTTCTGTTGATACGGGGTGAAATAGAGCATAAAGCCCTCCTTTGTTTTTTAAACTGCAATGGTTCTGCTTATAATCTTACCAGAAAAAAGACAAAATAATAGCCGAAGAGTGGATGTCCTCTTCGGCATTCGAGTTTCTTGGGAAAGTTTTGCGACCTAGGGTCATTCGTTCTGTCCTTTATTTTCTTGTTGCAAGATGGGTTTCCATCCGGCATAAGAAAGCGCTTTTTCAACGGAAGCCCAGTCTTCACTTGGATCAACGAAGTAGCTGACCCAGATTTGTATTCCGATCCTGTGGTTGATGGGATCTACCCTCGGGTCAATCAGGTTACGGGTGACTTTTGCAAATAAGCTTGTGGGTAAAAACCCAGACTTATTTTCAAAGTCTCCAATACAGATCTCCATCTCCTTAGGCGGAATAAAATCCAGGGGGATAGTGTTTGTAAAAAAGCGATCCTTTTCGCCGTTTTGTTGGCATCTGAGGTTGAGCATCATCGTTCTTTGTTTCATCGGGACTTCTCCTTAAACTTTTTTCTGTCGTATCACGGCGGTGTAGAGCTCCTCCTGGGGAGTGTTAGACGAGGCCCTGTTCGACGAGCCTAGAGAGAACGAACCTGAGGTCACCGCTTCGCTTGCTCACATCGAACTCGAGCTTGAAGTTGGGGTCATTCCAGCCCGGAGAGGTTCTCCTTACTTCATACTGAAACTCAGCGAAGCCGCTTTGAGAGTTCATCAGAACAACTCCCTCGAACCCTGCTTCGCGCAGCGCCTTCCAGACATCTAGTCCGGAATACTCCTGGTCGAGGTCAGAATCCATCAGAATCAGCCCTGGGTTAAGCTCCTTAGTGAGTCGGATCGCGTCTTCTTGGGTGGCGGGCATCTCGTCGTGGAGCGTGAAACCCATTTCTTCTAATCCAGAAGAAAAGCGGAATTGATTAATGACGAGCTGTGGCCTGTCTTCAACAGCCAAGATAAGTCTACTGTTTGGGTTGGGAAGGGTCATTTTCAAGCCTTTCGTCCACTTAGGACATTTTTTTGACCACAAGTGGCCTGTATATATTATACTATGCTATGAATACTATGTACATATATTTATAGTAAAAACCCTGTGTAATAAATATATAATGTAAATTTATGCATATTTGTGGTACAATACCAAGAGAAACACACAAACAGGGAGGCACTCTTTGGATACGGGACAACTCACATTACTTCGCGTTGTGGTTGAACAGCCCACAACAGGAAACATCATCTCTTTAGATAGCACCAAGTTATCACTGAGCATCCGTGTTGTAAAGGAATGGGTAGATCAGGCGGAAGCTGCTGCCGCACGCGCTGGGCAAGACCTTACCACCTCCTTTAAGCTCCACCTCCAAGAGGCGTGCAAAGACAGAAAGGAGTCTGTTGATTTCCTTAGCCAACACCTCTTGAAGAGACCAAACAATACTCCCCCAAGACCATCTCTGAGCAGTGTAAAGTCAGTGCAACACAAAGAAGATGGCACGAGACACACCGAGCTTACAAATAGAGATACGGTGGTTGAATGGCGCTCTCCTGAGCCACGCATTGTTGAAGAAAAAACCATTGCGATTAGCCTTGAGGAAATGGCTCTTCTTCATGAAACAGAAACACACGCACAAACCGTAAACCTCAGACCCCATACGGTCATATCTATCCTCAATCTCATTGCCAGTCCTTAACGAGACAGGTCTCTGTCTCGTCTCTTTTCACCCCACAATTCGTGGGGTACTTCTTTGCCCAAAACAAAATATATCCATATCTTGTATAGCAGGGGGTTCTTATAGTTCTACATGTTGATTACATGAATCTACATCTTGTACCCTATTGACTTTTTTACGGCACTTTGCTACCATATATTGTAGATAGGTTGAAGAGTGCAATACGCACTTTTACATTTTACAGGAGGTGCTTCTTATGCCAAGAACACCAACAACCCCTCCCGCTAGACGGGCTTCGTCCAATCGACCGAGAAAAGTCGATTACCGGCTTCGCAATGCCATTGCGGAGAACAACATCGTGGCAGTACGCGCTGCAATCAAGGCAGGAGCCGACCCAAATCGGCGCATGGATCTTGACTTTCAGACGCCAACCCACACTGCCGCTTCACTGGATCTACGCGACATTATGATCTGCTTGATCGCTAATGGCGCTGATCCGTACCAACAGGACAAGAGTGAATTTACTCCGTATCAGCTCGGAAATAACAAAACGAAACAAGTTATTTACGACTACTACGGACAATGCGAAACTCCTCCTATTCCCCCAGGGGCTCCCCTCGCCCTCACTGGCTCTTAACCGAGTCGAAAAGGCCTGTCTTCGGATAGGCCCTTTTCATATCTAAACACACTACCAATCGTGTGTTTTTTGTTTATACTTACACTATGAAACTCTTAATTAAAAAACTTCACCCTGATGCTACTATCCCTAGCTTTGCATATACCCACGATGCTGGTATGGATCTTTATGCCACTGAAGCAGTAACGCTTTCCCCTTCTGAAAAAAAGATTATCCCGACAGGCATCTCCGTTGCTCTTCCTGAGGGTTATGTCCTTCTTATTTGGGATAAGTCCGGAATTGGCATCAAACATGGAATTAAAACCCTAGGGGGCGTAATCGATGCTGGGTTTCGCGGTGAAATTATGATCGGTATGGTTAACCTCTCAAGCGAACCATATACCTTTGAAAAAGGGCATAAAGTTGCGCAAGCGGTCATTCAAAAAATCGAACAGCCTGAGATAGAAATCGTAGAAGAACTCCCAGAATCTGACCGTGGTGAAGGCATTTTTGGCAGTAGCGGCAAGTAGCACATAGCTTGCGAATCGTCTAATTTACGTCTATAATACGTCTATATTAATGAGACGATATGTTTGACCCACACTACACTATTACACCGAAGCTACTCGCTAATATTAAGAAAATTACGGTTCTTATCGAGAAGCTTAACAGTGAGGTATACCCCACTGTTGTTTTGGCAGAATTAAAGAGAAATGCTTTTTCTCTTTCTTCGTACTCTTCAACTAGCATTGAAGGAAACCCCCTACCCCTATCTGAGGTGAAAATAATACTTAAGAATAATCCAAAGATAATTCGGGACAGCGAAAGAGAAGTAATTAACTACAATAACGCCCTAAAAGAGCTGGATATGGTAGTTCGTGAAAGAAAGGGCACTCTCAATTTGGCCACTATTCTTAATACTCAGAAGATAGTAACCAATAAATTAATAGGCCCGGAGAATAGCGGTAAACTCAGAACTACTCAGGTATATGTAAAGAATCCTAAGCTTAGAAAAATTATATATATGGCGCCACAGGCGCAAGACATACGTCACCTACTAGATGACCTCATACAGTTCGTTAACTCAAGCAAGGATATAATTGACCCACTTATTTTGGCCGGTATATTTCACAAACAATTCGTTATTGTCCATCCATTTACTGATGGCAATGGAAGAACAGCTCGCCTTATAACTAAGCTCGTGCTCGCTAGTATGGGGCTTAATACCTTTAGTCTCTTTAGTTTTGAGAACTACTACAATCAACACATTGAAAAGTATTTTAATACCGTTGGAGTTGTAGGCCACTACTATGACGAAAAAGATACAATAGACTTCACTCCCTGGTTAGAATACTTTACTGACGGCATCATAGACGAGCTACTAAGAGTACGTGCTATCCTTAAAAAACAAAAAAAATCTTCTGAAACAGTTCTTAAACCGCACCACGAAACTATTTTGTACCACATCACAAAACATGGGTTTATTACTGACCGTGAGTACGCTCGTATCACTTCCCGCGCTAAGCCCACTCGCCACCTCGACTTCAAAAAGCTCATTAACCTCGGTCTTATACAAAAGAAAGGGAACGGGAGAGCAACCATCTATATTGTACGATAAAAAAGAAATATAGATTAATGGGATGAATATCGCGTATAGTATCTCTATATGACAGACCTTTTTATATCCCAACCTGACTTTCTTGTAACCTTTGTGGTCTTTGTACTAAGTATTACCCTGCATGAGGCAGCTCATGCATGGGCTACTACTCGTTTTGGTGACACAGATGCTAAAGAATCTGGGAGACTTACTCTCAACCCCATCGCTCACTTTGAAGCAACCGGGATTATCACCTTTCTGCTGCTCGGTTTTGGCTGGGGCAAACCGGTACCTACTAGCGGTAACCTTTCCAAACTAGATACCGTAAAGGTTGCCCTTATTGGTCCGGTAACTCATTTAGTGCTCGCCTTCTTCTTTGGAATCCTAACGGCTGTTAATATCCTCCTCATTAATCGTGGTATCTATACCTTTACTGCATATTCCTGGATTTTCTCACTTGGCTTTTCTCTCAATATTACTTTGATGTGTGTAAACCTCATCCCTCTCCCACCACTAGATGCTTCCCATATCCTGGAGATGCTCCTACCTAAAGAGAAAGCGCAAACTTTTTTCCGTTTTGCGCCCTACGCCCTACTTGCTTTGTTGCTATTCCAAGTAGTAACGGGTAACTTATTTCTACTCACCCCCTTCTTTACATTTGTATATACTGTTGGTAATTCCCTACTTCATGGTATACTTGCTTTATTCAGCATCGGTTTCTAGAAAAACAAACACAACATGGAAATAACTTTTTTGTACTGGGCAATAGTCATTGGCGCCGGCGTGGCGTTCTTTTTCGTGTACCGTAAAAAAGAACCCGGGAGCGGCCTGAAGACTGAAGGGTTCATGAAAGACCTAACCGCCCTGGCCCGTGAAGGCAAACTCGATCCTGTTATAGGACGAACACAAGAAATAGAGCGATCTATCCAGATCCTCACGCGGCGCTCTAAGAACAATCCGATTCTTATCGGTGAAGCCGGAGTCGGTAAAACCGCTATAGTAGAGGGTCTTGCCCAGCGTATAATAGCAGGTGAAGTTCCTGAAGAGATTATTGGTAAACGAGTCCTCTCGGTAGATATTACCGCGATGCTCTCGGGCACCAAATACCGTGGAGAGTTTGAAGACCGCATGAATCACTTACTTACAACCGTACAGGAAGCAAACCGCGGGATTATTCTATTTATCGATGAGATTCACCAGTTAGTTGCAGCCGGTGCCTCTGAAGGAGCTATAAAAGCCGAGGACATTATCAAACCAGCTCTCTCTCGTGGAGACTTACAGCTTATCGGAGCCACTACTCCTCCTGAGTACAATACCTATATCAAGCATGATGTTACGCTAGAGCGTCGTTTTCAGCCCGTGATTGTAGGAGAGCCAAATAAAGCAGATACTCTCGCAATCCTTAAAGGTATCGCTCCAAAGTACGAGTCGTATCATAATGTTATTTTAGAAAAAGGCGTCCTTGAGACAATTGTTGTAAAATGTGCTACACTACTCTCAAATCGTCGGTTTCCGGACAAGGCGATCGACATTCTAGACGAGGCGTGTGCCCGTGTAAAGCTTGCTACTATTGGAGAGAAGAGTACCAAGACCAAGCCACGCGTCACCAAATCCGATGTATTGGCAGTTATTTCTTACTATCGCAATATCAAAAAAATATAACTAAACTAATGTTATGGCAAAAAAGACTCTCACCAGAACCAAAACCCGTGTCACCACCAAGACTCTTACCTTGGTTGCATTGGGTTTTGTAGCAGCAGCGGCACTTTACGGTGTTGTTGTGACTCAAAAAAAAGGAATAGTAAGTATCAGGTATCCGCAACCGTACACCACCCCTATTACCAAGCCGTATACAAACCCATATACGAGCCCATACACCCCACCGACACCAAAGCCCGTCCTTCCTGACCTCACCTTCATGAATTCAACCGTTACTATGCTCGGAGCTGGTGGTGGACTGTATCCATTCCTGGGAGTCCTCATTAAAAACGATACCGAGATTATTAAGCCACAGGGCAGATCTATGCCGGCCTTTATGATATATGTATACATCAACAACAGCCGTTCCCCACTCACTCTCAGCAGCACATCATCAAAGCGCGCTACCACCGAGACTGAACTCTTAAATAAGATTAATCTCTCAGACTATATTGGTCAAACCATTAAGGTGAAATTCGTAATTGACCCAGGCAACTATGTATCAGAATCAAATGAGAGAAACAACACCATGGAACAGACTATTACTGTTCCTAAGACTAGCAACTTCCAGTTTACTGGAACCAAAGTCTACTAGTTTCCAAGTCTTGTAAGGAGATCAGAAGCGGGAGTAAAATCCCGCTTTTGCTGTAAAGCAGATAATAAACACTCACGAGCCTTGGCATTGTCTTTAAGGTCAATGTAGGCTTGAGCCTCTTTGTACAATATATACGGGCTTGTAGGGTCAAGTAGGTGTGCTATTTCAAAGTCAGCAATCGCCAAAGATGCCATTCCTGCTTTTACTTTTACATCCGCTCGGATGGTATAGTTTTCGGTGTAGTGAGGGTTGAGTTGTACTGCACGATCTGCAGCCACAAGCGCCCCTGTAAAGTCTCCCAGATCAGCACTGCGCGTTGCAAGTGACCCATAGTACACATCCCTGTAAGGGAAAACAGCAATCGCTTGCTCGATCTTTCCAAAAGACAAGAGCAGATCGGCTACATATACTCGGGTGGTAAGCATTACCGAACCAAGAGACAAAAGCACACCAACTAGCAACAAGGATGCTGGGACACGCCGCGGTACTGCCCGGACCTTAGTATTACCTATCCCTATGGCTACTATCATCCAAAACAGAAGGAGAGTAGCGCTTGTTGGAAAGCTAAATAAGTGATTTACGACATACATCACAATAACAGAAGTAACAAGAATAGAAACCCGAGAATCTACTCCTTTTGTAAACTGTTGCCGTATACACACAACCAGGAAGATAAGGTACAGAGCAAGGCCCAGCAGACCACTACCAAAGGCAATCTCTAAAATATCCGAGTGGGCACGATCAAACCTAAAGGCCCATTCAATATGGTCATTAATCCTCCTCGGCCTAAACTCTGGAAAGACATAGAGCAGGGTATCTGGCCCATACCCTAGTACTGGGCGGTGTAGTATGGCATCTGCGGTACCTGACCAAGCCAGGAGACGCAATGAAGTAGTTCCTTGCAAAGTCTGTTCAGTTGTCAGCTCAGAAAAGTTATGCGAGTTGAAGCGACTTGAGATTGCCGGTACCTTGTATATAAATAAAGTGATAGCAAGAATAAATACCGTTCCAGATAGCACCATCTTTTTCTTGTGATGGCGCAAAAAGTAGAATCCTGTCAGTAGAGCTGAAACTACCATAGCAATGATAGCGGCCCGAGAAAAGGTCGCTAACACTGCTACTACGGACAATATAGAAATACCCATCCACATAAACCGCCACACCCCCTCTTTCTTTTCTGTTGCAAGGTAGATAGATACCGGTATAGTAACAGAAACCCAAGCAGCTAAAAAATCTGGCTGGCCAAATGTACCATACAGCCTTTGAGAGAAGAGATAGTGGTAGGCGCCCTGCATTCCAATACTTATCACGCTCGTGACAAGTGCAGTAAGGGCAATAACCTTTAGAAGAATGGTGTTGTACTCAGGGTCGCGGTGAGCACTATCCACCCAGATAAGAGACAGGAGAAACATTAAAGTAAGCTCGAGCACTCCACCAGAGAAACGGAAGTAGTTTCCAAGCAGACTCGTAAGTGGATGCACGGAGAATAGTAGGGCAATCCACTGGGATAGGAGAAATACAAAAGCCGCAGTCAAAGCACCTGACCGCGGCAGATAAAATGTTCTCGTTTTGATAAGTTCAATACAGGTAAGAAACAATACTCCTGAAGAGATACTATAGAATAGATAGGCTTTTGGTATCTCAAACCAATCGTAGGAGATCGGCAAAACCCAGACCGGCAACAGAAAGACCAGTAGCAGAATAAGCCAGGTACGAAGCTTCCCTATCATTATTCACCCTTCTGATATTCATGAAATCCGATCACAGCAAACATAAGACCAACGAGACACCACATAATTCCCTGGCGTAAGCTCGTTGCAAAGCCTAAGAATCCATTCATAAGAAAGAGCATACCAATTATCCAATACCAAAGTGGGGTGAGTGAATCAGGGATCTTTACCATATATGTTTGTTTATGAGTAACTATTATGCGTATTGAACCAGTTTCTTGTGCCATACATTCGACAACGTACCCAGCGCGGCACAGACTACAATACAGTAGGCAATCCACCCTATTACCGGGATAAGAGCTAGAATAAAGAGTAGCACCATGCCAATAAAGGCAGTGCGCCACGAAATCGCAACCTTCTTATCTTTTCGTAGCTTCTGGATAACTACTGATCCGAGAAATACTGCCGCAAAGAGATTCGCAAACATCATCATAAGGATATATGTGAGGAGCAGAATCACTGCAATCGGCATTCCGATCATAGTCACCATAAGGATTGCCACCACAATCGGCGTCACAACGGCCACCAAGAACCCGCGACCCGCTGACTGCCAAAAGTTCTTCTGAGTAGTTTCAACTATCTCAAGTGACTTCTTTGGCATGAATGAAACGAGCACAATAGCAGTTACGGCAAATGCAAGGAGCTTCATGAGGGTAAGAAGAGACAGTGAAGCAACAACATTACCCGCCCTGTTATGAGTACGAGACACAGGGTTCTGAGTAGTAGTACCCTTAATAACTGCCCCCTGAGAAATTATAATCGGGCTCGTAGAACTATACGTTAGGTTGCCGGCTATCACCGCACTTGAACCGATTGTAATACTCTCTGCGTTAATCTGGGTGTTTCCTGTCACCATACCGTTAATGACAACATTGCCACCATCTACGGTAAGCGTTCCTTTTACAGGAGCATCCAGTGTTACCTCTCCACCAGCAAGGCGAGCATCTCCTCCGATATCTGCTGTCGAGATCACATGAATGGTGCCACCCGCGAGAAGAGCGTCTCCGGTGACAGGACCAGAAACAGTGACATTGCCACCAGCGGCGCGAAGATCGTCGCCGATTATTGCTCCGATTGTAACCGTACCTCCAGCTGCCATCACATCCTGGCTCACGTTTCCTGAGATAAATAGATTACCGCCAGCCGCTACGAAGTCGCCAACGATATCACCTAAGCTAGCAATATTACTACCCGCTACGTACACATCATTAACAATCTTTTCTTCCGTCTTAATAGCGACCGTGTCGCCCCCTCGAACATCAGCAGCTAAGATAGCCGTTGGAAGTGCGAGCATTACGATCAAGGACGTAAGACTTACGAGGTACTTTTTTTGCATAGGAAATATTACGAGTATGTATTAACTGTATTGTATACAGCTACGCTCGATATAGCAAGTAAAAGGCTTGTTATTTTTTGTGTGGAACGAGGATATCGTCTACGACCTGTCCGTCAGCAATCTTTACGATTCTGTGAGTCATTTGCGCATACTCAGATTCGTGAGTGACCATAACTATCGTTTGTCCCTCCTGATTGAGCTGCAAGAGTGCCTCCATCACATCCAGCGAGCGCTCGGAGTCTAAACTTGCTGTCGGCTCGTCAGCAAATAAAATCTTTGGCTTGTTTACAATCGCCCGCGCTATCGAGACGCGTTGCTTTTCTCCTCCCGACAACTGCGAAGGCAGGTTGTTTTTTCTTTGGTCTAGCCCAAGCTTTGCCAGAGCCTGTAATGCTTTGCTATATGCTTCTTTTTTGCTCATCCCGAGCATAAGCAAGGGTACTGCCACATTTTCGATGGCCGTTAACTCAGGAAGCAGGGCGTGGTCCTGGAAAATAAAACCAAGGTAGTTTAGGCGAAAGTTGATCCGCTCATCGTCAGAGAGAGTTTCGACATTAATGTCGTCGATAATAATTTTTCCGCTTGTAAACTGATCAAGTAGCGACAACTGATAGAGCAGTGTTGATTTACCCGCCCCTGATGGCCCGATAATAGACACAAATTCTCCGGTCTTAATGACAAGGTTAATACCTTTCAGCACCGTAATCGGCACTCCTTCTGTAAATGTTTTGACTATATTATGTGCTTCAATCATATAGTTACCGTCCTAGAATTGAATCGAGGGTATTCTTTTTAATAATGTTCCTGGCAGGAATATACCCTGCAATAATGGTGGTTATCATAATCAGTAACACTCGAATCCCTGTCTCCAGTGGCTCGGCCACCAAGATACCGTCAGAAAACGGGAAATCGATTGGATGTACATCAAAAAACGGCTTGAGGAAGAAGTACAAAAGCCCTAACCCAATGAGAGTACCTACCGTAGCATAAAAAAGAGAAATTAAAATATATGAAAACTCTATGGCGGCCGGACGGATACCAATTCCTTTTAAGATTCCAATATAGCGCTTACGAGTGACTGCATTAATGAAAATAACAATAAAAATCGTAATTGAGGCAACGGCCAAGCCAATTAACCCGATCATAGAGCCCAGTGCCGAGAATGTCTGGGTAATTTGCTTAAAGAAGCTTCCCTGTGACTCTTCCCAGGTCTGAACCAGCGCCCATTGTGAGACTCCTGACTTAACGAGATCTGCCTTCACTTTCTCAGGCGTTACACCAGGGCGAATTTTCACCGCAATCTCATCGGCATTCGCCTCGTCCCGACCGATAAGGCGCACGAGCTCACGACTGGTCATAAATATTCTGCGATCAACGGTGTCTATCTTACTGCCAAGTACTCCCTTTACCGTCACTTCATGGGTCACATCACCTATTTTAAGTAACACTCGAGATCCCACTTGTACACCATCGACCGTACCGGTACCTGCAAAGTCACCTTGAGAATACTGAGAAAGCAGTGACTTTCCAATTAATATACTGTCCGTATCTTTCTCAGTTAAATACTCACCAAACTTCAATAGATGAGACAGCCCGGTGACTGCATCCTCTTTCTCAGGGTCAATACCTGCCACCTGCGCTCCGGCTTCGTCGGCTAAGATGTCAGGCTTACGGGTTTTCTTGTAGTCGCTTTGGATCTTTCCCCCTACTAAATAACGAGGGGTATACGAAACGACATCAGGGAGCGTCTCAATAATTGAAGTAATTTGTTGAGTCTTTTCGATATGTACCTTCTCGGTTCTGGAAGCAATTAAGATGTCTGCTGAGTATTGGGCGCGATACGCGTTACTTGACCCCACAATCAAACCCACTAAAATACCGTTAATTACTACGAGGTTGAGAAACGTGAGAGTCATAATAAAGACAATCAGCCCTGTCGTCCAGAAGCTAGTTCTGCGCAGTTGCCGTGATGCCAAAAAGTACCCCAGGGAAAGTGTGGTACTAAGGGTACTGGTGTTCTTGTATGCCTTATCTGATTTCATTACGACAGTATAGCAGAACTAGCTGGTTTTTTCCTAGTATGTAAGAAACACTACACTAGCGGTCTTGTTTTACAACCCCTTGGCGTGATGTATACTGGATAGTATTATACAGAACAAACCTTCTCCTATGAAACCATACATCCCCGCTCTTGGTATTGCCGGTATTGTTCTTGTTGCCTTTACTACCTGGCATTTCATAAATCCTGAAACAGATGACTTAACGCCAGATCCTGTACCAGCCCCTACTCAGACCAATGTGCAGCCAGAAGAAAAACCAGCACAAACCAATACAGCTACCATAGACACCAGCTCACAGCCACAGATTCCAACGAGCACACAAAAGACCTATACTATGGCAACTGTCTCTCAACACAACACAGCTACTGACTGCTGGATGGTTATTGACGGCGCAGTATACGACCCGACTTCTTTTATCCCGCAACATCCAGGCGGAGACCAAATTGTGCTCGGTTGTGGCAAGGATGCTACGAGTTTAGTAACGGGACAACGAAAGCACATGAAGCCCCAGGCTCAGGCTATCTTTGATGCATATAAAATAGGGACACTTGCTCAATAACATGAACCTTCGCCCACTCTTCTACGCACTACTGATAGCAAACCTAGGTACAACCCTCTTCTTGTGGTGGACACATTCTTCGTTCTTTATGACAAGTGGCAACACTGGCCAGATTTTAATTGGCCTTGGACGACTCATGGGACTACTGGCTGAGCTGGGAATCCTTGTTCAACTCGTCTTGATTGGACGCATTAGAGTAGTCGAACAAGAGTATGGCTTTGATATGTTAAACCGCCTACACCGAGTACTCGGCTTCTACCTGCTTGCAGCACTCATTACCCACCCACTTTTCTTGGTTACAGGATACAGTATCGTAAACCACACTGCTTTTGCCCCGCAACTCGTAACTTTTTTTACGAGCTGGGAAGACGTATTTGCTGCCTTTCTTGGTCTTTGTGTACTCCTTATTGCAATCAGCACTTCAGTAGCTATTGTTCGACGCAAGCTCCGGTATGAGACCTGGTACTTTATACACTTCTTAATCTACCTAGCCATTGCACTGTTCTTCAGTCACCAAGTAAAGAGCGGTGATCTTACTACCGGGTCTGCCATGTACTACTGGTACGCAGTCAACTTCACTATCTTCGGTCTTGTTCTTGTCTACCGGTTTATGCGTCCACTCTATCTGCTCTGGGTTCACCGTTTTGAAGTTGAGCGTATCGTACAGGAAAGTGCGGTAGTCACTTCTGTATATATTACGGGACGCAACCTTGCTCGTTTTATAATTCAGCCTGGACAGTTTGCTCACATTAGCTTTTTAGCTCGAGATACATGGTACACTCATCCATTTTCTTTTTCTCAGGTTAATAACGGCAAGAACCTTCGTCTCTCTATTAAGGCTCTGGGAGACTTCACCGCACAAATAGCACGTATTACGCCCGGCACTCCGGTACTGATCGACGGGCCGTTTGGTGTCTTTACGCAGAAAAAAAATGTGACCGGTAAATACCTCTTTATTGCCGGAGGTATTGGCATTACACCAATTCGCGCCCTTGCAGAATCACTGTCCTTAAAGAACGCAGACCAAAGACTCTTATATAGCATTCGCAACATGGACGAGCTCGTCTTTGAAGAAGAACTTAAGCAGCTCAACATACCCACAAGCATCATAACCTCACAGTCTCATGAGAACGGATATGAACATGGACATATTGATACAGAAAAAATCCAGCGTCTCGCGCCGGACTTTATAACACGAGATATCTATGTCTGTGGTCCACCTACTATGATTGAGACGGTTTGCACAGCTCTTGCTACCCTAGGAGTACCCAAAAACCAGATTCACTACGAGCGATTTAGTTACTAGTCTTCTCGTTTTTTTTACGCTTTGATCGCATACTCACTTCATATGACTCCTCGAGTAGTTCGAGGATTTTTTCATGCTCCTGGATAGTCTTGCCTGAAACCAACCAATAACTCATAGCATACGGTTTGCCGCCGTGTCCTTGGTATGTAAAAGGGGTGCTTTTCATCTTTTCGTATCGTTCCCTGTTTGTACTATCTACCTTCAAGTACAGCTGGCTATCGACTATGATTCCGCAGATTACCCCACGCAGATACACCCCATATCCACCAAACATGGCTTTAGTTGTGATCTCTGGATGAAGCGCCTGAATAGCTATAACAAACTTCCCTACAGCCATAAGAGCATTATTCCTGCCATCACCGTCATGAGTAAGTCTTCGAGGAGCGTAACGGTGGTCATGGGTACATTAATCTTAGTACCCAGACAGGCGCAGCGGAACGGTTTTTTAGATTGGAGAGCAAGCAACACCCCGACACTAGAGATACCCATCACGAGAAATGTCACCCAGTCGGTTACTCGTGGCATTAAGTGAAAAAGGTAGTTTACTCCTAGCCATAGTTCAATGAAGGGATAAAAGAACCCATAGCCGGATACTTTTTTAGCAACTACATCGTACGTTGCGTACGCTTGGGCAAACCCCTTCAGGTCGAGTAACTTAAATACCGAGAAGGTGACAAAAAATACCCCCATGAAAATACGAAAAACGATTAACGCGTCCCATAGGCCGGTAACGGCTGACCATATAAGCGTTATGAGTACCACTCCGCCGAGAATGGCAAGGAGCGGGGTAATACTTGGTTTTGCTTTCATCATCTGTTCGTGTTCAAACTTATTCATTTCTTCCATGGTATATATATTACTAGTATTAATGTGCAAAGAAAGCAAGGTAGCCTAATGCAAGATACGACAAAATAACAACTGCACCCAAAAGCCCTCCCCAGGTCATAAACTTCTTCCTTCCAGCAATCCTGATCCACCAGTATAACTGACCTACAACTACTAATGTTGCTACAGTGAAGAGTAGATATATAGGCAGAGTGTGTCTGAGTAACGGATTAACTAGTACAAAGTGAAAAATAGCCGACATCCAGGCAAAGTAGGCTACTCGGTGTATGAGCTTCCAGCGCGGGTAGGTAAGCTTTGCGACCATCCAATCAGATGAGGTAAGTGCCATTATCATAAAGCCCGTTAATGCTAAGGAGCCGAATACGACCGGGTTCTTAAGTGGATTCAGTGACCAGTAGACTGTTGCGAAATCCCACCCATACATCAATGCGTAGACAGATAATGCATGTAGGGTAATAAAAAGCACCCCTACTACTCCTGTATAGCGACGCACTCGCCAGTGGTCAGCCAGTGCTGGGATGAACTTGAACACAATACTCATCAGCAATGCCGCCCCAATCATGGTGGCGCCAGTTAAGGCGAATGAACGGATAAGGGAGGACGCAAGGTTTCCCGGTACTAGATAAAAGAACTGGAGACAAAACTGCACTGCCCAAAACAAGATACCAGCACCAAGAACTGTTAAAATAAGTTTTGTGTAGCGTACTGGTGGAGCAGGTAGGTTACTTGGACTGTTATTAACTTCCCCATCCTCTATGCCCACCTCAATACTATCCCCTACTATTCGTACTGTATATATTTTTTGAGAATATTTGGCAGGCCCTGTAACTACTTTACCGTCTGTGATACTGAACTTTGATCCATGCCACGGACAGGTAATAGTTTTACCGTCAAAATCTCCGTCACACAACGGTCCACCCATATGTGAACAGGCATTATCCATAGCCACATATATATTGTCTACTGTGAATAAGGCGAGCTTTTTATCTCCTACCGTGATACACCTCTTATTTTCCTTAGTGAACTCAGATACCTTAGCCACTGCCACCCAATGTGTTCCTTTACTACTCGTACTAGAGTTCATAGTAGTTGTGTTATGTGAAATTGAAATATTATTTCTTTGAGGGTTCAAGATACTAGATACTTTACTGTTCTTGCCTGCTATTAAATAAGCAATGGTCTTGCCTGCAAGAGCGCTAAAGACGAGCCCCTGACCACCAAAACCAGTAATAACGTGTACATTAGGCACATGAGGATGAGTAAAAACATAGGGCACCTCATCAGGAGTAACATACAAGCTACCAGACCAAAAATTGGTAATAGCAGTATACCCAGGCACGTGGGCATCTAAATACGGGGTTAGTGTAGTGTAGGCATCCTGGGACTTGATCTTATCGTACGAAATATCTGCCCCGCCCAGGATCAAGGTATGGGGATTTATCATTCTGAAATAAAAGTATGGGTGATCTACATCCCAGTACTGCTCAGCACCGATCGGCTGTGTATGGTACTGTGCTGCCAGCACATATGTGAGACGCGGGACAACCAGACTTGAAAGCTCTGGAAACAACGTATCGTCTGGCTTACCAGTTGCTACCACTATATGCTTTGCCACTACCTTCCCTTTAGCTGTTCTGACTTCATTACCAGCAACAGATACTACCCCGGACTCTTCAAAGAGTAACACACCTTTCTTAGCTAGAAGACTCGCTAGTGCGGATATAAACTTACGAGGATGAAATCTACCCTCTTTGTCATACCGGATAGCTGAGGCAAAAACATCCCCGTTCTTACCTTCAACCAAAGAAGTGTTCTTATCTACGGTACGCACAAGATCCCACTCCTTCAAGAGACCAGGGTCCTTTTTAGTATATGAGATCCAGTAGGACTGGTTAGACAGAAAGTCGCAGCGTATTTTGTTATCCGCTATTATCTTAAAGAGTTCTTTCTGAGCCCCATACAGTTCGAGAGCAAGATCAGTAACAAACTTCTCTCCATGAAGCTTCTTTAAAGCAATAAGAGAGGTATCTAGTGGACGGGTCAAAAATCCAGTGGTTGCCCCCGTATCTCCGTTGGCAAGAAGGCCTTTTTCCAGCAATACCACCGAGAACCCTGACTCAACTAAATACCAGGCGCTCATAAGGCCCACTATACCGCCACCGATCACTACCACATCAGCAGCAACCTCTTTCTTAAGTGGTCTATAGATGAGATCATCCGGTTCGTCCTCATACCAGACCGGAAGAGTATTGATGTCTTGTTGCATACATATATTGTATCACAAATAAAAGAGCGGCTCCGTAGAGCCGCTCTAGTTCATTGTCTTGAAAAGCCAATGTTCACAATAATGTGAAGTTGGACTGAGTTTGTTCTTGAATCTGCCGTGCATAGGCATAGGCCACAGGGTTAGACCGTCCCAGGATTTGTAGCGCATGAAGCATCGCATTGCCTGGATCCAAAATGGTCGATGCTGGAGTCATGCTGGGGGTTCTAAGAGATGACCACACATCCTCCGGCCTTTTTTCCCAGCCATTGGGCACTGAGATAACAGGAACAGAGCAGTTAGCAGAGAGGGTTGGTCCAGCGCCGTTTGATCTTCCAATAAAGGCGATGACAACCGTCTCTGGATTCCGTTGAAGAATCTTGTTCAGTCCAAAAGTGCCGTGGACAGGAGACTTATGCATGGATTTGGTCAACACTGCCATCTCTACCCAATCCGTTCTTTCGCAGTACGGATTTGTAGTTAGACGCTCAAATGCCAAACCCAGATCGTCAATGTTATCCTTTTCGCTTCCGGTCCAAATAAGGACATGCGACTTTGGAATGCGCCAAGACTTCACTTCATCAAGCGTCCAGCGATACAGCTCGAGCATTTCATCCAGTGCTCCGCCTTCGCGGTAGAACTGTTTGTCTCGATACTTCCCTTCTGAATCGGTCACTCGCCAGTTGTCGGCCGTGACTTCATCAGCAAGAAGGAGCCTTCCATCTTCAGTGACCCCGAATTCAAGCTTGAAGTCGGCCTTATTAAAACCACGCAGTTGCCACGCGCGTTCAAAGATGAAGAAGATGAGCCTCGTCCAGTAGTCGATCTCACACCAGTGCTCTGCTGCATGTTTGGGCAACCAGTTATTTCTCAGGTCGGCTGGAATTTTCTTTTTCAGATACCAGGGTTGCTTGGGCTCGAAGATTTCCATACTCTCAAGCATGATACTGGAGTGATCCAGCTGCCAGAAAGGTAAATCTCCAACATGCCCAGTGCTCCAGTGAGGCACAATGAGAGGGTCGTCACAAGGCAGGTCGATCTCTCCCCACTTCTTGCCGGTGGTTTTCAAAAAGAACTCCACGAGAAGCTGGGGGAACGCCTGACCTTTTTCCAGATGCGGCATGCGCTGCAAGTAGCTGCCATGCGCGCTGCGCCGAGCAACCACTTCGAGCTCAATCATGTCTACCTTCTTCA
Source organism: Patescibacteria group bacterium (assembly GCA_041675145.1). GTDB lineage: Bacteria > Patescibacteriota > JACPGU01 > JACPGU01 > JACPGU01 > JBAYUK01. Next base: position 354,554 of record JBAYUK010000001.1, read on the forward strand.
TCACCATCTCGTTGGGGTTATCCCCTGGTCGAAGGTAGGCGGTCGGAACCCCGGCGGCATTAAGCAATTCGAAAATTGCAATAGAAGCCTGACAGGCAAGGGCTCCTTTTCCCTTCAGAGCATCTTTCTTCGCTCCATCACCTGCAGTGATAGCGTCTTTGAAGCGCAACAGCACTTCACCGTTTCCGATATCGAAGACCTGTTTGGTCTTGCCCTCGGTGAGTAATTGTTCAGGTCCAAGTTTCATGGGGCGTGTAGCCTCCTTCTGTGTAGTAGCGCTACGCGCTCCATCTCCATTCTAACAAAAAATGGCTCTATGATCAACAAAAAACCACCCTTGAGATTGTGGGTGGTTTTTTCTGTTCTATTCTTAATGTGTTTTAGGTACGAATACCCTTCCCTTTATTGAGCAGTACTACACAGAGAATTCCCAGTGCTAAAGAAAAAGCAATCAAGATACCAAGACTTACTAACACTGGCACTGAAGAAAAACCGTAAAATCCGTAACGGAATCCGTCGATCATATATACGATCGGGTTAAACTTTGAAACAACCTGCCAAACACCAGGTAGAGCCGAAATAGGGTAAAACACTCCTCCGAGATAGGTCAGTGGAGTGAGAACGAAAGTCGGAAAGATTCCTACATCATCAATCTTTTTCGCAAAAATTCCATTAAGAAGTCCACCAAACGAAAACGTGATAGCGGTTAATACCATAAAGATCAGAACTAGTCCTAGATGTGCGATCTGTGGATGGGTAAAGAAGATAGAGATCAAAAATACGATGAGACCCACTAAGATTCCACGCAGTATACCTCCCATACCAAAGCCAGCCACAATCACCCAGTTCGGGGTAGGAGAAACCAAAATCTCATCTATGTTGCGTTGCCACTTGGTAAAAAAGAATGAACTCACGGTATTGGTAAATGCCGAGGTAATAATCGCCATCATAACCAGTCCCGGAACGAGAAAGGCCATATACGAAACGCCATTAATTGCTGCTACCTGGCGCCCAACGAAACCACCAAAAACTACAAAGTACAAGCTCTGCGTAATGACTGGAGGAACCAGTGTCTGGGTCCAGATACGCAAGAACCGACGTGTTTCTTTGCGTGTCAGGGTTGAGAGTGAAATAAGTGTTTTATTCGTAGTCATAGTCCTTATTTTTTAACAAGATCTAAAAAGAGTCCTTCTAGTCGGTTACCCTTTGGTCGCATCGAGACCGTTACAATACCCGCTTCGTGTAAGGCACTAGTAAGATCAGTAACGCTCTGGCCTTTCGGTAGTCCTACTTCAAGCGTGTCGTGGTCAATGATAGTAATATCGAAGCCTGAAACGTTTTCTGCGCCAGCAGTCTTACTCACTGTTACGGTATAGTACTCTTTCTCAAGTACTGATAGTAGGTTCTTCACTGAGTCGTTACGAATTACCTCTCCTTTATGCATAATAGCGGCGTTACGACAGAGTTGTTCTACCTCCTCTAAGTAGTGAGTGGTAAGTAGTATGGTGGTTCCGGCTGCGTTAATACGCTTTAAGTATTCCCACATACCGTGCCGTAACTCCACATCTACTCCAGCAGTAGGCTCATCGAGAATCAAAAGCTTAGGGTCGTGCATGAGGGCGCGGGCAATCATCAGGCGTCGCTTCATACCACCAGATAAGGTCTGTGACTTTTCGTTTCTCTTCTCCCAGAGACCGAGGTTTTTTAAGACCTCCTCAGAGCGAGGCAAAGCAACATCTGCCGGCACGCCGTAGTACCCCGCCTGGTCAAGCAAAATATCTTGTACTTTTTGAAAAATATTAAAGTTAAACTCCTGCGGCACGACACCAATCATAGCTTTTGCCGCCGAGAAATCCTGATCTATATCTATACCAAAGACTTTCACCGTTCCGGCGCTTTTATTCACTAAACTGGTTACAATACCAATAATAGTAGTCTTCCCAGCACCGTTAGCACCCAGTAACGCAAAAAAGTCACCACTTTCTATGGTGAGGTCAATTCCTTTGAGTGCTTCTACTCCATTGGAATATATTTTCTTAAGTCCCTTAATTTCCAGTGCGTTCATATCAGGTAAGTATACCAGAGATTAGCTGTTCTTGGAAGATGTTCTCACTTTTCTGATAAACTGGCGAGTCTTTTTTACTACAGAGCTCTTCATAACCTTGGAAACAAAACGAGTTCTCAAACTTGCCTGACCAAAATCCCAACCAAGCCGATCCATCAGCTCACGAATTTCTAAGTACCAAATTTCGTACCCGAAGCCACTGGGATGGAACATGTCCGCAGCGTAAAACTTTTTTACATTCGGTATAAACGGATCGTCTTTAATATCTCGGTAGAGATCTACGTATTCAACCTGAGGAAATTCTAAAATCACAATACGATACGCTTCTCGCATAATAAGCGTACGGTACTCCATCAGCACTTTCAGATACCATGGCCAAAACGGTGCAGCACCCGCATTCCCACAATGGAGCACAATCACATGGCTACAAACACTAGTTGCTTTTTTAAGCAGCGAACGCAAATGCTTTTTCGTATCTGCGAGCAGTACTGGATGGACGATATCATTACCACCAATCTGAATCACCATAAGATCAATACTACGAAACTCTCTCGGGTCAAAGCGTTGAGACAACTCACCCAGCTTCTGTCCGACAACACCTCGGTTGATAATAGTAGCATCTGGAAAATCCGTGCCAAAACGACCGGCAATACTGTCGCGGTTATCTATAGCTCCTGTTCCAGCTGTAGTACTATCTCCAACAAACAAAAACCGATGCTTTCCGCCACGTATAATCCGCTCATATGGAACGGTGCGAAAAGCCATCTTTCTTCCAATGCAAATAAAATAGATCCAACGCAATATATCCCAGGCAACGCCGAGCAATAACAATCCTAAACTCAGTTGTAGTACGGTTACAACAAGCAGTGTCATGTGTGTTTGTGTGTATCTGACTAGATTACTCCTAGTATACCAAAAATAGATAGAAAATAGTATAATCATCGAACCACATCGTAGGAGGAATACGTGCACCAAAAACCCATACCTTCTATCATGGAGGTAATTGAAGAGGTAGGGAGAAGCATTAATCTCTCGCCCACTACCACTTTTTTTCTCTACCTGTTTCTTAAAAAACTCGAAATGAATCCAGAACTGGCTCATGGAACCATGATCCAAGTAAACGTCGATCCCATTGTTGAAGAAAAGTTCCACACCATGGACGAGACATTAGGGAAAGCAACCAACAGTAAATACCGAGCTTTTCTGGCAAACATGCTTCCACTTATGAGGTTGGTAGCTGATTTTAGCCTGGGTCTTCATCACCTTGAGCACTGCAATGGTCACAGCGACTATTTATGTGCCTTGCTTGACCTCATTCCCGACCAGCCAACACTGTTTAGGCTTCTTCTCATGTACATCTTAGAGGATGCTAATAATATGGAAAGTGAAGTCCCGGACTTCTCCCAAATTCCTTTTTCCTATGCGGACGAGTAATACACGACTGAACAACAAAGCGCCCCAACCAAATGGTCGGGGCGTTATTTTGTTTCGAGGTATGTAAGGAGATTAAACCTTGAGATCTCGTGCTGGCGGAGAGAGCTCTCTATCAGCATAGGTCTCTTTGAGATTTTCTCGAACTTCTGCCGCGAACAGCCGAGCCTGGTTAGGGGCTCGCCCAATCATGGTTTTAGGATCGAGAAAGTTTTGAATTTTGTCATGGACTGGGGCAAGCATAGGCTCGTCCATCATCCGACCAAGCATGTCGTAAGACTCGGCGCCACTCTTGCGGAAACTTTCAACTGAGGCTACGCTATGCACGCGTAGTAAATCATGGATCACTTGACGATCCGCTCCGTGACTTTCCACCATCTCATTAATGATTGAAACGGTTGCAAGGAAAGGCAGGAACTTATTGAGGTGTGTTTCAATGCGTGCTGGAAAAACTCTCAGCCCGTCGAACACATTGTGCGCAACAAGACAGGTCGCATCGGCGTAAAGACCAGCTTCGGAAAGCGTAATGCGACCCGCTGCTGAGTCATCTAAAGTTCGCTCAAGTCCCTGACTTGCATGCGTTTGCAAAGCACAGTTTGATAACCCTATCAGCATCCTATCCAGAGCATTGCCCCGTTCTGAGCGCATTGGGTTCTGTTTGAAAGCTTGCGCACTGCTGCCGATCTGATCAACACCAAAAGGCTCATGGATTTGATCCAACATTGCCAGAATCCGGACATCAAAGAACATCTTTGAAGCAGAAGAACCCAGCTTAGCAAGAGCCAAAACGAAGTCAGCATCGTATTGGCGTGAATAGGTTTGACCTGTTATGGACAAAATCTTTCCATTAAAGTCAAAGTCGTTGGCAACTTGTTGCTCTAATAGCAGAACAAGACTTTCATCCCCTCTGCAGAGCTGCATGAGTGATTGCTGAGTGCCGGTGGCATCTTTAATGCCACGGAAAGGAAGCTCATTGCGCACTCGACGGATATCTAAGTATGCGTGGTTTAAATCCTCCAACCACATAGCAATCCGCTTGCCAAGGGTTGTGGGCTGTGCCATTTGAAGATGGGTAAACCCAGCACAAATCAAATCTGCATGTTCCTCGGCCAAAAAGGTCATCTTATACATAACCCTTGCAAGACGCAACAACACCAAATCCAAAGCCTCGCGCATAGTAATTAGTTTTGCGTTATCTGTGATGTCGCAACTCGTAAGAGCCAGATGAATAAACCGGGCTAGCTCCTCCAGGCCGTGCTCTCTGCAAATGTCCTGGAAAGCGTGAACATGAGCCATGACATCATGGCGATTCTTGCGTTCGTACTCAGCTGCCAGATCAATGTTAATAAGAGGGATCAACCCGTACATCTTCTCCAGCTGGCCCTCGGGTATTTTAATAAGACCCATGCCCTTCATGTGTTTTAGAATGGTGTACCAGAGCATTCTCCATGTGGTGAACTGCTTGAAGTCTGAAAACACTTTCTGCATTTCTTCAGATGTGTAGCGGCTCGCAAGAGGGTGTTTCCATTCTTTTGATGGAAGTCTGAAAGATGGCTGTGTTGTCACTCTACGTTCCTACCTTTTTCTTGAATTTTTTAGGTGCAGTGCCTTATGGACACAGCGCACTAGAAACTAATATACCAAAAAACGGCTCTAAATACAAGAAAAACGCCTTTCGGCGCTTATCTTGATATAAAAATGCTCTCGGCAGGAATCGAACCTACATCACCAGCTCCGCAAGCTAGCGTCCTATCCGTTGAACGACGAGAGCACACTTTATTTCCGCAACCAATTAGCCAAACTTTCTGAAAAGTCAGTCACTTTTCCTTCTACCAAAAGGATATCTACCGGGAAAAGTCGGGTTACTTGCTGAGCGTCCTGAGTACCGAGTGGAATTGCTATCTGAGTTGCAATCTTACTTTTTGGCACTAAGTAAAGCGTATGGTTTCCCTGCCCTATCCAGTAGCCATTATACTGATCAAAGCTGTGAAATCTACCATCCACCATGACACCACTGGCCGTCACTCCGATATTAACTGGCTTTTTATCTGTCGTAAGGTATGAATAAAGAGCTAGCGGCAATAGAGCAAACACCAGTGCCATGAGCCACTGCGTGGTATATATAGCATATCCAATGACTGCTACGAGGATAATAAATACAAGGGCTATGTTGGTTGTGTTAAAAGAACGAGTCTGGAACCCTTCGGTTTGCCAGGCTAAGAGAATTTTTTCACTGTTTGTTTGTGCCATATGTTTTTTATTTTGTGCACAGTATACCACAAGAAAAATGAATCATGAAGTATGAATCGATCCTTACTTACCCATCGACAATTTGCGACGATACTCCGCCTCGTCCAAGATTACTTTTCGAATACGGATATTCTTTGGGGTAATCTCAACCAACTCATCATCGGCGATATATTCCAATGCATCCTCCAGGTTCATTTCCTTTGGCGCATTCACGTGCTCTGCTACTCCAGATCCTGCCGAACGAACGTTGCTAAGCTGCTTAGTCTTACATACATTGATCGAGAGGTCGTTACTGCGGATATGTTGCCCTACCACCTGTCCTTTATATATTGAAACAGCAGGTCCAAAGAAAAGTGTTCCACGGTCTTGCACCTGGAGAAGGCCGTACGAGTTGGTCTGACCTGTTTCGTGTGCAACTAGTGAACCGTTGTCTCGTGGCTGGATCTTATAGTTTGCCTCACGGTAGCTATCAAAGAGGGTGTTCATAATACCAAGACCACGGGTATCTACGAGAAACTCTGAACGGTACCCTATCAGACCCTGAGTTGGGACAAGAAATACCAGCTGGGTAATGCCGTTGTCTGTTTTCATTTCTTCCATCTGGCCACCTCTGGCTCCCAGCTTCTGGATCACTGCTCCAGAGTAATCGTCCGGTACATCAATAAATGCTTTTTCAAACGGAGCCATGGTCTTACCATTTTCCTCACGAGTAATTACCTGAGGACGAGATACTTGAAGTTCATATCCTTCACGGCGCAGTCGCTCAATAAGAATCGCTAAGTGAAGCTCACCACGACCCGAAACAACCCAGTTGTTTTCAGTTCCGTCCTGGACGCGTAGCGCCATGTCGTTTTCTAGTTCCTTCATAAGGCGCTCACGAATCTGACGACTGGTAGTAAACTGTCCTTCGCGACCAGCGAAGGGTGAGTCGTTAACCATAAAGGTCATTTTAACGGTTGGTTCATCAATTTTAAGTACGGGAAGTGCTACAGGATTCTCAACGTCGGCTAGGGTTTCACCAATATTAGCTTCTGGAATTCCGGCAATAGCGACAATATCTCCCGCGATAGCTGACGTTATGTCTGTTCGCTCAAGCCCGGTAAAGCACATAAGCGCGGTGATACGGTATTTTTTCATAGCCCCTTCACGGTTGATCAACATCACTTCCTGGGCAGCGGCAATCTTTCCGTTATGAATACGCCCTGTTACAATACGACCCTTGAAGTTGTCGGCAGCAATGGTAGTAACCAAGAACTGCAACGGCTTTTCAGGATCACCCTTTGGCTCTGGGATATATTTTACAATTGCATCAAAGATTGGCGTAATATCCGTCATCTTCGAAAGATCTGACTCTTCACCCGCCAACCCAAGCTTGGTTGCCGCATAGAGTACTGGGAAATCCAAAGTCGCATCGTCAGCGCCGAGCTCTACGAAAAGGTCAAAGGTCTGGTTTAAAGCCCAGTCAGACCGAGCATCTGGCTTGTCTATCTTATTTACGATCACAATAATGCGCTGCTTCATCTCAAGCGCTTTTTTGAGCACGAAACGAGTCTGTGGCATTGGCCCTTCTTTTGCATCTACTACCAACAAACATCCGCTTGCCATAGAAAGCACACGCTCTACTTCACCACCAAAGTCAGCGTGACCTGGGGTGTCGATAATATTGATTTTAATATCTCCGTACTGCACAGAAGCATTTTTTGAAAAGATAGTAATACCGCGTTCTTTTTCAAGATCGTTACTATCCATGATCAGGTCGCGCGCCTCTGCATCTTTATTGAGCTTTGTCTGAGTCTGGCGCAGGAGCGCATCAACCAAGGTAGTCTTACCGTGGTCAACGTGGGCAATGATGGCAATATTTCGAATTTGCATAAAAATTCTTTAGGGCTAAAAAAATACATGCGAGAAACGACATGTATCATGTCTGAACAAATGATAATACCTAGATTGTATCAGGATAGACCCTAATCGTCAACCGTTTTGACCGCGGTAGTTCTTTAGAGAATGCTCAAAAAAGGCACATGCATGTCCACCTGGTCTTCACGACCTCCTTTTTTCTTATCAAAATTTACGCCCTCGTCTTGGCGGGCTTTCGCGCGTGCCCCCATGCCAGAAGCCAAAAAGACACTATGAGTACCGTATTTGGCCGCAATCTTATCTACTGCCATAAACGCCTGGCTCTTTTGAGTGCGAATAGTATGGAGCCCAAAGACATCTAGCTGCTCTCTTCCTTCAGAAACCAGTCCGGTTAAGGTTATGCCCGTGGTTCGATAATACTGGTAACGATTAAATAGTTTCCGTAATTTTGGCTCTATAACACCCATTATCTCGCCAGGAACATGAGTTGGATACGGCAAAGTAAGCTCTGCCCCGACATAGTCGAAATCCTTGGTTTTGAGAAAAAAAGAAACATGGGTAGCCAGCAACTGGTAGCGCCGAGCTTTCACGCAGGCGTGCTCGATGTTGCGAGAGAGGTACGAAATAAGTTCATCAACATTACTGCAGTTAGGGTGAAAGGTGCGACTTACACCAATTGACTTGTAGCTGTCTTTCGTTGCGGTACTGACCGGAAGAAGCGAGAAGCCATGTAACTCGTACCACATCATACGATACGGTTTGGCTAGACTGTTATGTACCCATTCCTCACTCATACCAGCAAAAGCAGCTGCGGTTACTATACCCTGGCTTTTAAACCGTTTTCCCATGCGACTGCCTATACCCCAGAGTTTTTCAATTGGGGTTTTTTCAAGATAGGTCATATAATCATCGGGATATATTACCGTCATCCCATATGGTTTAGCCCACTTACTGGCCACCTTTGCCAAACACTTACTGGGAGCAAGTCCGACTGAGACCGAAATATCTAGCTCAGATAAAATGGTTTGTTGAATAGTTACTGCAATCTCCTCGACTGTCATGCGATTAGCCTTTTCTGTCCCGGTAAGATCCGCGAAGCACTCATCTATACTGTATTCCTCCACAGTTGGGGTGAACCTCCTGACAATTTCAAACATCTGGCGAGCAAAACTCGCATACGCTCGGTAGTTACCGGGTTTTACGATGGCCTGCGGAAGCATTCTCTTTAGTTGAGAAATCGGCATACCTCGGGTTACTCCGGCTGCCTTTGCCTCATAGGAAAGAGCAGAGACAATTCCCCGTTCCTGTCCGGTTACTACAATCTTCCCCTTCAGTGTTGGGTCGAGTGCCATCTCGCAACCCACAAAAAAAGCGTCCCCATCAAGGTGAAGGATGTATGGCTTACTCGGTTTTGTCATTGAGGCAATATACATACACTCATCATGCGCGCACCACCACCTCGCGCGCAACCTTGCATAAAAACAAGAATCCTCGCATACCAAAAACTTGCACCAAATAACCATTACAATACTTTGGGATTTTTATTTTTTATGTTTTCCCATGACTTTTTCTGTTCCTGGATGTAAAGATTAACATCACCATACATGCCACGCGCTATCCCAGCATACGCACTTATATCTGCTTTTTTGTGATTACACTGAACAGGACGAACCATCATGCAGCTCGTCGAAGGTACTTGCACCACCTCAGTAGCAGTACTTTTTACAACACCAAGACTGTGCCATACCTTCTTCAAAGTAAGCGTTTTATTTCTTTCTCGATATTGGGTTCTCCATATATACAACCAAGTCATAAAATTAGAATACAGAGCGTAACACTATCTTACAAGGAGTATAGGGTTAATATACGAGAAATCATAGCTAAACTTGACAAACACCAAAAGAAGCGTATTGCTACGCTTCTTTTGGGTTCGAGTCTAATTAAAAATTAGAAACGACGTGGTCCGCGGTCTGAACGCTCTTCACGAGGACGAGCAGGAGTAACTCGGATCATACGACCATCGAGTTCTTTTTCATTCCACATATCAATTGCAGCCTTCGCCGCTTCTGGAGTTGCCATAGTTACGAAACCAAAACCTTTTGAACGACCAGAGTCGCGATCGGTAATGATAATTGCTTCTACAACTTCACCAGCCTGCTCAAAAGCAGCTTTCAAACTCTCTGAAGTGGTCGCATACGCGATACCAGCAACATACAATTTGTTTGCTTCTGCAGCAGCATTGTTCATAGTGTCTTCCATGATATACCTTTGCTATTTTACCTATATTTCGCGTGAACCGACCTTCGTTCTTTATCAAAACAAATTATCTTCACACTTGACCACTAGTATAGCACAGAAAGCCCGGAATTACAAGGATTAAATTGCCAACCCACCTAAAATGCGCTAAGATAGGACGACACCAAGACACAAGACCTCACAAAAAGGAGAATTGCTCTTGAACAACCCACCCCTCCCCGTAATCCGAGGTCTGCGCCTCGCGATTCTCACCGTCCAGGCTATTATGATGACTGCGCTTACGCTCAATCAGTATCCAGCCATCAGTATCCCACCCTTCACCCAAAACATCGTTTTGGGCATCGTTGTGCTGTGGTCAAAAGCCGAACACTGGCTTGAAGTCACAGAAAGGAAAAGCAGTTGAGCACAGAACTCAAACCCCTCATCATCATCCGTCCCTATGCGCACCTGGTAAAAGCCATGCGTGAGATTCTGTATGAAATTGGGTACGAGATCAAAGACGACAAGGCAGTTATTGATCGCAAAGCAACTCTTGAAGATGTCAAAGACGACCTCAAGAAAGTCAACAGCAAGACCTGCCCACTGTTTCTGGTTCCGTTCCAACACATCCAGGACAGGGAAGGAAAAACCCTCAACGGGTTTATTGTCATTCAGGACCTTTTGGCTCAATCAGGAGGACTATTTACCCAGATCCCCAAAGATGTCCACTTTCTCATGACGATTGCCACCGCCAACAAGGCCACCTACGATCGACATAAAGAAACTCACAAAGAACTCTTCGGGAAAACAAAAATCCTTGAACTCCACGAAGACCTGGTTCTTACTACTCCGTACGAAGCTCAGGAAGCCATCCGGAAGTTCTTAAACACCTAAACATCCACAGCACATGCTAAGCCCGCCCTCGATTTAATCGTACAGGCGGGTCTTTTTTTAGAAAAAATCTACTTACTTGTTATAGTTGTGTATTTCTCTTCTACCACTTCCCAGTTAATAACCTTCCACCAGGCATCTACATATTCCGGGCGACGGTTCTGAACTTTAAGATAGTAGGCGTGCTCCCAGATATCACAGACTAGAATCGGAGTAAGGTTTTGTGTTATTGGACAGTCCTGCAACGGAAGATTAACAATTTCCAACTTTGCATCAGAAGTTACCACAAGCCATGTCCAGCCAGAACCAAAGAGTGTCGCAGCCATAGTGTTGAATTGCTCTTGAAACGCTTCGAACGAACCCCACTGTTGGGTAATGTTCTCCAACACAGCGCCAGTAGGTACATTGCCTTCCTGCCCAGGTCTCATAGTTTCAAAGTAGAGGTTATGATTCCACACACCACCACCGTGATTACGTACGGCCGTTCGGATATCTTCCGGCACCTCATGAAGCTTTGTGAGCAAGTCATCAAGGCTCCAACTCTCAAGCGCTGGGTGTTTGGCAAGAGCTTCATTGAGCTTGTTTACATAGGTCTGATGATGTTTGCTGTGATGAATCTCAACAGTCTTCGCGTCGATGTATGGCTCCAGCGCGTCGTACGCGTATGGTAGGGTCATTAATGTATGCATAGTAAGAATTTATTTAATAGATACGAGAATCGCTCCAGCTAACACTAATAAACCTCCCAGCCCTGTCTTCCAGGTAATCCCTTCAGCTAAGAATAGAGCAGCAAACACCAACGCAAACACAACACTGGTACGGTCGATAACCGTTACCACTCCGACCGGTCCAGCTTTAAGCGCAATAAAGTAAAAAAACCACGAGATGGCACCTGCAATACCTGATGCCGCAATCCAGCCGAGCGCATGGTTATCTATTTGTGATATGAGCTTCCATTTAGACAAGGCAGTTGCTACAACTAAGAAGAAAGCCATCATCACAGCCACGCGCACTGTCGTCGCAATTGTCGGGTCAACATCTTTGAGTCCTAACTTACCAAAGATAGCCACCAATGCGGCAAAAAAAGCAGAGAGAATTGCGTAAAGAATATAGAGCATGCTATTTTCTGTAAGAGATAAGAATGACGAGCACAATAGCTACGGAAGTAGTGAGACTCATAAGCGGGAGAGTAATATACCCAAACTCCCAGACATAGCGCTGTGCACAGGTAACGGTTGCTGCCCCACAGTTACCTAGTGGCGTTCCACCGTACTGGATATATGAATGGTACACGCCAATCAACAGTGCAAACCCAGAAAGGTAGAGCGCGTACATAGGTGCATAAACCCGGTCTCGGCTCAGGAGCCCGAGCCCCAACACAACTACTGATGGATAGAGAAAAATTCTCTGCCACCAACACAAGCTACATGGGTCAAAACCAACTACATTTGAGTAGATTAAGCTACCAATAGTAGCACTGACAGCAATGACAAAAGCAATTTTTGGACCATGGAACTTTAGCCACTTCTTACCGGGAATACTTACTCCCGCGAAACGATACAGAATAAAATCCACTACCATCAGAAGAATAAAGATCTGAAGCAATATAGTACCAATGGCGAATAGTGTAGATATGGTCATAGTTGTTTTTTACTGTGGTAAGACACAACCCGTCTTCGTAGCTAATGTTTCAAACGGCACTTCTCCGACCTCACGGGTATCATCGGCAAAAATCCAAGTCGGGTACCCCTCTATCTTCTTGTCTTTACAGACAGGGAGCTGACCTTTGCCATCTTGAGTAGAACACTCCACATACTTAATTTTTTTCATAGAGTTACCAAACTGTGCTTTTACTTTCTGGCAATGAGGACACCAAAAAGCACCGTAAAAGGTCGCTCCCTTTTCAGACAAACACGCCGCAAACTGATCATACTTACCAGGCGCGTTACCGGCTTTGACTAAAAAGAATGCGAAGATTCCAATTGCAATAAGCCCGACTGAACCGATTCCTAAAAAAAGTTTTACTGAGCTATCCATAGTATTATTTTTTATTTCTAAGAGATTGTATTTCACCCTTCCAGCGCCAGGCTGGTTTTTCTCCGGTATAGTATGCAATGACACACAGCACGACAGTAGCGGGGACAATAAGAAGAAAAAAGCGTACAAGAGTCTCTGGTACAGTATGCACTTTACTATCCACATCAAATGCAACCAGCACTACAAACACTACATAACCAAGAGTACACGCCCATCCCTGCCACGTAACTGGATACCATCCAAGTCCGTATGTCTTTGCTTTATACCACAGTCTTTTTTGCATGAAGATAGTATACCACGGCCGTTGCTATTATTGGTGACACTACGGTATATAAACCAAGCGGGATAGTTGTCGCAATCAACCAAATCCCCCACCACTGCACTGCTTCTCCTTTTTCCTGTGCAAACTTCAAATGCGTATAGCGATAGATAAACCCACAAAGCCAGACGATACACCCTAAAAGATCTACATATCCAAGCGGTGGATAATAGGGGGTGTTGGCCACTATCACGATAGGTAGTGCAACGAGCGCACCAACAATTCCTCTGAGCAAGTACGACTTCACATAGAGTTGTATTCCTTCTCTTCCCGCCTCTTCTCGTTCTTTCTCTCGATACCGGAATGCAATGATGTGCTGAGCCCCCAATACGAACATCAGCACAAACAGTATCATGGGCCGTATAGTTTGGTGATGAAATATAAAGACATTCAACACCGCAATCGCCATCGGATACAGTCCCCACCCAAGACGAGCCAAATAAGCGTCTTTTTCACGAGCCGACTCTAGAAACAAAACAGTCGCTAGCAGCGCACCTACTATAACCGATACAATACATGCATTAATGAGAGTTATCATATTCCTCCTTATGGAGACATAGTACGCTCTCGCTACTATCCTGTCAAAGTAGATTTTACCCTTTACAAATAAAGAGCAAAGGCGTAGAGTAGAAATTCTCCCTATTTTGGGCTCTTACTCGTTATCTTCATATATGTATTTAGATCGTATCCAGCAAATCTACAAAGCACTCACTAAAACCACCCTCCCTGGGAGATCGGCGCAGCTCATTATGGCACCGCGCTACCCCTGGCAGGAACAGGCAGAGAATATAGATATTACTGAGCTCACTGCAGCAGGCGTCATGGTACTGCTCTATCCAAAAAACAATGTACCCCATATCGCGTTTACTGTCCGTGCGGAGAATATCGGGACACACAGTGGCGAAGTATCTCTCCCTGGAGGCAAGACCGAATCTGAAGATCAAAAGCTTGCCGATACAGCTCTGCGAGAAACCAGCGAAGAGCTCGGGATTAACCCGCAGGATATCACTATTATCGGGGCACTGACTCCCGTGCCTACTCTAGTGAGCCACTTCTTTGTTCACCCCTTTGTTGGAGCTATGAAAACTACACCTACCTTTACACCGAATACGAATGAAGTAGCACAGGTACTAGAAATTCCGTTGGATGTACTACAAAAGACTACTGTGGAACACATGTCTGTTTCACTATCTATTAACGGGGAAGCACAAGAGATGATTGCTCCCTACTTTGAGTTTGAAGGAAACAAAATCTGGGGCATTACTGCCATGATCGTAAATGAGTTTTTGGCAACTACTCGCGCTAACCAGGAAGATGTAGAGAACTCTACAATGGAAAAGCTCCATTCAGATGACCGTACGTACCATATGGTACAGGTATAGGAGCAACTGTTACTCGCTTTAGATCTTCTTCTATAGTAAAATATTAGCTGTATTGAGTACTTAGTAAACTAAGTACTCGTTTTTCCTGGGCGATTAGCTCACTTGGTAGAGCGCTTCCTTGACGTGGAAGAGGTAAGAAGTTCGAATCTTCTATCGCCCATTAAAGGCACCTAAATCGAATACTGGATGTTTCCGGAGTCGTGGTGCACAAAGATAGTCCAATGGTTCATTCAGGACCACACGGGCTATTTTTTTGTCCTTAATCTCAATTCTCTTGAAAAACGTTTGTACGAGCATGTTCTTGAGCTCTGGCTGGGCCTTTTTGTATGTATAGTGACAATCTGTCGCTAATGATGTAGCGATTTCTATGGTTCTAATAGCGGTACGAATCCTATTTTCCACCTTACCGAGCTCCTCTAGTAGCCTAGTTTCTTCAAGACCAAGCTCTACTTTGATCTTGTCATACAGTTCAATGTCACTTGGCAACATGTGGTCTTGGCCTATAAGTTGCAGTACCAGGTTCTTTTTTTGGAGTTTAATATTGTCGATCTTCTTTGTGATGTCCTTTCGCGCATTTTCGTAGGTTGCTTGCTCGTTCGCGAATAGATCTCGCACTCTCGCTTTAATTTTGGTAGTAACCTCATCTGGCAAGTGAATCTTTTTGATGATTCCTTCGAGTTCAGTTGAAATATCGCTCTCATGGACAAATGATTGAGAGCAAGCCACCCTTTCATTCTTTTGAGCTTTCATGCAGCGCAGGTAGAGTATTACACGCTTACTGCTCGTCTTGTGCTCCTCAAGTGTCTGTCGACTTCCACATACCCCGCACCAACTCACGCCTTTTAACACAGAGAAGAGCCGGCGGTGTCTAGCACCACCGCTAGATCTTACATCAAGCAAAGCCTGGACCTTGTCGAAAACGTGCTGATTCAAGAAGAGCTCGTGTGTGCCCTCTGGATTCACGAATCCACTCCACTCGATTATGCCAACGTAGAGTTTATTGCGGAGTATTTTTTCGACGTGACTGGCGTGTAGTTTGCCTTTCTCATTTCTGTTAGAACGAACCTTAAAACCCTCTTCCTGAAGGGTAGCTGTAAGAGACTTGATCGAATAGCTGCCGCTTGCATACAGCTCAAACGCTCTTATGACCCATTTTGCCTCTTCCCAGTTCACTTCAAGCCATGTGCGTGCTTTGTGGACCGACAGTCGTTCCTGGACATTTTTATAACCGTACGGTGCTTGCCCAGGCCATTGTCCTCCTCTTGCTTTCTGCAAGAGCCCAGCTTTTACCTTAGAACCACTTTGGCGCGAAAAAAACTCAGCTACAGTTGAAAGTACACCCTCAAGCATTTGCCCTCCGGGTGTATCGTCAATTCCTTCGGTGGCCGAACAAATCTTAATATCGTTTTGCTCAAGCTCCATTTTGGTAATAGCAAAATCCATGCGATTACGTGCAAAACGGCTGATATCGTAACAAACCACTGCCTTTACGTTTTTATCAGTGCGGCAACGCTCTAAAAGCATTTGAAACTGAGGCCTCTTGGTTGTCCGGGCACTTTCACCCTCGTCAGCGTATACGTCTTTTTCCGGGCTCACATGGTAACCGTTTTCGTAGGCAAACTTAAAACATTCTTCTCGTTGCGTTGGGATAGAAAGCTGTTTTTCGGCTTGTCGATCAGTTGATACTCGTAGGTATATAAGGGCTGTCATAAAATCTCCTATTCATTTTTTACTCATTATAATTTGGGTAGACATTCTTTGCTATAGCGTATAGTCCGTTTTTATTCCTTGCTCTTTTGCTCTTTGCTCTGCTACTACCATGTCAGCACGGAGACGTGCTAGAGCAACATAGTGTTCGTGCTGTTTCTCTGGTGGTAGGAACTCTATCATTGATTTAAAGTCATCGGGAGTAAACCGTACGGGCGGTTCTGTTTTGACAGGATTTTTTGAATCCCACCCCTCAAAGTACCTGAGCCACAGCTCGACATCTGATGCCTTGCCGTGCTTAATACATTGCTCCGTAAGAGCGTGGAGAATGTCAGGCTTGAACTCCATAATTCTGAACACCTGCTCTCTGTGTAGGTTGTCTCGAAAATCATCGCGTTGTTTCCATCTACTGAGGTGGCTTGGTGTCAGATTGTGTTTCTTGGCAAATGCCTCCGCAGTTGCTACCCCGGCAGTGTGTTTCTCTATTTGTGACAAGAGCGACCATGCGAAGAAGTCCGCATACACATCTTTCTTGTAAGGACCGGTCGATCGCGGTTTCTTTGCCGTACTGATTTTTTGAGAATTAACGTTTTGATCGTCTTTTTTCATAATAAATTGGCTTAAATATAATTCTTATTGATTTACTGAAATGTTAATTAGTCGGGCTTGTCATAGAGCCTTGTTTTAATGAGCCGCATTTGCACTAAAAGCTTCTGTGGCTCAAGACGTAACTTACCCTCTTTGTAGCGCTGTATCGTGCCCTCAAGCGAATCAGAGTGCAAAAATACGAATATTGCCCGTGGTCCGCCTGAACGTTCAATTTTGATCATCTGTTGGTCCAGCGACATCAGGGCTGCTGCCAACCACATGTCGCTTGTCTGAAAGTTTTGTTTCATCATACTTGGGTTTATTAATAGGCGATTTATTGGTAGCGGATTCGACTGCTTGGTCAAGCTGCTGCTGAGTGTCCCGAGCAACGAGCACGCAAAAACGAGCGATTTGGTCTATCGCCTGAGCTATTCCTTCCTCAAATTGTGGCTCAGTGTGCTGCTCGTTGGTTTTCATACACATAAAAATAATTTTGCCCGCATTTCCAATTGTGGAATTATGCGGGCAAAATCAAATGTGTATGAAAGTCTGGACCAAAGTCTGGTTACTTTTTCTTGCGTTCACGAGGTTTTCTCTTGCGAGTACTCGTGCTATTCAAGTTACGCTTGTTCTCTTTTTGGCATTCTTTGCTGCAAGTTACCTGCTCTCTACCGCCCTTTTTAGGAGAAAAAGTGGAGTTGCATATAATACAAAGCTTACGCCCCAAGCGGACATTGTATTTTTTGTAGATATCATCCCAAGAGGGAGTTTTCTTGTTTACTCCCTGGAGTAGCCATAGGAGTATCTTGGAAGTTTCGTAAAAGTCGCTTGTAAACTTCGAAGCCCCCGACGCTCCCTCTTTTGTCTTTAAGGGAAAGTATCGGCTTAGGAGTGGTCTCCAGTAGAGTATTGGGTCAATCTTGAACCCTGATTCAGCAAACCATACGGCCATGTTTTCCAGTTCCTTGGGAGACAGGTTGTGTTTTTGTAGTATCTTACTGGCAACTGAACGTAAGTTGTCTTTTTCCCAGCGTGCCGTAAAATCGGTAACTTTTACATTCTCATCTTCAAGAAGGAAAGGATTTGCGACAGCCGTTTTACTGACGGAAGTAATCATTTCTTCGTGGGCCGTCAGGATGCTATTGATAACAGAGAAAGCTTCGTGATACCTAGCAATCTGGGTTAGGAGAGTGGTTTTACTATTCGTCAAAAAGCGCTCTATCACTTCCATATCCTCATCTACAATCTTGATAGTTCTGTTTTGTTGGACCAAAGCAAGAGAAAATATCTGTAAGGGCGTATAAAAGGCCATGGAGTGTGCGGAGGCCTCAGACGCTACTTCGTATCGTTTCAGCCACCCCGCAACGCCGTAGGCGATCTGAGAGCCTGCGGGTGCCACGATCTGAATGGCTGGCGTGAGCAAGCCCTGTTGTTGGTAAAAAGCAAGCTCCCGCCTGCTTGTAGTTATGCCACGATCACTGACATGACGAATAAACATATTTACGTTCAGGAGGTCCTTTTCTCGAAAGGGAGCCGATAAATTGTATGGTTTTTCATTCTTCATTTATTTCTATTTTATCAAAAAACCCGCCATATCTACATGCTTTTGTGGCTTTGCAGATATTTTACGAAATGGTATAATTAAAATTACAAAAAGCTTGCCTAACCCTCATCTCTTGGTGAGGTATGGTGAATAAATCCGGATATAGGGGAGAGAACTCTCCGTTTAAGGTGTTACCTATATCCGGTCTATGCTCGAAAGGGCATAGGATAGTCGCAAGACTGTCGCATCTTAGCGGGGAGCTTTTTGCGTTTTAATACTAAATTATCACTATGCTTTTTGGCCTTTTTACACTCCTGTTTCTCGCTTCGTTCGTTCTGTTGATCGTTGGGCTTATCAACCCAAAGCCAGTCAGTAAGCTTTTTCGCAAAGAGTTCAGTCGTAAAACAATCGCTGGTTACTTCAGTGCGGCGGTGCTGGTTTTCTTTATCCTGAGCGGCGCTTCTGCTGGCCCTGTGCCAAAGAAAGCTGATCCACAGCAAGCAACTCAAGAAACAACTGAGCGGCCCGCCGCACAAGACGCCACTAGTCCTGACAACAATGAGGGCGTTGAGCCTGCTACGACCGCTGTGACAGCCAAAGAACAGCCGGACGCAAGTCAGCCTCTCTACGATGTCACTTCAGTCACTGACGGTGACACAATCAAAGTAAATATTGCCGGCAAGGTTGAATCAATTCGTCTGATTGGTCTTGATACCCCGGAGGTGGTCGATCCACGTAAACCAGTGCAATGCTTCGGCCAGGAAGCTTCAAAGCGTGCCAAGGACATCCTGACGGGCAAGAAGGTACGCCTGGAGGCTGACGCAGTGTCCGGTGAGCGAGACAAGTATAATCGCTTGCTCCGCTATGTGTGGCTTGAAGACGGCACATTGTTCAACAAACAGATGATTGCTGACGGTTACGCTTCTGAGTACACCTACCAGAGCCAGGTGTACAAGTATCAATCAGAGTTTAAAGAAGCCGAGAAACAGGCGCGCGATGGCCAGAAAGGGCTTTGGAATCCTAGTACGTGCAACGGCGACGCAACAAAGCCTGCTGTGACACCTGTGCCTGCGGTTACGCCTGCTCCTGCAGCTCAATCACCAACGCCAAAGCCTGCTCCTGCTCCAGCACCATCAGGATCAGTCGTTAAGAAGAGCAAGAGCAGTATCTGTCACGCTCCAGGCACGAAGTATTACGACCAAACGACCAACTTCACGCCATACAATACTGTGGACGAGTGTCTGAACAGTGGCGGTAGGTTACCAAAATAGTAGATTACTAAATAATTTGAAGCATATGAAAAACAAAATGATCATCGCGGGATTGGCAGTTGTGGCCGTGGCACTTATTGGCTTGGGCATTTACCTCAATCGCCCCGTCGCCAAGGTGGAGCGTCTTGAGCAAGCAGCCATCGACCTCAAAGAGAGCTCGGGCTACAACGCTTGTGTCGGTAAGGTGAATGAGAAAATCCAAAAACGAACTGAGTTTATAAAACTCAAGGTTCAAGAAGCCGGCTACACAGACAGCATGAACTGTCTGGAAAATCCTAGCGAGCCGGCGTGTAAAGACACCGCCCGCTACAACGCGGAGGTCAAGGCAAGTAATGATTTTATGCCATTGGCAGATCAAATCACCCCGTTGTCGCTAATCGATTGCATGGAATTACTCAACAAAGCCACTAAATAGTAGGTTGACATACGCAACCCTATTGATACAATAGGGACATGTCAGATCGCCCAAAAGAGAAGCGACAATTTGAATGGCACCTCAGGGTAAACACGAGCAGTACGGGTACTGCAAACTTGTCGTTGTTTTTCCCAGAGGGGGCAACCAAAAAAGAAAAAGAAGCAGCCTTAGCTGCTGGTCTAGACGAAGCGACACAGCACATGTTGAGCCAAGGATACATATTGCCTAGTGATCGCTTTATGTCATCAGGAGATGTTGCTCTCAAGTACGGCAAAAGCAGGCAATACTGGGAGAAATTGCTTGTTGAAGGAAAAATACCTTATATGGAGACAAGCGCAGGGAAAATCACCACTGATTTATGGGTGCGGGGCTACTTGGATAATCGATCAGAAGTTGACGTGTATGTACAAAAAAGCAACCTGGCAGTAAAAAGAATCCTGGACGAATTGAAAAAACATACTACCGAGCTAAAGTTGTCGACCGATATCAGATGTCCTAACTGTGAAGAGGATGGGATGTCTTGCTATATCAACCGAGACCATTTTGATGGTATGTGTAGCTCTTGTAAGTTTAAGTTGCGCAGAACTAAATAACACCACCCATGAGAATAGATAATGCAAAACTAAAAAGCGGAGAGGACCTCCAGTTTGGAGATTTCAATGTTTTTGTTGGCGGTAATGGCGTAGGAAAAACAACTATCGTATCAGAGGTATTTGATAAGATATCTGCTGCAAATGGTAGTAAATATTTGTGGATCGACCAACTATCGCATTCAGCGAATGATGTGACTGCTGATCTTAAGCTACTCAAGAAGTCTCTTGCTCACCAAAGAGAAGGGGCAAGCCTTTTTTATCTTTCTAGTGCTACTAAAGGCATAGGTGGAAATATAGACCTGGACGGATCGCTTAGGTTCTCTGAGGGCGAAGTAGCGCAGATGGAGTCAGTAACTGATGCTAGTATTTTTAATACACCGAAATACAGAAGGCCATTTATTACTTTTTCAAGTTGTGAAAGTCGATTAACCTTTCCAGATGGGGCTGGCTTGACTGGCTTAGACCAGCCTCCTTCCGACGCTCTGAACGTTCTTTTTCGAGATGGTGGCCTCATGGAGGACATTAGCGATCACATCCATAGGCGCTTTGGTTATTATTTAGTGCTAATAGATCACACCTTCACGGCGTTAAAGGTGGGTATATCCCATACGAAACCACCAGATTTTGACAGAAATGCCCGTGATAAGCAGAGCGCATCAGACAAAGTAAGGAAGTGGGAGGAGGAACATCTTATCCCAATTACTAAAGCTGGGCATGGAATCAGAAGTATGGTCAAGCTGCTCACGGCACTTTTGGAACCAGTAAATCAGATTATAATAATTGATGAACCTGAGCTCCATCTTTACCCCTCTCAAAAGAGATGGTTCGGTTACCAGCTTGCATTGTTGGCTTCTACCCAAAATAAACAGATATTTTTAGTAACTCACGACGCATCAATTCTTCAGGGTATATTTGAAGGCAGTGCAAATACTCATCTTTTTCGGGTCAACAAAGACAACCATGGTGTAGGCACAGTACGTTCTTGTCAGCTACCGAAGCAGTCAATTTCTCACTCAAAAAATCAACATCAATATCTACAGGGTTTATTTTATCAGCGCTGTGTCGTCGTGGAGGGCTCATCAGATCGTCTTTTCTATGAAACGCTGTTTAACGATTACCCTAAGGTTCAAGATAAGGACCTGGGGTTTATAGCTTGTTCGGGCACCGGTAATGCCAAGAACGTCGCCTCAATGGTCGCTCAAATTGGATTAAAAGCCTCGTTCATATTTGATTTAGATGTTTTGGTTGATAAGCGTGACCTAATCCAAGAAGTATATGAGACCCTGGGAGGCGAAGGCCATCCGCTTCAAAGGCTAGAGACAATCCTGATGTCAAATCCTTCTGTTCGAGCTGCCCCAATTAATAAGAAGAATGCTGCGATTAAAAAACTTACTGGATATACTAAGAAAAACGGTTTTTCGACTCAATGGATGGCGGCAAACAGGCGTGTTGTCATGGGGTGTTTGAACAAGCTTGAATCAGTCGGTATATTTATTGTTCCTAGGGGAGACTTAGAAAGCTGGGCACCTCAGGTTCGTAATAAAATAGATTTCGCAGAGCTAGCGCCCGACATAATTCGTCAGAATATTTTGTTAGATAAAGAACTTAAGGTTTTTGCTAAAAAAGTTTTGAAGTGGATAGATATAAACATTGGCCGAAAGACTTAGGTTGACTACGAATAAAGCTAGGCGTATTGATTGGTGTAGGGATTAATGCTATAGTGCCTTCATCGCGTGGGTTTGTTGAGCCACTTGAGCGTAGCAGTTTTCCCAAGCTATTATCTGGTTTCTCGGCATAGTCTCTGTTAGATTGTTAATGTATTCTAGTAGTGACCACTTGCGCCCATTACCTATAAAAACGGTTCCTCATTTGGATATATGGATTTAAAGACACGGTATTAGTATATATATTTACTTTACGGCTGGAATATACTATAATAAAAATACCATTGGTCTTTGACAATCAATACATGGAGGAACATATGACCACATCAAAAAAATTCAAACGCACCGTAGAGGACTTCACGTGTGAACGGTGTGGTTTTTTCGTACTCGGAAGCGGGTACACTAACCACTGTCCTCAATGTCTCTGGAGTAAACACGTAGACATTAACCCAGGCGATCGCTTGGCTACCTGTCACGGCCCTATGGAGCCCATCGGCATACAAATTAAAGGAGAGGACTACATCATCACACATAAATGCAGAACATGCGGATTTGAAAAGAAAAACAAGACTACGAAGGAGGACAATATTGACGCGATCATCAAGCTCTCGGCCAATCCCATCACCCGTTAGGTACTCCCGAAAGGAGACTTGCCAATGTCTGGACAAACCGCAATAAGCCACCTGGCACCCACAGCAAAAGCTGACTGGTCGCCAGTTCCAACTGTACGGTGTGAATACCAATCGCCCGGAAAACGCAAAGACGGGAAATATGTCAACCATGACACAATCCCCCATATCTGCCACATCGAGATGACCTACGCCTGCAATGAACGATGTATTTTCTGTTACAACCCTGAACGGGCAGCGTTAGGCGACCTCTCAAAGATTGACGAAATTGTATGGTCAGTGGCTCAAAGCCAAATTCCACACGTCTACCTCATCGGTGGCGAACCCAGTCTGTTGCCAGTTGCAAAACTCAACGAATACATCGAAATACTTTCCGAACACTCCTCTGTCACCATTGTCACTAATGGCCTTAAGAGACTGGAAGGCATCTCAAAAAAACTTGCCTGTTTCGGCGTACCTATTCACGGAGCCAACGCCGAAACACACGAATTCCTTAACCGGTCGAAAGGAAGTTTTCAAAAAACTCTTACGACCATCAAACACTATGTGGACGAAGGTCACGATGTGCGCTGCATCCCCGTCTTAACTGGGTACAACTTCGATCAAATGTACGACATCATCGGCATTGCCGCTGGTCTCGGCATGGAATCGATCTATGTAGACCGGTATGAAGATGGTGGAATAGGATCAACAAATTCTCATGGTCACGACCTTAAACCAACCCGCGCCCAGTTTCACACTGCAGTTGGTCAAATCATCCAAGCGCGTCACGACTTTAGCGCATTTGGCGGGCGCGTTGGGTTTGGCACCGCCATTCCCTACTGCCTGGACGAACGCATGATCACAGAAGGGATCACCTCAAACTGTGGTGTTGGCACATACTTTTGCGCTATCAACCCAAAGGGTGAATTCAGAATGTGCAATCAGTCGCAGTTGGTTTTTGGGAAACTTCCAGAGGAGCCTATCGAGGCAATCTGGAACAAGCCATCACTGGATATCTTCCGCGACCTCAACTGGGTCGATGAACCCTGCAAGTCCTGTGAACTCCTGTTGGACTGCACAGGAGGCTGCAAAGTAGATTCGAACTGCTCAAATAAGTTCTGCATTGACTATGCGGTTCGTGGCCTCTCTAAACCAGTCTCAGAACTGGTCGCCAAGGTCTCCCATCGCAAGCCTGAAGAGTCCTACCCCGAGCACCTTCGATCCTTTGCGCCTAACCGCTACATGAAACTCACCACCCGGTACACGGAAAATTTTCTGGTGACCCGGTACCAAACCGTCAAACTCAATAACCTGGCTCTCGAAATGGCTCGCGCTATTCTCGACCACAAAACCAATAACGAGCAAGGGCTCATTCAGTTGTTTGGACAATGGGTCGAAGAACATGATGTGCGAACCTTTGTGAGCCAGATGCTGCAAGTCAACGCGCTTGATCTTGTGGAGGACGGCCATGCCGCCTAATGCCGCAAAAGAAATTGCGACCCTTCAACAGCTCTATCATACACTCGACGAACTGTATCGGGGCATCGAACACGATTGCGCAGCCTGCAAAGATCCAGACTGCATGGGGTATATTTGGCTCATGAAACAAGAAGTCGAACCCATGTACGAAGCTGGAATTCCACTCGTGCAACTCAACAAAGGCCCCGTCTTTATTCATTCATTTCCACAGAACGAAGACGGAACTCTTAAGCTCTCTGCACGCTATCCAGTCTGCAGCCAACAGTGCACAACGAGTCGCCGTTGCACAATTCACGAGAATCGCCCACTTGTGTGCCGTCTCTACCCAATAGGGCTTGAAACCACACAGGAGGGGATGATAACATGGGCACTCCACCGAGATTGCCTGTTTGCAAGAAACATCGAGAAAAACAATCAGCTAGCTGTGTTCACGCACAAAGCAAACGCCATTCTCGAACACCTCTCACCAAAGTTGCTTGGGGAAATCCTGGAAATGTACCGCGAGGTTGACGCGATAACACATTATCCATTTGGTGAGAACAACTACTACCCCCTCAAGGAGATCTGCCGTGTCTAAGTGCAAGCCTTTGCTGGACAGTGACAAAATCACTGATATCAGCGTTAGGCAAAAACCGCTCGCCATCTCCTCGGCCCACATTCAGCCTGAGCCCAGCCCAGACAACAATGTGCAAGCCGTGAATTCAACGCCCCCACCCGCATAACATGCGTCACGGGGCACACAAAAGGGCGACGCTGATGCGTCGCCCTTTTCCTTTTATCAATTTCCTGACCGTACAAGAAATAACGGTAAATAGTTCCTACTGAGAAAACTTTACCGGTGGAATAGTGGCGCTCACCGTAGAAGAGAATGCACTCCACTTATTAAACACATTTCTGTACCTAACCTTAAAGTAGTGAGTTTTGCCTTCCTGTAGCCCGAAGTTAGTTCCACGCTCCGCCTGGTAGCTATCACTCAAAAGAAGTTCGTGATTAAACGAATCCTGCATTACCATCGTTCGCCCTTCAGGGAAGTCTGGACTATCGGATATAGCTAATTCGTAAATGATGTACCCCTGGTTTGGTGCTCCAGCAATAGTCGTTCGCCCTTCAGCATAGTTCCAAGCAACTGATGCAGGGTAACTCTCATTACCCGTTACCGTAAGCCCAGTTGGAGGCTGTGGGGTAAATGACGGATCCTGAACTAAAATTTCAACATACGGTGCAGCAGTAGTCTGTCCAAGCTTACAGGTAATAGTATATTTCTTATTACTTGTTATCACGGGAGTAGTATAGCTTCCAATAAGCTGGACGGCTCCTATGCCATTATCTAAAGAACATGACTCATACCCTGTTGCGTCCCAGTTTAGCTGCGCTGTCTCTCCAGAAACGACAGAAACCTTATTTGAGTCAAGACTGAACAAGGGAACATGGATATTAATATTAAGGCCATCTTCAGTGCTACTACTTTGATTTTCAGAACTTAGATTATTTACCTTTATGTCCCAGTATAAGCCAATATCCTTGAGCCATTCTTTTCCATCCACTACTGGCTGGAAGTATTTACGGTATGATCCAGTAGTAGTATTTGGCGCCGTGACATAGAAACCAAATGAAGCTACTTCCCCTGGTCTAACTGAGACTTGATCCATGCGAATCCTGTTCGCATGCACACCAACCCAGTTCGGTCCATACCCGATCGACTTAGTACCTTCAACATGTTGGTAACATTTGTAGTCTAAGTCGCATTTCGTACTTGGGATAAAATCAAATGGACGATCCTTATCATGCGAGGTTCCTAGACGAAAATCGTTTTGTGACCATGTTGCCGTTCCAGTGTTCTTAATCTTTACCCATAAGATAGTGGACTCACCTACTTTTAGAGTAGGGTAAGAAGACTGCTCAACATAGGAATAGTCGTAAGCCTTGGTAGCTGCCTCACTCTTTTGAAATGGCGCTAAAATCAACGTGAGAACAAATAGGATCGATAAAATCTTTTTCATAATAATGTTAGTGTTTGTATTACTTTGCTGGCACTGTACTGGTAGGCTTATTCTTGAGCCTTCCCATAAAGAAGAAAATACCCGATACAGTAACAGCGAGCACAATGAGAAGTGCCCAAATGTTATGCAAGACCATCGCAATAAGAATTGTCACCGCTGAAAGAATGAGGGATGCAAGAAGCGTGATACCAGAAATAAGGCCGCGACTTATTGAGCCGAAAATAGGCAGAACATCCAGTAATACACTAATAGGTCCAAGAATCGACATAAGCCCGAGCCACATCATGAGAAACCCAATTCCGCGGAATAGCCAGATCATCATAGTATACTCACCATGCAAAGTAACAATCGCCTGGTCTCTACCTCCTATAAATAGTCTATAAAGCTTATTATTCTTTGCGTCAAAGAACGGTGAGAACCCAGTACCATTGAGCTTCCCAAAGAGCGTAACATCTGTCTCTGGATAGAGCGCGTCATAACTAACACGCACATCACCCACCTGAGGTGTCTCTAATGTAGCGCCAACATTTTTCGTTACAAACATATAGCGCGCTGAAGCAATGATTGCGCCTTCTTGTGGGGTCACGTTTTGTGTCGTCAAAGACACGGGGGTTGTTATAGGAAGATCCATACTATCAAGCGTTATTGGATATACTCCAATCATAGCCTTTTTTGATACAAGAGTAGTGTCACTTAGTGTTTTAACTGGGTTAAGGTGACCTTCTGGATACTTAAAGTTCGCAGAGCTCTCAGGGCTACTCTGCCATGTCTTCACATAGTTATATGTCTTGGTTGTTGTCTCCGATCCGCCTACGTTTTTAGTTGAGCTAGACTCTTCTTGTTCTTCCCAGGCATACATCTCGGTATGACGAGAAAGCGCGACGAATGGGGCAGGCTTTACATACAAACCATCACCGATTTGATCGGAAACTTTTATTACTCCTGAAGTCGAGACTAGTTTTCCGTTTAAGCTTGGGTCTGCGTTTTGTACTGAACTTATTTCAGGAGCTGTTTTGGCAATATTTGAGAGATCAAGTCGCCCTTCGTTCCAATAGAGAACGCCAAATGAGGCAACAAATAAGATAATACCTATTACAATACCGGAAAACGAACTCATAATCCTACTGCCATACCCAACAGTAGTTGTTGTGCTAAATTGGTCTGCCATGATGTGTTTTTATTATAAAATTACCTTTATTATGGATAAATTAGAATTAATTACAATAACATAAAATAACCCCCCCCCGCTTGTCATTATAATTCTTAATAAAACAGCGGCTATACCGCTGTTTTATTAAGTACTTCTTTAAGGTTCGGTCTAAGCCTACTCTTATACACTGCCTTGTTGTCATCTTGTATATGGTAGCCACGACGCAATACCATCTGTTCTTCAATGGGTAGCGCACAGATCTTTTGACACTCTGGCGTGCAACATCCTTCATATTTCTCAGCACACGCATCACACTGAATAAACAGAAGGTGACACGCTTCATTCTTGCAGTTCGTGTGGGTGTCGCACAGTACGTCACACTGGTGACATAACGAGATAATATCCTCGGTTGCTCGTTCTCCTACTCGTCCATCAAAAACAAAGTTCTTGCCCTTAAACTTTGGTTCAAGGTTCTGTTCACGCACTTCCTGCATGTAGTGAATAATGCCGCCATTAAGCTGGTAGACATGTTCAAATCCCTGCGCCTTCAGGTAGGCAGAAATGGGTTCACAACGAACACCACCCGTACAATACATCATGATTTTCTTGTCTTTTTTATCTTTGAGCATGAGATCCACCTGCTCCACTTCTTCTTTGAAGGTGTCTGCATCAGGCGTAATAGCCCCAACAAACCGTCCCACCTCTGACTCGTAGTGGTTACGCATATCCAGCACTAACGCATCAGGATCCTCCATGAGCTTGTTCCACTTTTCTGCAGACAGGTGCTTTCCGGTATTGGTGATGTTGTACTGCTTCGGGCTTAACCCATGCGCTACTATTTTCTCTTTAACCTTAATAGTGAGTTTCCAAAAAGAAATATCTGGCTCTTCGAGGGCAAACTTAAACAACATCTTCTTAAACTCTTTAAAGCTATCTAAATGCGCTACAAAAAAATCCCAGACTGGTTCTGGCACAGAGATCTGCGCGTTAATTCCTTCACGTGCAACATACACGCGACCCAGTACCCCTAATGCTTTCCACGCGATGTAGAGTTCGTCGCGCATAGCTTGTGGGTTTTTAATTCCCACATACCTATAAAACGAGACGGTGCGACGCGAAAAAGACTCGCTTTGTACCTGCGAGATTGCTTCTTCTTTGCTATATATATTCCGTAACTTACTCATGTTGATCCTCCAGTATTACACGCGCTGGGGGATCAAACTTTTTTGTATTATACCCTAGTTCGCCTCATCACGGAAGACCACCTCTACAGGAGCATGATCTGAGTCCACTGTGGGAAGCATAAGAATCTCAAGATCGACATGGTTTCTCAGTTCTTTGTTATAGATTGTCACCTGTTCAATGTCTGCGTACAGGTTACGAGTTACCAGGACATGATCTAACTGCTCCTGATTCCTGTTGTTCGAAAGAAAGGTATAACGATCTGAGGGTTCAGTGTAGTTGGTGGCTCGTTCCAGATATCCGGGTACTTCTAGTAATTCCCATGATCCCTGAATACAGGAAATGGCTGGCCCTCTATCATTAAAGTCTCCTGCGACAATCACTTGTGCATGAGGGTCTTCTGCTACAATTTCGTCAATCTTCTTCCGCAGGGCTTGAGCTTCTCCGAGGCGGTTAACAAGAGCTCGTATGGTTGCCTCACCACCACCAAAATGGGTAGTGTACGGCACTTCTACTTCTCCGTCTAGAATCGGCATACCAAAACCACTTTTTAAGTGGATTCCGAAGATATGTAACGCTTTTCCAGTAAATATACTTCTTGCATACACAAAGGAGCGATTCACAGACAAATGTTTGCCAATAGCATCAACCTCACCCACTTGGAAAACAGGAAATGGAAGATCTCTCATAAGGAGCGACTCACATTGGGTAGTAGTATCCTTATACAGCATGGCATTAGCTATACCTCGCTTCGAGGGAGTCGCCATAAATACCTGGTAGGCAATACCAGACCGTTTCACTACTTCTTCCAGAGCAGGCAGTGACCCTACTTCTTGAAGAACGATATAGTCTGCATCAAGTCGTGCAATACGCTGGGCAAGCCAGTTGAGCTTATCTTCAAACAACTGCGTAAGCTCTGGGGTTACTTCACGAGATGGATACAAATTTTTTACATTAAACGTTGCAAATTTCATAGGAGTGATTACGAGTTTTTTATTACCATAAAATCTTTGAGCACTTCGTTGCCATGACCAGCAGCCTTAACGGGGTCGTATACCTTTACAATTACTCCGTCAGGGTTAATAAGATACGAAACCCGGTAGATACCGGTATATACCCGACCCATGAATTTCTTTTCTCCCCACACTTCGTAGGCTTCTACTACTTCCTTGGTCTCGTCTGAAAGAAGCGGGAAGTTGAGCTGGTATTTGTCTGCAAACTTCACATGCTTTGCAACTGGATCTACACTCACACCCAATACCACCAGCCCAGCCTCAAGAAACGAAGTCATGTTATCTCGCATCGAACACGCTTCGGCCGTACAACCTGGAGTATCGTCTTTGGGGTAAAAATAGAGCAAGACCCATTTTCCGCGGTACCCAGATAGCTCATGGGTATTGCCGTCCTGATCTGGCAGCATGAAGTCTGGTGCCCGTTCTCCAGTAGCAAGTGACATAATGGCGTATTCGTAATAATATAGAGGTATTATATCACACTACTCGTATGCTCTACACCCGAAACGGCGATGACGGAACTAGCAACCTCTACCACCAGCGCGGTCGCACCTCAAAAAGCGACCCTATTTTTGATGCGCTAGGGACGCTAGACGAACTCAACTGCTGGTGCGGAATTGTCAAAACACACACAGAAGCTACCCTTATCTCATACCAAGATCAGAGTCTACCTCAGATAGTCCACGATATTCAAGAAAACCTCTTCATTATCCAGGCAGGACTCGCTGGTGCAGACAAAGAGATATCTGGAGAGAAAATACAAAAAATGGAAGAGACAATAAATAATATAGAGAAAGCACTCCCACCCATCACGACCTTTTTTGTACCAGGTGGCACCTCCCTTTCCTCACACTTAGACATGGCGCGCGCCATAACCCGCAGAGCTGAACGCACCATGGTCACAGCCAAAGAATCAGAAATAGAAATAAATGAGCTCAACCTCCAATATATAAACCGCCTATCCAGCCTTTTTTACGCTCTCGTCCGCATCACCAACCATCATTTCGAACAAGCAGAAGAAAAACCGCACTACTAAGCTACTTTCATTGACATAAACCCCAACGCCTGATATACTAATCAGGCGTTCTTAAACGCCCTTTCCTAATCCAAACACCCGTACAGACATCCGTGTCCAAAGGAGGACTATTCGTGAACCCAACTACAACCCCCAGCAAAAAAGCACCCGCACCTCATCTCGAGATCGTTCTTTTAAGAGGTCCCTCACCCCGGACGACCTCAGAATCCGAATTAGACTCTTTTGGCGCTGCCACAATAAAGGCAGCATTTGCAACCAGAGGAAGAGAGAAAAGAACCATCAACGGACTCTTCTATGAAGGGAGGTTGCCGATGATGTTGTGCGCGGGATACTGCGTGGCAGCCTCTGGAAACGACCCACTCTCAGGAATCGAGTACCTGGAAAAACACCCAGTTAAACCCGACAATCGACTGGGGTGTGAGATCGAAAAATACACCAAGCACTGCCGAGCACTCGGAGGCACCGGAAACGGTGCCTGGGTCCATAACTGGACCAAACAAAAACAACTAAACCTCGCTCCAGAAAAGGTGCTCACTGGCGATGAGGCTGTCACCCAATTCTCTCAGTTTCTGATGAACGAGTGGCAGGAAAAAGCCGAAAAGCGCAAGATGCCATCTGAGGTGGTTGCCATTACCGCCGGTCCACTGCTGGCGGCGTTTGTGATCAAGCTCCAAGAAAAAATCAAGGAGCAAATCATCCCAGCCACACCCAGTCGAACCAACCGCCTATTCCCAGACATTTTCGGTCCGTCCGAACGGATCGGTCTCACCTGGGAACACAAAGACCTCCCCTACCTGACGCTATCCTACCGAAAACGGGCATTTAAGGTATATAGCCTCCATCTCCGCCAGTTAGCCAAAATGGACTGACGGCTCACCTTTTCGAAAGGTCATGCTCCCGCTGTGCACACGCACTCGGGAGCATTTTTGTTTCCTATACGATATATGTGATAAAATACTATTCTATGGAAACACCCTCAAAAAAACTTCGTATTGGTATAGATGCTCGCTATTACACCCTCCCAGGAGGGATAGGGACTTATTTGCGTGAGCTGATTAGTAACCTAGAAAAGCTAGATACTAGCGACTTTGAATTCGTGATTTTTATCGAAAAAGCAGCTGTTGGTGTCTACAAACCAACAAAACCAAACTTCAGAACAGTTGTTGCCGATGTTCCTTGGTATACCTTTACTGAACAGCTCAAAATGCCAGCCATTTGGGGCAAGGAGCATGTTGATCTCATGCACTACACCCACTTCAATAAGTCTATCTTCTTCCGCTCAAAACCATATGTCGTCACCATACACGACCTTACCTATTCTTTGCAAAAAGAAAAGAAGGTACGCATTTCAAAACTGATGCCAGGTATTTATGAATTTAAATATATGGCATACAAGTTTGCTATTTGGGACACCATCAAGCGAGCACGCCAGATTATTGTCCCAACTCATATGGTAAAAAAAGACATCATGAAGGCGTACGCACTCCCAGACACTGCGGTCACTGTCACCTACGAAGGTGCCAACGAAGGATTTTCACCAAGTAAGAAAATCAGTGGCGAAGAGCTTGCGAAGCGTTGGGGTATTACTCGCCCATACTTTGTGTGTGTGAGTAATGGCTCACCACACAAGAATCTGAAGCGCTTAACTGAAGCGTTTCAGCTATTTTCTAAGGAGAACCCTGGCTACCAGCTGGTTCTGGGTGGGAGGCGAAATAAGTTTTACGACGAACTACTTGCGTGGATCGAAACAGAACCGACCTTGAAAGAATCGGTAATCTATACCGGAGAGCTCAAAGACGAGGAATTGAAAGAACTGGTTGCCAGCTCATTTAGCTCAGTTTTCGTCTCACTTGCAGAAGGCTTTGGAATTCCACTTCTTGAAGGAATGGCTAGTGGCGTCCCGATGATCACCAGCAATACCTCGTGTTTGCCTGAAATTGGCGGAGATGCAGCACTCTATTGCGATCCATACAGCCCAGAAGATATTGCTCGAGCAATGACGCAGCTTACCGGAGATACCGATCTCCAACACAAGCTAATTACTCAGGGCTTTACCCAGCTGAAAAAGTTCTCATGGCGCACCATGGCAGAGAACACGCTGGCAGTATATAAAAATGCTCTGGAAAAAAAGTAAGCATATAATATGGTAACTCCAGAAGACATCGAGCGTGAGCTGGGTACATTTGAAGAACGAGATCAAAAGGCTCAAGTACTTGCCCAAAATCTCTATGAAATCTTGGAACAACTAGGCTATACTCCCTACAGTCCGGTATTTACCGGCACTACTCCAATGGAAAAAATCCAGAGTATGGCAGATAACGAAGCGATTATAGAGTACAGGGCAAAAACTATAGACTCTATTCAGAAAAAACATGAACGGAGTGGCGATACTATAAACGAAATACTCGATACCCTTGGACTACTCGTTGTTGTTTCAACAATTAAGAAGGCCGAACAGTGTGCGCTCCATATTCACAATAACCTCTGGGATCACCCAACGAAAGAACAAATGACCCTTAGAAATGGGTCACTTATCTTTGCGCCGTACCGTGACTACCGTAAACGAGACTGGGAGGGAGTAAGTCCCCTAACTGATCCTGACTACCGAGATGTTATCAATATAAATCGAAGTGTTGATGGTAGGGTCATTGAAGTGCGAATCATGAGCCATGACATGTTTCTTCGTTACAACGGTGAAGGAAGAGTGGGACATAGGGCATTTAAAAAACGCCAAGAAGAACTTTTGAGACAAAAAAAGGCGGCCGAGTAGGCCGCCTTTGACGATTTCGCTAGAGAATCTAGGCAGTGGGAGCTGCCTTAATGAGTTCGAGCGCTGCGTGCTCGAAATCCCGAATTGCATTTTCAAAGAGTCCCGCTTTTTTCCAAGCTGAGTTGTAGACCTGAATTTGAAACACCGCCAGCTCTAGCCGGCGCTTTGGCTCAACTTGCTTAGAGTTGAGATTGTCCATGCGGTCGTGAAATTTGATCCACTGAAGAATCGGATGAGGTGCGATGCGCGCAAATTTCCTCTCCAGCACATCCGGCCAAAGCTCATCCTCCGGTGGTGGCATATCAGTCAAAAGGGTCGTCAAATGAGCTAACTCCTCCCCGATATGAGCAACAACCTCTTCGAAAGTAGCCGTGGTCTCCTCGAAGATGTCGTGAAACAGAGCGATTAATACCGCCTCCCTAGTCCGGTAGGAGCGGTTGCCACCACTCTTTCCGTAGCTAGAGCGATCATGCCAGCGAGCAGTCTCACAGGCCACTCGAAGTGAGTGGTTGAAGTACAGCTCGTTTGCTTCTCGGCGCCTGTTGGTAGTTTTAGAACGGAGGTAGTGAGCCCCGTACGCAAACCCGAAAGCAAGATGAAACTGGTACCTAAGGTCTTCGGTCTCCATGTCAAGTAGAACCTCAAGATCATCCAGTATTTCGTTAGCGAAATCTCGTTCAGACGATGAAATAGTACTGGGAAATAAGTCTCCCATAAGATCCTCCTTGTGCGCTATGCGCGATGTAGTATGTGACTTTCGGTTTGAAATGTACACTATCCCGTAACTACAGGATGAATTGCGAATAATAAGATTATATAACTATTAATGATAAAAGTAAATAATATCTTGTAGTTATAGTGGTTTGATTGTATAATTAAATAAACACTCGCACCCGAACAACTAAAAAGGAGTAGGCAATGAGTAATGAACCTAAACCCATCATTCTCATTGCTGAGGATGATCCAGATATAGTCGAGCTGATGAAAGCTCAAATAGAAATGGAGGAACTTGCACAATTCGACTTCATTTTCACAGACACCATCGCCCACACGGTACTCCAGTTCATGCTAAGCCGTGACCAGATCACCTTTATCGCGCTGGATGGGATCTTAAAGGAACGACTTATTAGAACTTTTGAGCTTCCGAAGATGTTTCGCTGGTTTGGGTATGAGGGACCAATCGTTGCCATTTCAAATGGGTTTCGTGAGCAACAGATTCTGCATGGATGCGACACTCTGCCTTCCTGCCCTAAAAAAGAACAACTAATCCAAGTCATTTCAGACTGGGCCAAGAACTTATGAACCCGCCGACTCTTTCGGCGGGTTTTTCTTCACCTTGAAGATACGCCACCTGTAAGGTATACTAGAGGCATGGATTTTCTCAACTTCTTCGAACCAGACCGGGTTATTGAAAACATCGCAAAAATAGTCCATTGCCCGTTTTGTGCTGGGCATTACCAACCAGACGATATCCATATTATGGCACGACTCGACACCAACTACGTGGCTCATCTGTTATGTACAGAATGCGGGGCAGGTATAATGGCAGGATTTTCTCATGCTCCTTCCAGTAGCCCAAAGAAGCCTACCGGGAGACTATCCCGAACTGATGTCAAAATAGACGAAATGATGGAGTTCGTCACCAAGGGCAGTATCGACACTGAAGACATGCTAAACTTCTACCAGACGCTAGGCTCATTTGATGGAAACTTCAAGAAGCTCTACAAGGTCCGACGCCCCAAAAACCACAAATAAGCTGACAATAAGGGCTAACCCTTTACCAGATCACGAAAATACGATATACTAAAGACTAATTACTGATAATTACCTGTTATGACTACTTATTCTCTCGCTGCCCGGTTGCGCGATACCGCTAACCAAAATCTCACTACCTTACGCAACGACGCCCAGATTCCTGGAGTTGTGTATGGAAATGATAAAAAGAATATCAATATCTCAGTAGACAAGAAAGAATTCAACCGAGTTCTCTCTCAAGCTGGTGAAACCAGCATTATTGAGCTTACAGTTGATGGAGAGAAAACGCCACGCAATGTTCTCACGCATGACCTCCAGCTCCACCCTATTTCTGACGACACGCTCCATATCGACTTCTTTGAGGTAAACATGACCGAGGAGATCGAAACAGAAGTACCGTTGAAGTTTGTCGGTGAATCTGCTGCCGTTGAAAACGAGGACGGAACACTTATTACCAACAAGTCAGAGATTACCGTGAAGTGTCTTCCTGGTAACATCCCTCATGAAATTGAAGTGGACTTGACCAAACTTGCAACATTTGAGGATTCTATTACGGTAGCAGACCTCGTTATGCCAACTGGCGTAAAGCTTATTACTGACCCTGAAGAAACTATTGCAATCGTAAACCCTCCGCGTTCTGAAGAAGAACTTGCCGGACTCGATGAAAAGGTTGAAGAGAATGTAGAAGCAGTTGCCGACGCTGTTGAAAAGGATAAGGAAGAGGAAGAACCAGCAGCAGAATAGTACCGTACTACCATTACACATAACAAACACACATGGAAGAAGAACCACAACAAACCATATCCTACGACATATCCTGGATGAGCATCATCCGGGTTATTGTCGTTTTGTTTGGTGTGTATCTCTTGATCCGTCTATCTGATATCTTTCTGATACTGTTTATTGTACTCATTCTCAACGCAGCGCTCTCTCCTGTTGTTGCAAAGATAAAGGCAAAACTCAATATCACAAGAATTCTCGCCATCCTTCTTTTGTACCTTGGTATCTTTATTATTCTTGGTATTATTGCCTACCTTATTATCCCGCCAGTCATCGAGCAGATTCAAAGAATTTCAACTGACCTACCAGGATATGCCAAGAAAATAGACGGATTGTTTGGACCGTTTATAAATCAAGACACCTTAACGAACCCGACTAACCTGCAGTCTGCCAGCTCTTCTATTACGGGATTTGCAGATAGCCTCTTTAAGGCCGGTACCAGTTTCTTTGGCGGCATCGCTACCGCGTTTTATGTCTTGATCTTAACACTCTTCATGCTTCTCGAAGAAGATGCTATTCGTAAGTTCTTTGTACAACTCATTCCGATCTCACAAAAAGTATATATCCTTGAGATTACCACCAAGATTTCCGAGAAGATGGGACACTGGGCACTGGGACAACTGTCGCTTATGGGAATTATTGGACTCTTGTCTGTTATTGGGTACTCCATTATTGGCCTACCGTATGCTCTTACCCTAGGAGTACTGGCAGGGCTCCTTGAGCTTATTCCAACCATTGGACCAATTATTGCTGCCATTCCAGCAGTCTTTGTAGGCTTCCTCCAATCTCCTCTCCAGGGAGTTGCAACCCTGATCTTTGCTATCGCTATCCAGCAAATAGAGAACCAGTTCGTGGTACCAAAAGTGATGCAGAAGGCTATTGGCGTTTCTCCGTTCATTATCTTAATTGCGTTCTTAGTAGGGTCTGAACTAGCTGGAATTTTAGGAGCACTACTCGCTGTACCAACGGTTGCTATTATCTCAGTCCTTACCAAAGAGTACCCCAATATTCGTAAACGCATCTAATGGATAAGATCTCGCAAGAAGATGTCGCAGAAGCTATTACCCGCGCGGGTCAAGGCACGGCATATATTCTCGATGTACGCGAAGACGATGAATGGGCAACCTCACATGCGGTAGGTGCCCATCTTTTTAGTATCAAGAAGATGGAAAAGGGGCAACTCCCCGATGTACCAAAGGATATCCCAGTATATACCTACTGTGGGTCAGGAGGTCGGGCTGGACGCGCAGCTATCATCTTGCAGAATCATGGATGGGAAGCAAAAAACCTTGGAGGCCTTCGTGACTGGATTAAGGCTGGCGGAACAACAACATAATA
Source organism: Patescibacteria group bacterium (assembly GCA_041675145.1). Taxonomy (GTDB): domain Bacteria; phylum Patescibacteriota; class JACPGU01; order JACPGU01; family JACPGU01; genus JBAYUK01. The sequence continues at coordinate 391,916 of JBAYUK010000001.1, forward strand.
TATTAATAATCGAAAAGGCATAAGCGCTTTTCGAGGAGGAAATTATCATGATTAGTATTATCGTAAACTACTGGGCGGTACTTATCGCTGTTGTTGTTACCCAGGCACTCGGAGCTTTTTGGTATTCCAATGTTGCATTTGGAAAAGTATGGAATAAAGACCTGGCATTATCTGAAGCACAAGCCAAGCTCGCAAAAAAGAAGATGGGTCCAAGCGCTGCTATCTTTGCAGCTGTCTCACTTCTTTCAGCCTATACCCTTTCGCATATTATCCAGTTTTCTATGTATACTCTTGGTGGGTCAGCGATGGTCTCTGGCCTTACCTCTGCACTCTGGATCTGGCTTGGGTTTGTAATGCCAGCCCAAATCGGACTTGTGCTCTTTCAGGGTAAGTCGTGGCGCTTTTTTGCCATTAACACCAGCTACTCTCTGCTTGCCTACCTTATCATGGGCGCAATTATTGCGTATTGGATCTAGAAAGTACAATTGAACTAAGCTCATATGTAGCACACGAATACATACATAAAAACCCGGGATACCCCGGGTTTTTATGTATGTATAAATCTATATCGTTTTTTGGAGCGTCTCCAGCGCCAACAACGCACACTTGAGTCGGTTTGGGCTAAGCGGTATCTTTACGAGATCTAAAATGTCATGAGTAGTAAGCATTGCAATCTGCGCTGTGGTCATTTTGTCATGAGCTATTTTCTCAAGCAGCATACTTGCAGAAGCCTGGGAGATAGCGCAACCCGTTCCAGTAAATGAGTAGTGCCCATTCTTTTCGTACATGCAGATTGTATCCCCGCAGGTAACATTATCTTCACAATGCGTTATCTTCGCACCAGCAAGCTCCCCCTTATGTCGGGGATTTTTAAAGTGATCAAGAATTTGTTGCTGGTAGATAAATTCCATATTACTAGCTTGCTATATATTCCTCTAAATGCGTACCAACTAACAGTGCATCAGCACCAGTCTTCACATCTTCCTTTGTCCTAATATTACTTGCTTGGCACAACCAACCCGGCCATATACTGCGCGCTTGTTCAAAGGTCTCTGTTTTATAGCCTCCGGTAGTAAGGTCTCGACTATTCCATACCACTTTTGTATTCGCTGGATAGCTCTGCATCTCAGCTACAGTGTACGGCTCAATAAGACACTTCTCTAGGTAGATTCCAGGAATTCTTCCCACTACCAATACCATATCTGCTCCCGCATCAAGTGCTTCTTGAACATCTTTATCAAGTGCATGGATACCCTTAGCGAGAATAGGCTTGGAAGTTCGTGATCGTGCCGTACGAATAAGGTCGAGTGAACCACCCCATCTCGAATCTGTATGAATGGAAAGGATATCTCCGTGTTGATTCGCAAGCTCAAATAGCTCGTCCCATGTCTTACTACTCTTCCAGCCAAAGGGAGAAAGTGTTTTTACTTCCGCAATAAAAAGCGGCCTGTTCTGTATCATACCCCAAATACTTCCTCTGCTTTACTAATGCCGGCTACCAGCGCCATCACATCCTCGCGGGTGTTATAAAGCGCGAAACTTGCCCGCACCGTAGCAGGGACATTCAGTTTATCATGCAAGATCATTGCACAGTGGTGTCCTGCTCGCACACACACTCCCATGTGGTCAGAAAGAATCTGAGCAAGGTCATGTGCATGAACTTCGCTATGTACAAATGAGACAATAGTACCTTCAGGGGCAATCATAACTTTGATATGGCTATTCTTACTGAGTTGCTCTATAGCATACGCTGCGAGCTCTTTCTCATGTATTAAAACGTCTGCACGGTTTAACGTACTTAAAAAGTCTATGGCAGCTGCCAGGCCTATAACTTCTGCAATAGGTGGTGTTCCAGCTTCAAACTTATATGGCGTATCGTTTGGAGTAAATCCAGTTAAGGTAACGGTCTTAATCATATCTCCGCCACCAAGAAATGGTGGCATAGCGTCTAAGATCCGTTTCTTTCCCCATAACACCCCAATACCAGTTGGACCGTACATTTTATGCCCTGAAAAAACAAAGAAGTCACACTTAAGATCCAACACGTTAACTGGCGTATGGACAACAAGCTGAGAGCCATCAATAAGGAGCTTAGCAGCTGGTGCGTGTTTCTTGCGCAAGCTATCGATTTTGCGAATATCGTTTACGGTTCCCAAAACATTTGACATACCAGTAATAGCGATCATTTTTGTACGGTCGTTAAGTCTACGAGAAAAGGCGTCGTAATCCAGCTGGCCGTCATCATTAACCGGAACAAAGCGGATTTTAGCCCCACTCATGCCGGCTACCATCTGCCAGGGTACAATATTAGCGTGGTGCTCCATTTCTGACAAAACAATCTCATCTCCTGATTCCAGGTTCTCCATCCCCCATGAATAGGCCACAAGGTTAATGGCCTCAGTGGCATTTTTCGTAAAGACAATTTCCGATGCAGATGATGCGCCAATAAATGTTGCTACCTTCTCTCGAGCCGCTTCATATGCACTCGTGGCTTCTTCCGCAAGTACATGAACACCTCGATGAATATTAGCGTTGGTGTTGGTATAAAAATCGTCCATGGCTTTTAAAACCACTTCTGGCTTCTGGCTCGTTGCGGCGGTATCCAAATACACCAACGAACGACCGTTGATCTGACGAGAAAGGATCGGGAACTGAGATTTGATATCTGTACTATGCATATAATTAGGTAATGTCGACCATGACTGAGTCGCCTTGTATGGTAACTGGATAAATTTTTATAGGAAGTGTTGCGGGTAAGCCTCTCACAGCACCGGTGGTAATGTCAAACTTCGAGCCGTGTTCAGGACACTCTACCCAGGTTCCTTCCATATACCCCTGGGATAACGGAATCTTCTGGTGACTACATTCGTCTTGGGTAGCGTAAAAACGCCCTTCAACATTGTAGATGGCGAGGCGAATACCCTGAACTGTAAACTCCTCTATCTCACCTATTTTCACCTGATTTGTTTTGCATGCTTCGTATAACATAAAAAGAGTTAGGTTGTTTTTCCAAGAAAGGTATTCAGCAGTGTTGCTCGCGCTAGCTCCGGGCTCATGCCACGCGCCTGCATATAGTATACCTGATTATAATCCACATGGCCGACAGAAACGCCGTGACTAGCCTGCACAATGTTTGATTCATGGATTTCTAGGGCAGGAATCGCCATGACCTGCGCTGTTCCGGTGTCTTTTAAAAAGTCTGCTCGGTACAGGGTATCAGTACCCGTTGCTCCTGGCTGAATCTGGATTACTCCACGACAGTCAATGAGCGCTGTACCTGACCCAACACCTCTCATCTCAGCTAAACAGTCGGTGTCTTTCCCGCTGTGGGCAATTATAAGGCGCATCTTGACCACCGAGCTACCCGTTGCTTCTAGTACACCAGTAAACTCACCGGAACTGCGATCTCCTTGAAAAATTAGGGAGATTTCTTGGTCTACTGACACATCTGGAAGAACACTATATGAGATAGCAGCACTGGTGTCTGCTTCAAACGTAACTACGATCTTTGGCACATCAAGCGGGAGAACAATTGTTTGCCCCTGCTCTCTCACCGTAATGTTCATTGCTTGTGTATTCATTATCCTAAACTCCCTTCCATTTCAAGCTCCACCAGACGGTTCAGCTCCAAGGCGTACTCCATAGGGAGTTCACGAATAATAGGTTCAAAGAATCCGTTTACGATCATACCGCGAGCAAGCGCTACATCTACCCCACGAGTCTGGAGATAGAGTAATTGTTCATCAGTAATCTTAGAAACCTGTGCCTCATGTTCAATAACCGTATCCATCTCTCGGATATCCATAGTGGGATAGGTATTGGAAACCGAACCAGCCGAGTCATCTCCAAGCAACAATGCATCACACTGCACGCTGGTGCGACACCCGGTCATACCTGGTTCAACGCGCACCAGTCCCCGGTAGGTAGTAACACCGCCGTCTTTTGCAATCGACTTGGCGGTAATAACTGAAGTCGTATTGGGCGCTGAGTGAATCATCTTCGCTCCCGTATCCTGCACCCGGCCACTGCCTGCAAACGCGAGGGAGAGTACCTCTCCGTGCGCACCTTCACCCATCAAGTAGACAGATGGGTACTTCATCGTGAGTTTACTGCCTAAATTACCGTCGATCCATTCCATGCGTGCGTTTTCATAGGCCACTGCTCGTTTGGTAACGAGGTTATATACATTGCGACTCCAATTTTGAATCGTGGTGTAGCGTACCTTCGCTCCCTTTTTCACCACAATCTCAACGACTGCCGAGTGGAGCGAGTCGGTGGTGTGAATCGGTGCTGAACACCCCTCAATGTAGTGCACATCCGATCCCTCATCGGCAATAATTAATGTCCTCTCAAACTGCCCGGCATTTTTTGTGTTAATTCTAAAGTAGGTTTGCAGTGGCATTTCTACCTTAAGACCCTTTGGTATGTAAATAAAAGATCCACCTGACCACACCGCGGTGTTAAGCGCCGCAAACTTGTTGTCCCTAGCTGAGATTACCGTACCAAAATACTCTTTAAAAATTTCAGGGTATTGCTTGAGTCCCTCATCAGGAGATAAGAAAATAACTCCTTGTTTGGACAATTCTTCTTGTAACGAGTGGTACATCACTTCTGACTCATACTGGGCTCCCACTCCAGCTAAAAACTTGCGTTCTGCTTCAGGGATACCAAGTTTATCAAAGGTGTTTTTCACATAGTCGGGCACTTCATCCCAGGTAGCCTTGAGGTTACCTGCTTTTTCAGGCCGTATATAATAGTGGATGTTATCAAAGTCGATACCAGATAAATCTCCACCCCAGGCAGGCATCGGCTTTTCTAGAAAAATCTCATACGCCTTCAAGCGCTTTTCTAGCATCCATTCTGGCTCACCTTTGATGCGTGAGATCGCACGAATCACCTCAGGGTTGAGACCCTTTTCAGAAAGATACTCATAGGCTGCTGCCTCATCTTCAAAACCGTATTGCTCTTGGTACCGGTCATCGTATGAAGAAAGGGCATCGAGTGCCGCATTGTCTTTGGGAGTAGTCTTATCCATTGATACCCTTGTACCCTTCTGTTTCTAAAATCTGGGCTATTTCTGGACCACCACTAGCAACAATTGAACCATCCATCATGACATGCACCATGGTAGGTGTAATATAGTCGAGTACTTTTTGGTTATGGGTAATAATAATCAGTCCCATCGTATCTTTGCGCTGTTCAAATACACGATTCACCGCTGCAAAGACCATCTTGAGCGCATCAACATCCAGCCCTGCATCCAGCTCGTCAATAATAGCGAGCTTAGGTTCAAGAACTGCTAACTGCAAGACCTCAGTCTTTTTGCGTTCACCACCCGAGAGTTCGTCGTTTACTCCTCTTTGGATCATCTCTTCAGGGACGTCTAACCATGTCATGGGTGGAAGCATTCTGGTTCGGTAGAAATCATTTACTGAAAGCTTCTTTTGCTCATCTAAAATATCTCCCTCTCCGGCTAGCTGTGCGGTATACGCGGTATACAGGAAGTTAAAGAGTGGGAGACCAGGAATAGCCACTGGGTGCTGAAAAGATAAAAACAACCCCGCACGAGCCCGCTGGTCAGGGGTCGTGTTACCTGCTTCTTTACCGAACAACTCAATACTCCCATCAGTTACCTGATACTGAGTATTACCCACTATAGTTTGGGCAAGAGTCGACTTACCAGAGCCGTTGGGTCCCATAATCACATGCACTTCTCCTGGAGACACGGCAAAATCTATCCCTTTGAGGATTTCTTGGGTACCGACTGCTACGCTTAGATTTTCAAGATTAAGTAAAGACATAGAAATAGTATATTACACACAACATTATTAGGGTCGTATGGTACTTCAAATAGGAAGGATCAGAGGATCCTATATGTAAATTTATAAGTTGTTAGCCGCAGTTACGCCAGGGGAGGACCCGAGCGCCATTACACACATTATATAAGTATTTTTCTATCCTGTAAAGAGTATTTTAGACAGATGTATATATCTGAGCCTAATCTGGTGATATATACTTGACTTTAGTGCAAACTTATGCTACACTATATACATATCGATAGTACTGGATTTCTGGTCATACCAGCGAGTAAAACCAGAGAAAGAACCTTTAAAACCAGCCAGACAAATACTGAACAGAAATAAGGGGCGCCTATACGCGAGGTGAATTGTGAATAAAAAGCCCATGACAGTGGACAACGCGCTGGAAGACTTCTACAAAAGAAGATTGCCAAACAAGTCTTTTGCCAGGCTCTCCGTTGCAAACCGAGAAGTCAGGAGAGGGCTCCAAGAAAAAGAAGTCCCGGGGCTAATGATCAGAAATCACGTCGAGGAAGAAGGTTTATTCATCGACGAACATCCGGATTTCGATTCGGACAACCCGGATGTTCACTATCCAGACATTTATTGTCCGTGATCGTGAACATAACCACATCGGCCGTCTCGATAAGTCGGGACAAGGAAGGAAACGATATGAAAACGACAACTTGCTCCACCCCAACAACCATCTCCCTTGGGCAGTACCCGAGCGCAGAGGGCTACAAGAAGGCCTTGATTGACTTCCGCGACGGGACACAGTTCGACCGTCCCCTGACGCTCTGCCCAACGGCCAAAGGCCTGGACTTCGAGGTATCGCAGAACAAAATTGCGCTGCCCATCGTCCAGGTGCGCCTGGGTGATCTGAGTGAAGGTCCAATAGCGGCCTACCAGATCTTCGAGCGGGCCGAGGAGAAGGGGCTTCAAGAGCTCCCCATCGAAGCGGCCTACGCGCTTCGAATGGCCATACCGCTCCAAGGATACGACGAACCGATAACGGTCGGAACGTGGGTCAGCAGCCCGGAAATCAGCGGAGACAACTACCTCCTGCGCCTGGAACGCAGAGGAGATGGCAACCGATGGCTGCATGCCATTCCCCTGCACTACATCCACAAGGGAGGGTTTGAAGACTGGATGGCGGAAAAGAACCCGGAACCTTATCCGTTTTGGGATCCAGACTCCGTCTTTCTCTTCACCAAGAAGTAAGATGCCCCTCCCCACAATTACCCCAACGCAACATCTGTTGCCGCGGGGTCTTTTTTTATCTTAAAACAGATCATGATATAATGAACCGTATTGTTTACTATCTAACTTTTTTTATGACTGGTGCCCTTCACTTCATTATCGGTGCAACGCTAGGAAAATATATTCCTAGTATCTGGCTGGTTATTCCTGTGAGTTTCTTGTTCCACTTTATCTGTGACCTTCTTCCCCACTGGGACTATGGATACCATGTCACAAAAAGACTGCGTTCTTTGGTATTAGCTGCCTGTGATCCACTTCTTGGAATAATTATTGTGGGGATAATTGGCCTTAAGCTCGGATGGGACATGGATATGTGGTTGCGGGTCGGTGTCGGTGGCTTTTTTGGTATCTTGCCAGATATCATTGGATTCTTAGGCGGTCTGTTAGGACTACCAGGGCTTAAGCTCTACCACCGCTTCCATGCTGCAACCCACTGGTTTCACCGTTTTACCAGCTGGTACACCCATGATACCAAGGTCGGTTCGGACTGGGTCAGTCCTACCGGTATTAAACCACTGGGTATTGTCTGGGGTGTCGGGCTTCAAATTCCGTTCCTTATTCTCTCTCTATGGTTACTTCTGAAATAATATATGTCTAAAGTCTTTGCCAGTAACAAAAAAGCATTTTTTGACTACTCCTTTAAGGAGACCCTTGAGGTAGGCATTCGACTCACCGGGCCTGAAGTTAAATCCGTCAAAGCCAGCTCGGTTAATATGTCGGGTTCTTTTGTGATGATAGAAAACGGTACGTTAGTTCTCAAGAACATGCATATTGGACCGTATAAGCCCGCCAACCAAGAAGGGTACAACCCCACCGGCGACCGAGATCTGCTCGCACACAAGAAAGAAATCCTGCGCCTAGCACTTGCTCGTGAGAAAGAGGGGCTGACTATTGTACCTACAAAAATATACGGCAAGGGCCGTATGGTAAAAGTTGAAATTGCTATTGGTAAAGGAAAGAAGAAGCACGACAAGCGCGAAGATATCAAGAAGAAAGATATCGAGCGAGACCTGCGTCGCGGAATTAGTTAATGAATTTCTTTTGGTTACGAGTTTTCACTTCTTTGAGTTTCAGAACTGAATCCACAAAGACCTTCCCCCGATGAAACTCATGGGTAAACAAGTTGAAACTTGCTCCACCTGGAGTAAGAATCACCGTTCCGCCAGCCTTTGTCTCATGCGTTGCCACTACCACTGCTGCCTGCATCGTCTCAACTGAATAGGTATATTCACTGCGATACTTGTCGCTAAAAAAGAAGATGAGACGATCGGTCAGTGTTCCGGGCAGCAATACTGCGCGGATTTTGTTTTTCTCAAGAAGCTTGGCCAGTGTTGCAACTTCATCACCAAAGCCTTTATCTACTCCTCCCACAATGGCGGTGATGTGCGAAGCAGGGAGGTCAGCGAGCAACCCTTCAAGCGCAAACGAGCTGGCCGCCGGGTGAGTAGCAGTCGTGTCGTTGATATACCGTATCCCACTAATTTCCGCCACAAACTCCTGGCGACCCTCAAGGTTTTTGAATTCTTCAATCGTTTTATATACCGTCTTATCTGGGATATCTAAGACATCAGCCAGGTTCGAAAGGGCGTTACTTGAAATTCCGCTATAGGGCAAGATATGCGACTTAACGCCGTCTTGTACCATATCCAGACACTGGGTTGCGGCGATCAAGACATCGCCTTTTTTCTGGAAGCGAGCAATATTCTTCTTGGCTTCTATATAGTGGTCGAGCGTCCCGTGCCAGTCCAAGTGCTCGTTAAAGATGTTGGTAATAAAGGCAATATGCGGACTTTTTTTCGCGTACCACGACTGCTCAAGCATGAACGATGAGAGTTCAACTACCGCAATACTCTTATCATCCGCTTCTTTTAAGAGCTCAAGTACTGAGATACGAATATTTCCTCCCAACTGTACCCTATTATACGGTTCGGTTCGGTTAGTAAAATGCTTGGCCAGCAAGTCATATACCAGTTTAGTTAGCGTAGACTTCCCTTTACTTCCCGTAATACCCACTATCATGCCGGGGTAGTATTGCATAAAGATTCCAATATCAGTTGCAAACTGCACTCCCTGGGCTTTGAGCTTAATATACAGTTCATTATGTGGACGAATAGCAGGGTTACGTACTACAAGATCAGCATCGAGAAAGTCCTCTTCATTGTGTCGCCCTAGTACATAAGAAATATTAGGATACTTCTCAAGTTGGGTAAGAGACTGCGCGAGCTGGTTCTCATCTCGTAAGTCAGTTACGAGCACCTGTGACCCACACCGAGAAAAGAATTTGGCCGCACCAACTCCACCACCGTGGAGCCCGAGTCCCCAGATAACTACCCGCTTACCACCAAATTGTGTGTTGATCTGTGAAAAATTCATTTTATCAAAGATAGTAACTGCTCACGAGTAAGTTCAGATTGCTTGAGAATACTCAAAATAACAAAGGGTGGTAGGTCAAAACGACTATGGAACGGAACCGTAACACGCAAGTGTAGTCTGAGATTATGACGAAGTTGTATGTGACTGCCACTTTGATGGTGGATATAAAAATCAGCCCGAAGCAGGGCTTTGACGACCACAGTTGGTTTCAGTACGGGCAGCTTTGGAGCCATATTACACTGAAACCATTATCTGTTCGTGGATGAGCCCACTCTCGTGTGGTATTTCTTCATTATCTTTTTTTAAACCCTCTATATAGCACACGATCGCATCTCGCGCCATTTCCTGGGCCTCTTCAAAGCTTCTGCCGTACGTAACAAGCCCTGGCATTATTGGTACCGTAACCTGAAAACCACCCATTACGACAGGTTCAAATACTGCGGTATACAGATGTTCCGTTGTGCTGATGATTTTCTCTTGCATACTATTATTATACCCCGACAACTACTCGGTGTCAAAAAAAATCAGATCTATGCTATACTAGTAACAATACTATTTTTATCTCTCTTATGCGACAATTCCGCATGTTTGCACTTACTTTTGCAGTACTGACGGTTCTCTTACCCCAGGCAACACTGGTTGCCCGAGATCCCAATACAGTTACCGACTGGTACTTGGAAGACTTCCACTCAGATATTACAGTTAATACTGACTCGAGTTTAAATATCACAGAGACGATTATTGCAAACGCCGGGTTGTTACCCGACAAACACGGTATCTTTCGCGTGCTACCCCGTTACTATGTGCCAGAAGCAAACAAGAAAGTAGATCTTCCCCTGTCTTTGTTCTCTATCACCGACGAAACCGGACAGGTGCGTCCGTTTAAGACCATTACAGACAGTGCTACCACTACGTGGAAGATCGGTGACCCGGATGTTACCGTTACTGGTCAAAACATATACAACATCCACTACCGGTACGATAACACGATCCGTTTTGGTAATCCGGAGTTTGACGAGTTCTACTGGAACTTGAACGGTTCCTTTTGGGAAATAGACACCGACCACTACACCGCCAGCATTATGTTTCCTGCCGGAATCAGCAAAAGTAACACCAAGCTCTTTGTGTACTCAGGCGACTTTGGCGCCACAGGAAATGAGCTCGCAACCTGTTTCTGGAAACAAGAACACCTACTTACCTGTGAATCCAAAAGACCACTAGCTCCTGGTGAAGGTATCACCGTTTCCGTTACGTTTCCCAAGGGAATTATCTCCCCGTATGTTGCTCCTCCATTTGACTGGGCTGCGTTTCTTATCTCACTGATCCCCCATATTGGACTTATCTTCGGCTCTCTTGTTATCTCACTCTACTTCTGGAGTAAATATGGGAAAGACAAGAGGACTGGTCGTCCCATTATTGCTCAGTATGAAGCACCAGATAACCTTGAGCCAATTATGGCTGGTGCCCTCTGGAATAATGGCACACCTAGTAATGCCCATGTTACCGCTCAGATCATATCCCTGGCTACACGCGGATATATCAAACTTGAGCATATTCCAAAACCAGAAGGTCTCAAGGGACTCCTGAAAAGTGAAGATACAAGGCTGATTAAGACTGAGCCGAAAAAGAAAAGTACTCTTTCGACTCTGGACACTACCCTTATACAGGAACTGTTTGGAGATGAACAGGACATCCTCATCTCAAGTCTAAAAAATACATTCTATACCACCCTCGCCCAGATTCAAGCACAGGCTAAAAAAGATTTATTAGATCAGCAGTTGCTAGATACCCAGGCGAATGCAGCCAAGAATAAACTGGGAGGAATCCTGGCGGTAATATTCTTTGGCATGATTATCCTCCAGTTCTTTGGGGTCTCAATGCTCTACTTTATTAGTGGGGTACTTTCAGTGGGCATCCTACTTGTCTTCAACATCCTCATGCCCAAGCGAACCGCGAAAGGCCAGGAATATTTCGAGCACTTGAAGGGACTAAAGCTATACATCAACACAGCAGAGAAGTACCGCCAGCAGTTCTTCGAAAAAGAAGGTATCTTCGAGGCAGTCTTGCCCTATGCCATCATGTTTGGACTAACTGGTCTGTGGATTTCTAAGATGCAAGCACTCTACGGAAAAGATTTTGCAAACCACTTGCCTGCCTGGTATATAGTCGCAAACGGTGGCTCGTTTAACCCTGACACATTCAGCACCCAGCTTTCAAACCTTACTTCAGACATGGCAACTACCCTTGCCTCATCTCCGAGCAGTTCAGGGTCTGGTGGTTCCGGTGGGTCTGGCGGCGGTGGCGGAGGTGGAGGCGGAGGCGGCTGGTAGAAATTTCAACTAACCTACATGTATGAAAAGAATTCCCTTAACAGTTTTAACCGGATACTTAGGATCTGGTAAAACTACCCTGTTAAATCATATCTTAACCAACAACCAAGGACTTAAGATTGGTGTGGTAGTCAACGACTTTGGGTCGGTCAATATTGATGCGAAGTTAGTCGCTAAAAAGACTGATTCGATGTTGGAGTTATCTAACGGCTGTATGTGCTGCTCAATGGACGAGATGGGCCTTGAAGAGGCACTCGGACAGTTTATCTATCCAGATAGCCCTATTAACTATATCGTCATTGAAGCCAGTGGCCTGGCTGAACCATCTGAGTTACTGGGTAGCTTGTCGGCTGCCAAACGCATGGGGATCAGACTTGATGGTATCGTGGGGGTTATTGATGCTGAAAATATCGAGAAGAACGCGGCCGAGCACCAGACTGCAATAGACCAGATCGAGTACTCAGACTTTCTCTTGATCAACAAAGTAGATCTTGTTACGCCTGAAAAGCTTCGTGACATCCATCTATTAATAGACACTATTAAACCCAAGTCGCGCGTCTTTGAGACAATCAACGGGGCAATTGACCTGCGTCTTATTTTAGATCAAGAAGTGTTTGACGAAGCAGCCTTTGAGAGCCTCAAAGAACATAAGAGTCATGAACACGAAGGACACGACCATGCAGACGAGGGACATACCCACGAACATCATCACTTCCAGAAGTTCTCCTTTGAGACAGACAAGCCTCTCGACCCTATCGCTTTCCAAGCGTTTGTAAACGAGAAGCTACCTTTGGCCGTATACCGCTCAAAGGGGTTTCTCAACTTCGGTAAAAAAGCTCATAACCTCCAAGGAATCTTCCAGCTGGTTGGGTCTCGTATGACTATTACCTGGGATAAATGGGGTGAGACTCCACCTAAGACTGAGCTCGTTTTCATCGGACAAGATGTAGAGCCTGACCTAATACTAAAAGAAATCGAAAATTGTATCGACTCTGCCCCTGACAGTATCGAAGGCATTATGCCACTCCCGAAAGTGGGGTAAGCTGAAAAGCACCGCACATGAGAAGGCGAAATAAATACTGAAAGTAGTAACAAAAAAACCGGGATACTCCCGGTTTTTTTGTTATCTCTGTATACTTACGGCGTCAAGCGCTTCACTCCACGGTAGACAAACGATGCTTCACGGACATTCTCTAGGTTCATAAGCTTCATCAGCATTCGGTTTGGACCCATACCATACCCACCGTGTGGAGGACAGCCGTAGCGGAAAAAGTTTGTATAAAACTCAAGGTGCTCGAGATTCATACCCTTTTCCTTGGCCTGAGCGATTAAGACATCATAGCGATGTTCCCGCTGGGCTCCTGTAGTTATCTCGAGTCCATTCCACAACAAGTCAAAACTCTTAGTAAGACCTGGGTTATCTTCATGCCTCATATGGTAGAACGGACGAACAGATATAGGGTAGTCGGTAATAAAAACGAACTCGTTATTATACTTCTCAAGAGCATAGGCAGCAATCGCACGCTCTTCTTCAGGAGAAAGATCTCCTTCTTTTTCTGAAGGTACTCCTCGCTCTTTCAGGATGACCTTTGCATCAGCAATAGAGATTCTGGGGAATGGAAGGGTCGGCACTACCACTTCTCGGTCACATAGCTCTTTGATCTGCTCACCATACTGTGCTTTCACTTTCTCGACTACATAGGCGATAGTCTTTTCTTCCTCAGCCATCACATCCTCGTGTGAATTAATATATGACCATTCCGCATCGTATCCCACAAACTCCGTCGCGTGACGCGTCGTAAAAGATGGCTCAGCCCGAAAGACAGGACCTACTTCAAACACCTTCTCAAAGCCAGCGGCATTTGCCATCTGCTTATAAAACTGTGGAGACTGAGCAAGGTAGGCCTTGCGATCAAAGTACTTTACCTCAAAGACCTCGGCACCAGTTTCGCTGGCAGTACTAATCAGTTTTGGTGAGTGAATTTCAATATACCCATTACTCGTCCAGTATTCGCGGAACGCCTGTTCCATAGCCGTCCACACTTTAAAAATCAGAGTATTTTTTGGTTTGCGCAGATCAATAAAGCGCCAGTCAAGACGCACCGACTGGTCTGCTTCTTCTTGAGATCCTTTCTCAAACAGCGGGATCGGAAGCTCTGGTTCAGCCATTGAAATAACTACAATTTTCTTAGCCTCGATCTCTATGCCACCCTGTGCTTGAGCAGCTTCTTTCGCCAAACCTGTTACTTCAATAACCGATTCCAAACTCAAGCTCTGTGCAGTTTCTAGAACTGACATATCTTCCTTGGTTACTACAATCTGAATCAGACCCGAGACATCACGCAGTTGAATAAAAGCGATCTTCCCTTGATCACGAATAACTTGGGCAAACCCATGAACTGCTACTTCTTTTCCAATATTGTTCTTCACTTCACTAATATGTATTGCCATACTATTCCCGTTACATAATAAAAGCCCTTACTGATTTACTACATAGGTAATAAACCAGTAAGGGCGTTGATTTCCGCGGTACCACCTTACTTTGCCCCACAGGGCCTCATTGTGTGCGATATCGAGCACACCGGAGAGTTCTAGTCGGGTATTCCCCTTTCTTCTCTCAGCTCAGCCGTGTCAGCGGCGTCATAGCGTTATGAATTGTATTTCCAGTATAAAGAAAACCATACTATTTGTCTATATCGCAAAAAAAGAGCGTCTAGGGGAAAAATAATCCATAGACGCTCACAAACAAGATTCGTTATTAGACTGGGATGTATTGCCCAATGTCACGGCGGAAGTATTTACCGTTGAAGTGGATACAGTCGACGGCCGCATAGGCAGTGTCGATTGCATCCTGAAGAGTGTCGCCAACGGCCGAGACACCCAACACCCGCCCGCCGTTAGTCACCAGTTGACCATCCTTCATAGCCGTTCCCGCATGAAAGACCACCACGCCAGGTATCTTCTCGGCCTCGCTAACCCCTTCGATGGGATAGCCTTTTTCGTACTTATCCGGGTACCCTCCAGAACACATCACGATGTTTGCCGCATACCCAGGGTAGATAAAAGCGTCCACCTTGTCCAGGTTTCCTGTCGCAGTCGCCACAAGAAGAGCAAGAAAATCCCCCATCATGAGGCGCATTAAGACCTGGGTCTCTGGATCACCGAAACGAGCGTTGAATTCCAAAACCTTAGGGCCATCAGTAGTTAACATGAGGCCCGGGAATAACAGTCCGGAAAACGGTGCGTGCACCGACTCCATACCGCGCACTGCTCTCGCAATGATAGCGCAGGTAGAACCTTGATCCAGATCAATTGGACCCACTGTTCCCATACCTCCCGTCATTGGTCCACGGTTCCCGTCCAGGGCATGCTTATGATCCTGAACAAATGGAAACGGAAAGATATCGGCGCCAGCAACCAAGGCATGAGCCGAGATTTCAGAACCTTCCAAGAGCTCTTCGATAACCACCTGGTTACCCGCGTCTCCATGAACACGTTCAACCATGATAGCCTTAAGCGCCGCGCGCTTTTCTTCCAGCGTATGGCAGATGTAGCTTCCTTTACCGAGCGCCAAACCACTTGCTTTAATCACTAGTGGGATGTCTGAGAGGTCTCCCACTACATGCATCAGGGCTTCGTCGTACTCAGAAAATGTTGAGTAAGCAGCGGTGGGAATCTTTGCCACATCCATCAGCTGTTTTGAAAGCACCTTGGAACTTTCGATTTGAGCTGCTTTCTTGGTTGGACCAAGAATAAACAACCCTTGTTCGTGAAAGTAGTCCACGATGCCGGCGGCCAGTGGGTCATCAGGACCAACAACTGTGAAAGCATTGTGCTCTTTAGCAAATGCCGCGAGCGCCGGAAAGTCCATCACTGGAATATCTATGTTCTTCCCGATTTTTGCAGTTCCGGCATTGCCGGGTGCAATAAAGAGATCGCCACAAAGTAGCGATTGGTTGATCTTCCAAGCCAACGCGTGTTCGCGACCGCCACCTCCGACGACCAGGACATTAATTCTCTCTAGCATTGTTCCCCCTTGTTGTGTAAGAACGAAATTAGCTCATTTGAGCCTTTTTTATTCTAACACAGGGGAATGTTCTGTTCAAGGAGTACATCTTTTTGAGCTCGTGACATCTTCTTAATAGTCACCTCTCTCAAGCGGGCAGAAGACATTGAGTCGTGCTCTTCTGTATATACAATCTTTACAGGCTTGTTACGCATAGTATATTTAGCACCCTTCCCCGCTTGGTGTAGTGTAAAGCGAGCTGTAACATCCCGTGCGATGCCGGTATAGAGCTTGTCTCCTTCACACAGTAGGATATATACATACCACGAGTTCATTCTTGTATGTTATTGTGTTGAATTATTCTCGGACTTCGTGGCTATAGTGCTCTGCAATAACCCCTCAAATATATGTGCGGTAACGGCAACTATAACAGAAACAAACAACACGAAAAGACCAAGCACAACGCCTCCTGCAATATCTTCCGTACTGCGCTGGACTATAAAGAAGTAGGCTTCTGCTCCCATAATAAAAGCGATAAGCACTACAGCACAGTACCGTATAGCCCGTAAAGCCCTTACAGATTGTAATGTATAGAGGGTGTTATCTCGCATGTGTCCAAGCAATGTCCATGCATGGTATAGCGCCACAAAGAATAAGATGGACGCTGTATACACATACGCCAAAAACGGGTCATTGAAATATATTGCAAAGAGCGTAGCATCCACATTTCTACCCTCAAAATGGGGCTCTATTAACAAAAAGGCTGCTACACCAATGCCGACAAGAACAGTAACCACCTGAAGAAAGAGCGCGCTTCTTTTTATAGTTATCATATTATTACTGAGTGCTATCGTATACAAAAAATGGACCTGGGGAGAGTCGAACTCCCGTGCAAAAAGGTATCAAACGAGATCTACGCGTGTAGTTTCTATTGGTATTTCAAGAAAGTATTAAAACAGAAACCAAACTACTCTCTCTATCCTTAGTGATCTTGGTAACCCTACATAGGAATAATCTACGGTCACCCAGCCTGAATGGTTGGCACCGCGTGTATTTCCTCAGGCATGAAATACGGCGATGCTGCCTAAGCGTAAGCTAGGGCAGGGGCAAAAGAATAATTGCCGAGTGTTTTTGCATCATGTGATAACGCGGTATGATACATCCGCGACGCGCACCCAATTTGATAAGGATCTTCTTGGCGAAACCGGTACAGGCCCGTATAAACTTCACTTATTATACCACGAAACCGTATACTTGCATATATGATGGTATTATGGTATTGTAGTATCACAATGATAACAACCCAAAAGAACTCTCATTTGTTTACTCACTTTATCTGGCTCGTTGCGCCGGCTACTTTTGGTTTGTTGTCATTACTTCATGTTAGGGTATAAATAAGTTTCAACAAGCGAAAGTAAACCGGCTCAATTGAGCCGGTTTTTTGTTTCCCTAGGCGAGAGTAAATGTATATTTCCTCCCGCGTGAGGAAACACCTCACATTAACAACCTGCGTCACAAGCCAAAGGAGGCCACCATGAGCGCAACTACCATCACTAGACAAATCACCACAGAGAACTGGGTGATGAACCTCGGCCGGGACATAACCGTCCCATCATCAACTCTTTTAGAACTTTCAAAGTTCCTGAATGACCGTTGGAAGAAAGCATCCCTTAAGTCCATTCGCATTCCTTGGTATGGCGCGACTAAGAACCTCGTCCCTAGCCCAATCATCCGAGTAGATATGGCCCCGACTAAAAACAAAGAAGGAGTAGTTGGAGGGATATACGAGACTGAAGTGCGTCCTGGAGGACTAGGGGTGATGCTTGAGTATGGACCAGTAGAAAAAGAGCTCTGGAAACAGGCCCTATCTTCCTGTCGGGGTTTTGTTGTAGGACCCGACACCCACATCCTAGACGACGAGACTGCTTGCAGAATCTTAGATATCCCCTACTACACACTTGCCGATATGCCACAAGACGACGGTCCTTACTGGATGAGAACGGCTATCAACGACCAAGGGCTCGACGATAACTCGTTAGTACCCGTCACTGATGACGGACTAAAAATGGACTTAGTTGCGCTCGGACTAGCAAAAATAGTAAGGGGTGGAGACGAGATAGATTGGGAGACTCCACAGGTCTTTAAGCCCTTGCAAGGAACATGGTGTCGCGAGGTGAAGGACGGTAAAGTTGGTGGAGATATTGGGGTTGAGGTGTACCTCCCAGACCAACTACACCACCAGATGCCGAGGTTCTTTAGTGAAGAAACTCGCGGTGAAGCACTCAGAGGCTTTGCAAAAAAGAAAAAGATCGAGCACATGCTAGCCTCCGGATCTAAAATTATCTCACAACCGTTTGTTCCTCCAGAAAGAGTACGTTGTCCCAACGGTAAGCGGCTTGGATGGCGTATCTGGCGCCTCTACTACGGATATATAGACGGGAGATATAGATATATTGGTGGGGTATGGGCTTGGCGTACCAACATCAAGGTTCATGGTGCTTCTGACGCAGTTTTCGGGTTCATTACTGAACAGTAATCAGGGATGGACTCTTCTAGGGGGCGAAGAAATTCGCCCCCACTTTCCTAAAATATCAATTTCAGTTAAAGTATATTCCTATGTGTAGACTACTTGCCGCTTTGCCGGCTTCAAAATCCAGACAAGGAGAGCTTATTGTCCAGTTATCTAACCTGGCTCGTTGTGGTGTAGTACCACAGGGCGAACCTGAAGGCCACAGTGACAACTGGGGGCTTTGTTCTTACAGCAACCAACAACTTCGCCACTACATAACCATGACAGAGAGTGCTGATGGAAGTAAGCAGCTTGAAAAGATATCGGGTGAACTAAAACAGTATCCTCAGGAATTAGTAATAGGTCACGTTCGAAAGGCTTCTATAGGAGACAGCAGTGTTCTAAACGCTCACCCGTTCATATATAACCAATACTCATTTGCCCACAATGGGACAATCTTTGATATATCTAAAGATATCCTCAGTGAAGAATGCCAAAAGATAGTTACAGGAGAAACAGACTCCGAGATATTCTTTGCACGTATTATGCAATATGTAGGCGAAGGCAACACAACCAAAAACGCTCTCCTTAAGACGATTAAATACATAGATAAAACCTTCGACTACACCGCCTTAAACTGCCTTCTCGCCGACGGGAAGACCCTGTACGCCATACGACACTACAACCCAAAGAATACCTATGTTAAAACACTTGCTATGGCAGAGTATTACACCCTCTTTGTAGGGTACGAAAAGGAGATTCCTGTAGTTATATGTTCAGAAGCTATTCCAGATGCTCCCTATATATGGAAACCACTTGGTAATAACGAAATGTTCACCTATGAACTAGAAAGTAATATATGGGATATAAACCAAAGCATATAGAAATCCGGGCAATGCCCGGATTTCTATATCTCCTCAATTTTTCATATTTTCTAGAACAATTTCAAGAAGAATAGTAGTGAGTTAAATAACAGTAACGGAAGAGAAGTCACTACATCAGTAGTTGTCAGTGGTGGACTTGGTGGCGGTGGGGTCGTAACAAATCCGAATATGTTCAAGATTGGTGCAAAGAAGGTAGAGAGGAATCCTCCTGAAATACGCTCTACAATGGCTTCTGCTACCGTCTGGGGAGGAACCTCTACCGGAGTCTGCTCAATCTGCTGAACCTGATTTATAAAATTACGAGTCTGGGTGCCAAGCTGCCCGTTCTCACCGGTAATGCCGTAAGTTGCCTGGAACTGTGTAAGTGCATTGGCAGTCGACTGATCAAATACCCCTGTTTCGTTACCTGGTGTATTTGGTGGTGCTAGCGCAAAACCATTAGCGTTTAAGAATTCTTGCAGTGCCTTTACCTCAGGCCCTGTTTGTCCAAGCACAAGGTTAGTATCCAGTGTTTCTGTCGGTGGAGTCAGTTGCTGTTCATTTGTTACCGGCTCAGCTGGGATTGGAGTTGGAGTTGGTTCGGGTGTTGGAGTTGGCAGCGGTGTCGGCTCCGGCGTTGGTGTTGGAATAGGAGTAGGGACCGGTGTCGGGGTTGGAGTTGGAGTTGGGACTGGTGTTGGAACAGGGGTTGGCGTAGGCGTAGGAGTTGGGACTGGAGTAGGTGTTGGCGTTGGTGTCGGTGTAGGGGTTACTGCAGTCTGAAGAGTAATCGTATCGCTGACTGGAGAAGACTCGTTACCTGCTGCATCACGGAATTTCGCATATACCGTCTTAATGCCATCGCCACTTACTACATTCCATGTCTTGGTTGTAACATATGGCTCCCATACTGCTCCGTTAAAGACAGATGAATTACTGATCTGCATCTGGGTAGCATCTACCGCTTCAAGTTGCAAGCTAATATTCACATTATTCGTAGTAGCTGCTCCCGAATTAATAAGGATACCGGTATTGCTCGGAGGAGTGGTATCTGAAACCAGCTCGATAGTATCCGAGACTATAGGGCCTGTATTACCAACTGCATCCTTGAAAGTCGCGTACACTGTCTTAATTCCAAGTCCCGAGGTCAAAGTCCATGATTTTGTTGTATTAAATGTCTCCCAGGCAGCTCCTGTAAGGGCTGAGTCATTACTAATCTTCATCTGGAGTGGAGTAGATGCGTCTGTCGCAGCTAAAGTAAGCGTGACATTAGTAAGTCCAGTCTGAGGGTCACCGTTATTAACAAGAACTGAAGATCCTGTTGGTGCAGCAACATCCGGTACTGGAGGTACTGGTGTAGGCGTCGGTGTTGGAGTAGGGGTAGAAGGTCCACCAGATCCTCCTCCACCACCAGGAGCAGCAGTGCGAACACTAGCAGGACGCCAGTCGGTTGTAACCATACACTGACCACAGTTGAAGTTAAGCGTTCCAGAAACAGTTCCAACGGCAGAGCCCAGTAACTGTCCGGTTAAGTTTATCTGTACATTATTAAAATCTATATATCCAAGCTGTTCACTCCACGCATTTCCTGCTAGATCGCCTTCTCCGTTGTTAGTGACCTTGAAGTTTCCGGTACCACAAGTACCAGTATTACTACAGTTAAGAGAGATCCATCCGTAGTTGTCTGACCACGCATAACCAGTTAACTCAGTATCCGTAATATGTACATTCCCAGCAGGGACACCGAAGTTTATCCATCCAATGTTTCCACCCCATGCGTATTTATTGGTCGGATCTATTGTTCCATCTGTGGTTGAAGCGTGGGTGATAAGCCCCGACCAAGTCATAGCAAAAACCAAAGCCAAACCGATCACGGCCTTGGGAAAATGCGGGTGTTTTGAGTTGAATATTTTCATGGATGGATATTATTCTTTCTTTTTAATTTCTTTTTGCAACTCTTCTACTTGCTTCTGGAGCTTCTCAATATCTCGGCTGTGTTTGTCCACCTTCTTCTCTACACTATCCAGTCTACCATCGAGCGCTGCTACTTCGAGTACCTTTTGGTCAAGTGTCGCAATCTGGGCTTTCATGTCTTTGATGTCTCGTGAGGCCGTAACGAGTTTCTTTAGACCCTCAACATCACCCTGGAGACCAATAATTTCTTTCTGCTGATCCTGAACTGCCTGTACAATCAGTGGCGTGATCTTTCCATAATCTACCGACCACATTTTGTCAGAATCAGTATGAGCCGTTACAGCCTCCGGATAAACATCATATAATTCCTGGGCAATATATCCAGTATGAAGGGGGGCATTTGCCACATCTGCATTGTAATGGTAGTCACGAACCTGGATCTTCATAAGATCACTAAGTCCTTTGACAGTATCTTGAATGTCGCGTTTCATACGACGATCTGAAGAGGCACTATAACTCGTTGTAGTACTTGTAAATGTAATCTCACCTGCGTCGGTACCATCACCATCTTGGAATTGAATCAGGGTTCCATCAGGTCCTGAGGCACCGTCCGGAGCATCTTCACCGGCTATAATCAAAAGTCCTTTTCGGTTTGCGTTATTGCCGTCGTTAAAGATACGCGCCGCATATGCAGACGAGTTGTCATAGACAACATCGAGGCGTGCTGTAGCAGCTCCAGCGGTTCCAATACCAACATCACCGTCACTCTCGATACGCATACGCTCAGCAATGTCTGCTGCGTTAGTGGCAGTATAGAATTTCAAATCAGCCGGCACAAATGACGCACCAGAAGCGCCGCTTTGCTGCGCCTTAATGAATGCACCGTTCGCAAAAGCACCTGATGAATTGACTCCTTTGAAGGTCAGACTACCAAGATTGTCCGTATCAACTGTTTGCGTAATTGTACCGAGTGTTGCATTATCTGATTTCCTGAAAATCATCGATACGTGATCACCCGCAGCAGTAGAGTAATTATCCCAATATGTCTGCTGTGTACCCGTTGTAGCAACATGCAGTTTTCCTGCTAGTGTAACTGCCGCTTGTGTTCCGATTCCTACGAATCCTGCGCTGTCAATACGCAAGCGCTCAGTGAGCGAGGCCGAACCGTCAGCGGTCGTATACAAAGACAAACGACCCGGCATATCACCGTTACCCGGAGTGCCGTCTGAGAAGGCAAAGATACCTGCGCCACTTTCAAAACTATTACTATCTGCTCCTCTAAAGTAGAGTCCGCCGAGCTGATCTCCTGATGCCACCACCGTGAGAGTACCGTCTGTTGTACCACGAGAGCGCTGAAGCTCAAGGAGCGGAGAAGCATTCGCATCTGTCGTGCCTGAATATGAAGTCATCGCCATACCGCCATAATTAGCATCTCCTACTGAAACGACTCCTAGTTTCTCGCCAAGACGAATATGGTTAGTTGTCGTAGTCGTTCCAAGAAGAGCAGTTCCACTTGCATCGATAATGAACGGCGTTGAATCCGTATAAGTACCGTCATCGTTCACGCGGAATGCAAGTGCACCTGTTCCTGTCTGAGCAGTTGTTACATTGAGCGCAGTACCATCGCCAGCTGCGGCACCGGTTAGACCGACTTTCAGTGCATTACCATCGACATCGGTATCTGCACTACTGTTTTCAAAGATTCCTACGCTTCCCGTCCATGAAGCTGCCGGATTTCCAGAAAATATAGCAGATATTCCAGTTGCAGAAGTTAACGCCGTAGAAGTAGAGGAAACATTCAATACCTTACCGGTCGTTATTACATTCGCCGAAACATTGAGTGCGTTTGCGGTAGTTAGTGTGTTGGCATCAATATAGGCCACACTGAGAGTGGTATTAGTATTATTGTTTATATCAAATGTTGATGAACCCTGAACTGGGCTTGTACCAAAGTCAACCGTACCACCACCACTAAAGTTAAAACCAGGGTTATTAGAAGCATTACCAAACGTTAGAGATGGAGCAGAGCTGTCTGCTACAAACAGGGGGTTATTACTGTCATCCTGAATTGTAAATGCCTGAAGCAGTGAAGCGTTAAGTGTAGTAACGACATTACTGTTCATTGCGATGTTTCCAGTGTCAGGAGTTGCACTAAGCATAACCGAGTTATCTGCTTTTCTAAGCTCAATGCTTGAACCAGGAGAATCTGAGCCTACCTTTAAGATCACCTTACCGGTACCACTTGAGATAAGACTCGCATCCTGATTCGTTCCACCTGCAGTAAACGTAAGTGCACCGGTTCCAGTAATTGAGCCATTAGTGGTACCAGTACCTCCTTGTGCGACAGTCACAGCAGCGCCAGAGGTAAGGAATGTACCACCGGTTGCAGGGAGAGTGAAAGTCTGATCACCAGTTAGTTCTGTTTCAGAAATAGTTGCAGTAAAGCTTGCTGCACCGCCAGTAGCCGGCGCAAAAGCTATCTTGTCGTCAGTTGAAGTTGTTGTTTGTAAAATAGTTTTTCCAGTACCAGTAGTTTTAAGTGTAATCCCCTTGTTTGTACCGCCAGCTGCCATAGTAATAGCTCCACCACCAGCAAGATCTGTATCATACGAGCTATGAGAAGTAATAGTAAACCAGTCTGTTGGAGTACCGGATCCATTTGGTGCGAGCGCGAGTGCTGAGTCCTTTCCAACAACTGCCACTACTCCAAGGCGCGCATGGCCTACCTTAGCACCAACAGTTAGCGCTCCACCGACTGGAGAATCATTAGTATCTACAGATAAGACAGTAAAGTCATCAGCTGCATTACGAACCTTGAATGCAGTTGTAGTGTTCGATCCTGGCTTAACTGCAACATCCCCTGTTGAGGTAACAAGTGGCGTAGAAATTGAGGTAGTAAAAGCAGGCGCAGTACCAAACACGAGAGCACCAGTACCTGTCTCATCAGAGATAACACCCGCTAGCTGGGCAGATGTTGTAGCAGCAAAAGCACCAAGATTACTTGAAGTATACGCAACCGTACCTCCTGTACCAAAAGCGACTGAACTACTATCAGTACCAGTAAGGGTTAGGGTATTACTAGCAGTGAGTGTCTTACCATCAGCGATAGTAAGTGTCGATCCGGTGGCAGGAGTAGTAATGGTGAGTTTGTTGACGGTAGTAGCAGTAGCCACTCCAATATTTGGTGTAGTGAGGGTTGGGCTAGTAGCCAGCACTATATTACCAGTACCGGTTGTAGCAGTAGCACTCCAAGTTCCTGAGGTAATCGTCGCTATACCAGTCAACGCCGAGCTATTAATACCGGTACCACCGTTTGCAGCCGCAAGTGATCCAGTTGTTTCAGTAGATAAGTCAACAGCTGATGACGATAGGTTACCCGACCCGTCAGCATGCACCACGCCAGTAGAAAGTGAACTAATGTTAAAAGTACCTGTTCCGAGGAAGGTGAAATCAGGATTGGTCGTTGAGTTTCCAAAACCGATGTTCTCACTGCCATTCGTCGTATCTATAAAGAAGTAATCATCCGAACCCTGGCCAATCTTAAAAGCTGTACCCGAGTTGTCTGCAACCGAAACGAGTGTCAGGGCAGTAAGACTAGTAATGTCTGAGTTCGCACCACCAGATGCTTTACCATTAAAAGTATTCCAGTCAGTAGACGAAAGATATCCATCAGTTGAGCCATCAGCTTGGGAAATCGAAATAGCGTTAACCGATCGAGATAGTGGCAAGTTAAAGGTAAGTGGGTTTTCAAAATCTGTGCCTCCACTCGCAGCCGAGACAACACCAGCAGTTGCCTTGAGTAGTCCCGAAATAGCCGTATTAATAGTAGTGGTACCAGTGGCAGTTAAACTTGTAAATGTTCCTGCTGCTGGCGTTGACCCACCAATAGTTGTTCCGTTGATTGTACCACCAGTAATTGTAACGCTACTTGCGCTCTGAGTGGCTATCGTACCAAGCCCTGAGATATCTGTCGTTGCTAATTGGCCTACTGAAATAGCACCACCGACAGTAGATTGCTTAAGAACTTGGCTCGCGCCTCCTGTTGCAGAAAGGTCAGAACCCGTACCGCCACGAGTAACATCAAGGGTTGCGATGGAAGTAAGTGCACCAGTCGCTCCGTCGTTAACTACAATCTGATCCAGTGCACCAGTAGCAATCTTCGTCCGATCAATACTAGCGTCAGAGGCAATATTAGCATTTTTAATATTCACAATACGCGTACCATCACTTGAAGTTGCAACCGTAGCGTAGCCATCAGTAGTTGAATCAATCTTAATCGCGAGACCCCCTACATTTTCCAAACCACCAGTAGCGGTTGGTGACACAAGCTGTGAGGTTAGCGCCACAGTACCGGTCGCATCAGGAAAAGTAATGGTACGAGCAGCTGTCACATTTTCGTTGGTTAGTGTAAGTGTAAATCCAGGAGAGGCACCAAACGGAATAATAGCAATCTTGTCCGAAGCACCACCATTCGTACCATCAATTACCACTGTTCCAGTCGAACCTTTTGGTTTAAGGTTAATGTTGCTCGTTGTGCCGCCGGCTTGGATATTTATATTCCCTGCAGAATTCATAACCATATCCCCTGATGCCTTACCTTCAATACTCATCAGTTTTGAGAAGGTTGGAGCTGTTGGATCTGCCTCATCAGGAAGAAGAGCAAGTACCGCATCTTTGCTCGCTGGTGCAATAACACCCAGTCTTGTATGGTCTCCACCGGCAGTACCTAACACACTAAGACGAACAAGCGCTGAAGCACCAGTATCTATAGTGGCAATATCAGTACCAGCTGCATTTCTAAAACTAATTGCACCAGCCGCGTCACCACCAGTTCCCGGCTTTAAGACTACTTTTCCTGTAGTACCTGAAGCGATCGTAATATCCTCAGTTGCAGCTGAAGTAAGGTCAGTTGCCACACCCGAGAAAGTGAGTCCACCAGTAAGCGTGCCACCTGAGGTAGCTACATAGCTACCAAGATCACTCGCATATACAACTGTTCCACCTGCTCCAAAAGCTACCGATGAGCCATCAGTACCAGTAAAGGTTAGAGTATTACTACTGGTGAGGGTCTTACCGTCGGCGATAGTAAGAGTTGATCCGGTGGCAGGAGTAGTAATGGTGAGTTTGTTGACTGTTGTAGCAGTAGCCACTCCAATATTTGGTGTAGTGAGGGTTGGGCTGGTAGCCAATACGAACACACCCGTACCAGTCTCATCTGAAAGAACACCAGCTAGCTGTGCTGAGGTAGTAGCCGCAAAAGCACCAAGATTATTAGAAAGTAGGGCAAGAGTACTCGTACCGCCAGGAATGGTATGGGTGTTCAATGTAGCCGCTCCAGCAATATCTCCAGTATCTGAAATAGTCACGACTGAATTCTGTAACAGCTTACCAGTCGCGAGATCAAAACGAGCCACAGCGTTGTCTGTAGATGAAGCTGGACCAACCACATCACCAGTACCAGCCGTTGCCCAAGTAAGGGTAGAAGTGGCGCCACCAGAACTTGAAAGTACCTGTCCTGCAGTTGGTGCAGTAGTAGGCAAAGTATAAATGAGGTTGGCTGCCTGGTCTCCTGTTCTAAATCTTGTATAGAGAGACGGTGTAGCTTCGTTTTCTAAAATACTAAACCCATAAGTAGAGGTAGTGGTATCTACCACGAAAACCCGAGTGACATTGTCTGCTCGGCGGATTTCAAACGCATTCGCACTGTCTGTGCCTGGCTTAGCAATCACCGCTCCAGTACCAGATGAAGTAATTGAAACATCCTGGTTCGTACCGCCAGCAGACAAAGCGAGTGCTCCTGAACTCGCAACAGAGGTAGTTGCAGTAAGAGAGGTAATATCCGAGTTAGCGCCCGATACTGCTGCACCTATATCTCCACGAGTTTGAGCAGAAGTTCTATTAACCCACGCAGCTCCGTTATATTTCAAAAAGTCACCAGAGGCTAGGCCAGTTAAAGTAACATCAGAAAGAGTGGCCACAGATCCACCACCTCCAGCTGCTACCCACGCCGTGTTGGTGCCGTCAGTTCCCAGCACCTTTCCGCTATTACCAGTCTGTAAGGGAAGAAGTGCGTTAAGAGCCGCGTTAGCAGTAATCTGTCCAGTTCCACCTTGCGCTATTGAAAGAGCAGTTGTAAGCCCTGAAAGAGAGGTAATATCTGAGTTAGCACCACTCGCTGCTGCGCCTATTGAGGTTTTGACTTGCGCTGGAGTTTTGTTTACCCATGCGGTTCCGTTGTATTGTAAGAAGTCATTAGTAGCAAGAGAAGTGAGGGTAACATCGGTAAGAGTAGATACTGACCCACCACCAGCAGCGGTTGTCCATGAGAGTAAACCTGAACCATCCGTAGTTAGAACCTGTCCTGGTGTTCCGTCATCAACTGGTAAGGTGTAGAGAATATCTGCCGCCTGGTCTGCACCGACAAATTTTGTATAAAAAGTAGGAGAAACTCCTCCCTCTACGATTCCAAAGGTACCCGCTACTGCTACCTGCCCAGTGCCAGCTGGAGTAAGCGTAATTGAATTGTTCGAGCCACCGGCAGTAAGCGTCAACGCTCCTGTTGAGGTAAGGGCGGTAACTGCAGTAAGAGATGTAATATCTGCATTTGCACCGTTTGCTGCTTTTCCAGAAAGAGCAGTGGTAAGATCTGTCTGAGAAGATAAAGTTCCGGTAATTGTTCCCCACGCAGCACCAGCAGCGTTAGTTACCCAGGCAGTATCCGTGCCGTTAGTTCCTAAAATCTTACCTGAGTTTCCGCCTTGAGATGGCAAGAGGTTGTTGAGCCCTGCGTTAGCAGTTGCTGCTCCCGTACCGCCTTGCGCAACTGGTAGCGTTCCTGAAATAGATCCGAAGGTAAGCGTAACTGTTCCGGTTTGACCGTTCACTGAAGTAACGGCAGCTGGAGTAGAAAGCACTACCCAGTCACCATCTGTTGAACCTGTTAGTGTCTGTAAAATATATGTCGTAGTATTGTCAGTTTGCACTGCCACATCACCAACAACTGCAGATCCTGCAAGAGCGAGACGCGCTGTCTGGTCAGCCACTACAAAGGTATTATTAATTGGCTGAGAAGAAAGCTGTGAGCTTGGCACCTTACCGCTCGCATTCAGAGACGCAATACCACTCGCAATTCCTTTCTGGTTGGTAATTTCCGACTGAGTAGCGGTACTAAAGTCTGAGATATTCGTACTGGTCAAAGCAAAATTAGCTTCATTTACATCAAGCGTATTGCCGGTCAGTTGCAACTTAGATGAAATAGAAAGCTCAGAAAGCGTATTGGCTGCAGATGCATAGAGTAACTTACCCATTGTTATTGAAGAAAGTCCGGTACCACCCTCAGTAACAGGCAAGGCAGTAGTCAAACCAGTAAGAGAGGTAATATCTGCATTCGCTCCTGACAAAGCGGGAGGAATAACCGTACAGTTGGTAGCTCCTGGTGCACATGAAGGAGCAAGCGTTTCACCAGGAAGGTACTGTGATCCTGGAGGAGCAGCAAAGGTGTTGAGTAAAGCTCCTGATAGAGCCAATACCACGGCGCCGGTTACCATAATCAAAGATACCCGGTGAGCACCAAAAAAAGACACCCCGAAAGTCGGTTGATTACCGCCTTGTTTAAGTGTCTTGTCTGTGTTGCTTTTGTTTTGCTGTGGCATTGTGGAAAACTCTTATTTCTATTTTGGCTAACCTAAGCTAACTTCGCAAAAATACAAACATACTCCTCTAATCAAACATGAGAATACTATTATCATACCCTGAAAATACTCCTCTCGTAAAGATAGTTAGGGAGATTTTGTATATCAAAAACAACTACTTTGTAATCTTGCATGCCTTGGTGTTCACACCTTTAACGCCGTCGGATAACCGTACGCAAAACACAAAGTCGGTTTCACGCCTTTCATAGTACACATCCTTGGTATCATCAATATCTAGTACAATAAATCGTAGGTTCTTGGTGTCGGCCAAATCCTTCAGACTCTTGGGAAATTCTTTATTCTCGAAATAATATTCCTGAATAGCAAGCATTGCGTTACTTGCCTCCTCTAAAATGACTCGGTCATTTTTGAGTACCTCAACATACTTAGTCAGCTCGATAACCCTTGCCTCTGCATCGTTTACATCATGAGCAGTAGAGGAAGAATAGGAACGTATAAAACTCCCGAGACTATCAAAGTTTGTGACAACCAAGAGCACGAACAACACCAACGGTACGGTCACACCCCATTTGGGAGGCGTGCCGGTGTTGTTGATAATAATGTTCGGAATAATCTCTTTTTCTTTTTGTGTTTTCATTACTTACTCCCATCGTATCGGAAACAGTCTCGTTGGGGAAGGGGTGATCTGAGGCGCCACATACTGGTACACCGGAGCAACTACTCTGGTTTGCTCCAGCTGCGTAACGCGGTCATCGATCGTGCGAATCTTTTCCTCGAGCCCAAAGACTCTGGCTACCATCTCAGCGTTACTTCGTAAGATATCTGCAATAAAGCCAGTACCGACAACAGAGTCAGGTAATGGAGTTGCAGGTATGGTAGGGGTAACTGCAGTACCAGTTGTACCACTCCCTGATGATCCGCCCGAACTTCCTGTTACGACCGTACTTACTGTTGCGGTAAAGCCAAGCTGGGCAGTTGAACTCTGGTTTGACCACCAGACCGTTACTTTAAAGAAATAATTTCCAGCAGTGGGGACAGAAAGACCCAGAGTGGTGATAAAGTTCGCAGACGGTTGGATGAGTTTAGCAGCAGAGGCATAGGCGGTATCGTCTCCTCCTCCACACACATTGGTTGAGACCGTTACCACACAGTACTCATAGAGATATTCAAAGGCTGCCGTTCCTTCATTGGTGATGACGACATTGGCTGCTATGTTTGGCACGGCTGTACTCGCCATACTTGTGATAAGTACCTGAGCAGGAGACCCCACTATTTGAATCTCACGGGATAGAACACTAGGCATCCCGTTGATACTAGTCTGGAAAATAACACTTACCCGTCTTCCAATCCACGCAGCATCAGACGGTATGGCGTAGGTTGCCTCATAGGTAGCGGTAGCTGCCAGTAGTGTCATAGTCGCGTTCGCTACCAGCTCCTGCCAGGTAGCTCCATCCCAAAATCTCAAACGGTAAATCGGGGTAGTGTCAGCTGTTAATGGCTGGAAAACATTAGCATTATCTCGGGCCAGAGTCTGAATAGTAAAGCGCGCCGTATCCCCGATGCTATACACTTGGTTCCACCCCACAGCCTGAGTCAGTGAAGCTGCAACTGAGGTATCTACCTCGAAACTACTGGGTGTCGAATAGCTAGACCAGTTGCCGAAGTTATCTTGGTAACGAACCTTCCAGTAATACTGGTTGTGGTTAGTTAGAGTTGCGGCAGGGACTATATGGCTGGTTTCAGGACCTGCAGTTGTCCCGGTATCTAAAACTGGAGTTGCAAAAGATATATCGCTATCCACCAGCCACTGCGATGCCTGATGGGTATGCCCAGCTGTTGGATCAGAAAAAGCTGAGGCTATGAGGGTTGGGGTCGCAGTACTGATAGTGCTAGCGTTTAAAGGTGAGATTACAGTCGGAGTTGCAATCGCGTTGGTCGTAAAGGTGGTAGGAGTTGAATAACTGCTCCAGTTACCATTATTATCTTGGTAGCGTACCCGCCAGTAATAGACAGTAGAGTGAGCCAGAGACGTTTGCCCTGCAAGACTTCCGGCAAAGGTTCCGTTGCCAGCATTAACAGTGGTGGTTACTTCAGCTGCTCCTGCAGTTCTCGTCCACTCAGGAGTAGTAAAGGTGTTAGCGTCATCCAACTGCCACTGCGTATCCGTATGTGTATCGCCAAGATCGGTGTCAGAAAAAGCTGAAGTAACGAGTACTGGATTTAGGATCTGATTCACTGCCGCACTACTCGGAGTAGTGTTGGTAGGAGTTACCGGTGGGGCGTTTGCTACCGTAAAGGCAATTGAGATATCTGAGAAAACCGGGGAGATGGCAGCGGTGGTACTGGAAAGCCCCACTTCATACTGAATATACCGATCTGCATCTACTGCACAGGATGCGCCAGTTAAATCCGTTCCACTAGCAACAACTGCACAGGTACTAAAAGCAGGAGCACCACTCATGGTGGCCGAGTTACTGGTGCGTACTTTAACTGTAGTCTGTGGGGCAAGGGTCGTAGCGTATGTGAGCGTACCCCAGAAACTTCCGAGAAGATTAGAGTCAAAGATATTTGAAGTAAGCGTACCGCTCGTGTAGCGTACTTCCTCAGCACCAAAGGTATTAAAGGTGTTGAGTCCTGATTTGTATTCAGCTGCAACGAGAGCTGAACTGTACGCACTATCCGAGATACGAAATTCATCGATTATACCATTCATATTAAAGGCACCCGTCTTGTATGCCCCGAGTCGCAAATTAGCTGCAGTTGCAATGGTATTTCCCAGCGATCCCGTCCAGCTCGTTTGCAGAACACCATTCACATACAGATTACCCGTGTCTCCCGTACCATTCTTGACTGCCACAATGTGGTACCAGGTACCGGCTGTAAACGACATGCTGTTATACAATCTAGTACTCCAGTACCATCCTGTAGCCGAGGCGAACTCTCCTAAAAACGAATCTCCTGAGTGTGTAGAATCCCAAACCACACCCTGTGCAGTAAAAGCTGCAGCTGTCGGCTTGACCCAGACATCTATCGTATGGGTATTATCCAAGGCAACTGTGTTGGTGAATCCGTCTGTGATATCTATCCTGTCTGGTGAACCATTGAAGTTTTGCGCACCATCAAACTGGCCAGTTATTGGTGACGGAGTAGTACTCCCAAGCTTTACTCCATTAAGAGCAGAGGAAGTTGAGTCTGAGATAGCTGTCCCACTCGTCTCACCCAAGTGCATCACCATTTTGTAACTTGAGTTCCAGGTACCATTCACATTTTGTGCGTCAGTAGCTACCGCATTACCGTAGTACATGTATATATTGTCAGTAGCAGATGAGGCATCAATTTGGGGCACCTTCACCCACACGGTTGAAGTACCACCAACTGTGTCCCACATCTCTATTTGGTACGAGAGCAGCGTTGTGCCGTCACTGTCGGTAAAGCGCAAGTCTTGCCCTGCACTTTGCAATTTTGCGTAGTCAATATTACTTCCCGCCACTAACTTTACCATTACTGGGAAGTCAACCAGGTTTTCGGCCTGAGCACTGTTATCAAAGGTTATTTTTTGCCGGTAGAGCCACGACTCATTTAGCCACCCAGACCGTACGGATAGCGAAATCTCACCGGCCACCGTATCCTTAATGCTTGTTGCAGCACTGTACTGGGTAGCAGTTGAAGCCCCTACTCCACCCGACCAGTCAGTCTGGTTCCAAGGAGAACTAGCCGCTCGTGCTGAGTAGATAAAATTGAGCGCGTAGGTTCCTGACAAGAACACAAAAAGGACATACCCGATAAGGACAATAAGGGCGAGGCGCAGCAGAGAGCGTTTTTTGGTAGGCTTGTACCCTGGCAACATGAAATCTCCAGGGCTGTATTGGTATGTGTGTGGCATGTTACTAACAGTGTACCTAAAATACAATAAAAAAACACCGAGAAAGTCTTTCGGTGATTACTTACGATTCTTTAGTGTAGAAAAAGTCCTTTAGTTCATCGGCACGCTCCGGAACGTATAGACAAGCTCCTTTATATATTCCATGGAGAGTTCCTTTTGAAACAGAACCATCATTCGGAACTATAATAGGCCTGACAAAATATGGGCTTTCTATGACCACCTTAATATGGCTACCAGCCTGCGATTTAACCTCAAACCCAAAGCTGACCAATATCTTAATAACTTGTAGCCCCGACAAGTTCCTGAGTTTTCGTATGTGTATCTGTTTTTATCTTTGGTGTTTGTCTTTTGTTCTTTACTCTGAAGTTTTCCTGCATTGAGTCAAAAGGCATAGAAATAGTAACTGAAGGGCTTCGAGTAAAACCAAGTTTTTCGAGGTCCTCGCCGTCTACATACAAAGCAGTTGCTTCAAGAACTCTACTGATAGCCTCAGTAAGATCCTTTCCTTGTGTAAAAATAGGATGGTTTGTGCTGCAAGCCGAGAACCACTTGCCATCCTTTTTTATTTCAAAGTGTATTACATTTTTCATATACACATACCATAACCTAGCAACAACCTATTTGTAAATCTCACTGTATTAACTTGATCACGTAAGACCCTCCGTCACTATCTCATAGCACTCACTATAGATACATACATATTCTTACCTATTTTGACTATAGCTTGCTCAGGAACAACATCACCATCTTTGACAAGAACCTGTAGATACCCCTCTACCATATCCTGAGCCATGTACTGTGCATCCTCAAGAGTATCCCCTTGGGTCACAATACCATTTAGAGCCGGAACTTCAGCAGAATACCCGCCATACGGCTCTTTCTCGTAAACTACAATATACGAACGAATTACTTGTTTTTTCATATCTTCATTATACGAGACGACAAAAGACAATCAAGTCGAATACCTATTACGGTACACTTGACAACAGATCAATAATATGATACTCTGTAGGTATCAAACCGAAGAAGGGTTTGTGCCCTTTTATAACCTGCGATGTAGCGCGATGAGAGCGATAGATTACGAGGAAAAGAAGTCATCTCTTTTGATGCCGGCTTCAAAGGCAATATCGATAAGAATAGGTCTCTTAATATCCCTTCCTCCATGGAACGGTACAACAACGGTCTTTCTTGTAATGGGGTTATACATAATGTAGTGCGAACCTGTTACCCTATTCACAATAAAACCGACTTTCTCAAGTCGATTGATAACCTCCTTTGCTTTCATGACCTTCTTCATACTATACCGGTACCGCAACTTGTACTGTTTCCATCAAAACAGGAGATAGTTCAAGAGGAACAACTTCACCATTATCAATAAGACAGGCAATATAGCCTTCAATTGCATCCTTAGCCATAAAGATTGCTTCCTGTTCTGTCTCACCTTGAGTGGCGATATTCAAGGTAGGAATACGCACCACATAGCCGCCACCTTCGTCTGGCTCAAGAATAATGGTATAGTTTAGTGTTTTGAATTTCTTCTCCATATATTCATATAGTATACCACAATAGAGATAAGTCAATAATTCTCACCGCGCTACATCAAAAAAACGAAAGGAAGGAGAACCACGATGTGATAGCCATATTACATCTCGGCTCTGCGTGGAAGATTCTACGCAACCGCCACGGTCCTCCTTCAATACGAGGACCGAATCATGACCTGGGATAACCCAGACATCCACAAGTAAGATACCTATACCTTAAAAGGTAATGAGTATCTCCTAGTGGAAACTTCCATACTCTGCAAAAGCAGGACGGCTTTCCTGAGGAGGAAATACCATGAAACGCTCTCTGAAAAACCCGCTCCTTACTGGAGCACTGGGCCTTAGCCTCGCAACCCTTATTGGGTGCGGTGGCGGAGGAACCAGCCCCACTGGGAATCCAGCAGTGGTCACCCCTGCGCCTGTTCCCAGCGGAACAGCACAAACCACAGACCCTCAAGGGAACGTGGTCACTGAGCAGACTGTTGGAAGCAGAAACACCAGTTCGTTCTGCGCCACGGGGACTCAAATCTCAGTGGAGATTGCAGCGATCGGGTTTGAAGGAACTGAACCAGCCGTCAATGGCTGCGCGACTTTCCAAATTCCTGCTGTTCTACTCAACACTCCCCGTGAAGCTTCTGAAGTCGGCTTTTTTGCCGGCCTCTGGGATCGCGTCACAGGACGCAGCGCAGCTGCAGCAGGACTGACCGCAACAGTCAAAGGCAAGGACGACTCTGGAGCAATTGTTGAGACCAAGACGGTCGAACTCCCTCCAACAAAAGCTCCAGAAAAGGTTGCCAACAACCAGGATCCAAAAATCCTGAGCTTTACCAGCAACCAGAGCAAGATTGAGCTGTCTGGCCCCGCCATGACGGCTACGGTCAAGCTCACCTGGAGCGCCAATGACCCCGACGGGACGCTAAAAGAATACAGCGTTTCCGACGGGCAAGGCAACACAGTGGTCACAACTGGCGACACACTGGATGTCACCTTCACCAGCACAGGCAAGAAGAAACTCTTCTTAACTGCGCTGGACACTCAAGGAGGGTACGACACCCAGGCGCTGACCATCGAGGTCACCAACGCTCCTGAAGCAGGTCCTGCAAAAGGGTCTATTACGACCACCAAGAACCGATTCAAGTCCGGCGAGGTGATTCAGTTGTCACTGAAAAGAGACCGGAAGACAAACCGATTCCGCTTCAAAAACAGTGGCAACCTGGCTGCAGACGGCTTACCCAACACCAATGATGACGGCAGCGTCTTCATATCTGGGATAAACCTGGGATCCGACCTATATGCCGTGAAGTACCCCATTGGCCTTATCCCTGAGACCAGCACTGGCCTGCAAGGAGAAGCTTTGGAAAAAGAAGTCTTCATTGTGGGTCAATGCCCAGTGCCACAAATCACCCAGCTCCCTGCCCAAGTCACGACCGCAACGGTCAAACTTACGGGACGAGTCTGGGATGACTGCGAACTGGTGATCAAGAAGAATGGGATCATCATTTCCTCAGGCGCTGTTCGCAACGCCTCGGCTCTTGCCGATCCCACTACCGCTGACTACACGGATCTCTCTGTGTCAGTCGCACTTGACCCAGGTCAAAACTCCTTCTCTATTGCTTCAAGCAACGAGAACGGAACAACCACGCCAGTGGAGACTTCAACCTCCTACTTCGTGGAAGGTGGCGGCACAGCCGTTGTTCCTTCCTCGAGTATCGAGATCAACACCCCTAAGAATGAAAACTTAGGGATTCCGTTCACTGACAAGATGAGTGGCTCGGTCACCATTGGCGTAGCCATTGGCCCTGATTGCCATGACTTGAGTGGTTTTCTGATTGACCAAACCACAGGAGGTGGAGCAACAGGATCGATCGGATTTGCCAATATGGGTTCCTGCTTCGGCGGAACCGTCAGTATCCCGACCGGACTAACCCCTGGCCACACCTACGCCGTGGTCGTTGTTGCAAACAGCACCACTGGTAGTCAGACGACAACAGGGACAAGCTTCACTGTGGAGAGTGCGGCGAAAAGTGATCCGGACAATAAAGTCCAAGTCGACAACGGCTACCCTTCCTCCAACTCAACCCTCACCATCACTCTTCCTGCTATCACAGATGGATCCTGCGCCAGCGCTTTGCCTCTGTACTCCAGCGATGGAGACAACAAAGACACCAATGGTTGCGATGAAACTGTGATTACAAAGAAA
>JBAYUK010000002.1:0-366243 GCA_041675145.1 Patescibacteria group bacterium
AGACACCAATGGTTGCGATGAAACTGTGATTACAAAGAAAGTGTTTGGCGAAAAGGATGTCGACATCTACTTCATTCGAACAATCACTGCGCCAGGCGGAGAACGCCGACCTTATGTGATTAAGGTGAAGTTGATCTAGAAAAAGACTATGAACAAACATACAAGGGGACCCACTGGGTCCCCTTCTTTTTTTACTATTTTTAGTCTTTCTTAGCTTTAATGTTTTTAAGCTCTTTCTCTAACTGATCAATTCTTCTAGCGTCGTCCTCTCGTTTCTTTTTAATATCCTTTATGTCTTGAGAGTTTTTCTTCACTATATCCTCTAGCTTCTGAATTCTTCCATCAAGAGTAGCTAGCCGGAGAGCCTTCTCGTCAAGCGTCTGGATCTTGGCCTTCATATCTTTTATGTCTTGAGAATTCTGAACAAGCTTCTTAACTTCAGTAATGTCACCTTGAATACCTTTAATTTCTTTTTGTTGAGCCTTATTCACTTCAATTAAGAAAGCGGTGAGTTTAGAGTAGTCAAGACCAAGATATCCGTCTCCACCAGCCGTAACAATCTCTGGAATAACTTTTTGCACATCTTGAGCAATTAACCCGAATTGCCGATCTGAAGGTAAGTCCTTAACTCTTTCCACTGACTTGTTCCAGTCATAGTACACAGCCTTCATCTGGTCAAGTTGAGCCAAGACATCGTTATTGATAGTGTAATCTTTGATATTAGTCTTAAGTCTAATATCTGAAGTAAGTATTATATTTGCGCTACGAACAGACCCAGAAGCGTTAATGTCACCTCCCTGCACATCGAGCTTATATGCGTCATTTGGATTGGTCGTACCAATACCAAAACGACCCGCGTTTATATAAGATTCATCGCCTGAACTGGCTGAGAGTAGTATTGCCTGTGTCCCATTATTGTACATATCGATGACACCATAAGGAGCGGAACTAGATGGATTTCTTACGTTAAATACGGTCTTTTTTGTGGTACCGTCAGTTGAACTAGCACCAATCATATTACCTGCAATGTATGTATTAGTAACAGTACCGGGAAGAGTTATATCCAGCTTTTGACCAGGAGTAGTAGTTCCTATACCAACATTTCCCTCAACGATCAAGCCGTTTGTTGGTGCGGATGTGGCAGTATAGCTACCTCCTACAGAAGCGTTACCGCTAATAGTAACTGTATTACTAGGTGCACCACTACTACTTCCAAAGTTCCAATTTCCAGCACTACTCAACATTCCCTTCTGAACACTATTCACAAAGAAGATAAGTCCGTTATTGAGAGGAGTACCATCTCCAGCACCTATCTCATATCCACCTGCCACACCAGTAGATAAATTAAATTTAATTCCCGCTAAAGTACTGTCAGCACTCGCTATTTCGAGTTCAGATCCTGGTGTGGTCGTACCAATACCAACATGCTGGCTTGTATCTATAGTAATAGCTGGGTTAGCGTCACCATCGTTACTTATATAGAGAGGGACGGCTGTGGTGTTCATGGCACCGATAATCATCTTGGTTAGATCAGTACCATTAGAGGCCCATAATGCAGTATTTGCAGTACTCTGGTTAAATACGTTTGACCCCGCAGTAACATAGTTAGTGACCTGACTCGTAGCAGATGTCGCCGAACTACCCTGTACCAGCACAGTTGCCGGGCTTGCTGCAGCAGTACTTTTCACTCTCAAGCCACTATCTGTAGATGTACCTTGAAGATCAAGAATATATCCATCGGTAGGAGTACCAGTTCCTATACCAACCCTATCTTGTAATATACCCATAATATAGGCATCAGCATTATCTTGAAAGAAAGCTACACCGGTAGGTGGTGCGGCACTTTGTTTAAAGTTTGCCGCAGGCACACCAGAAATACCTACCACATCAAGCTTAGTAGAAGGACTTACTTTATTTATTCCTACGGCACCATCTGCAATAGTTAGATCAGGAGTGTCTGTTGCAGGCGCAAATGCACCTGCACCAAAACTAATCTTTTGTGCAGCCGCGTTAGGAGTATAAAACAATACATTCCTTTGACCTGAATTCCAAGGTTGCGTACCCGAAGCTGAAGTTGCATGGAGGATTCTAAAAGTTGCTGTGCCGCTACCAGTAAAGTCGATATTTGCCGACGAGTTAGCTGAAGTATCCGCATTCCACACCTGAATATTCTGCCCATTACCTGCCACTGAATCTTTAGCTAAGAAGACATATCCACCAGTACCTAAATTACCGTTACCTAATGCCATCTGACCATTTGTGTTGTCAAAAGTCATATATGTCGTTCCGCCACCCGTGAACTGAATTGCATTAGCAGAAGCAGTTCCAGTTGTAAGGAATACTTTTCCGCTAGTACCTGCAGTTAAAGTAAGGTTTGATGCTGCTGCTGAGGCTAAAGCTAACACGCCAGTACCAGTAATTGAACCGGTTGCAGTTCCTGTACCACCAAGTGTCACTGGGAGCTGAGCGTTCGTCGTCCATGTCCCAGATGAGACAGAAGGAACCCCTGTTGCTGCTGAGGTATCAATGCCGGTACCGCCCTTAGCTACAGTCAATACACCAGTGAGACTCGTCATAGAAAGTCCAGTCAAAGCAGATCCATCTAAAGAGGCAAAGTTCGTTGCGTTAATTGCTGCTATCTTACCGGTCGCATCAATAAGGTTTACGTTTCCTGAACCGAACTGTGCCGCACCCTGAACATCGAGAAGTGCCCCAGGAGCAGTAGTACCAATACCCACATTGTTACTAGTATCTGCATACAGAGCTGGAGTAGCACCAGTTCCTGTTAAGATTTGAAGTGCACGAGAGGTACCAGTACCAGCCTTTGTTGAACGAAGCGTTGCAACATTGGTCTCATACGCAAGTTTTATTTCATCGTAGTTAGCCGCATCAGCCTGGTTTAACACATGAAGAGAAGCAGGTCCAAGGAAGAGATCCTTCCAGCGATTCGAAGATGAACCAAGACTTCTTGTGTTATCTGTATTAGAAAGTAAGTCTATACCAATAGAGCTCGTACCGGTCAAGTTCGTCAGGTCATTCTTTGCTGCCCCGATAGTTGCAAGAGATGCAGTAGCGTCAGCGTCATCTACAAGTGAGCGACCGAAAGTAGTGAAGTCAGCCAGCGCCGCCGTACCAGAACCAGTAAAGTATGGGAGTTTGTCTGCTGCTGAAGTAAGGCCGGCAATAGCTGCGAGTTCTGCATCCGCAGTCTGAACTGAGCTCCATGAGAGCAGACCAGCCCCGTCTGTAGTTAGTACCTGGTTAGCAGTACCAGCCGTTGCTGGAAGCGTAAGAGTGTATGTTCCTGCTACTGCGTTGGTGTTTACAATAATATTCCCTGAAGTAGCGCCAAAGAGCTTGACCGATCCTTGCGTACCACCGTTACCACCAAGAGTAAGAGTACCAGCTGCTGTTAGGTTACCGCCAGATGAGATATCTCCCGTACCGTTGAAGGTAAAGGTTGGGTTTGTAGTAGCGTTACCAAACGCTACAATAGCACCCGCGTTAGAGGTATTAATCGCAATGTATTTGTTTGCAGCTTCTGCTACCGAGAAGGCAACAGCAGTATCGTCTGGGAGCGATCCATCTAGATAAGTTGCTGAGTAGAATTCAAAGGCAGTATCAGCGAGGTTACGGCGCAGTAGTTGGCCACCAGAGCTAGCAGTGAGACCAGTTAGTGCTGAAGCACCTGAACCAATCACCACACCGGTCAGCGTTGAGGCACCCGTACCACCTTGTGGGACATCGAGGTCGGTGGTAAGACCAGTAAGACTGGTAATATCTGAGTTTGCACCTGAACTAGCTGCCCCGAGTGTTGTTTTTACTTGGGCTGGAGTTTTGTTAACCCATTTAGATGAGCCGCTGTCGTATTCAAGGAAGTCGAGGTCAGCTAAAGAGGTAAGCTGTACATCGGTCAAAGCTGCAATAGATCCACCCGCAACAGATGTCCAGGTAGGAACACCACCAACAGACTGCAAGAACTTCAAGTTATTACCAGTCTGAGTAGGAAGTAGGTTATTGATTGCGCCAGCTGCAGTAGTTGAACCTGTACCACCTTTAGCAACTGTGAGACCACCTGAAGTGTTGAGGTTTTCAAGGTTAGGCACATCTCCAGCAGCAATAGATGACCACTGCGGAGCAGTACCGCTTGATTTCAGGAAAGTACCAGAAGCACCAATGTTAAGGTTAGAAAGAGCGGTAGTACCAGATGCGTAAAGCAAGTCACCAACAGTGTAGACATTCTGTCCGGTACCACCGTTTACTACACCTAAAGTATCTCCAGCAAAGTCAGTGTTATTTAAGTGAAGGGTAAAGCTGGCAGTACTGTGACCATTAACCGATGTTATTCCAGTTGGAGGAGTAGTTAGAATCCAGTTAGCAAAACTAGTTGCTGGAGTGGCTGCAAGGATATATAGGTTACCTGTTTTGGTAACAAAAGCTGCGTCACCCACTGCGGCAGCACTAGTATAGGTGGCGTTCGTGATGTCGTTATCTGTATCAAGAGGAGTAGAAGGGTTTGGGAGTACGAATGTTTGGGCATAAGTAAGCGGTGGTAACACTGCCGCATTTACTTTTCCAGATCCGTTAATCTTAGCATACCCACCAGAGACATCGTCTTTAGCCGAGAGTGAAGTAAAGACATCACTACTAAATGCACCACCGAAGCTCGTATCGAAGCTGAAGTTGTTTTCGTTTACATCGAGGTTAGTACCACCAGTAATCTGGAACTTAGAGGTAAATGCAAGCGCCTTAACATCATTTAAGGTATCTGTACCAAGAATTGTATTTGCTGGAACGCTGTTAAGTCCTGTACCACCACTCGTTTCTCCAAGTGGAGTAACAGTTAGGGTAAGACCTTGGAAGCTTGGGCTACTGGTTGTAGTGAGTCCTGAAACATCGGCTTGAGAGATAGCAAGTAGGGTCTTCGTCTGAGCAGCAGTTAGCGCTAAAGGAACACCTGCTCCACCTGAGTTATTTCCTAGAATAGTAGCATCTGCAATGGTAGCAAGTTTCGTAAGAGCAATAGCCGCTGCTGCATTGATGTCTGCATCTACGATAGAGTCTGAGGCGATCTGGATATCACCAGCGTTTGAAAGCGTCACATCACCTGTTACTGTCTGAGCAACTGCTACATTTGTACCGTCTCCCACATAGATCTTACCTGACAACAATGCACTTGAAAGTGCTGCGCCGTTACTTGCTGCAGTGATTCGTCCTTTAGCATCTACGGTAATATTTGCTAATGTGTATGATCCTGGAGTTACCGCAGTACTGGCCAGAGTAAAAGCACCAGTATTACTGAGTGTTCCGTCACTAGAAAGAGTGACGAAAGTAGGCACACCACTAGCATCAGCTACAAGTAGCTGTCCAGAAGTACCAGCAGCAGTTACCTGTAATGCCGATGTGCCGTTACCATAAATAACTCCTTTAGCAGTAAAGCTTCCCGCTCCCGTACCACCTTGTCCGACAGCCAGCGTACCTGAGGTAATATTGGTTGCATTAGTAGTGTCAGTGGTTGCTGAAGTAGCAAGTCCTGAAACATCTCCGGCTGCAATAGCTAAGATAGTTTTTACTTGTGTATTGGTTAGCTCTTCAATATCTCCTGATCCTGCAGTTGCACGGCCAAGAATGGTACTGGTTGCAATGTTTTGCGTTTTTGCAAAGGTCACCGCATCATTTAAGATCTTAACGGTAGTGACCGCGTCTGCTGCAATAGTAGCTGCCTGAGAGCCGGTACCAGGACCAGCCGTCACTTCACCGGTCAAAGCTGTGATACCACCCGATGCAGGTGCTGCCCACACGATGTTGGTTCCGTTATAGGTCAAGACATCCCCAGAAGTTGAAGTTGAGATAGTAGAGAGAACATCAGTCGCGTTCGTCGCTAGTACTGAGTGGTTTGGAATAGTCAAAAATCCTGTACCTCCCTGTGTAGCAGGTAGTGCA
Source organism: Patescibacteria group bacterium (assembly GCA_041675145.1). Lineage (GTDB taxonomy): Bacteria > Patescibacteriota > JACPGU01 > JACPGU01 > JACPGU01 > JBAYUK01. The sequence goes on from JBAYUK010000002.1 coordinate 5,944, forward strand.
GTGGTAAGGCCAGTAATACTAGTAATATCTGAGTTAGCGCCTGAAGCAGCAGCTCCAATGGCAGTCTTTACTTGCGCTGGGGTTTTGTTTACCCATGCAGTTCCGTTGTACTGTAAGAAGTCATTAGTTGCAAGACTCGTGAGAGTAATATCAGAGAGAGTAGCTATTGAGCCACCCGGCAACGACACCCATGAACTGTTAGTACCATCTGTACCTAAAACCTTACCGTTATTACCAGTCTGTGCTGGTAGGAGTGCATCAATAGCTGCTTGAGCGGTAACTTGTCCAGTACCACCTTGCGCAATTGAAAGCGCAGTACTGAGCCCAGTCAAACTCGTAATGTCTGAGTTAGCGCCTGAAGCTGCAATACCTGAACCAGCCAAGGTAGTGTTGACCCAGTTCGTTCCGTTATAGCGTAAGATTTCTCCGGTTGCTGGAGTTGTGATAATAACATCAGTGAGGCCATCAAGAGTTGAAGCTCCGCCACCACCGACTAGGTCAGCGTAGGCTGCACCGTTCTCAGAAACACGGTACTTGTTGAGTACATTATCGAAATAGATGCGTCCTTCGCCAGTAGGAGATACGCTTGGAGCAGTAGCCAAACCACGAACAGAGATAGCTCCCAATAGGTCTAGTGCTGTGTTTGGAGCAGAAACTCCAATACCGACATTACCGGTATCATCAATTGAGAAGGGAGTGGTATCTGCTGTCTGGTCTTGGACTTCAAAGATGGTACCAGTACCACCAGTTGCTTTATTAATTGAAATCTTGTTGTTACCAGCAATAGTGAGAGCTACATCAGCCGTGATAGGACCACCGAGGTCGATGTTAGCTCCAGTAAGAGTAAGACCTTCGGTCACCGTGTTTCCGCCACCGCCAGTTGCATCTGTATCCCACTGAACCACACCACCGACTACCTTAAGCACTTGGCCGTTAGTTCCGACCGCAAGCTTTGAGAGTGTAGTAGCACCACTTGCCACCAAAATATCTCCGGTAGTGTATGAAGACTGTCCGGTGCCACCTTGGGCTGCACCGAAAATACCAGTAATTTCAGCTGGAGTAAGGTTCACGTTACCAGTAAGTGTGCCGTTAATAGAGGTAACGCCTGCAGGGACAATGTTTAGTTGCTGCCAGTCAGTTGAAGCGGGTCCGATATATAACCACACTGAGCTGGTGTCGCTCTGGTAGGCAACATCCCCGGCAGTTGCTGAAAGCGCTTCACGCGCTGTCTGGTCAGCAACCGTTGTGTATGACCCGGTTGGAGTGGCAGGCAAGATTGATGCCGAAATTTTACCACCGGCAATGATTGGATATCCACCGTTAGCGTTGTCTTTATCCGCGATAGCGGTATCTACTGCCGTATCAAAAGATCCGCCTGGAGCAGTAGAAAAAACAAAGTTTGCTTCGTTTACATCCAGCACTGAACCAGTCATCTGAAGCTTAGTCGAAAGAGTGATAGGAGAAATAACATTAGCTACCTGAGCACCAAGGAGTGAATTTGCAGTCACACTAGTAACCCCAGTTCCCCCTTGTGCAACAGAGAGTGCAGTAGTAAGGCCAGTTATGGCAGTAATGTCTGAGTTAGAACCAGAAAGAGCTGGAGGAATAACCGTACAGTTAGTAGCACCAGGCGCACATGAAGGAGCAAGAGTTTCACCAGGAAGGTACTGTGATCCTGGAGGCGCAGCAAAAGTGTTGAGTAGCGCACCCGAAAGCGCTAGGACAACCGCACCAACTACAAGAACGAGACTCGTACGCGAAACACCCGCGAACGGAAATTGATGAGTAGGTCGTGGTGGGGGTAACATCGGCGGAGTACCGTCAGTGCCTAGGTTTCGGGTTTGTTTTGGCATTGTGGATAAATAGTTTTTATTGCTTTGTGTAGCGACAATATTCGCCCATTCATGGCGTTTTTAGATTACTACAGGGTTATAATACCATACCTGGTAAGTCAAGCCTAGTGGATAAGTCCACCTATTAGCATAATCTTTTTATTTTTATGTATGAATATTAAAAAATCCCACTTTCATGGGATTTTTTAATACGCACTTTTCTTCTTATTATACCTTCACTAGTTAGAGCCGTTGTTTGAGCTTGAGTCAGAACTTGTGCTTGAAGTGTTACTTGAGGTATTTGTTGATGATGTAGTAGCCTTCTTGGTATCTGCTTCGTTACCAATAGAAAGTGGCATAACTTCAACTACCATGTTTGTTGATGGTCGGTAGAGAATTGCTTTCTTAGCAGTGGTGTAGATTAGAACCTTATCACCGTTTTCTGCGTTCTTGAAGAACGGCTGGTCTTTGAGCTCTTCTTTCTTCAACACAGTTGCTACTGATGGGTCTTCTTTTGGCAATACGAAGATCTTTCCTACTTGAGCAACCAAAGTCTTTACTTCCTCCTGCGCAATTGCATTTGGATTTTTCTTAAGCTTTGCGAACTGACTATAGAAATATCCCGCAGAGCCAAGAGCTCCAAGGAAAATTATAATCATAAGAAACTTTACAAACTTACCGCCACGACGAGGCGTAGCACTTACTTGTCCTTTTGTATCTTTCATGTCTTTCATGATGAGTCCCCTTTAATATAAGGTTACTAATATTTATTGTCTAGAAAAGCGCGCACGGTTCCACTCGATGATATCGAGAGTTGATCTTTAGTATACGCAATCATTCAAGTCTGACAAGAGGGAATTATGCACATAACTATGAAGTAACCTCTACTATCACCTCTTCACTTTAAGCAAATACCCTCATGTTCGCACTACGCTATATTAGGGGCCGACGTAACTCGTTTATTATTTCTTGCTTATACCGATCAATCATATCTACTAGTCTTTTAAGCCTGACTTTGAACTTCTCGTCTATTTCTTCAGGGCTCATCGTCAATATATCTTTAGTAGGTTCACATACTACGTTATAACTACCAAGATACTGAGTGCTCTTTTGTTTGGTTTGTTCTTCTTTCTCCATAGTATGACGATTAGGTTCTATTTCACTACATACTACAGCGCACACCACATATGAACAAGTGGACAACCAACTATAATACGGCTCATTTGACAGATGCAACTTAGTTGCATTATAATATAGGTATATGAACGCACTATTTCTCTCTATACTCGCTTTTGCCTCCACTACAGCCGGGGGACTCCTTGCTATTCGGTTTAGAAAAAACCTCCACTATATCATGGGGTTTACTGCCGGAGTTATCCTAGGTGTAGTAGCCTTTGATATCCTACCCGAAATAGCCGAACTTGCAACAAGTCAGGGGCTTCCATTTAGGATCGGTATGATAGCCCTTGTTATCGGTTTCCTTTTGTTCCACTTCCTAGAAAAAGCCATAGTACTCCATCACTCTCACGAAGATGAATACGCTAAACACACCCATCCAAATGTGGGAGTATTCCAAGCTTTAGCGCTTTCCGCCCATAGCTTTATGGATGGAGTGGGTATCGGTCTGGGCTTTTTAGTCAGCCCGACCGTAGGACTCCTCGTGGCAATTGCTGTTATCTCCCACGACTTTACCGATGGAATGAATACGGTAACCTTCATGTTGCACCATAAAAACACAGATAAGAAGGCTAAGGTATTTTTAGCTATTGATGCTCTTGCCCCGATACTCGGAGCTATTTCCACTCTGTTCTTCCACTTTTCGCCCTTTTTCCTGCTGTTATATCTAGGATTCTTTGCCGGGTCTCTCCTGTACATAGGGGCAAGTGACATCCTACCTGAAGCACACCGCGAAAAAAGCTCTGGCTGGATCATAGCCTTGACAGTACTGGGAGCGGGTGTTATTTATGTAATTACCCAGTTAATTTAGAATAATAGGATATGTATTGACAAATATTGTCAATATAGTAAAATATAGGCATATGACAAGCTCACGGGGAAGCGTTACGCATCAACTGCGTAAAGAAGGGCACCGACTGACGAAAATTCGTCAGGCTTTAGTTGATATTTTCACCGCCCATCACCTTCCCCTCACTGCCTACGAAATCCAGGGACTCCTTCTGGAGCAAGGCCTCTCTTCAAATAAAACTACTATCTACCGGGAACTGGAGTTTTTGTTAGGTAAAGACGTTATTTCCCAGGTACAGTTCCAGGATCGAGTGGCTCGCTACGAGCTCAAAACCGATCATCATCACCATCACCTTATCTGTACCTCGTGTAGTGTCGTCCAAGATGTCGCCTTTGACGATAACCTAGAAAAGCACGCTGCCCTGATCTCTGCAGCTACTGACTTTACTATTACCAGCCACTCGTTAGAGTTCTACGGTCATTGCGCTCGTTGTAAGTAGTGGTCAATATGTTGACCCAAAGGCTAGGTATATACTACCTAACCTACCATATACCGAAGACTTCTTGTACGCCTCGAGGTAAAAAAGCCTTGACGCAACGCTCGTTTTGATGTATACTCATACCATAACATCCCCGTTCGGGATTTTTTGTCCTCAGAAGGCATCTCACACATACTATGTGTGCTGATTTTTTCTTCGGGCAAAAAGCACTTTTACATTCGACCCCACGGGCATCTGCCCACATTCCCCAAGACTTACGAAAGGAGGAGATAGGAAGTATGAAACAGACACGATCAGGTTAGGGGTTACTCCTTACCGTTAGTAGAAAAACAGAAAACAAGGAGAAAAGCATGCCCCCGACCGCAACAGCCGAGATAATCGGCTCAAACAAAACAACCAAAATCGGACCTGATTGTTCGATCATGTGCCTTATGGTGGAAACCCCAGGACAACCTGGGCATACCAGCATCGAGGTGAGACTCCGCAGAAACAGCGGACACGGGTTCGTTCTGACGCCAGTGGAAAATCAGTGCCAGGTGATGGAGTCTGACTCCAAAGAGCCTCCGACTTTCGTCGGAATCCCTGACGAAATTCCAAAAGACGGCTTCGAAGACTTCATCCTGGCAGCCGAACATCTCCTGCTCGGGAAAGAAGTTTGCTTGAAAGGCCACGGACATTTCCTCGAGCAAGTGCTCAGCCTAAACGCCGGACGAATTTCCCGACCAATTGGAGGTGGATATGGCCACCGCCATTAAAACCCCACCAAAAACAGTCTTTCGACTTGGTGTGGGAGAGGCAGAGGTGACAAGACCTTTTGCCTTCCACATTATCAGCGGACCTGGAAAAAGTCTGGAACTACTGGCAACAACCAGGCCAGACTTCCAAACCATGTTAGCCATTAGAGTGGATGATGAAGGATGCATCGTTCGCTTAGTCCCAGAAACCGAAGATTTCACCATTGCTATGGAAGTGGCGTGGATGAGTGATCTACTGGGACTGGAGACAGCCCTTGTCTCCTACCTTGAAACAAAGGGGAAGGGAGAAAATCACAAATCCCAGATATTATTGGATAAACAACGACAAGTCGTCGATGGCTTGATCAAAATCTACGAAGACAAAAATTCGTAAGATTCCTGAGCGCTTGCGCTCTTCACTACAAGCTCGAAAGAGCCACACCGCCTGAAAGGGCGGTTTTTTTATTGCCCGAATAAGAAATCTGGTATACTACTTGCAATACTAGTATGTGGTGCATTCATGAAAACTCTTCTCACCGGTCTTAAGCCTTCTGGCGACTTACATATCGGAAACTATCTTGGTACTGGACTTCCTGACTGGAAAAAATGGACAGGTGAATATAGCTGTATCTTTTTCATCCCTGACCTCCACTCTTTAACAGAGGAATTTGAACCAGGAGATAAGACAGAGCAAATCCTGCGGGTAGCTGCTGCAATTCTTGCACTTGGTATAGATCCAGATAAATGTATCTTCTTCCGTCAGGCAGATGTCTTAGAACATACTAATCTTATGTGGATCTTTAACTGTATCACCTCAATGGGACAACTAGAACGCATGACTCAGTACAAGGACAAGGTAGCTCGCAAAATAGAGAACAACAATGCCGGACTCTTTACCTACCCAGTTTTGCAAGCAGCAGATATCTTACTCTACGAGCCTGATGTGGTGCCCGTTGGGATAGACCAGAAACAACACATTGAACTAACGCGAGACATTGCCGTGAAGTTTAATAACCGCTTTGGGCAAACCTTCAAACTTCCGGAACCTCAGTTTTCAGACTTTAAAAAAGTAATGAGCCTTACTGATCCTGAGAGCAAGATGAGTAAGTCTCACGGCGAGAAAAGCTACATTGCTCTGCATGACGAGCCTGAGGTGATTATGGAAAAGATGAAAAAGGCCGTCACAGACGAGGTAGGCCTCAAGAACCTGTATGACCTTGCCAACTATTTCATACCTGGATTTGATGCTAAGCAATATACCGACCAGAACGCGAAATTCAAAGAAGACCTGGCAGTAGCAATTGCTGACCACTTTGCTGACTTTAGAAAGAAAAGACTCGAGCTACTGGCACATCCAGAGAACATCATACAGATACTACAAAAGGGAGCAGAAAAAGCGCGTGCCATTGCCAACCCAAAGCTTATTGAAGCCTGGAAGAAGATTGGGCTTATCGGATAAGGCTAGCAAAAAAGACACAGGAAAGAAGAAGTGTTCAATGGAAATAGACGCTTGCGCGTCTATTTCCATTACTCTATACATCAAAAAGATTGATGATTATTTACGCAGTATCACCATCACAAGCCCAATCATCTTTTCTTTTTCTTTTGGATTGCTCTGAGCAATTAAAAGAGTAAGGGCAGTGAGTGCCACTGGGGTAATGCGAGACATATCTAACAAGCCTGATCTTCGCAAGAACCAAATAAAGCTATATGCTCCCGTACGCTTGTTCCCATCAATAAAGGGATGGTTCTTAATAATGAAATAGAGTAGGTGAGCTGCCTTCTCCTCAACCGAGACATACAGTTCCTGGCCACCAAAGGACTGCAAGACGTTACCCACAATTCCTTCTAGAGCACCAGCTGTGCGTTCCACCGCAAAGATATCTGTTGCCTCACCCTTCTTTATAAGCTCAGATTTAAGTACTGCAACACTAGCCGCTAGCTTCTCTGCAGTGAGTGACACCTTCTTCTTTGTGGTCTGAGTTGCTACCAGCTCGTCCCGATCGTAGGCATCGAGCGAGAACCAGGTATCTGCAAAAAGCGTAACGAGTTCGAGAATACTATCAGTATCTGCTGAAGTCTCGGCTGGCAACAGAGCACGCACATCAGCTATTGCCTGCGTAAACGCGGCGTAGTTTGTCCCAATACGGCTCTTATTGACCGTGTATCCGTCTACGATATGGGATCGTAGAGTCTGGGTAGCCCACTGACGAAATTGTGTAGCGGTTTTACTATTTACACGATACCCCACCGAGATAATCATATCTAAGTTATAGTGCTTCAATTCACGAGAAATATCCCTTTCGCCTTCTTTTTGAACTATCCGGAAATTCCGGAGAGTTGCGGACTCATCCAACTCAGAAGAATTAAGAATATTTCTGATATGCTCATTTACAGTACGTAGGTCGACACCAAACAGTAGTGCTATCTGTGCCTGTGTCGCCCAGATGGTTTCGGAACTAAAATCCCCTTTGAGCTCTATTGCCCCAGACTTTGCCTGAAATATAACTACTTTGTTATCTTTGTTTTTAATCATTAAATATATTATACCACAAAAAAGTTCAAGATGGGGCCATATTTTGCCCAAATCTTGAACTTTTCTTAGTACCTTAACTACTCTTTTTAGATCCTAATCTAGCTCTGTTTTAATTTCGACTTGAGAGTGAAGACCTAGTTGCTCTTTGAGTAGTTTCCTTATACCCTCAAGGTCATGCTCTGTCTTGCCCTCTGCTCGTACTATCAAGGCGGGTTCGGTGTTGCTTTGACGAACCAGCCCCCAGCCTTCGTACTTTTCACTATCATTTTTTGGAGATCCAAAAAGAACACGCACCCCGTCTATATCTATAACATCATAAAGGCCAGCAAAGTGCTGAGTTATTTTGTGCACTATGTCTGTCTTTTCTGAGTCATCACAATGAAGGCGGATTTCAGGAGTAGCTATGTATTGAGGTATGGTATCTAGTAACTCGTCCAGGGTCTTCCCGCTTGAAGCCACTAGCTCGCACAGTCTAGCTCCAGCATAAATGCCGTCGTCGTAACCGAAGTTCTTGCGATCTGCAAAAAAGATATGCCCCGACATCTCACCGGCGAGTAATGCTCCAGTCTCACGCATCTTAGTCTTTATAAGAGAGTGTCCTGTCTTCCAGATGACTGGGTTACCACCGTGAGCAATAACATCGTCAGTTAAGGCTTGGCTGGCTTTTACCTCGGTAATAATCGTTGCGCCTGGAGCTTCTTTGAGCACTTCACGAGAGAATAGTGCCACCAGCTGATCACCCCAAAGGATGCGCCCTGTTTTTGTCACTGCCCCAACTCGATCAGCATCACCGTCTAGTGCCATACCAAGATCCGCGCCAGTCTCGCGTACGGTATCTATAAGGGATACTAGGTTATCCGGAATAGTTGGATCTGCTACATGGTAGGGGAATAGCCCATCTGGCTCCTCAAAAAGAGAGGTAACCTCCATGCCCATGGCATGGTAGAGTCCTTTCCCTCCGATAGCACCTACTCCACTACCATAATCCACTACTACTGTTAATGGGTAGGTTATGGGTTTTAAATTCTTGATAGCGTTATCTATATACTCAGGGATGATATTTAACTGGGTCACCTTTCCTGGCTGCGCACTACTATCATAACTCTCTTCTTCTATCATCTTCTTGATATGGCGCAGTTGCTCCCCAAAAAAAGGTTTTTTCTGCATCACAAACTTACACCCGTTATATTCACGAGGGTTATGTGATGCAGTTACCATGATTCCATTCGGGCTGGTAGTTGTGCAAGTTGCAAAGTACAGGATTGGAGAATTAACTAGTCCAATACTTATCACATCTATCCCCGAGGATACGAGTCCACTTATTAGTGAGCTCGCATACTCTGGCGATGTCACTCGAGCATCTCGTCCTACTACTACATTACTTTCTCCAGCATCACGCAAAACCTTTCCAAACGCACGGCCGATGGCCTCGTAAAGCTCAGGAGAAAGTTGAGCGGTAGAAAGTCCGCGGATATCATATGATCTGAAAATTGCATCTGAAACTTGCATATAAATGTGTTACTTTTTCTTGATAGTAATGTTTGGTTCCTTTCCGTACTCTGGCACTATCTCATCTCGTAACCGTGCCTTACTGCTCATCATCTCGTCGTATAGATACATGAGTCTCCTCTTGGTAGCAGTAGTTGCTATCTTTTTAAGAGCCGTATCTTTTTGGTAGTGAGGCAATACTCCCACAAGCTCGGTTCCACCTTCTACGATACTGCCTAAATGAGCAAGCGCTACTACCGTCATGGTGCCCACCTTCTTTCCTTTAGTATACCGAGCCAGGTACACCTCGTCTCGCCCTGCTGGAATAACTGAAATACAGTCATCAGGAATTGGATGTGGCAACTGAGACACTAGACTGTCTACTGTTACTATACCGTCAAACTTTTCTCCCATATTCCGCATAGCAAACGCGATAGAGTTGGCTATAACAGCGGCAGTCCGTAGTCCCGTAAAAGTCCCGGGGCCTGAGACAACTCCAACTCTTGAGAAGTGTACTGATGACAACTTGTCTTGTTTCTTTTTTTCTACAAACTGCATGGCAAACTTCTGGATAATCGCAACCAGCTTACGATTAGTATCTGGCGTCGCGCTAAAAACTTTCAAGTTGAGTTTTGTTCCATCAAAAATACCGACACCCATCTGAGCGGTAGAGAAATCTAATAGCAACCAAGTGTTTTTCTTATTTGCCATGGATTAATTCCTTAGAACTCTTAATCAGTATGTCTATTATTGCAAGTTCTCTAGGTAATCTCTTAACTATATCCTGGTGGTGTTCCCCGAACCCTTCAACCTTCCACTTTCTGGTACTATCTTTCCCGTGCGTCATGTAGATATCTATGCGGTCATCTGGAAGTATTCCTGCGATACGATCTGCCCATTCGATAATCATAATAGCGTCGTCTCTCTCCCATAGTTCGGATAAGCCCATATCCCAGGCCTCTTGATTTGACCCGATCCGGTAGGCATCCATGTGATACAGTGTAACCTTCTTACCGGCAAGCGTTTTTCCCTGGTGTTCCTGCATCAACACGAAGGTCGGTGAGGTCACTGGTCTTTTTATTTCAAGAGCCTGGGCAAACCCCTGAGTAAACGCGGTCTTACCGGCCCCGAGGTCTCCGATTAGACAGATCAACTCACCCCCGCCACACAGGGAGGCGAGGATTTTGGCACACTTCTGTGTATCATCAATGCTTTTAGATATGAATTCCATAGTGAGTTTTAGCTTCCCTTATTCTATCTGGTATAATCAAGCTATGCAATCGAGCAACCAAATTCACCAGTCTATTCTGTTTACCATCCGCTACTACGATGCGTTCTCACACCCATTAACCAACTTCGAGATTTGGGTATATGCCTATGGCAAGCCACTTGAGCTACATGAAGTGGTGTATGCGCTTGATGAGATGGTGGCATGTGGCACTATCGAGCGGTTCAATAACTTCTACTTTATGCCTGGTAGACAAGAGCTGGTTAAAACAAGAGCACAAAGATACGAAATCTCGCAAAAGCTCTGGGAGAAGGCAGTGAAAGCAACCCGACTCCTTTCCTATCTGCCCTTTATTGAGGGAGTGTTCGTGAACAACTCACTAGCCTTTTTCAACTGCGATAGAGAAAGTGATATCGACTTCACAATTATTACCACTCCAGGGCGTATTTGGACTGCGCGCGCACTCTCGGGAGTACTACTACAAGTCATGGGCCTTCGCCGTCATGGAAAAAATATTGCAGGGGAAGTATGTCTGAGTCTCTATATTTCTCGTGAAGCTATGGATATGAGTAGTATTAAACCAGAAAAATATCCGTTCTTTCTCGCCTACTGGATAGGGCAAAACTCTCCTCTGCTGTCCACGAAAGGTTGTTTTGAAGGATTCCATCAGGAAAACTCATGGATAAAAGAATTTCTCCCAAACATAGTCCCGCATGAAACCAACTACTACACCCGATTTGAAAAAGCTTGGGCAGCTCGCTACATAAGGAGCATTCTAGGATTCATACTGAAACCGCAGCTTATTGAAAACATAGCTCGATTGATTCAAAAAGCCAAAATTACCCGCTCACAAAAAAAGAGAGGTAACCCACCGTCAGTACTATTCAACGATTCAATGCTCAAATTCCATACCGACGACTGGAAACGAGTACGAGATATTGCCTGGGAACAGTATTTGCCTCCGGTAGCGTAATTTGTTACAATCCAAGCATTAGCAGTTGAGGTATGTGAGTGCCAAATAACATCTTTTAACTTTCTTGTATGATTCAACCACTGCGAGATAAAATTGTAGTCCGTCCTAAAAAGAGTGAAAGTCAAACTCACTCTGGCATATATATTCCAGACTCTGCCAAAAAAGATATACCACAAGAGGGTGAGGTGTTGGCTGTTGGCCCTGGTAAGGTAAATCAAGACGGGAGCACTACCCCAGTCTCAGTAAAAGTAGGTGACACGGTTGTTTTTAATAAGTACGGACCAGCTGAAGTAACTATTGATGGCGAAGAGCTCTATATTCTTTCAGAGTCAGATGTACTAGGAATTATTGTTTAAACTTATTCTATGGCAAAACAACTCCTATTTAACGAAGAAGCCCGTGCAGCTTTGAAGCGGGGTATCGACACCCTCGCTAACACAGTCAAGATTACCTTGGGGCCCAAGGGACGCAATGTTATGTTTGATAAAGGGTACGGTGGCCCTACCGTTACAAATGATGGTGTTACTATTGCAAAAGAAATAGAACTTCCAGATAAGTTCGAGAACATGGGAGCGCAACTCATTCGTGAAGTAGCAGAAAAAACAAATGATGTAGCTGGTGACGGCACTACGACCGCAACAATCCTCGCGCAAGCTATTGTCTCAGAGGGACTCAAGAACGTAACGGCAGGAGCCAACCCAATGGAGATTCGCCGTGGTATCGAAAAAGGAGTGACGCACGTTACTGCATATATTAAAGAACTTTCAAAGCCTGTGGTCTCTCAAAACGAGATTGCCCAGGTAGCTGCTATTTCTGCAGACAGTGAGGAAGTAGGAACCATGATTGCCGAGGTGATGGAGAAAGTTGGTAAAGACGGCGTAATAACGGTTGAGGAGTCTCAAACCATGGGACTGGAAAAAGAATATACCGAAGGCATGCAGTTTGATAACGGATATATCTCCCACTATATGGCAACCGACCCGCAGACCTTAGAGGCAGTGTATGATGAGCCGTACATTCTCGTAACAGATAAGAAGATCAGCTCCATAAAAGAAATTCTTCCACTCCTTGAGAAAATGGCACAAGAAGGAAAAAAGCACATCGTCATCATAGCTGACGATGTAGACTCTGAGGCACTAACTACCCTAGTCTTAAATAAGCTTAGAGGCTCATTTCACACACTAGCTATCAAGGCTCCAGGATATGGGGACCTAAAAAAAGCTATGCTCGAAGATATCGCAACTCTTACTGGCGCAACACTCATCTCTGAAACGCTGGGACTTAAACTTGAAACAACAGAACTATCTCAACTCGGTTCTGCTCGCAAAGTCATTGCAGATAAGGAAAAAACCATTATCGTTGAAGGTCTTGGCACAAAAGACGAGATTGCCACAAGAGTAAGTACCATTAGAGCTCAGATGGAGAAATCTACCTCAGACTACGACCGAGAAAAAATGGCCACGCGTATTGCCAAACTCTCTGGTGGTGTGGCGGTGATTCGTGTCGGCGCTGCCACTGAAGTGGAGCTAAAGGAAAAGAAACTACGCATTGAAGATGCCCTTGCTGCAACCCGCGCGGCGGTTGAGGAAGGCATTATCCCAGGAGGAGGAGTAGTGCTGATGCGTGCTGCTCAAACCCTAGATACTGTTGAAGTGTCTGGAGACCAAAAGATAGGTCTAGACATCTTACGCCGCGCTTTGTCTTCCCCGCTTCGTCAAATTGCAACCAATGCTGGGCTGGATGGAGCAGTCATTATGGCGGAAATTGTAGCAAAACCAGATACAAACTACGGCTACGACTTTGCCCGTGATGAGTACAAAGACCTCGTTGCAGCGGGCATTATTGATCCAACCAAGGTTACTCGCTCAGCTCTGACCAATGCAGCTTCTGCTGCAGCGGCAATCCTGACCACCGAGGTAGCGATCACCGATATCCCAGAAGAGAAAAAAGACTCACCAGGAAATTCAGGGATGGGTATGTACTAAGCCACATGTAAGACACATAAAAAAGCTCCGGTTTCGGAGCTTTTTTATGTGTGCTGTATATGAAAAAAGAATTCGCGGTTACCTTTATCTCCTACAATGGGGGAGGTAGTCTCACTAATAACCGTGAAGTCATGCTCAGTACACCAGTTTCTAAATTCTTTAAGTAGTTGTTCGTGGATTGCTGCGTCCTTGATCACACCCTTTGTCTTATCTACTATCTCCTTACCCGCTTCAAACTGGGGCTTGAAAAGAACCACTGCATCTACCTTACTCAAAGTACTCTCGTGAGCGATGCGTACTATTTCAGGCAAAACTTTGCGAAGTGAAATAAAACTCACATCTACCACCCAAAGGTCTATTGCATCTGGCAGGTCTTTAACATGTTTAATATGTGTTTTTTCCATCACAACTACGCGGGGGTCGTTTCTGAGTTTCCACTCCAACTGCCCGGTGCCCACATCGATAGCGTAGACTTTTGTAGCACCGTGTTGCAATGCGTAGTCAGTAAAGCCTCCGGTCGAGGAACCAACATCTGCAATAACCGTACCTGCAAAGTCGAGCTTGAATACTTCCGTTGCTCCCGCAATCTTTTCAGCGCCACGAGATACATAGGGAGATCTTTGTATCACTTCGATGTGAGCATCTTCTGCTACCATGTCTCCCGCTTTGGTTACCTTGTGACCCACTACTAACACTTGCCCGGCCATAATAAAGCCCTGCGCTTTTGCGCGGGTTGGAGCAAAACCCTTTTCTACAAGTAGTTGGTCAATGCGTTTTTTCATATAGGTCAGTCAGAGTACGATACGAGGTGCTTCAGAAACTCAGCAACACATACAATAGTTGCGTCGTCAGCTCTCTCGACAAATTTACAATGTCTACTATTCCAATCAATCGATCTAACTTGGTCAGCTAGTATAACCCCTTTCACTTTCTTTCCAGTGTAAGCTACTTCAAACGGATATCCTTTCACCTGTTTTGTGATAGGACAAGCTAAACAAAGACCAAGGAGACTATTATAGGTTTCTGGAGATACAATATAAGCCGGCCTCAAACCAGCCTGTTCGTGACCACGAATAGGATCAAAGTCCAACCATACAATATCTCCACAAACTGGAGTATACTTTTTTACCATACTTCTTTCCCGACTGGTGAACCCCAATCAACCAGTTCGTGTCTATTTTCCAGTGTAACGCGTGCTAGCAAATCCGCGAGTGTTTCTTTTTTCTTTGGGTGAGCAATTACAATTTGGTGATTTTTTTCACTTACAGTTACTTTAGAACCATCTTTAAGACCCATGAGTTTTAAGATGTCTTTCGGCACTCTAACACCATAGCTGTTACCCCATTTTTGAATATGTGTTGTCTTCATAGAAAACTCTAATATGTATATACATAAGTATATACCTCATACCACAATAGCGTCAACTAAACAGCAAAACGAGGACCTTACGATCCTCGCTCTTGTTTGCGGCCTAAGCCGAGTGTGCCAGGCTACGCCGCCTGTGCGTTAAGAAATGCCAATCCACGTTCCACGGCCACCTTAGCAATTGCCTGGACCAGCTGGTGCAGGTCTTCGCCGAAGCTCGGAACCATCACCGGTTCGCCACAAATCTTCAACATGGCGTTCATGCCATTTTCTTCAGATCCACGGAAGTCAGTGCGATACAGAACAATAGGGAGCTTGGGGTCATACCCATGGCGAACTCCAATTTCAATACAGGTTCCTGAATCGCAGTCAGGTCCATCACCGCTAGCCACCATCACCGTGACTGTTTTAGCATGATGAATACAGTTTGCAACTACTGCCTCCAAATCAAGCTTGCCGTCCTTGATGAGCGTTTTTGCCTCTTCCTGAGGCAGGATCACCTGACAAACAAGGTTTGACCCTCGTCTCTCTAACTCACCTTGAATGAAGCCTTTGATGAGCTGGGCAAAGGTAATATTGCCCATCCGCTCGAAAAGAGTGAATAGAGATCCTGCAACATAGACCGAAAATACTGGTTCATCCTTCAAGATACACCTCGTCATTTGTTAAATTTCCGCCATTTCTAGCGGATTGCATAGATTATATCCCAATATCATAAAACCGGCAAATGCCGGTTTTATTTCCTCTCCTTGAGCTCATTTTAGACCCCTTAAGAGTTCGCGCGTTCAACATACTCACCCGTTTCAGTATTAATACGAACCGAGTCACCTTCGTTAATAAAGACCGGGACGTTGATCTTGTATCCCGTCTCAAGAATGGCAGACTTCTTTACATCAGAGGCAGTAGCGTTCTTTACGCCTGGTTCAGTTTCGGTGACTTTCAAGACTACTTTCGCGGGGATGTCTATCGAGATCGGAGCATCGTTGTAAAATGCCATATCAATAGTGGCACCGTCTTGTAAAAAGTCTTTCTTCATACCAAGTTGAGCACCCTTCATATCAAACTGCTCGTAGTTAGCTGTGTCCATGAATGAATACACATCGCCCTGCTTGTAGAGGAACTGCACTTGTTTCTTTTCAATATGCACGCCTTCAATGTTGTCTCGGTCACGGAACACAAATTCATAGATCGCACCCGTTAACATGTTACGAAGCCTGGCAGTCACATACCCCTTACTCATTGAAGAGCGAGAAAATGCAGCCGTGATCACTTCATGAGGATCACCTTTGTGTAAGATTTTAGTACCTGGTTTCAGGTCGGTCATTCCAAGAGACATAGAAAAAAATTAAAGATTACTATAATTGAGCCAATAAACGAGAACGGCTAGAACGGGATATCGTCGAGGTTAATCTCTTCTTTTGCAGACAGATCACCCATCGGCGATGGTGCAGGAGCACCCATGTCGTCAGCTGGGCGTGCTTGCGCATAACCAGTATCAGTTCCATACGAGGCACCGCCTTCACCGCGAGGACGATCAAGTACGAGGAGGTTTTCTGCTACCACTTCAGTGGTGTAGCGCTTAACCCCGTCTTGTCCTTCCCATGAACGAGTTTGCAAGCGACCTTCGACATAGACTTTGCGACCTTTAATAAGAAGGTTCTTAGCAATTTCTGCCAGTTTACCCCAGGTTACAATGTTTGTGTATTCAGGGATGTCCTTTCTCTCACCTGAAGCATCTACATAGCTGCGGTTTGTAGCAACCGAGAAACTCGCCACTGCTTGTCCATTAGGAGTGTAGCGGAGTTCCGGGTCACGCGTGAGATTACCGATCAACATAACGCGGTTAAGACTAAGCATAGGAGTGTTCTACTGGTAATTGCCTCTATCATAGCAAAGATCTCCTAAAACCTCAAATCTTGCGCCATGATCATTTTTCTGCTACAATAAGGGAATTATACATAACCTTTTTCCTTGTGACCGGTTTTAAGACCGTGGCATGAGGCAAAGACCATAGAAAGGGACATATGAAGCAGTTTGAATTAATGTTCACCCTGGGCGAGGATCTTACCGAGCCAAAAGCCCGCACTGTTGCGGGAGAGATTAACAAGCTTATCGAAAAGCATACTGGGAAAGTCACTCACCATGTTTTTTGGGGTAAGAAGAAAATGACCTACCAGATTGAGAAGAATACCTACGGGTACTACTTCATCTCAATCTTTGATATCGACGGTCCAGCTATTGAAGCTCTGACTAAAGAGATCAACATGGA
Organism: Patescibacteria group bacterium; assembly: GCA_041675145.1. Taxonomy (GTDB): domain Bacteria; phylum Patescibacteriota; class JACPGU01; order JACPGU01; family JACPGU01; genus JBAYUK01. Next base: position 22,819 of record JBAYUK010000002.1, read on the forward strand.
TGAGAGAGTAATCCGTTACCTTATCACCGACTTCTACAAAGATACTGAACTTCCGGTAGAGCGTGGTCTTGAGCGTGACCCTGAAGCAGGTAAGAAAGAAGGCAAGGAAGGAAAAGAAGAGGGAAAGAAAGACGAGAAGAAGGTAGCGAAAAAGGAAGTAAAAGAAGTGATAGCTGAAATAACTCCTGAAGCAGAAGTTGCAACAGAAGAACCAGAAGTTGCCCAAGAAGTGAAGGAAGAAGCAGCTGTGAAGACAGAAAAGGCTACCAAGAAGTCTACTGAAGAGAAAATGAAAGAAATAGAAGATGAACAAGCACGAAAGCGCATGATGGATGAGGAGACCCGCAAGGCAGAACTCGAAAAGCGCATTGCCGAAATGTAATCTCTATATAATCTAATATCATCATCATGAAACCTAAAGCATGTCCGTTCTGTTCAAACAACATCACTCATATCGACTACAAGCAGTTTGAGTACTTAAAAAAGTACACTACTGGCTTTGGTAAAATCGAAACTCGCAAGCGCACTAAAGTGTGCTCATACCACCAGAGAGGTTTGGGTAAAGCAATTAAGCGCGCACGACACATGGCACTGATGCCGTTTGTAGTGCAGTAAAAGTAGAAAACAAGAAGCCATTAAAAAACCTCCTTACCGGAGGTTTTTTAATGCAAGCTTCACCTTCTCTTGTGGATCAGTGACGGTGATGGGAACCATCTTGAGAGCAGCTCGAGCTTCAACTGCATTGTAGCCGAGTTGCATCAGAGCTTGGAAGGCATCGAAATGATTACCAACATCCAGTGAACTCGTTCCGATATCTCGAACGTCTGACATCTTGATTTTAGATTTAAGCTCTAACACTATACGCTGAGCAGTTTTAGCACCAATTCCGGATACAGCAGTTAAGATATCTGAGTTGCCTTCCACCACCGCTGCCTTGATTTCCGAAACTGAAGCTGCGTTCATAACCCCCAGACCCACCTTTGGTCCTATACCCGATATGGTAAGCAGAAGCTGGAAGAACTCCATTTCATCTACCGTCACAAAACCGTAGAGCCCTTGGCTGTTTTCGGTAATATGGTGGTGTACATAGATTTCTCGCTGCGACCCCAGTGGCATAGTAGAGAGAACCCGTTCAGGCAAAGAAACCTGGTAGCCAACGCCACCGGTCTCCAGTATGACCCACTGGTCTCGCTTCATCTGAATTGTGCCACGCAAATATGCAATCATAAGTAACTGATGTGTTTATATAGAAAAAGAAACAGACTCCTAGTACATTCCCTGTGGAGCCACAACTGGCGTACGAGCTACAATAGCAATGAAGAGTGCCACAATTAAGAGCAACCAGAGGAAGGTATACCCGAGAGACGAAAGGGCACGGCGACTCATACCGCGCTGGTGTAAGTACAATGGGTACGAGAGAAAGATCAGTCCAAATGCAAGAGTTGAAATCAAAAGGATTGAGAAGTACAGAATAGTTCCGGTTCTCTCATCCAAGTGCGCAGCAAGCAGTGCCTGAGACTTAGCAGAGAAAACAGATACTAGTCCGAGGTACACAAAGGCACCTACGGCCTGGAAGAGACCCACGAACCATGCAGGCATGTATTTTTTTGTGCTTGTAGACTCAGCTGATATAACGACACCTGACTGGGTACCTGCACCGTTCTCCATATTCTTCTTTTGAAAAAACTTGATAATCATGATTGTGTGCTTATGCAATATTACTATGCAATACTTGCTCATTTCTTGCTATGATAATTGTAACCCTAAAAACACACATACGCAAATACTATGGTAACATCTGCTCCTATTCTCCTACTCATTCTCGACGGTTTTGGTATTTCCCGTTTTAAAGAAGGAAACGCGTTAGCACAGGCAACAACTCCAAACCTAGATTTATTCTTCTCCTACTTTCCGAAAACGACTCTAGCCCACTCAGGTCTGGCGGTTGGACTTCCACCTCGGGTGGTAGGCAACTCTGAGGTTGGACACAAGAGTATTGGATCAGGACGCATTGTCCCTCAGACACTGCAAACCATTAACGATGCACTGTTCTACGATCAGTGGTACCAAAATGAAGCATTTTTAAAAGCCGCTTCTCACGCAGAAAAAAACAAAAGCTCTATCCAGATTATTGGACTCTTGTCAGACGGAGGCGGGCATTCGCATATCGACCACTGCTTGGGAATTCTTAAACTCCTGAAAAGAAAAAACTGTACCAGACCTATTATTCTGCACTTGATTCTAGATGGACGAGATATGCCACCGCAAAGCGCTGTTCCCTATATTAAGGCTGTGCGTGCTGCCATTACAAACTATGGCTTTACAGACAACCAGGTACACTTTGGATCTATTGGTGGCAGGTACTTCGGTATGGATAGAAATTCCCACTGGGAAAGAATTGAGCAACACTTTATGGCATTTACTGGAACAGGTACCAGCATCCCGGAATCAGATATAGAAAAGTACATTACTGACTCATACGCAAAAAATAGTAGCGACGAATTTGTCGTGCCGGTAGCCTGTACAGGAAAAACAAAGAAAGAACGGTTTGGTATTACGAAAGGTGATTCAGTAGTCTTGTTTAACTTTAGACCAGACAGAATGCGCCAACTCCTCCATACCTTCGTGGACAAAAAGTTCCCACATTTCACCCGACCAGATCTTTCTGGTATTGCCATTACTACACTCACCGACTACGAGGCAGGAGTACACTTTCCAAATGTTACCGTTGCCTTCCCCGAACCCGTACTAGACAACACGCTTGCTCATGTCCTGTCACAAAATAACCTGACTCAGCTCCATATCGCCGAGTCAGAAAAGAAGGCACATATCACCTACTTCTTAAACGGTGGCACAAGTACACCTGAGACAGGTGAAGACACAACCATTATTCCTTCTCCTTCTGTTGTTACCTATGACCTCTCACCTGGCATGAAAACTCCTGAGATAGTGACTGAGGTCATTACACACATCACCGCTAAAAAATATGACTTCTATGCAATAAACATCGCGGCCACTGACATGGTAGCCCACACCGGAAATCTTGCAGCTGGCGTCAAGGCAGTGGAGATAGTAGACCGGGAACTGGGTCGGCTTTGGGAAATTGTCAAAAAAGAAAAGGGCATGATCATTCTTACTTCAGATCACGGTAATATCGAGGAGATGATTAACCCCGACACCAAAAGTAAAGATACGGAGCATAACATGAACCCGGTACCGTTCGTTATGATAGCTCCACAACTGATGCGCCAAAAGCCAGGAGAGATCAGTATTGAAACAATGGCCAAGAACCCCACCGGCACCTTAGCCGACATTATGCCTACAATTTTAGAAGTCTATGGTATTCCCATGCCGGAGATGGAGGTGTATGCTGATCAAAAAGGAATCTCCCTTATCGGTCGCCTGCAATAGAAACTAAATACAAAAAATATGTTTGATCTTAAAGGAAAGGTTGCACTCGTGACAGGAGCTAAAAATGGCATGGGTAAAACGCACGCCCTTATGCTCGCGCAGCAAGGCGCAACGGTTATCGTAACTAACCGAAAAGATTCATGTTCGGATGTCGTTACTGAAATTAAAAAAGCTGACGGTAAGGCAGAAGGATATGCGCTGGATGTCTCAAAATCTAAAGAAGTGAGTAGGGTATTTAGTACTGTTGCAAAAAAATATGGCGGTTTAGATATCCTCGTTAATAACGCTGGCATCTTTTACCCTAAGCCAGCTCTTGATATAACAGAAAAGGACTGGGACCAGTTAATGAATATTAATTTAAAAGGTCAGTTTCTCTGTGCGCAGGCAGCGGCTAAAATAATGGTAAAGAAACAGTACGGTAGGATTATTAATATCTCATCCATATCTTCAGGTGGTGTTGGTATTGGTGTAGGAGGTGGGTCTCACTACACTGCTTCAAAAGGAGGTATTATCGGCATGACAGAAGCACTGGCTCTCGAATGGGCACCGTATGGCATTACGGTTAACTCAGTAGCACCGGGGATCATAGACACCAAGATGAGTCGTAAGACTCGCATGACACCAAAACAATTCAAAGACTTTTTAGCCCATTATGTACCCCTTAACCGGATCGGGCGACCGGAAGAAGTTTCTGCTATGGTAGTATTCTTAGCTTCAGACGAGTCCAGCTATACCACCGGGGCTACTTTCTATGTAGATGGTGGCTTCTTGGCCGCATAAATCAGGAAAGAAAACTCAATTCAAGCAAGATAAAAGTCAACACGAAAAGTGTTGACTTTTATTCGTTTTTATGATATATTATATATATCTTCTGGTACAGCTCTTTCCAGAAGAAAAAACACTCGAGGAGGTAAAAAATGAGCTCGCTTCTTAACAAAATCAAGGGACGTCACTCCCTTACCAACACCATCGCCATCGCCCTGATCGTTCTGGCCTTTGCTGGAGCCTGGATAGCCATTCCAGATCAGGATCAAGACATCATCTCCGGCATTCTGGGTCTTTTTGGCCTAAGCCTGACCGGCGGAGCCATCTACATGGCAACATCTGCTTGGCGCAAAAGAAGCGTCATAGGATTCCGGAACCGAGCAAGCCTTTGGGCATTCATGCTTGGCATGATCTCATTGGGATTTGTTCTCTGGGCCGGCTTTGGCCTGGATGCCTTTCTGCCCGCAGGGCATGAAATGGCAGAGATCCCGCTTTTCCGGGGGATCCTCGGCGTTGCGCTGGTAGGCGCGATGGGTCTTGGACTCATCAGTATCGCAGTAGAAGAAAAGAGGGACAACCCACTTTTCCGAATCGGCGATGTCGCCTGATTCAAATTTTCTCAAAATCGACCATATGGTCGTACCCGCTTCGGCGGGTTTTTTCTTGTCTAAAATTACTTGATGTATTTCTTGAGGAACTTTGTCGCTTCCTCAGGGGCAATGGGATTGATAATCATATCCGTTGCGTACTCAAATCCACCGTAAGTGGTAAGGCGGGGAGAGATACTGGTATACCATAAGAAACTTTTTGTAACTTCTTCTTTCTCTTGGTTTGAGACGAAGCGTATCGGAGGAGTTCTCACATACATATTGTAGTCAGGATTAAGCAGTCCTTTAAAGTAACCTGCTAGCACTTCTTGCAGTATCTGAGCATACGAGAAGGCTTCATCTTCACTCAAGCTTTCAAAGTGTGAGCTCGTATTCTTTGGGATAATCATCACTTCAAAAGGAAAACGAGAAGCATACGGAGAGATAACTACAAAGTGATTGTTCTGCTTTATTATTCTCCTACCCTCTTTGACTTCTTTTCTAAGTAGATCCTCTAGTATTTTACGGCCACTCTCCTTGTGGTAGGAAATGGCTTTTTCTACTTCAAGATCAAGGGTAGTGTTTTGAAGATGTGCATGAGCAAAGATTTGACTATGTGGGTGAGAAATAGACGCACCAGCCAGCGGCCCGTGGTTTTGGATGATAACAATACTACTAATCTTCTCGTCTTGTGTTAGAGCTCTATAGCGCTCCATATATACATGCACCACTTCAGAAACTTTAGCTAAACTCATCTGACCAAAGTCTTTTTTAGGATGACTAGTTATTACAATTTCATGATACCCATAAGCCGGAAGATTAGTTGTTTTACCTTTTACATCCTTCTTATTGGGTAGCTTGCTCTTCTCAAAGACAGGGTACTTATTTGGAATAACGCGAACACTCCAGCCAGGAGTATTGGCCTTAGTGCTTTCCTTCCTTATGGCAAGTATCTCAGGAGGAGTACGTTTCTCATTACCTTCTAAGAAGAAATCCTTGGGTTGTGTTGTGCGAGTAGGTTCTTTTTTCTTTACAAAGTCTCCGGGTCTGTTTGACCTGCCTGGAGCGATAATCACCCACTGACCTGAGAGCTGATTGTAGCGGTATTGGTTTTGCATATATAAAAACATTGATTTTTCTATTGATACGTGTATAATACAATCATAAACGGCTTCGGCCTCCGAGATCCCGCCCATGTGGCGGGATCGTCTGTTCTAAAAGACCCTTAAAGCTGTGATCTAAACTTACATACTCCTCTTTTGATAGGGACCTTATCTTTCTCAACAACCTTTTTGCATCGTACAATCTAATCTGCGATAGGATAACTGAGAAGTCCTTACTATCTACTGTGTAGTTAAAGTAAAATTTTCCTTCTTTCTTTATAGAGGTTATCGGAATTCCAAGAAACACTTCTTTATTAAACTTTCTAAATACTACTACCGGTCTTTCGAATAGATCATTTTTTCCATCTTCTTCTATACCTATATTGCTACCAATGGCACACCACCATATTTCTCCTTCATGGAAGAATACTCGAGACTTTTTCTGATCTAAAACCTTTTTATGCGAATGCCATTTTTCATAGTCTCTATCCATATATAATGATTATAGGATATAAACTACATAACGATAAGATATATTTGCTATAATAAAACCATGCCAGAAGAACTAGTACGACTCTCAAAACTTATGACTGAGCGAGGCCTTGCCTCACGCCGTGAAGCGGATATGTATATAGCTGCGGGTTCAGTGTATGTTGACGGTATCAAAGTGGATGTACTGGGGACGAAAGTTTCACCTTCATCTATTATTACATTGGATACTGATGCGAAACAGGACCAGCAACGGCTCGTAACGATTATTTTAAATAAACCAGTAGGGTATGTTTCAACGCAGCCTGAAAAGGGATATAAAGAAGCCATACAACTGATCACACCAGAGAATCAGTGGGGAAGTTCGACCCGAAGACTCACACCTGAAAACATGCAGGGGCTGTCGGTATGCGGAAGGCTCGACATCGAATCTCAGGGTGTACTTCTCCTCACCCAAGACGGGCGGATTGCCAAACAAATCATTGGCGAGAACTCTGACCTAGAAAAAGAATATATTGTACGTGTCGAAGGAGAACTCCCTGAGAACAAGATGAAGATGTTGCAATACGGACTTATGTTGGATGGAAAAATTTTGCGCCCAGCAGTTGTTGAGTGGATCAATGAAGATCAATTGCGTTTTATCTTAAAAGAAGGAAAAAAACGCCAAATCCGGCGCATGTGTGAAATGGTAGGACTCAAAGTCACCGGTCTTAAACGCGTGCGTATCGGCAACCTGCGTCTGGGCAACTTACCTGAAGGGAAGTGGCGCTTTATGGAAGCAACGGAAAGCTTATAATATAATTGAAAAACTATGAACGAGAGTTATAAGCCGCCGGCACAAGAAGCTATTAATACGACAACTAAAAAAGTTGATACTATTCATCCACCAGAGAATAATGCTGCCTCTGTCTATAGTGCTAAAAAAGAACGAGCAGCACTACAAAACGAAAAAGAAATTGCAACAACTAGAATATTGATAAAAAATGAAATGCCAAATACTGGAAATCTAGAACTCAAAGAAAGAGCACTAGATTTCTTTGAGAACGAATTAACAGGAGAAAAACTCATCCCTACCCCCCAGAAGAAAGAGTGTGAGATTGCCTGTGTCGTTCCAGTCTACAACGAAGATAAAGAAAGAGTTATCAAGCAGCTGGAATCTTTTATTGGACAAAAAAATATCAGCAAAGACCAATTTGAAGCAATTTACATAATCAACAACGACCCTAACTCACCCGACGAAGTAAAAAGAAAGAATAAAGAGATTCTGGGTCTACCGATCTGGAGAAACCGTCAGGCCAACGAAGATGGACTGGATGAAGAAACAAAAAATAAATACGCGGATATTCGCGAACACCTCAATTTGTTTGCTATAGATAAATCGACAGAAGGCAACGCCACCCCAGATAATAATGTTGGCCGTGCCCGCAACCGAGGACTAGCTGAAGCAAGCTATCGTTTTTATAATCAGGACAAAAACGGCATTGTTTTTCAAACTGACGCCGATAGCTATCTAGAGGACCCAGAGTTTTTTAGCAATATTATAAAGGAATTCAAAAACACACCAGATGCCATTGGTATTGTGGGTGGGCTAGAACACGCGATAGATTTTGACGAGAAAGACCCAGTAAAACTAGCAGAACTAAGAAAGAAACTAGATATTTTTGCACTGGAAAGAAAATATACCAGTTTGCGTAAATTTAAAGACAAGCTAGACGACAATCAAGAAGAGAGATTAAAAATTCCACAAAACGAAGAAAACGAGAACGCGATGCTAATCAAAACTCCGTACAGCGGAGCAAACATGATCAGCCGTAGTCTTGAAAGCGCAGTTGTCCAAGGCTTCCCGGATATCAGCGCCGGTGAAGACCCAGCCTTTTCAGAGAGACTATACAAGCTCACTGAGTCTAGAAATAAAATAATGATAGACAGAAAAGAAGAAAAAGATAAGGAGAAGCAGTTTAATGTAACCACAGTAATGCGCGAATCAGATAGAACACCGTCTGGCTTTGGAAGAATTTTTGAGAACATCAAACTAGATGAAGCTATACCGGTAAAGGATTTTAAAGACCGCAAAGTACATAATGTCACCCTTAGTGAATATAATCAGCTATACCAAGAACTAAAAGAAGAGTTACTAGGTGGGAACAAGTATAGTAAAAACGACCAGGAACTTACTCGCGACTGGATAAAGTTCATAGAAGAAACAGCCGACAGATTAGTTCGTGATTACGACCAACGCGCACTTGATAAATCAAAGGCGACAAACTAGATCTTTTTCTCGACATAGACCTTCGCACTATTGATATGCGTGATAGCCACCGCTAGTGCGTCTGCCACATCGTCAGGCTTTGGAACTTCAGTGAGCCCTAGAATCATCTTCACCATCATTTGAATCTGTGACTTCTCGGCTTTACCGTACCCGGTCAGGCCCATCTTTATTTGAAGTGGGGTGTATTCGAATATCTCGAGTCCTGCTTGCTTACAAGCAAGTATCACTACTCCTCGTGCTTCTGAAACCGTCATAGCGGTGGTTACATTTTTTATAAAAAAGAGTTTTTCAATCGCTAAGACCTGGGGCTTCTCCTGCCCTATAATTCTAGTTAATTCATCAAAAATATATACCAAGCGCTCCCCATGGTTTTGTTTTGGGACAGTTGTAATACAGCCATAACTTGAAGCCTTTACTTTGCCGGCTTGGCTTTCTATTACTCCCCATCCGAGGCGCTGCGTTCCAGGATCTATACCGAGTATTCTCATAGGTAGTTTGTAAGAATCAGGAAGGCAACAATAAAGGTCAGATTAAGCGCCATAATACCTGCTTGCACGCGAGTATCTGCCACTATTTTGGTTACTTTCTCAAAGCGCTTGTTGGTAAAGTACCCAGTTACCTGTTGCTTAAACCCAATCTGGGTAATTGCTGCAAAGGTAAGTGAGTTACCGCGAGCAATCAACCACAGGGTAGGGTTGTGTACTGCAAGAATAAAAATAAGCGGAGAAGACAGTACTAAAACATGGAACAAGCTAATAGCCCGGCTAAACTGGCCGTAGACAAAGTTCCAATTCCAAATAGTGTAGGCTAAAATCCAAAAGATGACGGCTGCTGGTAAGACCGTGTAGTAGGTGCCATTCCAGCCCAGATTAATTGCCCAGGTAGAGACAATCAAAGCAATACCGGTTACCATATTGAAGTACCGTTTGTTGATCAGGTCCTTCATAGTTGCTTCAAAGATATTAATACGAAGGAGCCAGATAATAGCTATGAAAATAAATTCTGGCGAGATAAAGTGCACACAAGCCAGCACCACCACAATCCTCCCGAGCGTTAGTGTCACCAGCTTTATCTTCTCAAAAGCATCTCCTTTAAAGAATACTAATACTACAGGAATAAGTATGAGAATAGGTAGGGCTACAAATAGAGGAAAGTAAACCGCCAGAGCTGAAACAACTGTAACGAGAATTAGGTATAGAAAAGATCCGAGGGACTGGGGGATACTGAGTAATAAGTTGTTTTTTGTTTGTGACATACAGTTATATAAGGTTGGTATAGACAGCATCCACATCATCGTATTCGTCGAGCTCTTCAAGCATTGAAACTGCCGTATCAAGTACTTCACCCTCAAGAGTAGTGGTGCTTTTTGGTTCCTGAGTAAACCTGGCTTCGGTCACGTCATATCCCATGCCGGCAAGGTGGGACCGAACCGCCATAAGATCACTTGGTGTCGTATAAACTAGAAACTCCCCATCACTTTCTACAATATCCACTACACCCGATGCGTCCATAATCTTGAGGATCTGTTCGTCTGTTTTAGTACTATCCAAAACCAAACACTCTATCATCCCTCTGTGCTCAAAGTTCCAGGCACTACTGCCAGGTCCACCCATTACTCCACCATTTTTTGTGAAAATATGTTTAACATCTGAAGCGGTACGATTCTTATTATTCGTCCGTGCCTCAACGATGACATCAATACCGCCAGGGCCTTTTCCTTCATAGGTAATAGCAGTAAGGTTCGCTGCTTCCCCAATTCCTGCTCCCCGGTTAATGGCACGAGTGACGTTGTCTTTAGGCATACCCGCTTCACGGGCTTTTTCTAGCATGGTTTTCAAACGCGCGTTTGTGGCCGCATCTACCCCGCCCTCTTTAGCAGCGGTTGCAATATCTCGGGACAGCTTTGTAAAGAGCGTTGCTCGACGCTTATCTTGTACTCCCTTACGAGCCTGAATGTTATGCCACTTACTATGTCCTGCCATGATGTTTAGGTGTTAGTAACCTGTGTAAATTTTTTATTTTTTATATCCCGTGCCTTAGATACTAGTAATAGTATCATCAAGGCGTAAAGAATCCAAAAACCTATCGTCATCTCAGGAATTGTAAGCGACGCCCATGAAATCTGGGCAAGGGACTGAGACACCCATATCATACCTCGTAGAAGCCATGTTCCTGGAAAAGATAGAAAAGCAGCCAGTGCTCCACTCACAAAACCCAAACAGGCTACTGTAAAACCAATGAGCATTATGAGTGGTACGAACGGCAAGATAATAACATTCGCCACTGGAGAAATGAGCGAGATTGAGTGAAAGTACCAAATAAGCAGAGGCAAAACAAACACCTGAGCAGCAAGTGTAGTAGCTAACGGTTCACGAATGAGTTCAGGGATACGCACAAGCCAGTGTTCCATCACTGGTGTCATATATACCAAACCCAGAGTTGCAAGAAACGATAACTGAAACCCCACATCATGGTAGAGAATCAGGGGGTTAAGTAACACCATCACAGTAGCTGCTATCCCAAGAGCAACCGAGATGTTACTCTTTCGACCAATCAGTTTGGCCAGCACAAATAAAAATCCCATGATACCGGCTCGCACAATAGAAGCAGCTGCCCCGGTCATCACCACAAAGGCGAGAATAAACCCGACGGTTATAATAAAGATCTTTTTGCGACCAGACCGTTTAAAGAGTCGATCAATAGTTGCGGTAATGATTGTGATATTAAACCCAGATAGTGCAATAATATGCGTTACTCCTACTGTCTTAAAGTCGTCGAGTAACTTTTGAGACAGTGAAGCTTTTGTACCCAGTAAAATACCCATCATCAATCCTGAAACATCATCAGGGAAGTGGTGTAGTACCTGAGTAGCAAAAGCTCGCTTAATTGTATACAGAAGAGAGATAGTACTACTTCCTTGCCCGTGGCTACTCACCCTAAAGTCACTGGCTTTTTTCACTATTCCATATGCGCCATAACGCGCTAGATATCCGCGATAATCAAAAGATCCAAAGGATGAAGGCTGGGCAAGTAAGGCCGTAAAAGAAACTTCATCTCCGTAACGGATATCGTACGAGTCTTTCGTATCAAAAAGAATACTGCCGGTAAGGTGCTCACCTCCGTCTAGGCTGATATCTCCCAAGTAGGCTCTTGTACCTGAACTATCTGTTTCAGGATCAGAGACAACCTGAGCGGTAATGGGTAACGGCTTCTTATCTTTCTGCATTACATAGTACCCGATATGCCCAGCGGTAAGATCTGGCCACGCGACTTGAACATAACGGGTATACCCAGTTACAAAAAGTACGGGAAGGATAATAACCCAGAATATCTTAGTACCTCTCATCCACCAAAAGGCAGTTACAATAAGCCACAGACATATAAGAAGTATGAATGTCTCATGCCTACGCACGAGCAACCCCATATCATATTGAAACTGACAACTAGCAGCCAGCACCCCTAAGAGGAAGGTAACAAGAATGGTGATAGTTCCGGTAGATTTCCAGTGCATTATTAAAGTATATATCCTACTTACCGTGTGTCATACCGTAAATAAAAAAAACAAGCCCCCGTAAAGTACGGGAGCTCAAAGTCGAAGGAACTAAATATGCATGATACTCAGAGGGTTCTTGCCATCATTTCTTTACGGAACTGACATGCTCGCTAAAACCAAGGAACGCATGATCCCAGTCCATAACGAGATTGAAATCGAAGAGACAGAAGTGAAAGTCTCCGTCCGAGTCAACATCGACAACACTCGTAAACACACGATTGTTTTCAATCTCTGGCAGGCGACTTAGATGGTCATACGAAGCGCAATACATGCTTTTTGGTAAAAGATCGCGTTTCTGCTCGAGAACTATGGAGGCTCCTTGAACTCCTACATATATTGCAGCGTTCTGCTGCTCGAGGTATTCCATACGCTCCTTAGAGGTAGTTTTACCGGAATCAACCTGATGGAAGACTCTAACATGAAGCTTGTCACCGGGCTTCAATATACACGAGGGTTTCTTGAAGTTTTCATCAGTGATATTTTTATTCACCGAATAAAACTTACTTTGGTTTTTCTTCATGAAGTCTTTGATTCTTGTTGCGTGAACATAATCGTCTGGAATCGTGATGACGCCCAAGTCTTCAAGGAGTGCAAACTTCTTTCGGTTGGGGGTAGGGCTAGGCTCAGAAGGAAGAAGAGCTTCAGAAAGCGCTTTCTTCAATGCTCCTCCGTTTTTAAGCCAACCATCGGCTATGTCCTTGGTAATTTCACCCTGGCCATCTCCTGGGCGGGGGAGCTGCACAATCACTTCCGACACTAACTGCGGCCACCAACCTGGAAAAGCTGTTTCTTCTTTTGAGGGGGTTCTACTCATGGTAGTGGTTCCTCATCTTTCTACCTTTTTTAAAGGTGCCAAATGGATACTGCCACTTCAGAGAAGGCATGAGCCTTCTAGTTAAATTGTAGCTTAATAGAGCTGTTTTGTCAATATATAGCAAATCTGTTGACAAGATTAAAATAGTACATATAATATAAGTATTAGCACTCACATATATCGAGTGCCAACATAACCAAGATGCAACAAAGACGCCTTACAATTCTCCAGTCCATTGTAGATGAGCACATCGCCACCGGTGAACCGGTGGGATCCAAAAACCTCTCTGACTTTCTCGGGTTCTCATCTGCTACCATCCGGTCTGAAATGGCCAAACTTGAGAGTGAAGGATACATCTTCCAGCCCCATACTTCCGCTGGTCGAGTCCCTACCCAAAAAGGGTACCGCGCCTATGTTAACCTGGTTATTCCAAGTTCCGAGACGCTCAATACCGAGTACATCCGCCAGTTTGCCGAGAGTCGTGGTATCGAGAAAATCCTTAAAATCATATCCGTTATTTCAGGAGGCAATACGGCATTTTGCGTAACGCCTGACGCCCTGTTTACGACAGGTCTCGCAGCCACACTGAGCCAGCCAGACTTTACTGAACAAGAAAAGACCATACGCTTCGCCCAGCTGATAGACAACTTGTCTGACTTTGTTTCATCAATCGAGTTTGACCAAGGGGCAATGCTTAAGACATACATCGGGACAGAGAACCCATACAAGTTTGCTCAAGACTTTGCTGCCATTGTTGCTTACTTCCCGTTTTCAGCTAAACCCTGTGTTTTAGGAGTGCTGGGCCCCATGCGTATCCCGTATAAGAAGATTATTCCATATTTAATGAGCTTAGGTGAAGCATTTAAACAACAAAGACTATTAGAACAATAGGAGGAACTATGCCAAAGAAAAAAGATAGCGAAACCCAAGAAGCAGTGAAACACGATATTGAGGCGATTTTACATGAGCGAGACGAATTTCTAGATGGATGGAAAAGAGCCTTAGCAGATATTGAGAACCTGAAAAAGCAACAGGACCGAGATAAGGAATATCTGCTTTCGATGTTAAAGGCCAAGGTAGTGTCTGAAATCCTCCCGATTGCGGACAACCTGGAGAAGGCTTTTAACCATGTCCCGGACGAACACAAGGAATCGGACTGGGTCAAAGGAGTGCACGGAATCCGTGGCCAGATCGGAAACTTTTTAACTGCTAACGGCGTAGAAAAGATTGAGACCAAAGGAAATCTTTTTGACCCCAACCTTCACGAAGCAGTGATGCAGGAGTCAGATCCCGACTACGATGAAGGAACAATTCTCGAAGAGTTTGAACCCGGATACAAGATAGGAGATAAAGTTATTAAATACCCGAAAGTAAAAGTAAGTACGAAATATTAAGTAGATATATAAGAAAGGAGCATATATGGCAAAAATAATTGGAATTGACCTAGGAACCACCAACTCAGCCGTATCGGTCATGCGTGGTGGAAAAGCAGAAATTATTACCAACGCAGAAGGTAACCGTACTACCCCGTCTATGGTAGCTTTAAATAAGGGTGGCGAACGCCTTGTTGGACAAGTAGCTAAGCGCCAGGCAGTAACTAACCCAGACAATACTATCTTTTCAGTGAAGCGCTTCATTGGTCGCAACTTTGATGATGCCGAAACTCAAAAAGACATCAAGGCCATGCCATATAAGATGGAAAAAGGAAAAGACGGTGGCGTGGTTGTTGCTATGGGAGATAAAACCTACCGCCCTGAAGAAGTCTCGGCTATGATTCTCTCAAAACTTAAGGCAGATGCAGAAACCTTTTTGGGAGAGACGGTAACCGAAGCGGTTATTACCGTACCGGCCTACTTTAACGACGCACAGCGCCAGGCTACTAAAGATGCGGGTAAGATCGCCGGACTTGATGTAAAGCGTATCATTAACGAGCCAACTGCAGCAGCACTTGCCTACGGACTAGACAAGAAGACGAATGAACATATTGCAGTCTACGACCTTGGTGGCGGAACATTTGATGTCTCGATTCTTGAAATCGGAGACGGCGTCTTTGAAGTAAAAGCTACCAACGGAGATACGCACCTCGGAGGAGACGACTTCGACCAGGTTATTATCGACCATATTGTTGCTGAATTTAAAAAAGAATCTGGCGTAGATCTTGGCAAAGACCGTATTGCCTTGCAGCGCTTGAAAGAATCTGCAGAAAAAGCAAAACACGAACTTTCATCTGCAATTGAAACGGAAATTAACTTGCCGTTTATTACAGCAGACGAATCAGGACCAAAACACATCCAGATGAAGCTTACTCGCTCACAACTTGAGCAGTTGGTTACGCCGCTAATAGAGCGCTCAATTAAGCCGTGTCAGAAAGCGCTGGATGACGCCAAGATGAAGGTAGGAGATATCGACGAGGTAGTCCTTGTCGGTGGTATGACTCGTATGCCAGCAGTAGTTGAGGCAGTAAAGAAATTCTTTGGCCGCGACCCACACCAGGGAGTAAACCCAGACGAAGTAGTAGCTATTGGTGCTGCTATTCAAGGAGGAGTACTGGGTGGTGATGTCAAAGATGTGCTTTTGCTCGATGTGTCTCCACTCTCTCTTGGTATTGAAACCATGGGAGGAATTAACACGAAGCTCATTGAACGCAATACCACTATCCCAACCAGCAAGTCACAGATCTTCTCGACAGCATCAGACAACCAGCCGTCAGTTGAGATCAACGTCTTGCAAGGTGAGCGAGAAATGGCAGTAGATAACAAGTCGCTCGGACGCTTCGTACTCGATGGTATCCCTAATGCTCCTCGTGGCGTACCACAAGTTGAAGTTACCTTTGATATCGACGCGAACGGAATTTTAAATGTTAAAGCGGTAGATAAAGGCACCGGTAAAGAACAGAAAATCTCAATTACCGGTTCATCAGGCCTTTCGAAAGAAGAGGTAGAACGCATGGCGCGTGAAGCGGAACTGCACGCTGATGAAGATAAGAAAAAGCGTGCTACGGTTGAGGCGCGCAACATGGCGGAAACCTTGATCTACTCAACGGAAAAAACGATTCGTGAAAACGACGGTAAGTTTGATGGTGCTCTTAAAACTGAAGCTGAAGAAAAGATTAAAGCAGTACGTGAAGTCCTCACCTCAGAAGATGCTGAAGTAATTAACAAGAGTGCGGAAGAGCTTTCAACCATTGCACAAAAGATTGGTTCTGCTATCTACGCTGCGCAGCCAAAAGAAGAACCGAAGGCTGATGAGTCATCTGAAAAGAAGGAAGAAGGACCGACTGTTGAAGGAGATTTCACAGAACCGAAATAACCCAAGTATTGCACCTTACAACCAGTTTGTTACAATGAAACCAAACTAACACAAAAGGAGGGCATTGTGGCACTAGATCGTCGCGTATTACTACTGGTTGGAGTTTTGATTGTTTTTGCAATCATTCTCTTTATTGCATCAAAATCTCGAACGCCGGTTACTCAAACACCAGCACCGGCACAAAGTCAGACCACCACCCAGCAGACACCGCAAGTTGCTGCCTTCCCGCTCAGTGCCACCACCATTACTGACCTTGCAACGCAAGCTAAACAAGAATATGCGTTTGCTGTAGGACAGGCTAAGAGCTGGCGTGATGATGCTACCTTTGTGGCGCAACTCACAGAATACACCGACAGTATCGATCCAGCGAACGGAAAAAATACCTATATCTTCGCTTCTCCGTCACTACCTACCTTTTACTGGACAATTGTGATCAACCAGGCACGAGGTGCAGATGGCAAAAATACCTATGAGCGTATGATTCGCTATAAGGAAGATTACGTACTCGACACTACCACTATTGATGCACCGCTTCAGTACTGGAAACTCACCTATCTTGATGCACTAGTTGCAGCAGAGAAACTGGGTGCACAAGACATTCGCACAAAGAACAAGGTATATACAGTGAATATATTGCTTTCAGCACAGAAAAACCGCTATCTTGCTTGGGATGTTGAGTACAAAGTGGCAGGTAAAACCGTACTGCGCAAAACACTTAACGCTGCAACAGGTGAGGAGGTTGCTACGCAACCTACAGAATAATAGAAAATATGAGGACACACATACAAGAGTGGGTGACCACTCTTTTATGTAACTACTATGGCAGGAAAAGACTACTACAATCTGCTCGGAATAACCAAGTCCGCTTCTGAGGATGAAATTAAGCGCGCATATAAAAAGCTCGCGGTTAAGTACCATCCTGACGTCAACAAGGACCCAGGAGCTGAAGCGAAGTTTAAAGAAATTAACGAAGCCTACCAGGTACTTTCCGACCCAAAAAAGAAAAGTACGTATGACCAGTTTGGAACCGCCGACTTTAACGGAGGTGGGGCTGGATTTGGTGGAGGTGGCTTTGACTTCTCTGGTTTTTCTGGAGGAGGCGAATCATTTGGAGGCTTTGAAGATATCTTCGACGCATTCTTTGGCGGTCAGCAAAAGAGATCGCGCGGAGAACTGGGACGAGATATTGAAATTATTGTTCCTCTTTCTTTTGAAGAGTCTGTTTTTGGTAGTGAGAAATCTCTCTCCTATTCAGTTTTAGATACCTGCCAAGTGTGTCACGGTGCAGGAGGAGAAGATCTTGTCACCTGTACTACTTGTCGCGGTTCAGGGCAAGTAACGAAGATGGCGCGAACCATTCTAGGATCGTTCCAGCAAGCGTCGGTATGTACTACCTGTCACGGAACAGGTCATACGCCACAAAAGATGTGTCGTACCTGTCATGGACAAGGGGCAACTCGTCAGGCTAAAGAAATTACCGTTACTATCCCGTCTGGCGTAGACGATGGAGCGGCATTGCGCGTCGCAGGTCGCGGTGAAATGGGACCTGGCGGGCACGGCGATTTATACCTGAGACTCAAAGTAGAGAAACACCGTCAGTTCCAACGAGAAGGTGACGATATTATTAGCTCACAGACTATTCCCATATCTCTAGCAGTACTGGGTGGTACCATTGGTGTAGAAACTGTACATGGTTCAGTTGAGCTGAAGATACCTGCCGGTACGCTTTCTCATACCCGCTTTATCTTAAAAAATAAAGGTGTCCCTCGTGACAACAGGAGTCATAAAGGAGACCATATCGTAACGGTGATTATTCAGATTCCCAAACACGTTTCAGGAGCAGATAAAGAAGCCTTTGAAGCACTGCGTAAGTCTGGCAACTAGTGCTGTTTGCTTGACAGATGCTTGCTTTCCGCTCTATGATAGGAACATACATTATTAAACACACACCAATGCTCACTCCCTCATGGGACTTGTTTATTAGCATCTTTTTCATTGTTGCTGTTGTCTTCGGTATCGCGCTTGGTCGCGAACGAGCAGTAGCAGGAATTGTTTCGTCGTTTATCGGGCTCGTTGTAGCCAATGTCGGTGGTAATTACCTCATGAACTATATGAGTGGTAACCAGACCACACACATCGGCAACACACTTGAGATAGCAACTAACACCCAGCCATTTTTTGTAAAAACTGCGCTCTTTGCAGTCATCGCTCTTCTTTTAACTGTTAAAGGCGACTTCTTCAAGAACGCTTCAACCGCGCACGATGGGTTTGGATCTATTATTTTAGGAGCACTCTACAGCTTCTTAAATGCTGGTTTCATAATTAACGCGATTGTTACCTTCATGCAGGATGCAGGTCGCACTGAACTCTTAGAACAGTCACACCTGATTAGCCAGGTAATTCAGTACCAGGTCTGGTGGTTTGTTCTTCCAGCTATCCTGATGATATTCCTTGGATTCCGTAAGAAGCCAGAATAACACATACAACCTATACGAGGGGAAGTATACGAACTTAAAAAGTCCAGAGTAATCTGGATTTTTTAGTGCCACAGTTCTTATTCTCTTCTTGTGCTACCCTCTTATAAATAGTAGGGCACCTTGTGTCCATTCGGATGCTCAATTTCGTAGAGACGATCCTTTTTAATCCACGCAAAACGGTAGAAGAGCGTGACGCAGACTACAATGCCAGCACAAAGGGCAACAAACCAGTAGACTGCCTGCATAGAGAAGTGGTCAGCAAGAGAGCCTAATGCAATTGGGGCAACAAAAAGACCAATACGGCGAACTAAAGTATGGAGAGCCGTTACCGTACCAAAGTGTCCTTTGGGAGTAAGCTTGGTAATAATTCCCAAGATACTTGGAGCAGCAACTACTAGTCCTGTAATAGCAAAGAGGGCAGATAGAAATATAGCGTACTGTTGACTGGCAAAAACCAAGGTCAGACACGATATAAATGTAAGGGCAAATCCAGCCACTATCACAAGTAACCTTACTCCACGGTTAGAAAGCTCTGCAAAAATAAAGCTAAAGAGCGTTGAGACATGCATCAGCGCCATCAGCAAGCCTATTTGCAGGAGTGATGCGTTTTCCTTCAAGACTACAACAGGAATAAAGACCGTAATAGCTACCTGAATGAATTTTTCAAGAAACGCGATTCCCATCATCAGCCACATCTCACCATTAAATACTTTCAGATCAGATAAGAAACGTGAGGTAATGCGCCGTTCCCTGATCCACTGGGAAACGCCCTGGCTAAAACTTTCTGCATGTCGGTTATCAGGGAGTTTAGTATTGAAGATTAAGATCGAGAAAATCGGGAAGAACATGAGTGGCAGGAATATAAAGTGGAGAGGATAGCGCTCAACCACAAAGAAAGCAGCAATAAGTAACCCCACCATCCAGGCAATATTGACTAAGCTGCCATAGAATCCAAAGAGTTCAGTAGTCTTGTGTTTTTTTGAATAGGCTCCTAGTACCGTTTCTGTCCCAGTCCAGTTAAAAGGGAACGCTATTCCATTCAAGACAAGTGCGAAGATTAATATGGGCAACAACTGATACTGCCCTGCTATAAAGTACAAAATTGCAACTATCACTGAGAGAACTTTTCCAATAGTAAGCATTGTTCGGTACTGCACGAAGTCCATCAGGTAGCCGACTGGGATGGTAAGTAAGGCACTGACAAAAGTAAAAACCGAAACAAGGAGTCCGAGCTGACTGTAGTTGGTAGTAAAGCTGTTAAGAAAAACAGAAAAGTAGGGGTCAAAGAACCCCGATCCAAATGAGTAGATTGCAATCGAGAGAATCACCCACAGAGAATGCTTATTAAAGGCTTGGTAGTCTTTTTGTATTTTAGTAAAAAACGGTAACATGTTTGTTTTTATTCAGATCAAGATTTAGGTATCATACCCAAACCACAACCATAAGACAACATCATAAAAGAGGCCGTAAGGCCTCTTTTATGTACAGTGTCTCTAAATTACTCAGCCGCTGGAGCTTCTGCTTCAGTAGCTTCTACCTCAGGAGCAACTTCTGCTTCAGAAGTAGCGTCATCAGCAGTCTCTGCCCAAACCTTTTCAAACATTGTATTCCATTCAGCCATGCTTTCGTCAGTCGATGCTGCCATCATATCTGCGTGAGCAACCTTTGCGTGCTCAGAGAACATGCTCTTCATTTCCTCAGCTGTTTCTGCTGTGAATTTTGCATCACAACCAACTCCACCTACCAATGCACATGCGATAGTCTTCATATTCTTCTCTCCTGCTTAACTGTATATTACTGGTTAAGTATACACGAAAGTGAGATTATTACCTAATCGTGCTTATTATGCTCACTTTATAAGCACTTCTATTGAAAGAGTAATGATATCATTCTCTGATATGTTCTCAGCTTTTCGTACCTGTGCTTTTATAGGTAACAGGTAAGACCCAGTCTTCTTATCTGGGAAGATTGAAGTGTCCCATGAAGTACTACCAACAGTCACCGTTATGGGAAGTGAGCCCCATCCTTTGGCGTGCATACCATATATGTCACGGATTTTATCTGCCTCTTTTTTAGGCAGAGTTACGAAGTACCAGGCAGCAGGACCCGGGTAGAGCCACACCTGAGCAGTTACCATATAGTTATCTTGTTTCATGGCATAAGAAGTAAACAGTATTATGCTATACTATACCCAATAGATCAGTATGTAAAAAAGAGGAATACTATGAACAAAAAACTATCATACATTGCACTCTTTACGCTTGTATCCACCATGTTCTACCCGGGAGTAACCCAAGCAGCTGTTGTAAGAGACTACGATTACCAAATTATTGGTCAATCCTCATATCCCGCTACCCTTGCTGCTGGCCAGACTACTACCGTGTGGTTAGATATTAAGAATACCGGGAGAAAGACCTGGGACAAGCAGGTGAGACTGGGAAGTGGTTCTGCACTTTATGGAAATAAAAACAACGACTATGCCTCAGAGTTTTCAGACAGTAGTTGGCTCTCTCCCAACCGAGCTACCGCAATAGATAAAGATAGTGTAAAGCCAGGAGAAACAGCCCGACTGCAGTTTGTGTTGCGCACTCCTAGTTCAAGCGGAACATACAAAGCCTACTTTACTCCAGTTGTCGATGGTATCTCTTGGATGAAAGATTCAGGGATTTATTGGCAGATCAGTGTAACAGGTGGCACTACCCTTTCTGGTTTTAAAAGAGTCACCTCAGAAGCAGATTTTAAAAGCTACCTTACTGCAAGCACACAGTCACGAGGGTCGGTCATTGCCCCGACAGCAATACCAACACCATCACCTGCGCCCACTCCTACCACTGGGTCTACACCTGACAGTGTCACCAGAACTTCTGAAACGAATGTACAAGTACAAGGCATTGACGAACCAGACATGGTGAAGGTTACAGGAGAAAATATTATATACTCTCAAAGAGGCTTCTATTATCCGTACATAACCCGAGGCGGCTTTATACCACAACAACAGACTAGCGGCACCAAGATTATCGATGCAGTACCTGCAAAAGACATCCAGTTAAAAAACACTATTACTCGAGGTGGGGAACTCCTTCTTGATACCGAGAAGAATATTCTCATGGTATTTGACTACCCCGAGATTATTGCGTACGACATCACCGACATAAACAACCCAGTACAGAAGTGGAATATTACCCTCAAAGACTCTACCTATATCGATACTGCTCGTTTTACTAACGGTAATCTGTATGTGGTAACTAAAAGATACATAAATACCAATACCCCGTGCACAATTACACCGCTTGTAGTAAACGGCACAGCTTTCCCTATAAGCTGTACGAACTTCTACCGACCAATCGCACAAACCTCATCGGATACGGTATATACCGCAATCGTCGTCCAACCAACCACTGGCTCTATATCTAAAAGTACCAGCTTTATAGGTTCAAGCTCTGACTCACAGGTATATATGTCTGAGAACGCACTATATATCTCCTCATCGTCAGTAGCGCAATACGCAACCTTTTATACCCGTTTTATTTTGGATAGAGCACAAGGCTTATTACCAGCAGAGGATATTGCTCACTTGCAAGCGGTACAAGGATACGCGATGAGTGATATAGCCAAGCAGACTGAGTTTGACTACACCATTGAACAATATACCAATAGCCTTACAGACGACGCACAAACTGCCTTTCGCACAGAACTTGCTAACCGTCAAAAAGCCTATGTAGATAGCCAAGTTCGTCAACTCGAGACAACCAGTATCGCCAAGATTAGCTTGTCAGACTTTTCACTAAGCGCTACTGGTTCAGTACCAGGGTATCTCCTTAACCAGTTCTCGCTTGATGAGTACCAGGGTAAGCTACGCGTTGCCACTACTATCGGTAATAGATTCTACTGGGGTAGTACTACTGTTAATGATGTATATGTTTTAGGTGAAGCCATGAATGAACTGGGTTCAGTCAAAAATCTTGGCACCACTGAAAGAATCTACTCGGCTCGCTTTGTGGGAGATAAGGGGTACCTGGTTACTTTCCGCCAAATAGATCCGTTCTATGTACTGGATCTTGCTAACCCTGCTGCACCGAAAGTGAGCGGTGAGCTTAAAATTCCTGGTTACTCGTCGTACCTACATCCTGTAAACAACAGCCTAGTGATTGGAGTCGGAAAAGAAAATAACCAAGTAAAAGTATCTCTCTTTGATGTTACTAACCCAGCCACTCCTACTGAAGTAGACAAGTACTATCTAAACGAGTACTGGACTGATGTGCAAAACAACCATCATGCATTCTTACTCGATAGCAAACACTCGGTCTTCTTTATCCCAGGCGGTACCGGTGGGTATGTAATATCTTATGAAGGAAACAAACTAACACTCAAAAAAGCAGTAAGTGGAACTGGCATTAAGCGAGCAGTATATATCAACGATACCATGTACATCCTCTCAGATACCAAAGTCACTGCAATCAATGAAACAACATGGGAAAATGAAGGGGAGCTCGGACTGTAAAGTTACAAGTTACGGTAAAAAAAGACCGCCACTCCCGTATGGGGTGGCGGTTTACGTTTCATATCAAAAGCCTAGGAGGGATACGGATTGTTTCTCAAGATCTCAAGAGTCTCTTCATGCACGACTCCATTGGTGACCAAAATGGTCTCTGACTTAAGACCCCACTCCTGCCCGGAAGCTGTGGTGACTTTCCCGCCTGCTTCAGCAACAATGCAGGCTCCGGCCACCACATCAATTGGGTTGCTTACCAGCAAGTAGATTTCCGCACTACCCATTGCGATCTGCGCTAACTCATACGCACTAGCGGACAGGATCTGCACTTGGCCGGTTGCGCTCACCAGCGGAAGACTGGTGTGAAACTCTCCCTTCCAAGAGCCACCTCCGTAGTAGAGGGCCTTGTTTAAAGGAAGGTTGGAGACGCGGATCGGGCGACCGTTTGCATATGCGCCTTCTCCTTCCTCAGCCCAGACTGTTAGGTCAAGCTCGGGGAAGTGGAGGACACCTGCTACCGCCTTGTTGTTACGCATCAGGCCGATGGAGACACCGTAGAACGGAAAGCCTCGAATAAAGCTAGCCGTTCCATCCAGCGGATCCACATACCACACTTCTTCGCTATCGAGGCGAAAGCTGGTTCCTTCCTCGCTAAAGATTCCATGATAAGGGATGCTCTTATTTATCCCGTTAACAATGAACGCTTCTGAAGCAAAGTCCGCACTGGTGACAACACTGCCAACATCATACAGAGTTGCTTTGGAACTCTCCTTAAAGCTCCCGCGATAGGAGAGTAGGATTTCCCCTGCCCCTTTGGCAACGGGAATGATCTTTTCAATGTACTTCATGGCATTTACCTATTACTGCAACCTGCTCGCCTCTATATGCAGTAACCTTTCTTTCTATATTTTAATGAGCGTTTGTATATCATATCACCTTTAAGCCTAAAAGTACAATAAAAGAGCTACAGTAAGCTCTTTTATTGCATAACGACTGTCTTAAGAAAAGTTTCAAATGACGAATAACACATAAAAGAAAGCCCCTTTCGGGGCCTGCCTCCTCAGGAGGACTTGAAAAGTTATTTACCAGCTGATCCAGACGATGCAGCGTTGAAGTGGTAGATAGCAGCTTTGCTTCCAAGTTGTTTTTTTTGCACATTAGGGTTTGCGCAAATAGCAAGTGCTGTTTTCT
Source organism: Patescibacteria group bacterium (assembly GCA_041675145.1). Taxonomy (GTDB): domain Bacteria; phylum Patescibacteriota; class JACPGU01; order JACPGU01; family JACPGU01; genus JBAYUK01. The sequence continues at coordinate 47,279 of JBAYUK010000002.1, forward strand.
TCTCAGGGAACTGTGCAATTCTGTATGATTCGGCAGGGGTTATCTGGTTTTGATGCCAAACCAGCATCACCATATCAGCGCTACCGTCGTAGGTGTCATCTGGCCCAAGGCTTAAAACCTCTTCAAAACCATGTGTTTTGGTGTCTTTTTTTGAACTTTTTAACGCTGTTTTTGCTGCGTTAGCCAGCACTGTCCTTTTTCTCCGACCAGCCATAAGCCTCTCCTCTCTGTAATGTTTTCTTAGGGTCGATGTAAAAAGTGTATAATACTTTTGTACATTAGTCAATAGAAAAGACTTAAATAAGCCTTTTCTTATCATGCAATGGCCTTCATGAGAGGAGTTTCGAATGGCAGTCGAGACGTCGTCGTTGGGGTGACAGCCCATCCAGCCAGATGCTATAATAAGCTCAACTATGGACAAAGCCCTCACACAAATACAACAAAATCTTGAATCTATTAAGAAAACGTCAAATGACGCCGAGCGGATGGAATTTTGGTCTGCTCGAGACCTGATGCCTATACTAGGATATTCAACATGGCGTCAGTTTTCTGAAGCTATTGATCGTGCTAAGGAGTCTTGTAAAACAAGTGGTCAACCTGTGGAGGGGCACTTTTTGCCGGCGCCGGCAAAAAGATCCGGTGGTCGTCCAGGAGAGGACTTCTTATTAACGCGCTATGCATGTTACCTCATCGCTCAAAATGGCGACCCGCGTAAACCCCAAATAGCCCTGGCTCAAACCTATTTTGCTACCCAGACCCGTAAACAAGAATTACTTGAGCAACGCGAGGAAGAAAACAATCGGCTCGAAGCCCGGGCAAAGCTCAAGGAAACCGAGAAGAATATCGCCTCCACCGTCTACCAGCGAGGCATCAAGCTCCAGGTTGAGTTTGCCACATTCAAAAATAAACACATCGAAGCACTCTACGGTGGCATTCCTGCAAATCAGCTCAAAAAAATGCGCGATATCCCAGCCAAGCGATCACTGGCCGACTTTGACTCGCAAGTAGAGTTGAAAGCCAAAGACTTCGCACTCGCTATGACGGATCACAATATTAAGCAGAAGAATATTAAAGGCAAAGATGCCATGAACGCCGAAGTGGTGAAAAACAGCAAAGAGACCCGCCAAGCACTCCTTAATCGTGGCATTAGACCCGAGCTCATCAAGCCAGAAGAAGATCTAAAGCGAGTTGAGGCACGCCGCAAGAGCGAAGAAAGAAAGCTCAGCAATCAAAACAAAAAGTTACTAGAAGGCTAAAAGAGACGGACCGTGGTTCCGTCTTTTTTATCTGTAATGGTGGCCTTCGTGGGAGGAGTTTCGAAAGATAACGGTTCGCCCAGACGAGCCCTTTACTCAAACTGAATACTGAAATTATACATCCCCATAGCACAAAGGCCTCGTATCGTTGTCCCGGCTGGTTGGGCCGGCACTGCTACCGACGTTTCTCCTGATGCAGGCAGATTCTTGGTGTAACCCAGACTAGGGATAGTGAGGGCAGACGAACAGTCAAAGGTACCTTGGGTGGCCACCCTGATCGTTGTGGGCATGCCTGCCTTTGCCCTGGTCACCTGCGGCCAGTAGCCACCCTTGGCGTTGATAGTAATGATCTGCTCGCCATTAACTACGCTCGTATTACTGATGGCAGGCGATATACTGGTATGATCCCGGCGACCAGCCGACCATAGCACTACCCCACCAACCAAAACGAGGGCGATTACTATTGAAACAGTAGTCAAATATATTGGTTTCATCAGATGGTCGTTACTGCTAAAAGCTAAAGAAAGGTGGGATAGTCCCTGCAGCCACTAAAACATTTATTACATTAAAGATTCCAAAGAAGATCACGACCAGCCCCGCTGTCTTGAAAAACACGCCTGACTGCGCCTTGGTGTGGACGCTAAGTGAACTGAAAGAAAGGAGAGCGAGGACCGGCAGAGTACCGAGCGCAAACGCCCCCATGATTATTGCTCCAGTCGCGAAACTACCCGTTGTTAGCACGTAGATCTGCATGGACTGCGTAAAGCCACAGGGTAAGAAAAAGGTTGCAATACCAACGAGGGTGGGAGTTAGGGTGTGGTTTAGATTTTTGAGTCCGTGCACATGCTTCCCAACAAAAGCTGGTAGTGTTGGCTGGAATCTCTTGGCCCACGGGAATATACCTAGAAGGTTTACACCGAGAACAAGAAGCACAAGTGCAACGAAAATACCCAAGGAGGCTACGATAGTCGGCCCAAGCTGGAATGCTGAACCCAGCGCGCCAATCGCACCCCCGAGGATAAGAAACGATGCAAGCCGGCCGATATGAAATAATACCTGCGGTCGTATCTTGTCGCCCTCTTTGGCAAAGTTAGCCGAGAGCGAGAGCACGAGGCCACCGACCACGGCCATACAGGTCGAAACTGAGGCGATCAGGCCAATCACAAAAGCCGTACCGGGCCCGACCTGCGCGGTGGTGACCAAATTCACTAGGCCCAGCTTTTGCAGAAGAATAAAAACGCCGATAAAACCAATTGCGAGCGGAACAGCCAGCCGAAAGTCCGACCAACGCACCGCATTCTTCTGCGACTTAAGAGAGAGCGTATAGCCATGCGGTCGCAAGACTTCGCTCAGGTCACGCGCAATCTGCTCAGGAGCTTGGTCGCCAAAATCACCACGGACCACAACACGGTGATTCGCGAGCGATGCCTTCGCCGTTGTTATTGCCGGCACACCCATAAGCCCACTCTCGATGAGCGCCACGCAGGAGCGACAATGCATACCATGGATGTGAAATGTATACGTCTTCATATAATTAAAGCTCTTTTACTTTTAGTCGCAGCGAGTTGCCCACGACCGAAACACTGGATAAGGCCATCGCTAACCCGGCAAAAACCGGATTGAGCAGCCAGCCGAAGATAGGGTAGAACAAGCCAGCCGCGAGCGGGATTCCCACAATATTATAGAAAAATGCCCAAAATAAATTTTGCTTAATCCCGCGCATCGTCATTTTCGAAAGTCGAATAGCCTTCACAAGCTTCGTGATGTCCCCGTGAAGCAGAGTAATGCCAGCGGTTTCGATAGCTACGTCCGTGCCAGTCGCCATTGCGATCCCAACGTCCGCCTGCGCCAGAGCCGGTGCGTCATTGACCCCATCACCAGCCATCACCACGCGCGTGCCTTTGGCCTGCAACTCTTTAATTAACTTCAATTTATCCTCCGGCAAAACTTGGGCAAACACTTTTGTTATCCCTGCCTGATCCGCAATAAAACGAGCGGTGTTTTGATCGTCTCCGGTCATCATAATGACGGTCAGTCCCATTTGCTTTAGCCTTTCAACTGACTCCTTTGCTTCCGGCTTGATTTTATCGGCCACCATTGCGACCCCCAAAACTTCTTTTTTAGTGGCAAGAATCACTGGAGTTTTACCCTGTTTGGTTTCTAGCTCGATCATTTTCTCGTCGATTTTTAACCCCAATTCTTTGATCAACCGGACATTGCCCACCCAATATTGAGTTTTCTCGATCACGCCTGTTGCCCCTCGGCCTTTGAGCATCTCATATTTAGCAACCGGCAGCGGATTAATCTTTTTTTCTTTCGCGTACCGCATCGTTGCCTGAGCCACCGGATGATCAGAATGACTGTCCAGCGATGCGATGAGAGCAATCAAAGCTTTTTCAGATAATTCAGATAATGAACTAATCGAAACCAATTCCGGTTTTCCTTGAGTAATAGTGCCGGTTTTATCCACCACCACAGCATTCACCCGATAGAGCTTTTCCAGTGTCGCCGCGTCTTTGATCAAAATCCCTTCCTGGGCTCCGCGTCCCACTCCAACAATAATCGCAGTCGGCGTGGCCAGCCCCAGAGCACACGGACAAGCGATAATAAGAATACCAACAAAAGAAGTCAGACCATATGAAAATGCCTGGGCAAGCCCGAGAGACCCGGTGCCGACAACCAGCCATAGTAAAAGAGTGCCCAAAGACAAAACGATCACGATCGGCACAAAAACCGCCGATATTGTATCTGCCAAGGCCTGAATCGGCGCTCGGCTGCCCTGAGCCTCCTCAACCATTTTGATAATCTGTGCCAAAAAAGTGTCGGACCCAACCTTTGTCGCAGTAAAAGTAAAGCTCCCCGTCGTATTGATTGTACCCGCTACAACACTATCCCCAACATTTTTTTCAACTGGCATTGGCTCACCACTCACCATCGCTTCGTCCACAAAAGAGTTGCCTTTACTTACTACTCCGTCCACTGGAATACGAGACCCTGGTTTAACCACAATAATATCGCCTTTTACTACCTGCTGAATTGGTATTTCAATCTCTTTGTTGCCGCGAAACACTAAAGCTGTTTTTGCCTGTAAGTTGAGAAGTCTTTCAATAGCGTCACCAGTTTTTAGTTTTGAACTCGCTTCTAGATATTTTCCGAGAGTAATAAAAGCTACCACCACGATCGTAATATCATAATAAGTACTATCAACATCCAAATAAGGACGTAGGGTATCCTCAAAAGCTGAGACAGCAAAACTATACAAATAGGCCGCCAGCGTTCCCATACCAATCAAGGTATCCATATTAGCTTTGCCGTATCTTAAAAATCTATAGAAGCCAAGCAGGTACGGCTTACCAACTACAAACAGAGTATAGGTGGCAAATATCGGCAATAGATGATGAAAAAAATCTTTTATAAAAATACTCATCCCAGCGACCAGCTGTAATTGAGCAAGAATATCCCAACCCATAACAAAAATACTAAAAACCGCCAGTGGCATTACTGAGATGACTTTAAGCTTCATTTCATTTAGCTCAATTGTTTTTTCCTGTTTAGTTTGGTTTAGACCCAAATGGGCAGCGTGTTCACTAGCTGTCATGCCCATTGCGCTAGCACTAGACCCAGCCAAGTTTTTCTCTACTGGAAGCTGAAAGGTATAACCCAAAGGCTCAATTGACTTTGAGAGTTGGTGTGGGCTGTTCTTATTTTCATCAAACACAACCTTTGCTTTTTCGGTACCATAGTTCACCTCTGCCGCGGTTACACCAGCTTGTTTTTTTAGAACACTCTCAATGGTCCGAGCACATGATGCACAGTGCATACCACGGATTGGATAAGTGTGTTTAGTCATGTTATTTTCTTTTGAGCTTATAAACTTTAAGGATTTCTGTTTTGGCCTTTTCGATTCTACCTGCCTTGAGCTGATCAACGATACAACCACTGAGGTGATTTTCCAGCAACAAATCCTCAACATTGGAAAGTCCCTGCTTCACAGCCGAGGTCTGTGTAATGACATCGATACAGTATGCATCTTGTACTATCATATCTTGTAGCCCTCGCACCTGCCCCTCAATGATCTTGAGGCGCCGCACTAATTTTTTCTTATTTTCCGATTTGATATATTTCATACATCTAAAATATACCCCCTAGGGGGTATGTGTCAATCCAGATCTATGCTTTCAAGTAATAAAAAATTGGTACCTACTTCCCGGTGGGGATCCTCCTCGCTCCGACTCGGAGCCGGGGCACTCCACACAACTGACGCTGCGCCAGCTCGCGTCAACTCCGTGCCCTTCGATCCCCACGAAAAAGCCCTTCTTCGCACAAGGCTCCGAAGGGCATTCTTCGCTTTTATATAGAAATGGCTACGCCATTCGTAGCTCCGTAAGGAGCGAAGAATGGAGCTTGTGGGGATCGAACTTTTGGTCTGCGTGGATGCTGTTTTTAGAGATAACAAAAATAGTGGCTAATTAAAGCCACTATTTTCAACATGGACCCGGTGGGGATCGAACCCACGACCCACGGCTTAAAAGGCCGCTGCTCTACCAACTGAGCTACAGGTCCACACATGTTCCGCTATCTTACCATAAATAGATCTTTTTTTCAAGCGCTGATGTGTGTATTATACAAGCAAAGAGCAAACAACAACACACAATATATGAAATTAACCTTTCTCGGTGCCTCACATCGCGTAACTGGATCCAACTACCTCCTTGAAGCAGGTGGAAAAAAACTCCTGATCGACTGCGGGCTATTTCAGGGTGACTGGGATGCACATAAGAAAAACTATAACGAATTCACCTTCGATCCTAAAAGTATCGATGCGGTACTGGTTACTCACTCACATATCGACCATATCGGACGCATTCCGAAACTGTTTCGTGATGGGTTTGAGGGGAAAGTCTACTCCACTCATCCAGTTCAGGACTTTGCGGCGCTCTTCTTAGGAGACCAGCTCAAATTCATTAACCCCGAGGAAGATCCAGACCAGTTTCATCCGGAACCACTCTGGGAGGAAACGGATCTCAACAAAGCGATCCAAGGCTGGGAAGGAAAAAACTACCACGAGCCGATGAAGATCGGCGATGTCACTATTGTCTTCTTAGATGCCGGACATATCTTAGGCTCCTCTATTATTATGGTAGAGGCAGAAGGGAAAGTAATCTCATTCTCAGGAGACTTAGGGAACGACCCAGTGCCGATCGTGCCACCAATTGAAAAGGGTTTTAAGACCGACTATGTCGTGATGGAATCTACCTACGGGGATCGGAATCACGAAAACATTGCCCAGCGCGCCTTGATGCTTGAAAAAGCTATCAAGGATGTACAGAAAAGTAACGGGGTACTCTTGGTGCCAGCTTTTGCCATGGAGAGAACCCAGGAGTTACTCTACGAAATTAACCACATGGTAGAAACCAAACAAATTGAACCTATCCAGGTATTTGTCGACAGTCCGCTCGCTATTAAAGCCACTGCGATATACAAAAAGTACGAGAGCTACTTTGATGTAGAGGCGCGTGACATGATCAAAGCCGGAGATGATATCTTTAACTTTCCGGGACTTGTTATTACCCGTACCCCAGAAGAGTCACGCCAGATCGCCAAGGCTCCTGGACCCAAGGTTATTATTGCAGGGTCTGGCATGAGCAATGGGGGGCGCATCCTGTTTCATGAACGAAACTATTTAGGGGATCCTACCACTATCATGCTCTTTGTTGGGTTCCAGGTAAAAGGGACGCTCGGGCGCAAAATTAAAGACGGGCAGAAGAATTTGAGGATCTTAGGACAACCCGTGCAGATTAGGGCAGAAATTCGCGAAATTGCCGGGTACAGCGCCCATGCCGACCAATCGGCCCTGATTCGTTGGTTGTCTTCTCTACACCAGTGCGAAGGAGAGTGTCAGGTAAAGAAAGTATTTTTAACACACGGTGAACTCACTGCATCTCAAGCACTCTCCACTAAAATAAAAGATACGCTCGATATTACCAGTATTATTCCTATTGAAGGTGAAACATTTGAGTTATAATCTCCATATGAAACACACACATCTTTTTTTATCTATTTTGTTTGTAGGGAGTCTTGTTGCAACCGCACTACCTACTCCTACCTACGCCGCAGCAGGGGACGCACGCGCTATGATTTCTAGTGTTCGTTTAGCAGACACCCAAAACACCTACTTCCTCGTAACGAGTAGTCATGACACTACTACTATCCAGGCTTTTGCCCGTCTGGGCCTCACTAAGTACGAAAAAAATAACCGCCTGGGCGTCTTTCGTCTTGGTATACCGAAAGAAAACCAAGAATCAGTTCTTATAGAACTGAAAAAAGACTCCTCTATTGTCGCTATTGAAGCAGACCAAAAAGTCTCACTCTCATTTACTCCGAATGACCCGTTTCTTTCTAAGCAAACCTATCTTGCGAGTAGTAATATTATCAACGCATGGGATACCAGTCTTGGCTCTCCTACTGTGGTGGTAGCAGTGATCGACACCGGAGTAGATTACTTTCACGAAGACTTACAAGGACGATTATGGAGTAACGCGAGTGGTCAGTTCGGGTATGACTTTGTCAACAAAGACACTGACCCGATGGATGACCACGGACACGGTACTAACATCGCCGGTATTATTGGCGCCAACATTAGTAACGGGATTGGTATTGCCGGGATCGGTAATGTTAAGATCATGGCACTTAAGTCTATGAACACGAATGGTGACGGCTTTGCTTCAGACATTGCTGAGGCTGTTTACTTTGCCGCCGACAATGGAGCACGTATTGTAAACCTGAGCTTAGGGCTCCCCGAATCAACTACGGTTTTAGATAAAGCCGTGCAGTATGCGTATACCAAGGGTACGATCGTCATAGCTGCAACAGGAAATAAAGGAGTAAAAAAAATAGATAGTCCCGCTAACCATCCTCTCGCTGTAGGTGTTGGGGCCTTAAATAGCGCCGAGAGTGTTGCTGAGTTTACCAACTACGGTCCAGAACTCGACCTGATGGCGATGGGAGAAAATGTGTTTGCTCCTACGTGGTCTCCGACTAACCTTATGACCCTCTACCAACAAAATAACCGGGGAACCTCATTTGCTGCTCCGCAGGTATCGGGTACTGCCGCACTTATTCTTTCTCGTGACCCATCGTTATCTGCTGACCAGCTAAGAAAGCGTTTAATTATTTCTGCGAAGAAGATTCCTGGTATGCAAGCCAATGAGTTCTCTGAGCGTTACGGATACGGGAAGATTGACGCTGGTAAAGCCGTAACCTTTGATACGGTAGCCCCAACTGTAACTGCTTCGGCTTTTACGTTGGGTAACGGGGTATTCCAAATTACCGGAAATGCAAAAGACGATAGCACCACTTCAAGTTTCTTGCCTGATGTAACCACGAGTAATATAAACCAGATTCGCTACCAGGTAGACGGTGGGGAATGGCAGATTGTAAAAAATACTGCTATTGCTAGCTCAATTCCAGTAAATATATTAACCGCCAACTTGTCTACTGCGAACCATGTCATCAACATTGAAGCGACAGATACCAGTGGTAATACTGGTCGCAAAACACTTGAGACGAAAGATGCAACCGTTGGCGCAATTTCTAATGTAGCCAACGACTACAAAGCAACGCTGGTATCCCAAAGCCCGTACCCTTCTATTTCACCAGCACAAAAAGTGAATATGGTAATTACCTACAAGAATACGGGGGCATCTCTGTGGACCCGAGATAAAGTCCATCTTGGGACAAGTAAAGCGTATGACAGGAATAGTCAATTTGCGGACTCGTCATGGCTTTCTGGCAACCGCATCGCCATGAAAGAGGCCGTAGTAGCTCCAGGAGACCTGGCTCACTTTGAATTTACCATGACAGGACCTACTGCCTTTGGCCAGTTTAAAGAATACTTTGCCCTCGTATCTGAAGGTGTAGCCTGGTTCTCAGACATTGGTCTTTACTGGGTGGTAAACAGCGAAAAGCCGTCATACCACGCACAGTTCGTAACGCAAAGTCCGTTTACAATCGTGAACCGTGGAGATACCAGAACCATGTGGGTAGAATACAAGAACACTGGCTCTCAAGCGTGGAATGACAGTAATGTTGCACTTGGTACTGCCAACCCACTCGACCGTACTAGTCCGTTTTATACCAACGCGAATGGTTCAGGCTGGAAAAGTGCAAACCGTATCAAGATGGAAAAAAATAGTGTCCAGCCAGGGGAAAGTTCTAAGTTCAGCTTTACTATCAAAGCTCCTGAAACACCAGGAGTATACACCGAGTACTTTAGACCAGTCGTGGACGGAGTAGGCTGGATGGAGGACTATGGTCTTTACTGGTCTATTGCCGTGCAATAGTCTTGTATAAAAAACAAAAAACTCATAGACTACAATAAATACCGTCAATATACATATGAACATAAATCCATTCCACAGAAATAATGTTGATACAATAAACCGTCGCGTTGATCAGCTTACAGAAGACAATAATCGCGAAAATGTCCGAGAGAGTTTTGGAGACAAAATTTCTGGATACTTTAACGACAAGATAACAAAGGTAGTGGTGAGCACCTACGACTCTCTAGAGTTTAAATTCAAGACATATCAGCACGACAAAGTAGATACGAAACAAGCACGAATGACTGCTGATCGTGATCGTGACCAGAGCCAACTTAATAAAATAAACGAAAGAATCGCCTCTTTTGAGGCAAAGATTGCTACTGATTCACAAGGAAAAAGATGGTCTGGAGAACTTGCGGGAGCAAGAACCAGCGCACTTCGTGAACTTAACGACCTACGAAGACAGCTCGAAACTAGAGTTAGCTCTACCAGTTCTGAGATTAGCAATACTAGTGAAGTTAGAGCAAAAAAGAAAGAGGAACTACAAACAGTTGCTAACCGAATTGATAGTCGTGCAACAAAAAGACTTGAGCCTCTTGAAAGACAAAAAACAAGACTTGAAGAAGCCAATAAAGAGATTAACACTGAAATTGAAAACTATATAGAACAAAAGGCTGGATTTCAAACAGAGAGAGATGGTCTTAAATCTGAGCTAGACCAAGCAGTTACCCAAGGAGAACGTGTGGCATTACGCAGATTGCTCGGTCAAATTGATCGAGAAATCGCTGGCGTTGATCGCGATATCCGGGGCTTAAAAAAAGAGTTACAACCAATAACGACAGATATGGTTTCTGTTCAGAGAAATATAGATAACTGGAAAGTAACCAGTAATCATTTCGTTGAAATGGCAAAGCGCGGTTCAAGTCCAGATGTACACTACAATGTTCCAAATACTGAACGAGTAGAAAACACTCCAAGAACTGTTATGGAAAACGACCGTAGAACCTTCGGGGGAGAAGAACCAGAAGAAGATATTAGCGATTCAAACCCTCCTGAACACAACATCAATATGGGTCCACAAATGCCCACTATGATTTCATCAGCATTTGTATCAGAATTTATTCACGAGTTTAATGACTTACCTGAAGGAATGTCTAACACCCTCTCTCCTGCTCTTCTAGATATGCAGAGAGAGTTAAATAACCCTATTAATACAGGTCATCTTACTGCTGATGAATATAAAGCTCTACTCCACCCAATACTACAGAATTACAGCATAAGAAATATTGGGGCAATACATGCTTTAGATACATTAGTAGACAGAATATTTTCTAGAATCTAAACTAACAAAAAAACATGCAAGTACCTATCCAAGCACATGACGAACAACAAGATGAGCTAGAGATAAAAGCCCAGGATCTATTGGCTCGTATTCAAGCTGCTCGAGATACCTTTGAACAGACTACTCTTAATAAGGTAGAGAGTCTAACAAAAAATGTTGAAATACTAAAAGAAGATATGGAAAAGACTAGTGACGATATAGTAAACATTCTAGAAGAAGAAAAGAAAAATATTGAGGCTATCTAAATTAAAGAACTCACCCTCGGTGAGTTTTTTAATGTCCTTTAGCGAGTACTACTCCCCAAACCCTACCAGCGCCTGCTTTCTTGAGTGTCTTTGCGCACTCAGAAAGCGTTGCTCCTGTTGTAGTGATATCATCTACGAGTAGTATAGAGAGGCCACTAAGAGGGGCTGCTACCCATCCGTAGCTATCTTTGACATTGTTAAGGCGTTCTCGTCTTGTAAGCTCAATTTGAGACCGTGTAGAACGCGTCTTTATAAGACTCTTCTCGTTCACTATAAGCTGTAGTTCTGTGGCTAATAGGCATGCAAGTAGTGAGGCTTGATTATATCCGCGTTCAAGCTCTTTCTCGTACGTCATAGGAACTGGGATTACTATCCAGTCTCCCTGAACCCCTATTTGACTTTTCGTTCTACTGATTCCTGCTACTAAAAAAGCCGCGATAAGATCAGCGGCAGAGGAACACCCTTCATACTTAAAGGTATGTACGAGATCTTTTACTGCTCCGTTGTACTCGGTACAGATAGTAACACCGTCAAAGTCCCATAACGGTGAGCAACTTGCACACAGTTCACCGTAACGTGTTGGTCTGCGACACTCAGGACAATAGGGGGTAGTCACCACATCAACATAGGTAAGACATACGGAACACAAGTAGTCTCCCTCTTGATTACACCTCACACAGTGCTTGGGGAATACTATATCCCATACGGCATCAAGTAGCATAGCAAGCCTAGGGGAGCTTTACTGTTTCTATGAGACTGTAAAGAACATCAACCATCGCTTTTCTGCCTACTTCTTCCTGTGAGAGATCTACTATGAACTGGTACACGACGCGGTTCTTTTCTACCGCAAATATCTCATTTGCTGGCTTAGTTGGCACATCGTAGTATACATACCAGTTATTCCCCTTGATGTTGTTAAATGGTCTTGCATCAGGCGGGATGTTGTTGGCGTCAAAGTATGCTTCTAGATCCTTGTACTGCGCATCGAGCGTGGAAGCTTTTACTACTGCTTTAATCTTTTTATCTCCATCGAGAATCTCGATGTGGTTACCGTTGTCACTACTTTCATGTACACTAAATGCTTTTGGATACGTAAACGATATGGGGATTTGTTTTCCGGTAAAGGTTTTAAGGTCACTAAAGCGATCTAAAATTCCTCCACCGTGGTTGCCCACTGAATACCAAACACCAAACACGAGCGCAATCACAATTGCGGTCATCGCTACCAGAATTTCGTAAAACTTTTTGTTGCGTTTCTTAAGCATAGTACTTGTATTAACTGTCTATTGAGTAAATACCAACACGAATATTAATACCTGATTCATCTACTTTTGTGGTATCTGTTCCTTGGTAGAAGTATTGTAACACTTCTTTGTATGTTTTGCCTTGGTTAATGAGGTCTCGCGCCCCTCGACCCGGCAAGCCCACTCCATGCCCTAAGAGAGGAAGTCCAGCTGATCCAGGGTCAGATACCGACGTGAGCCACGGGTAGTCTGACTGTTTAAAGTTCCATACTTCAGAGGCTGCACGAGTACGACCATCCGACTGTGTGTAGTACGGGGTGATTACAGGCTTACCGTTATATGTAACAATCTCGCCGGCCGTAGCGTCATCTCCTCGACCAATATTTACTGCTCGTTTAGTAAAATTGTACCCCTGGAAGATCTGGTCATCTCCATTACCATTGCGACTGTTTTTAAGAGTTAGGAAATCGTCTTTATGGCGGCCACCTAACCGGTAGTGATACAGTGCGTAACTGCGTTGGATAATACTCGAGACTTTAAGATACTCAGCAGGAAACGTGTCGATAGACTCGGATACTCCTTTTAAGTAGTCTTCAATAAAGAGCTCATCGATTGCCCAGAGTTTCTTATGTACGGTAGAGTAGCGAATCTCCATCACTCCCTTGAATGCATTGTCGTTAAGATTTGGGTTCCAGGTTGGACGATCACTGTAGAGTGGAAGCGTAAAAATGGTGGCATCGTGAGTTGGAACAAAACGTACATAGTTTGCGCTCGTATATGTTTTACCTTGAAGAACTGTTGTGTATGTACCAGCAGAGTAGGAGACGGCTGCGGTGTCATCTGCTACGCCAGTAGCAATAGTAGCAAGCGTTAGTCCGTCTACTATTTTAAAGTCTCCCGATCCAGTAACCTGGATACTCTTCCCGTCACTTGGAATGGGAGCAGGTGACACTACCTGAGGAACAGTAGGAGTAATTGGCGTCTGGGCAACGCTCGTGCCAGTAGTGTTTTGTGCTCCAGGCTGAGCAGCTCCTGACGTGACGATAAACTGCCAATAGATACCAATATCTTTAAACCATGCCACACCATCACGAACTAACGTAAAGTACTCTTTATATGTGCTTTGGGAATTTGGTGCGGTAACGGTAAATGTAAATCGGCCATTTTGTCCTGGCGCAACACTGTCCTGATCTAGTTGAACACGGTTGCTGTTAGTAAACTGCGAGATTCTGTCGCGTGGATTAGCCGTTGCAAGTCTCACCGGAGTTGCTCCGCCTTTCTGCCATGTAGTTGAACCAGTGTTTTTTACTTCAATCCAAACTTGTGTGGTGCTGCCTGGTGTCATAGTCGGGAAGGCACTTTGCGCAACAAATGCAAAGTCGTCAAAGGATGGCTTGATAGTAATATCCCAGTACATACCATTTACTCCGAAACGATCAATACCCTCAGCTACTAGTCTAAAGTACTCACGATACACGCCATCTTTCTGGTCTGTGTTGAGTGGGATAATGAAAGTTGCTATTTCACCGGGAGCAACCGAGTTTTCTAAAAATCCAAGACGGTTTGGTGAAAGCCAGGCGGAAGTGGCAAAGATACTACTACGATCATTTGCATTGGTAGTTGAAAGATGCACTTTGCTCTTGTCCCAGGTAGCAGTACCAGTGTTTTTAAACTTTACCGACATGTTGTATGCGAGTCCCTTTGAGGTAGTTGGGTAGGGACTCTGCTCAGTTAGCTGTGCGTCATACGAGACAGTACTGGGAGTTGGAGCACGGGGCGGTGTCGGCATTGGAGTAAGAGACTGACCAGATCCTGGTGTAGGGCTTGGTACTGGTGTGAGTGGAGCAGGAGTTGGGGTAGGAGTCGGCACAACTACAGGAGTTGGAGTCACCGGGGAAGGGGTAGTATCGGCAGTAACCGTAATACTAACAGTCACCTCGAGTGGGTTGCTCGATACCAGGTTTTGATCTGATTTTATAGAAAATTTCTCTTGGTATTTACCAGGGTTTGTCGGTGGTGTAAATAAAAAGGCAATGCGTCCATTTGAGCCAGTTGGTACAGTACTACCATCTAAGGTTCCTGCGTTGCTTTTTGTAACCCAGTCACCTGCCGTAAAGTAGGCGCTATCTGCCTGGTTAGTAGTCACTAGTCGAATGTTTTCTGATCCATTCCAACTCGTTGACCCTATGTTTTTTACATCTACCCAGTACGATACGGGTGCTGATCCAGCCTTGACTGTCTGCTCAGGACTCTGTCCTACAATCTTAGCGCCATAAGCAGGCGTGGTAACTGTGACCCCGAACTGTACATGAGTTCCAGAAAGTATGGTGCCGTCCACATAGAAATCTCCCTGGACTTGTTGCGACATATTACCCAGCGGCGCGGTCACTGCGAGGTTAAGTGTCCGTATTTCTCCTGCCTCAACGCTAGCGCCAAAGTCCTCTAACCCTACCGAAAGTCCTGCAGTATCTGAAGATCTAAACTCTAGCTTATGAGCACCAGCAGATAACAACGCTATGTTTCCACTATTTTTTAAGCTGACGCGAAGATTCTTAGTCTCTCCGCCATTCATTTGTAAACTACCCTCAGATGATAACACCTGCATAGCATACTGACGCGCAGGGTAGGCAGCCAGCTTCTCGGCAACCTTAATTCTCACCATCTCCATTCTGCTGTAGAGGGTATTACCCGGACAGCTAGTTGGATTTAAGTCTTGGTGACCAACAATAGTTGGGATTATCTTGTTAATAAGCTTGACGGTACCGGCAGGATCAATACGGTTTTTATATGCCAAATAGGCAACGAGGTCAGTGATTGCCTCGAACTGAGACTGTTCAACATTTCTTACATTATAGTCTCCAATAACTGAGATCCCGATCGTACCAGGATTATACCCTGAAGCGTGTCCTGCTATTACACTGTTACCTCCAGAGCGACCTTCATAAATACCACCATTAAGGTCGACGACATAGTTATACCCAATGTCTCCCCAACCGTAAGTGACTGCATGACCATAATAAATATTGCGTACCATATCCTTTGGATCCACTCCGGTGATACGACTATCATCCGCTGCGGTATGGTGAATCACTATGGCTTTTACTTCACTGTACTCTGGTTTCCAGGTCATGTAGCTTGAGTTTGCTCCCCAGGAAGATCTGGAAGTTATCTGCGGTCCAAGACCGGCAGTATCTGCAGAAATGCGCGCTGGCATATCTGACTTCGGGGGAGTAAAGAGAACGAAGTGAATTGCAAATTCTTTTCCTATTTCAGAGGCATCAAAAACTACTTTATATTGGAACTCGTTACTAGAGACAGCGCTTACAGTCTCTCCGATAGCACGACTATCTTGAATACCGCGGCCATCTGGTGTATCTGAGTCAATTCTCTCCATCTCACGCCATACAAGGCTGTTGCCTGACCTTACAAATACATGGGCACCACTTTCACGCGTCCATGAACCAACCATTCCCGTAAAACTGTGGTGGGTAGTTACTTTATTTGAAGTATAGCGTGCTGCACTCACTACAAAGCTATTATCCACACCACTACTATGTTCATCTATTGTTATTGCTTGAGATACGATGTTAGCACTGTCCTCTAGGACTATATGTTTACTGATTTCTGCATCACTTGATGCATGCACGGGAAACACGAAAATCTGAGCGCTTATAAAAAGCGCTAAGGCAAGGTATGAAATGGTTTTTTGTGTAATATACATGTATCTATTATACATAGATCAAGGGTGGTTGTTAATTGTTAATTGCCTATAAAAATATGTAGTACTTTTTATTAAAATATCCCTTTACTATATACACAACACCATACTATAATAACGAGTAATAGACACTATACCAATAAACACACAAACAGCCAGATTTCTGGCACAAAGGAGGGTACAATGGCTCGCAGTGAAATTGAAAAATTCTTCTCAGACGACGACAACTTCTTTTCTCGTCGCAATACCCAACTTCTTACTGGTGATGAGTGGGATACTGACACTACTGAACTCGAAGAAGGACAGCTCTCTATTGATATGATCGAAACCAATAGCGACATCATCGTCAAAGCACCGATTGCTGGTGTAAAAAAAGACGATGTTGAAGTGGCAGTTACTGAAGATATGATTACTATCCGCGGTAAGCGTGAACATGAGTTTGAAAAGAATAACGATGACTTCCATATCCAGGAGTGTTACTGGGGTGCATTTTCTCGTTCTCAGTCTTTCCCTACTTCAGTTCTTGCAGATAAGGCAGAAGCGGTTCTCAAAGACGGTGTGTTAACTGTTCGTGTTCCAAAATCAAGCAAGGCACCAAAAGGAAAGTTGCTCAAAATAAAAACAGACTAGTTTTTCATGGTAGATAAAAAAGTCATTATTGGTGCTATTGGATTCCTCGTGATCATATTGATCGCGGGGTTTTTTGTGTTTCGTGGTAGCAACACTCCTTCTCCAACACCAAACCCTACCGACAACACCAAGCCTACTCCAAAACCAAGTGACACCGACGAAGTTAACCTCACTATGTGGGGAGTATTTGATGAGAACGCAGTTATGCAACCGTTAATAGATAAGTACCGAGAGAAACATTCGAATGTGAAGATTACTTATGTAAAAAAACAATACAGCGACTACGAGTCACTCCTGGTTGATGCTATTGCGTCCGAGAAAGGACCAGACTTACTTGCAATCCATAATGACTGGTTACCAAAGCATGAAGCCAAACTTGCTCCTGCTCCAGATACTATTATAAGTCTCGATCAGTTTAATAGTGAGTTTGTACCATCTGCCTACCAAGACTTTACTGACAACAACAAAATTTTTGCTCTTCCGTTATACACCGACAATCTCGCACTGTTTTATAACAAGCAACTACTTAACAAAGCAGAGATATATAACGCACCTACTACCTGGGATGAAGTAATTTCATACGCAAAGCTTATGACTAAAACTGTTCCTGGAGATCCAACCAAGATAGCTCAAGCAGGTATTGCTATGGGAACTGCTAGTAACATTAACCGTCCAAGTGATATCTTGCTTGCTTTAATGTATCAGACCCAAACTCCCCTTATATCTGACGACAAGAGAACCTATAACTTCAACCAGTTCAGAAAAGGACCAGACGGTAATCCTGAATACCCAGGAACAGAGTCACTCTCTTTTTATACTGCCTTTGCTACCGCAGGCAAGCAGTCATATACTTGGGGCAAAGACCTCGACAACTCACTCACTGCCTTTGCAAACGGCAAGGTTGGTATGATGATTGGCTACAACTATATGATCCCGCAACTCGAGAGACTCAATCCGAATATGTCTTATGGAATAGTGAAATTCCCACAGATTAAACTCGCTCCTGAGCCTATTACTATCAGCAACTACTGGGGATGGGGAGTATCTCGTACTTCAGCAAACAAGGATGCTGCTTGGGAGTTTCTGCGCTACCTATCAAATGACCAGGCACTTTCTAGCTACCTCTCTGCTACAGGTAGAATTAGCCCTAAGAAGATCCGTTCTGGAGGCTCTGTTTTTGAACAACAAGCTCAGTATGCGAAAACCATCTATAAAGGAAACGCTGAGCAATTTGATACCATATTCTCAGATATGATTAACGATGTCATTCAGTACAACCAGCCTCCTCAAATCGCAATCGATACCGCGGCTCGCAAGGCTAATGAGATGATCAAAAAGTTCTACTAAAAAAAGACCTCGTAACCAGTTGTTATGAAAAAACTTCTTATATCCTTCCTACTTACCTCAACCCTCTTTGTGGGTAATTTTGCGTATGTCTCCCCGGTATTCGCAGTAGACCCAGCACCTACTGCACCAGCTCCGATACCAGCTCCTACCGACGGTTCGAAGCCAGAGAACTTGCAAGCAACCTCTTTTGCCCAAACAAGTGATCCTCAGGCACCAAAATTTGGAGAATTTATTCAGGTCTTTTACAGATACCTTTCAATAATTACGCTCATAGCAGCCCTTCTCTCAGGCATCATTGGCTCATATATGTATATGACTAGCTCAGGCAACCCCGAAAAGATTGGAAAGGCACGGGAAATAATAGTGAATTCAATTATTGCTATAATCGTAGTAGCCTTTGCGTATGCATTTTTCAATATTCTTTCTCCTAATATAATAGGAAAATGAAAAAGAATTTTCTAAAAGTTTTTTTTATTTCTGCACTCTTCGCTATTTCCACAGTTACTGTGTTCTCTCTTCCTATGCATGTATATGCGGCTAATGATGTGTATGAATACGTGGGACCTACTAAAATCTCTTGTAGTAGTACAGATCCATTTAGTGTTTTTAAGGAGCTTACTGGTGGAGCCACTCCTATTACCGAAGTGGATAAAGCCCTTAACGGCATTGCCTGTCTTGGGCTTAGTTTGGTTAACTTCTTGTCCGAAATGGCAGTACTGGTCGCTGCGATATATATCACGATATCTGGGATTAAGTACCAGACATCATCTGGAGACCCAAAGAAACAGCAGGCAGCAATTTCTGCCTTACAAGCAGCCCTTATAGGGTTTGCTCTCTCGTTGTCTTTTGTTGCTATCATCAACTACGCCCTAAACTTTATTGAGTTCGATACCTTAACAGGACAGTTTAAGAGTGTGAATGTGGAAGCCACAAAACCTGCCGATACGCCTGCGCCAGCAGCACCGGGTACGCCTGATACACCAGCACCGCAACCAACCAGAAGCTAGCTAGTATGTGTACGGTTCAGGTTTATTGCATTTATCCCCAGGTTTTGCCTTGCTATCCACAGAAATTTGGCTATAATGCACATAAGTGTGGATTTTGTCACCTTAATAAATTCGTTCATTCGTTTGTGTATCGCAATTTTTTTGAAAAATATAAATAATACAAAGAGGCTCACGTCTCGTAAATCCTCAGGAGGAATCATGCTTAAAAATATAAAAAATCATTTAGCTGTTGTTGGTTCACTAGCAACTTTGACTGTTGGTAATGTGGCAGCAGCCGCAACAACAGAGATCGAGACTGGCCTTACTAAGACCGGAAACCTCGAGACTATTATTCAAAGTGTTATGAATACATTTATGGCTATAGTAGGCTTAGCTACAATTGTATACCTTATATACGGCGGATTTATGTACCTAACTTCAGGTGGAAACGCAGAGAAAGTCACTACAGCCAAGAACACCATTATTTATGCTATTGTTGGTATCATCATTATTGGTGCCGCATACGCAATTCGCGGATTTGTACTTGACCGCCTAAGTATCACTATACCTACAGGGGGAATCTAATTAATCCCTGTCGCTCTCATCATAAAACCCCGCATGTGCGGGGTTTTATGATACTTGTCGTTCTTTAGATTACTTAGCAGAAACCATCTTTGCGAGTGCAGACTTTTTACGAGCTGCTGTATTTGGATGAATCACATGATTCTTTGCGTTCTTGTCGAGTACCTTAAAAGCACCAGGAAGAAGTGCTGCAGCTGCAGTCTTGTCTGTTTTAACGGCAAGAAGGAAGGCCTTAATGGTCTTTTTCATGGTGTCTTTGCGAAGATTGTTTGCTGCTTTGCGTCGTTTTGTGCGACGAACATCTTTAATCGAGGCTTTGAGATTTGGCATAGGATTTCTAGAAATTATTGCTTATGTATCTGATTTTACCACTAAAATCAGGTTTTATCAAGTATAGTACTTGGCAACCATCTTTGCGACCTGGGCGCCGATGTTTACCGGCTCTCCTATAGAAGGGTAATGGTGCATATCTATATATGGCAGGGAGTTGAGCTCCAGTATGGCACACTCCTGCTCTTTCCAGGAAATCGCGATATCTTTAGCGAGCAGGTCGATACCTACCAGGTAGATCCCAAAGATTGTTGCTACTCTTCTAAAAAGTTCAATGTTATCTGGGTGAACCTGGGGTGTGACCTCCTCTAGGTCTGCTCCGATATCTAAAATTACCTTTTCCTGAAGATATACCGGTTCTCCTTCTTGTGGTACTGTTTCTACTGTGTATCCCTTTTGCTGAAGGAGCTTTTCACTTACGTCGTCAAATGTGAGGTGATAGAGCACAAAACTCTGGTCTCCGGCTGGCCCTCGCCTTGGGTCAGCGTTTTTGTGATCTATGAGCTCTTGAATGGTATGTACCCCATCTCCCACCACATGAGCGGGTATCCGACGCACGACAGCTACGAAGTCCTGGTCTATAACATTAGCCCTATATACATACGGGCTATTGATGTACCGCTCCACCATAAAGTACGGGGTATACTGCGCTACTTTCAAAATCGCCTCTTGTAGCTGGGTTCTGTTTTGAATATTGGTTGTAATGTGCTGACTCATAGAGCCGGTAACCGGCTTCACAATTACCGGGTATCCAAGGTCTTGCTCTACATATGTTTCAACCCGCTTTTTTTGTAAAACACTAAACGCCCTGCCACGAGCTACCGGTAGCCCATTTTTTTCTAGTATTCTTTTAACAAAAAGTTTGTCGTCTATCCTCTCGGCTCGCGTGCTTTGCATAAACTCAGCGCGGGGGAGCCCTTCAAAAGCATATGACCTACCACCATTATCTAGTATGAACTGGTTATTAAGCCCGTATGGGGTCGTTATGGCGCGAAAGGTCATGCCGAGTGGCAATGCCTCACGCAAGAACACTTTCGTGCGTAGCGGGAATCCTGGGTGGTTTAAATCCTTAGTTGTTTTTACTGCACCAACTCTTAGAAAGAACCGGTCAATGGAACTTGCGAGTGCGTACCTAACCTTTGAGGGTATAGATATATAGCGAAAGGGGGTTAATACATAAAAAAGATCAGCAATCCATTGCTGATAGTGGTTCGTTTGAATCGGGCCGCAGTGAGGGCAAGGCTCTTGTGCCATACTCTTACTCTCCTTCTTTTGTATCTTTTGCAGGCGGAAGCTCTTCTACCACAATCTCTTCTTGATGCTCACCTTTATGTTTAATACGAACCGTAACTTCGCGTGCTTTTTCGTGGTTTACGTAGAACTGCTGAGCAATACTAAAGAGCGTTGTGGTAACGAGGTAGAAACCAAGACCAGCTGGGAATGAGCGTGCAATGAAGTACGTCATTACGGGAACAATTAAGCTCATTTGCTTGTTCATCATCTGTTCCATAGTAGGTTTACTACCCGCTACTTGTGGTTGCGCCTGTGCATTTACTGTCATAATAGTTAGGCCATACTGGGTAAGGCCTGCCAGTACTGGGATAACGATAAGCTCTGGCTTTGCCAAGTCAAGCAACCCAAAGAACTGGGTATTAAGCTGGGCTGGCGCATGAATAAAAGAGTACACATGCGCTGGGTTAATAGCCTTAAGTCCTTCTCCGAGTGTACGATAAAGAGCGATAAAAACTGGGAGCTGGATGAGTATCGGTAAGCAGCTCGACCATGGGTTTACCTGGTACTGTTTGTAAAAGGCGACTTGTGCTTTGGCAAGCTCTTGAGGGTCTCCTTTGTATTGGTCCTTGAGCTTATTAAGCTCCGGCATGATCTTTTTCATCTTGCGCTGTGAACGAGCAGCTTTGAGCCCTAATGGCAAAATGAGTAACCGGATAATAACCGTCATAATCACAATAGCTATTCCAAGGTCATGACCTGGAATAGTGTTATACAGAAACAAAAGAAAGTTGAGCAACGGGTTGTAGAGCAAATCTTGCCAAATGGAAAACATAGGATTGTATTATATATGTTTGTGAGGCACCTCGTCTATGCCACCTTTTGTCCATGGGTTACAACGCAGTATACGCCATAGGGTGAGTAGCGACCCGTACAGTACCCCGTGTTTGTGTATGGCCTGTTTTCCATATTCAGAACAGGTTGGAACGTAGGGACAGTACCCATGAGGGAACAGGAACTTGAGCGGTCCGTGGTCTGGAGAAAGCGTCTTCTGGTACAACGATATAACTCCCGTAAGTACTATTCGAGGGATCCTACTTATACCCAACAGAGCTTGTTTTGGTGTCATAGAGAGTACCTTACTGCAATATCCCAGCTTTTGTAGCTAGGTACATGAATTCCTTCTCGAGTGCCTGGTAGTCAGCAACAATTGCTTCAGGTTTTACTATAAGCACCGACCATAACCCTATTTTACACTGTGGCCTGGCAAGACGAATAATCTCATTTAGCTGTCTTTTTGTCTTACTACGGTCCACCGACCTTTTGGCGGTCTTCACACTAATAACGATCCCAAAACGAGCAGGGGTGCCTGGGATCTTGCCAGTAGTAGTTTTCAGGGTAAAGTACGGGCCAAAAACTGCCTTTCCTCCCTTCATAACCCGGTCAAATTCGCTGTCTTTAGTGAGACTCAAAGAAAAATGCCGAGTTACTGGCATTTTTTTCGGGTTCTTGGTTGTACCTTGAAGCGGTTGCTCCATGCTTATTTCTCGTCACTCACGGTTAATTTCTTGCGTCCCTTGCGACGACGCGCTGCAAGGATATTGCGTCCTGCCTTCGTCTTCATACGCTCACGGAATCCGTGAACCTTTGGCTTATGCGCTTTCTTCGGTGCTTTTGTTCCCTTTTTCATTGCAAAATATATTAACTGAATTGATGATATGACTAGTATACCAAATTTTACATTTTCTTACAAACATGCTTTTCGTTTTTTGGTTTAACATCGCACCTACAAGGAGTAAAAACAGTTGACCCGAGGCTTATCAACAGGGTGTGCATACTGTCTTGCACGCTGTGTACAACTTTGTTAGGATGGGGAAAAGACACCTTCTAAACCCTTGTATATGAATAGCGATCAACTCTGGCAAACCTGTCTTGGTGAACTCCAAGTCCTTTTAAGTAAAGGGAACTTTGACACCTGGTTTAAAGACACCATGATTGTTCGTATTGAAGACGATATTGTTACTATTGGCACCCCGAATAGCCTCACTCTCTCATGGCTTGAGAAGAAGTTTCATCCACAAATAACTGATGTGGTTTCAAAGCACACCGGGTCTACCAAGAAAATTACCTATACTGCTACTGGTAACCTTGAAAACAGGAAGGACCGGGTTTTCTCTGTTACTCCTGAAATAAGGGTTCAAACACCTGGGTCTGAAGCGTCAGAGACCTCTTTTGATAGTGAGTCTATTAACCCCCGCTACACTTTTGAAACCTTTGTCATTGGTGAATCTAACCGTCTTGCCCATGCAGCAGCCCAAGCTATATCCAAGAACCCTGGGATGACATATAACCCGCTTTTCCTTTATGGGGGAGTAGGTCTGGGTAAAACCCACTTGATGCATGCCATTGGAAATGAGATATCTAAAAAAGACCGCAAAAAGAACATCCTCTATACTACCTGTGAGAAATTTACCAACGACTTTATACACCTGGTGCGTAAAGGGAAGGCAGATAAATTCAAACATGCCTATCGGTCCGTTGATCTCTTAATGGTAGATGATATCCAGTTCTTATCTGGAAAGGAATCTACTCAAGAAGAATTTTTCCATACCTTTAATGAGCTCCACGGGAAGAATAAACAAATTGTACTCTCCGCTGACCGTCCCCCGAAAGCCATCTCAGGAATTGAGGATCGCCTCGTTTCTCGTTTTGAATGGGGGATGATAGCAGATATCAACCCACCAGACTTTGAAACAAGGATCGCTATCTTGCAAAACAAGGTAGTGGAAAGAAAATACGATGTAAGCCAAGATATTATTCACCATATCGCAAAACACATCCACAGTAACATCCGAGAACTAGAGGGGGCCTTAAACCGTATCATGGCCCATACCGAACTAAAGAACACGAAGCTTAGTTTAGCTGATGTAAAGAACTTGCTTGGGGAGTCTATGATGACCGGGAGACAAAAAATCGCCTCTCCGGCGGATGTATTAAAAAAGGTAGCTGCTTTTTACGAGATTACCTTAGAGCAATTAACCGGTCCAAAGAGAACCAAAGAGTTAGTCACGCCCCGTCAAATAGCTGCCTACATTATGCGAGAGGAGTTAAATCTATCGTTTCCTAAGATTGGAAAAGAGTTAGGAGGCAAGGATCACACAACCATTATGCACGCTTGTGATAAAATGGCACACCTAAGCCAAAAAGATTCAATTATTAAGCACGACATCCAGTTAATAAAAGATAAGTTATACCAGGCGTAGTTTCCACAAGTCTGGGGATAAGAACGGGTATAGTTGTGGATTGCTTGTTTAAAAGTTTTACACTTTAGTGGATAAAAAAATCATTGTTTTGTTTTTAGAGGGTGTTTGGAAAAAGGTGTTGAAATTATCCCCGTCTTTTCCACCTAAAAAACAACTACTTATCCCACTATAAAGAAATAGTTTCCCGCTAGTTTATAGCTACTTTTTTCACTTATCCTCAGAATCCACAGTACTTATTACTACTACTATTTATAAATTTATTATCTATAATTCATAATCATAATAAGAACCGATATGAAAATAACATGTGTACAAGAAAATCTAGCGAAGGCACTCATTCATAGCTCAAGACTTATTTCTTTGCGAAGTACTCTTCCTATACTTGAAAATGTACTCTTAACTACAGATCAAGGAAGATTAAAGATTTCAGCTACAGATTTAGAATTAGGTATTAATTATTGGATAGGAGTAAAGATTGAGGAAGATGGAGGAGTAGC
Source organism: Patescibacteria group bacterium (assembly GCA_041675145.1). Lineage (GTDB taxonomy): Bacteria > Patescibacteriota > JACPGU01 > JACPGU01 > JACPGU01 > JBAYUK01. The sequence goes on from JBAYUK010000002.1 coordinate 72,273, forward strand.
AGTACCTTCTCGTCTTATTACTGAATTCGTATCCAATATTCGTGAAGAGAAAATAAATCTTATAACCTCTACCTTTGATGTGAAAATTGAAGGAGAAAAATATAATGCAACTATTAAAGGAATGAATCCTGAGGATTTCCCAACAATCCCTGATATCTCAAACCACCACCTCTTTTCTATCCCTGTAAAACAACTCCAAAGCGCTATTTCACAGGTAATTTTCTCAGCAGCAGGAGACAATACCAGACCAACACTAGCAGGAGTTCTTATAAAATATGAGAAAGAAACTCTTAAAATGGTAGCAACAGATAGTTACCGTCTCGCTGAGAAGACAATTAAAGTGTCTGCGACAGACAAGAAAGCGTTTCAGTGTATTGTGCCATCACGAACAATAAACGAGGTAGGAAAGCTCTTGAAAGACGCAGGAGAGAAGATAGATATTTGTTATGATGGAAACCAAATCTTGTTTGATTTTGGGTCAATCCACCTTATTTCTCGCTTAATAGATGGTCAGTATCCAAATTACGAACAGATTATTCCTGTAAGCTTTGAGACTTTTATTACTGTAGAAAAAGACGAACTGATGAATGTGTGTAAGGTAGCTAGCCTCTTTGCAAGAGAATCAGCAAATAGTATTAAGCTACGGATAATGCCCGGAGATGAAGATGGAAAAGGAAGTCTTATGATTTCAGGACAAGGGGTGCAGATTGGAGAAAGTACTAATAGTATTCCCGTTACATTCCAAGGTAAAGAGATTGAAATTTCTTTCAATGCAAAATACTTACTCGACGTACTTCCGACTATTACCGAGAAAACAATCGAAATGAAGTTCTCAGGACCAGCGAGCCCAGGAGTAATGTACGGAGCAGGAAAAGACGACTATGTATACCTTATCATGCCCCTTAAAGCAACCAACTAGATGGAAAGAATACAAAAACTAAAAGCAAAAGACATACGTCTCAAAAACATACCAAAGGCCGCCACAGAAGCGGCCTTTGTGTGTGCTGAAGCAAAAAAGATTTTAAAAAGATTATTCTCCCCTGAAATGGTAAAAGGCATCACGGTAGTTTCGTACCAAAGTGGGGTATTAAAAATAAGCGTAAAAGGGAACGCGTATGCCCAAGAGTTAAAAATGAACCAGGAGAGCTTCTTACAACACATAAAAGAAGTAGCTCATATTACCCAACCTCTAGTACTACGGTTTACTCACACCAAAGAGGATTAGGGTCATTTATTGACCCAAACAAGCCAATATTGTATAATAAACACTGGACAGAGATTGTTCTTTAAAAAATACGAGAGAAGGTAGGAAAAAACCGTGCAGAAAAAACACTGGATTATCGGACTCACCCTCAGTTTCATGCTGAGTTTCTTGTTGGGAGGAGTATCTCAGGCTAAAATCAACTACACCCCCATCGTTAACCCCAAAAACCCAGCCATGTTCGCCAAGATTTTAAATAGGTTGGAGTACCCTCGCTCCGGCGAGAGTATTGGCCACCAGGCTGTGGTTTCGACAGACGGAGGAAGGACGTACTTCCAAGTAAGTTGGAAACCAGTTTATCCATTTAGGCCAAGAGAGGGAGTTAGGCTGTTAGTTAAGGAGGTCATCTATGTGTCTTGGTCTCCTAGCGGCAGATACTTGATGGTGGTTACACAAAGCCATATAGATGGAGAGCCGTTGCAAGTTGACACAACAGACATCAACTCAGACAAAGAGGGATGCGAAGCACGTTCACTCGGAGTTTATGACTCAACCACTAAGCTTATCTATTGGTTTGAAAGAGACTACATAAACGTCGCGAAGAGCAAGATGTATCCAGAGAATTGTGAAGATGTGATTAGTCCTAAATGGGTGGGGCCAAACAAGCTCCAATACATTCAGGATAAGTCATGGGGCCAAATGTCACCTCTTGGGTATGGTGGTCCTTCTAAAGGGTTGGTTAAGATAGAGATGCCAAAAGAGCTTCCTTACGATGCAGTGGAAAGTGCTGGACCAATGGCGGCATTTCTATCTCTTCGGTTAACGAAGATTTTGGAGTCGAAAGATAAAAAAGCCTTAGAGGAGTTTATTTACCTCCTTGATACAGGTCCAGAAGAGTTTAACTACGACGAGCCTCTTGATGTGATTATGAAATACTCAGATCAGTGGGGGAAAGAAGTAAAAGTAAGAACGATTGAGGTTGGAAGGGATGACGGCGAAGACCCAAAAACACATCATACCTCAACATATTCCACTGCGAGGTTTAACCTGGCTTTTAGTAAGCCAGTGGAGGGGGATGAATACCCGCAGTTGGAGATAGTTGGGTTTTCCTGGTCTAGCCAATATAGGTGGTGGATTCCTGAAGTCAGTTATGAGGATGATTCCTCGATTGAGTTTGAGGAAGAGAGTCCTGAGTAGACAATCTTGAGGTAAAACGAATACCTGTTTATGGGGCCGAAAGGCCCCTTTATTTTTTTATTAAAACCCGTTAGTTGAAAAGTGCCAGCAATCTGAACCTGAATCATCATTTACATACAGACCGTTTTGTTTGGATTGTAGTACGGGGTCGCAAGCCTTAAAGATATATACTCCATGTTTTTTTAATGTCTCTGCGACAACTTTATCACAGTTGTGGGAGTCGCAGCGTTTTCCTTTAGCTCCGTCTATATCTACTGCTTCACCTAGTTCATGTATTGAATATCCTGGTACCGCCGTTCTTCCTAAGTCACAAGTCATGGTTCTTTTTGAATAATCATCCTCCTCTTCTTTAGATAATTTAGGTATGGCCGGGCATCCACTCAAATTCCAGGCATCTCCCTGATCATTTTTAGTCCTAAAAGCAGCACGAATAACAAAACATCCCTTACACTCAGGGTCATCCCAAGCTGATTTTAATTTAGCTAGAAAGTTGCTGTTGATGTATAGTTTATCTACTTCCTTTTTTGAACTCACCATGTTTGAGGGTACCGCGACTATGTTGTACTTTTTGCTGTCTAGGGAAGAGATAGTATATGTGAATTTTTTTGACTTACCATCTACTGTTCTAGTCTTAATATATATCTTCTGAGAACTATTGGGTGTAAAGTTTGCCCACACCCCGTTTGGGTTATACTTTACCCAGGTTTTGACGCTTGTTGGGTCCGCTAATTGAAAGTGATTACAATCCCCGTTGGGATACCTAGCAAAAGCTGCGTGACATAAGTTAATTAGTCCATGTTTGGCCATAATCTCCTCTATCCTATCATTACACCCTCCGCTATAGTAGATTCTTGGGCTACTACATCCTGGGAATCCGGCTATGTCTGCTGCGAGACCAGAATAGTGGCGGCTACCTTCGGTGTGACCACCGAGATCAGTTCCAGAAAAAACAGTTATACTTAGGCCATCGGTAGCGTTAATTTCAGCAAAGGCTGCAGTTAGTGCGTCACCAAAAGTGGTATCAAAATATAACTCCAACTTTTTATTATTGTAAGTAGGTAGTTGACTGGTGGTGTAATGGATTCTTTGGCCCGAAGGTTTTAAGTAGGACCCACTAAATGGTTCAGTATTAGCTACGCGCTCACAACTACCTTCACCAGACATAAGGGCATCATATTTTGCTTTAATCCTGGCCCACCCCTCTTGTGCTTCTTTGAGTTGTTTTTGCTCATTTTTTCCTCCGTGACCATGATACCCGTCTATGTATGCTTTTTTAAAACTACCATCAAATCCATCTCTGCCTAGTTGGTAGTTAAGATAGGCAGCAGCAGCTAAAATGGATTTCTTAGCATCAAATCTTCCGTCGGGTTCGCTACTACTAGGCCCGTGTTTTACTCTAAACGCTTCTTTTTCTACTTCCGTTATATTGAGATTATCTACTGCCTCTACTTTGTATACCTTACCGAAGATGTCTTTAACGTTGTTGTCTGCGTTAGCTGTCTTAAATACAAATTGTCCCAGGCCTATTGCTCCACTAGAGGAGATAGCATCTTCCTTCCAGTTAGCAGACTCGTGTTCTATAAGCGCTATTAGTTGGGCTTCGTTAACACTAGGGAACTCTTCTACCGCTGCCTTAATGTCTGGCATGTACTTTGCGTACACCTCTCCTGTTCCAGTACAACTCACTTGGCCTTCGCCTTCGCTGAGTGTCCCGAGTCTATCACATAAAGTTGAAAACTCACTCACTGTTCCGACAGTTCCCAGTGTTACGACATTGATGAGTTTTACAATTCCGCACGATTTTTGCGCAAGATTAGCGGCAGCACCAAGAAACACGATAGCCATTGTAAATAAAATAAGAGCTACCGCGATCGGTATGAGAATTACAATAAATCCTTTTTGGTTGTTTTTTCTAGTATTGAATATGGACATAGTCTTTCATATAGTCACTTTGATGTACTCCTTTTACGCCACGAGAAAACGGTAGGAATCCATGTACGAGAGTAGCTAAGTCTGCTTGTGGATCTTTACTCCCGTTATCTTGAACCCCGTTAAAGAAGTCCACATCCTCTTGTCTAAAGGTTCCTATCACAGGAGGTATAAGGGATGTATTTCTTGTTCTTTCTCCAACTCGTAACATATCGTTTATGAGTAGTCTCGTATTGGCTTTTGCCCACTGCTCATACATGGCGTCATTTTCCTTACAGAACATCTTCCAGTTGATTGCATCGATATTAGACATGAGCGGGTTTTCTTCATTGATGAGTGGAACATCCTGGAAGCAGGTCATTTGGTTCTCGATCTTAGAATAGCCAAAGACGATGGTATATACCGCAAATGCAATACTGATAGGGTTTGGCGCTATAACGGCTGAGATGACCGCTGAAAGAGACCCAGGGGGTAGTCCTAGTTGCGCATCAGCCTTAGCAAGTTGCTTAGAAAAGACCAGTAAAGCAACTGAGGCTATATCTACCTTGGTTACTTGCTTTCCTTGAGCAATCTTTTGCCCTAGATCGTAGACGGTTTGCGTAGAACCTTGTGGGAGTCCGAGCTGTTTATCTACTACCGCACCGATTTGAGCACGAGCAAAGTCACCAGCAAAGTTAGTAAACTCCTTGCTCTTAAGCTTACTTGTGTTTCCTGTGGCAGCGTAGTATATATACTGTGCAGTTCCCGAAGGCAGGGTGATGTTTGTGTTTTTACTTAAGTTTTTTTGCAGGATGCCATTAAGCTTGGTATCAAAGTAGCCAAACATTGCATCGCGTCCTGCGTTATCAAGCTTATTATTTTGGAACCTGTCTGGATCAGAACTAGTAGCAAGTTTTTCTATTACACCTACAGCGACTGAGCCTAGAACGCTCTTTTCTTTTACTTCTTGGATGAACGCTATATCTTGTACTGCGTAGGTTAATGCATACGACAATAACATGTTATTGCGTTCTCGATCAGTACCGCTAAACATAATCTTACTGAAGTTTGGTGGCGGAGGAGGGAGGTTGTTTTTGATGGCTGCGGTAGCAAGCTGTGCATCCAGATATTTAAACTGTAAGTTGCGACGAGAGTTTGGAATGAGTTTATTTTCGTTTTCTTGAATAGATGAATCTAGACTATCTAACAAGTCTTTGTTATCTACATTATCTTTTTCGTTAAGGCGACTGCGAACCCCTTTCTCAAGACACTGATCTTGAGTTGCTTCATCTAAACATGTTGCCGTACCACCAAAGAGCTTTGCGGCTTGTGCTTGCTCGCGAACAAATTGGTCGGTAGTTTCTTGACGTATTTTAAGGCGAGAGGTAGTGCTTCCATAGGTGGCATCCATAATCTCTTGGTAGCCAATTTGGAAACCTGGAGGAAGAATTTGGTACTCTACTTTTTGTTGCCCGTTTTCTTGTTTTTTAATTTGCGTTGCGTTGACTTGGTTTACGCCAAAAGCAATACCAATAATAGAGAGGATACGAGTATCTCCTTTAAGTAACGCTCCTAGGTCTGCTTCTGGAACACTTACTCCTTGAAGTCTAGTGATTGTTTTTCCATTTTCTTCTACCTTTATTTCTGTAGCATTACGAATTGTATCTCCAAGTATTTTCTTTGTTACAAAATCAAAACAACTCGATCTTTTTTGAACACGACCAGTCTCACCAAAAGTAAGATCATACTCTTTGTATTTCCTTAGATCTTCATTGTATTGTTCAATTCTCTTTTGGTGCTCAGAAACAGCCACGGTACTTAATAGCTGTTCTGAAGTAAGCTCTGGAACCGGTGCTGGTTTTTTAGCAACTGGAATTGCAGCAACAGTACCTGCACTACATGAGCTAGATGCTTGGAGTGCATTTGCGTGTATGGGGTAGTCGTACCCTTCGTCGGTTGCATCGCTCTTATTTAAGCCCTGTGCAAACGGTGCAGAAAAGCCTGGAATCGAGTACTGCATAAGAAGGGCAAGATCATTATAGAGACTTGCTTGTGGGTTGTTGGCGCTTAACTTTGGCCCCAGGATTGCCTCAGATGCTTCACGAATTCCCTGACCCATAAGGATAGATTTTGCAAGGTCTCGGTTCATAAGGATGTTTTTCATCGTACCTGGATTCCAGCCTATTTGGTCGTCGATATCGTAGTGGCCGATATTTTTAATTGCGTTAAGTAATCCTACCTGAGTGCTTGGATCATTTAATCTGTTCTTGTCTTGGAGAAGAGAAGTAAAGTTCACATAGCCGTTGATGATTTTTCCGATCTTACCCTGGCCTTCTTCATCCGAAACAAAGTACGCGGCCATCTGTTCAGGAGTTAGTTCGTCAAACTGATGCGTACGCACAAGTTCTATGTACTGGGCTATGGTTATTTGGCCTGTTAAAAGTTTTTTAGTTGGATGTGATTGATCAGCGATACTACCTATCTTAAGCCTTGCGTCTATAGTATCTGCTCGAGCGTTATTTGAAGATCCAAAGATTGGTTCGTTCCAGTAGCTCTGATCGTTAAATGTTCCGCTCTCGACAAAGACAGCCTGAGAAATAAACGAGCGAATATCGTTGTCGTTCATGCTAGCGTCGGGAGTGTTTATTTTAAAAGATTTTGTAAACTGACGAACACCGTTACTTTGCATAACACTACTGATGCTTTGGTTAGGGTTAAATGATCCAGGCTTAAGACCAAGTACTTCCTCTATTTGTTTTTGAGCAAAGTTTTTTGTGAATTCTCCTTTAATTGGGATTTTAATACCAAGCTGAGATTGGAAGCCGAGTAGTATTCCAAGTTCTGCAGGAGGTATCAGAGCAATGAGTGCTTTTTGTTGGAGAGTATCGCTATCTCGTAGGCCGTCAACGACGTCATTACAATCAAGGTTATGTTTAGCGAGAATGTTTTGTATTGTTTTAACTTCTGTTTTGTTGTTAACACGAATAGTGTCTTCACTTAGTTTAATGCCTGAAATTTGTTTACAAACATTATTCTCTAGGTGATTCTTTAGGTTGCTAGCCGATGCAAGTTTCTTGTAGTCGTCGATGGTAATACTATTCTTCAATAATTTTTCAGTGGTGTGAGTAGGTAAATGTAGTATTGTATCTACTCCATTCTCTCCAGACATAGCAGTAGTGAGTTCGGTAAACTCTGAAAAATTAGCATTAGATAAGCCGTACAGACTGAGTGGATCTGAGTAGTTGTTGGCCGCTGTTCTGTTTGGCTGCATATGGAATAGCGCAATAACTATTTGTTCTGCAACGCGCATATCTGCCCTAGCAAACTTTGTGCCATAGTCGTAGCTTGCACTAAATCCAAAGAGTGGCAAGAAACGATCCTCAGCATCAAGTCTTGTTTGAATTCCAGCATATGGGTTTTCGCTATTACTTTGCGGAAGTCCAAGGTTTCTTCCGAGGGTATTTGCAAGCTCATCAAGTGAGTTACCGCTAAACCAAAAGGCAGGAAGAGTACTAGATGGGTCTAAAATCCTTTCCGCTAGCTGTCTTCCATTATCTTGTACTTGGTCTGGGGTATCAGAAGGTTTTCCAGGCATAAGGAGCCCGACTGTTGCGTTGTATTCATTTGGAGTTATTGTTTGCGCAAAGAGTTTTGCAGTAAGTCCTGTTAAGCCAGATCTAACTTTCGGCGATTCACCAATGGCTCTAATTAACTTCTCATCAACCGCGTTAGTTATGGCACTATCTTTTACAGGACCAGTAATAGTGAAACGACTTCTTAAGATATCTGTTTTGGTGGTTTGGATAGCAGTAGGAGTTGTCTGACCTAGGAGACGCAAAATGTTTTTAGCAACACCGGTAAGATTTTCTCCATCAAACCAGCCAGCAGGAAGTGAGTCTTGTCCTGATAGATCACGCACCATAGTGTCTATTTGTGCTTTATAGGGGTTTGTGGGGCTGTAGAGGGCTTGTTCTATGCTTATCTGCCCCATATGTGAGCGAGCATTGTCTGAGACGGCTATACTGCCTGCTATACCTACGATATGTGCAAGCGTATCCTTGCCATTTGCTGCTAGTATATTTTCTAGACAACTTTCGTTTACCCCAGCTTCGTTGGTTATCTGACACTCTAAACTTGGGTTGTCTACCATTGCCTTGATGGTTCCTAGTGGCATTACTAGACCCTTATCTAGTTTTTCAGCACCAATCTTTATTGCAATAGGGAGTAGGTTTCCATTTAAGGTATCGATGATATCTATTCCAGATAATTTGTAGCCTGAAACAGTCACGCCTAAGCTACCGGATATTTCGTTAGCAGATTTATGCTTTACTACTAGCGACCCTATCCGCTTTGAAAATTCTTGCGGTGAAATATCTTGCGAGAAAAGTTGCGCAGATAGTCCGTTGATGTCGTTTAGTTGTTCTACTGATATACCAAAACTTTTTATTATTTTATTATCCATTGCAGCGGCAGGTGCATAATCTCGAGGGGAGAGTGGGAGTGTACTATACCGTTCATCTAGAAGGTCTAGCTTTGTGGTGTATTCTGTGCCAAAGGCGTAGTTCTTTTCGTCGTACCCGAATGCATTTAACATTCTGTTTTCCGATTCTATACCAGCCGCAAACGCAGCAGAAAAATCTCCGTTCGGTAAATTAAAACGCGTGATATTCTTACTACGAATATCATCTAGTGTATTTCCGTCAAACCAGTTTTTACCAAGTTTACCGTTTGGATCAAAAACTTTTTCTATATACTTTTGTCCTATACTAATTAACTGCTTTTCAGTCGCTGTTCCTTTGATACTTGTTTTGTTTGGATCGTTATTGTTTGAGTTATTTGGACCAAGATTCAGCGCTTCCATAGTGAGCTCTAAGACGCCTGCAGGAATATCAAATTTTTCTTCAAGTTTCTTCATTCCCATAGCGAGTGCAACTTTCTCGATGGTCTCTTCATTAGACTCATTGTTTGAAAGAAGTAAGCTTTGTATGAGGGGATCAGTACATATCTTTTTATCTTTTATGAGTTTATTTTTTTGCGCAATAAGTCCTGCGTTTGCAATGTCATTAACTTTAAGTTTTAGATTGTCCTCGCGTTTACTAATTGCTTTCATTTGTTCAGCTATCTTTTTCTTGTCTACAGCAACTGGGTTTCCGTTGCTGTCGTAACTAGCCGATTCATAAGCAACTTCTTTTTCAGCTTCAATATTTGCAAGTTGGTCTTGCAGTCTGTTTAGTTCTTGTGCGCGACGGTCATCTGAGAGTTTTGCTATTTGTCCGGTGTCTGCTTTGATCTGTCCTATGTTAGTAAATACGTTAGTGCCATTATTGTTTATAAAAATGTCCGAGAAAGAGTCCTCGGGTACGAGGAATAAATCGGTCATACTTTTTTCAGTAATAAAAGTCCACTGGTCGATGGTGGCGATTTCAATAGTGAGCTGTTGCTTACTCACTCGGATAGATTCTTCTACTCTTTTTATATTTTGGTTAAGTAATTGTACTTGTCCGCTGTTTCCGCTTTTAGCACTCATGGTTAATTCATCAAGACTCTTCTTGTATAGTTCTAGTTCGGCTTCAAGTGCTTTAATCGTGTCTTTCAGTCTGGTAATTTCATTTTCATCTTTATTTAGGATGCGTTCACGAGTACGAATCTTGAATGTATCTAGTGCTTGGTAGTTTCCGTCGACATCAACCAAGCTAAATGCAAAACCGAGGTCATCAATTGGTGCTTCGTGAAACTCTAACCATGAACGCACTACAAGACGGTCTTCGTCGTTGCTTGCCATTTTTTTAGTGAGTTCATCAAGGCCGATATTCTTCCAGGCACCTGTATAGTCTTGAATAATAAAAAGTTGATCAACACTACCGTCTGGAATATCTAATATTTCATCTTGCTGGTTTGCATCATCGTTAGTGTTGGTGTAGGTACCGTTAGCGTTTAAAACAGCGCTCTTATATGTCGTGAAGTTTCCGACTTTTGCTTTTAAGAATTGTTTTCCAATTGTTTGCTTGTAGCTAAACGGACTCATACGCCCGATCTTGAAAAGGTAGGTATAGCGACTTGACCCAAAGTCTTTTGAGTCAAATGAAGTACCCAGCAATCCATCTACTTTATCTGCCTGGGTGCCACTTGCTAGAGCTCCTTCTCCTCCTTCTTCGTCACCAAATATTTTTACAAACTTTTCTGTTCCTATTTTTTCTTTAATTACTGAGAGGTTATCTGTACTCATACTTCCTGCAGGAAGGTTTAAGGTTTGTTCAATAACAATTCCTCCGATATATGCAGAAAGGTCATACCGTTCTGGTAGATAATCAAAGGCCATCGTTCTAATACCAAGAGAGTCTTCAAGTTTTCTTTTTCCAACACTTTTTATTATCTCTTCGGAGTTGATGGTGTCCTTAAAGTTTCCGGTGGCAGTGTTGCCTGAAAGAGAACGCGGAACAAGACCGAGTCGTTCCTCGATAATTGCTCGTCCTATGTTGGCTCTCATCTCTTCAGGGGTTGCCCCACGCATACCATCTACTGGCAAACCGAGACACTGTGCAACCAGACCCTTACCAAGGTTGGTAGCTATTTTCTCTAAGCTCGAGTTGTCTGCTGCTGGGTCGATATCTACCCCTATCTCTTGAGAGAGGACAGCAAGTCCCACGTTTTTTGAAATATCTCCAATGGTTCCGGTGCCTGTTTTTACTTTTGAAAGGTCGTAGCCTGTGTTTTGTCCAACCAAGGCAAGCAGTCCAGATATTCCGGCCTTATCGAAGATTTCAGCAAACGTTTTACCATCTAGGTTAGTTCCATTGCCAGTAGATAAGCCCTTGCCTTTTTCTTTGGACTGGTTCGTAACTAGGATGTCTTTTGGAGAGAGTGGCTTCTTCTTTTTCTTGGCGATACTCTTTTTGAATAACTGGCGATCCACATATCCAATTACGGATATATCCATGGCCTGTCCGGTGCTATGTGGGCTGATGAGTTCTTTTGTAGCAGGATCACTACTTTCTTGTTCTCCCCATTCACGAGAGTTTGCAGTTTGCTCGCTATCATATCCATCCATGATGCGATCTACCTTTATTTTGCGATGTCCTGCTCCACCGTACTTAGTAGGAGTTACGAGGTAGTTAAGAGCTTTTAATATTCTAATATCTACTTCACCGTCACGAATATGTTGCTTGTCTCGTTCTGAGATAACAAGTCTTGGCTGATTAATAGTGTCGAGAAGTTGTTGGAGTAGGAGAAGTTGGTCTCGTAGTTCAACTAAGAGTTGTTTTTGACGATTAGTACCATCGGTAACAGCAACTGCAAGTGGTCCTGCATCTTGCGCAGGGGAGGTAATGGCGCCGGTATCGTCGGTTTCTACTGGTATAGCGTCTTGAACAAGCGAAACAGACTGGTCGACCGCTTTTTTATCTGCTTCAAAGTTTCCATTACCGACAGTGTTTAGGTTATCTATGATGGTTGTGGTATGTTCACGAATTTTGGAGTTAGTTTCATTTGGGTCAACGGCTGCGATCCGAGCCAAAAAGCTGTTAGTTTGCTTAGGGGTAGTAGGTGCTGGAGTAGGGGTGGTATCTGCCCCTGTTGTAGCCTTTAGTTCAGATGCTTTTGTAATACCGAGCTCTCTCTCGTCAGAGAGGACTACCCGACCAGCCTGCTTGTCTCCAGTCATAGCAAGATCAGCGTTCTGGTAGCGAGGACCCTCAATCGGTACATTTTTACTCGGTTGTTCTTGTGTGGTACCACCTGCTCCACCGTTAATTGCATTGAAAATGGCAAGAAAGATTACTGCAACTACTATTCCACCTATAACAAAAGGACCCCATTCAGGAAAGGTCTGGATAAGGAACTTAATTGCCTGTTTCTTTAACTTGTCCTTCAGCTGGTTCTTTGCCTGTTCTCTAGCGGCACTCATTGCCTGAGAAGCAGCAGAAGGCTGGGCTTGTTCTTCTTCAAACTCTGCCATGTATGTTTGTGTGTGGAGTATTAAATACTATAGTAGAGGACATTTACAGGAATGAGAAGTACTTTTTTGTTATTTATTTTGCTAATCCAACACAAGAGTTTCGTTAAATAGATTGACAGTGATATCTAATAGTTATAATGAGGTTATAATAGAAAGATGGAAGCACGGCATAATAATATCCCGCACTGGCGGGATATTATTATAATTTGATTATAACCTTTATAGGTTATTTGAGTAAGTTACTCAAGTCTACCTTAGAGATATCACTAGCTCCCACGAGGTAAGCGCTATTACTTCCAGAAAGAAGCGTTTGTACTTGGCTCGTTGTGTTAGTTTCTTTTAGTTCGATTGGTTGTTTTTGAGCAACGCCGTCTGAACTAATCTTGATCATTACTAGGCTATTGTTATCAAGTGTGATTACTGTAGTGTTATTTATCCATGCTGTGGTGAAGGTTTTACCAGAGACCTTTAGATCTTGGTTGCGCATTTCGTTGCTTACCCCACTAGCAACACTCGCTAGCCATAGGTTACTATCACTTTCGTAAATAAGGTGATTGCCATCACTTGCCCATTTTATATCTGATACATCACCAGTAGCGCTGATCTTAGATAAGCTTCGAGTTTCAAAGCTGTAAATATACAAGTCATTTTTCTCACTAGATAGGTTCAGGTTCTTGTCTGTATTCTTCTTAGGGTAGATTGCAATCTTGCTGCCATCTGGTGACCAGTTAGTAGCAGGGTTCTTCATGCTCTCAAGCTTTAAGATACGCTCGTAGTTTGAGCCGTCATTGTTTGAGGTAGCGATAACTTTTTCACCTGCTCCGTCAAAGAAGTAAGAAATCTTGTCCCCTTCAGGAGAGAATGAAACATTCCTGATGCTTGGGTGAAGGTTCTTCAGGCTAATGTTTACGAGGTCACGGCGATCTAAAGTAATTACCCAGGTAAGAGAAGTGTCATCTCCAGCGTCTTTTATATATGACAAAAGACCATCTGGAGTTTTACTGCTGTTAGTTGTAGTAACTGCTAGCTGTGAGTAGGTTCCAGACCAGGTAACATTACTAATAGAAGCTATGGGCTTATTAGTCACAGCAGTTTCAGTCTGAGTATCTATGCGGTATTCCATGAGGTTGTAGCCTGCATCACTCTTTGTGAAGTACAGTAACGCATTCGTTTCAGGGTTAAACACTGGGAAAAGTACTGCTTTTGCCAGTACTGGAGTTACTCCTGGCTTCTCCTGGAGTGAGAAAGAAACTGCAGCTCCTTTCGTTTGCTTAGTAACTGTAAACTGTCTTGAATTTGCTATATACCCATCCTTGGTTGCTGTTAGGGTGTATGTTCCTTCTTTAAGAGCGATAGTAGTAGGGCTTGTTATGTCCTTAAAGTCTTGTCCGTTAGCAGAGAGGCTAAACGGCGTCTGGTTGGCAGATACGCTAAACTGTACTGGTTGCCCACCCATATACCAGAGAGAGCCACCGATAAGAAGAGCAGCGAGGACTATTCCTCCTCCGGCTATACCAACGATCTTTTTGTTGCCCATGAGCCAGTCACGGATATTCATCTTATTTACTGGCATATCAAAGGTAGGTTCAGGAGTGGTAGTGTATGGCTCTACTACAGGAGTACTGACTGGGGTAGGTGGAGTATATGAACTGTTCAGTCCCGCATCCTGCATTTGACTTACAGGGGACTGGTATGTAGGTGTCTGGTTTACTTGGGGCGGGTTTTGCTCTTCTGGTACTTGCAAACCCTCGAGATTGTTTTCCATGTGATTCCTCCTTGGTATTTGTGTGATTAAAATTACCCACACTATATCAGTAAAAAAATATTATGACAAATTAGTGCTACTTTATGTCTTTTAGCGCTTGCAGGCCTTTTTCTGTATATATTCGTATTTTGGCTTAAATAACCTGTTATTCATATATTCCACCACGTATTTTATGGTATAATATAGAAATATTCTTGACGAGATGAGTTTTCTGTGGTACAATGATGGCATAGAAAGGTCAAAGAAACACAAACAATATAGAAAGGTTTTTTCCAAGGAGGGCTCTGGCGCTCCTTTTATTATCTAAAATAAAAGACAACGGAGCAAAGGAGAGAAATCACAAACACATATGAACAAAAAAGCCACACTACAACCTCTACAGATGACAACCCGATTTGAGGATTTGGCTGCCAAAATTGGTTCACCTACGATCAAGCGAAACCTCAAAACAGGTCGTTTGCAGGACTTAACTGACCTAAAACCTGAAGATATCCTCTCGTTTCTACACCAGGGTAAGCTAAAGCAGGAAGACGCTATGTTCTGGCTTGGAGTACTCGCAGTCTCTGCTGAAGAAAAGGCTAAGAAACATGAGGAGCTTGCTACTACCGATGAACTAACACAGGTATATAACCGCCGTGCTTTTATAGATACACTGTCTAAAGAACTCTCTCGTCTTCGTTCAAAGCATATACAGATGCAGAAAATGCTCTCTGAACCAATGTCGCTTAACCTTATGCTACTCGATATCGACTTCTTTAAGAAAGTAAACGATACCTATGGTCACTTATCTGGAGATCGTGTGCTTAAGGGTCTTGCTGATGTACTAAAGAAACAAGTTCGTGCTACAGATACGGTTTTCCGTTACGGTGGTGAGGAATTTGCTATCCTACTTCCCGACACCGATGAGAAACTTGCTCTTGAAGCAGCGCATCGTATTAACAAGGCAGTAGAAAAAGCATCATTCGTCATTAATCATTCGAAGAAGAAACGCCTAAACATTACCGTATCTGTTGGTCTAGCCACACTTCATGGTCACCAGCTTGCCAACACTCAGGTAACAGATATGATGATCCCTCGCCTTATTGCTCGTTCCGATGCTGCTCTCTACCATTCAAAGGAGCACGGTCGTAACAAAGTAACGGTTTGGACAACAAAAATGAAGGATACAAAAAAGAAATAATAGTAATACTTATCTATGAAAAACAAGAGCTCACTTCGGTGAGCTCTTTTCTTAATGAAATCTCTTGTTATATATAGAGGGAATAGGATACTATAGAGGAAACGAAATATACACACATCAAACCGTGAGATTTAATTTCAAAAGATTTGTTTTTTCTATCTTGTCTGTCGCCGTTGTGCTCCAGGCTTTTTCTGGTGTGTTGCTAGCAAGACCACAAAGAGTGGAGGCGGCAACCCCAACTAAGCCAGCGGTTGAGTTGACAGCAACTGAGAATAGTAGGTTTTTTATTTACGACAACGCTAAGTCTGGCCTTAAGTGTGAAGGAAAAGAAGACCCAAACAATAAGGGGGTCTACACAAATACCTGTACATGGAAGCCGTATCAGACTGATGCAAGTAATATTGTTTTGTATACGCTTGTTCCTCCTGAGTTCAAAACTGATGCCTGGGAAGGGCCTGACGATCTCAACGACAATGATGATCGAAAAACTTTCTTAGATCTCTGTAATACTATAGACGAAGGACACAAACTTTCAGCTGAGTGTTATCAAGGAACGGCCACAAAGGCTACATGGCCATACGATAGACCATCACTTAATACTTTCTTCGGAGCTGACGACACAGATAACGTTCCTCTTTCAGAACTTAAGCTTACTGTTAGTATTAATCCACCAAAAGTTGACCCGTTTTATATATATGCAGCAACTGATGTTGCTGCAACCGGAAGGGCATATAAGACTAATGATTGGCAGGTATTTAGAGATATTCAGACGCTTTATAGATCAGGTAAAGACAAATTAACAGACAAAGAAAAAGAAACAGCAGCAAGTTACGAGACTATTGATTGTGATGCAGAATCTGGCGGTGTTCATAGTGGAAAAGTAGCAAAAGACACCTGTATCCAAGTAAAGAAAGAGGCTGAGACTATGGGCAAAGTAGTACTAGCCCGTTATCAAGTATACAAAGATTGTGTGGAGGTTCATGATACTGCAGGATGTCAGGCAGCACAAAGAGGTCTTTCTGAGGCAGAGGCTACCTATGGTGCTTCAGTAAAAGACCCTGGAGTTTCTTCTACTGAGACACTAACTCAAAGCGATAAAGAAGAAGGTATATGTAAAGAGGATGAAAAGCTAGGAGGCTTATCGTTATTCTTCGGTCAAGGCGGGGTTTTCACTAATATAACTTGTTGGTTCTTATATCGTATTTTAGGGCTCAAAGATATTCTTATTGGGTGGCTAAAGCCCGAAGTAGTTAAGGAGGTCTTTATAATAAAAGATGTTACTGCTGGTGGTAATGGAGTTTTGGATATTTGGAACGCCATTCGTACTATAATAAATGTTCTTTTTATTGTTGCTTTTCTACTTATTGCTCTACTAAATGTACTAAGAGTCGATCTCAAGACATGGCAATTTCAAAGAATGATACCACAGTTAATATTTGCAATAATCTTAGTCAACTTTAGCTTGGCTATATTTAACTTTGTTATTCTTGTATCCAACACTCTCGTCAATTATTTTTTCAGTATTCCAAAAGGACTAGATGAGCTTTTAGCTACAGGGGATAACACTGCACTAAGTGATATCTCTGGTAGTACTGTTTTTGGTGCCTTTGTTAAAACGATAACCGCGATTGTATTTGCAGGAATATTGCTATACATGTATATCCTTATGTGGGTTCGTGTGATTGTTATTAATGTATTCTTCGGTCTTGCAGCTTTACCTTATGTAGCCAGAATTCTTCCATTCAAACAAATACAAGAGAATGTAGGAAAGGTATGGTCTATGTTTGTAAACTGGGCATTAATGGCTCCGGTTGCTGCCATGTTCTTGTATATTGCAGGGTATGCTATTAGTACTCTTGGTAGTGCGCTTATACCTGAATCTGCTACAGGTGGAGCTATCGGCGGTACGGCTACTACAGGAGTAGGACAGTCTGTGTTGTTGCAGTCTGCAATGGCAATCACTCTTATGTATGTAGCAGCCACCCAACCACTCAAACTCGGTGGTGCAATTATGTCTCAGGCTCAAGGTATTTTGTCTGGAAAACAAGGAATTCCAGGTACTAAGTTCAACCCAGTCAAAGCTATTAAAGAAAAGACTGGCGAGGTTGGTGCCGGTGTGAAATCTAAGTTTGCAGAGAGAACTGCAAAACTCGCCAATATGAAAGATGAAGACATAAAAGGTGGTTTTTTCACTCAGAGTTATTTAAAAGCTGCTCGCTTTGGATCTAAGGGTTCTCTAGGAGCAAAAAGAGCTGCTGGTGCTCCAGGAGAATTTAAAAAGAGTGCAGAAAAAGCTGCAGCGAACGCTAAAAAAGAATATGAGAAAAAGAGAAAGAAAGCTGGTTGGGAAAATAAGCTACAACAGCCTTTTTGGGAGGATGATTTGAATGCAGAAAAAGACAAGATAAAATCGATTGATGCTGACTATTTAATGGATCAAGTAGAAAATGAGTTACTAGAAGAGGATGCGGCAAATCCTGGTCAAAAGAAAGCAAAGGCTCCGGATAAGATAAATAAGAAGAAGGTCGCCGCACTTATGGCGAAGATTCAAGATGTAAACAACGGTGTTCACGGAGTAGATGCACAGAGAAGAGGTCGTGAGGTTATGGCAGATTTATCTAAACTTACTGGTGATAAATTCGCATCAAATACTAAAACTGACGAACTAGCGAAAATGGATGGAATAATAATGGGAGGTGATAATACGAAGAGCCTTCTAGCGAGTCAGTTTCTTAATCGTTCTCGTATAGGATTATATGGAGATACGGCAGGGGCTGGATCGGGAGCTGACCAGTTGCGCAACGATATGAACAGAATGACTATGACCGACATAGGAGGTCTACCTATATTCTCCGTTCAAGGAGCTGGACTAAGTAATATCTCTAAGATTATGGAGGAATTCGAAAACGAGAAGATAGCACAAGCAGATCAGATCATAAACCAGTTACAGAGTAAGCTAGGTGGATCGATGAGAGCAGAAGTAATGGAAGAGATTGGTAAAGGGGTTAAGAACGGAAATAGAGATAAAGTACTAAGAGACTTAAAGTCAGATACTTCTATTACATCAAAGTTTTCAGATAGCGAGATAGACAATATGGTAGATGGCGTATTTGGTCATGCAGATTTCGCCGACTCAACAAGAAGGTATCAAAATATTGAAGCCTTGAATTCTAGAAGAACTCACTATGTCGAAGGTAATCAAGCGCGTAGATTCGAGAATTATGTTAATAAGTCTGGTTTTACAGAAGAACAGATTACTAACCGTATGAGTAACGAAACTAACAGGATCAATGATTTAATAAAAACCGGTGATGTTGCTGGAGCTACTAAGTTAGCACAAGAATTCTATAAGCCAGAGTTTTCGGGAAGAAATAATGTAACTCAAGAAGAACTCGAGAAGCACCTAGAGGCGACCAATAGAATCTTGGACTTACGAAGAAAGATGGCGTATGCCGGAAATGATAATAATTTAAAGAGAGAAAAACAACAGGCAGCAGCGGAGTGGAAGCGTATTAAGGGTCCAAAACCTCAAGGTAAAGCAGGAGCGTAATATAGATGCCAGACCAATATAAAATCCCACAAAATATAGATATAGAAGACAAGATACTCGGACCCTTTACGCTCCGACAGTTTCTCTATATGATAGGAGGAGGATCACTCCTTTACATTCTATTTTTGTCTTTTGGTCAAAGTAACTTTACTTTATTTGTTTTGATTGCGCTTCCAGTAGCACTACTTGTTTTTGCACTTGTTTTTATTCGAGTAAACGAACAGCCGTTTCTAGGATTTCTCCAATCGTTTATTATTTATTCTCTTGATCCTAAGATAAAGATTTGGAAGAAATCCACGCATATAAAAAGTATCATGGCACAAAGTGCGCAGGAAGCAACGCATGGTAGTCGTGCAATAGTGCGGCGCAGTAAAAAAGGTGCGCTCAAGTCTCGTCTCGCACAGCTGACAACTATAATAGATACCCAGGGATACAAAACAGAAGCAGAAGACACAGATTTAGGAGATAGAATAGTTTCACCTTTTGATACAGAAACCACTCCTGACCAGTTAACAGTAGATGAATCGAATTTAGATGATGTATTTGGAGACTTAGAGCGTAGTATTGATCGTATTGCACCAGTAAAAGTAGAAGAAGAACGCGATGTAGCGCAGATGATCGGTAGTCTTCTTTCAAAAAAATAAACAATGGCAGACACAAACGAAAACAAAGAACAAAAATCAACCGTAGAGGCAGGTGCAGCACCCGCTTCAACCACACAGGGATTTCTCGATATAGATCAAATTCGAGAAGGTATTGTGATACTCAAGGATGGCGGTATGCGCATGGTCTTGTTGTGCTCTGCGGTGAACTTTGAGCTCAAGTCAGATATTGAACGGGACTCAGTCATCCTGGGGTATCAGAACTTCATCAACTCTCTAGACTTTCCAATTCAAATTCTAGTTCAATCAAGAAAGTTGGATTTATCTGGATACCTCTCTGACTTAGAGCGTCGTGGGCAGAAAGAAAGCAACGAACTACTTCAGACTCAAATTAACGACTATGTACTCTATGTACGAGGCCTCATTGAGCTGGCTAATATTATGGAGAAGAGATTCTACGTAGTAGTGCCTCACTACCCAGCAGGATTCCAGAAAGTAGGATTCTTAGCCCAGCTCTTTGGTAACCAAGCAACAGTGACGGTGAATAACTTTGAAGATGAGAAAAAGTCTCTGCGTCAAAAAGTACAGACAGTGGCCCAGGGATTGCAGGGTATAGGGCTGCGTGCTGCACAGCTGGATACTCAGGAACTAATTGAGTTATATTACTCGACATACAACCCAGACCAGGCAACCACACAAAAGTTAATAGACGTGACGCAACTTGAATCCGAGATTATTGCAAAATTACCAGAAGATATGGAAATAGGATAAATCACCACATGGACAACCAAGAAACACAAAAAAAGATGGATAGTATTACGCCTCGACCAGCACAAACTCCGGTGCAGGCTATTCCAGTGGTAAGACCACAGGCTACGCCAGCTCCTACTCTAGTGCCACAAGCGCAACCAGTACAAATGACAGCTCGAGCAGTACCACAGACAGCACCTATAGTAGCTCCAGTAGTAACACCTACTCCACTAAAGAAATCTGGTTTTTCTTTATTTGGTCCAAAGGTTTCTCCTGAACAGCAAGCTATTGCTCTTGCCGAAGAAAAAGCAAAAAAAGATCGCGAAACACGCGAGCTTGAAGCTAAGAAAACATACGAGAAAGGACTCGCATCTATTCGTGATCTTATTGCACCATCTTCTGTACAGGTGCAGCCAAACTACTTGATGCTAAACGATCTCTATGTTCGTACGCTTTTCATATTTAACTATCCTCGCTATATTTTTCCAAACTGGTTATCTCCGATCATTAATATTGATCAAACTATAGATATTGGTATCTTTATTTACCCAATCGACTCTCGGGGCTCTCTTGATGTACTGCGTAAGCGCTCAGGTCAAGTAGAGTCGGCTTTAAATATAGAGGCACAAAAAGGACTGGTGCGTAACCCAGAGCTTGAAACGGCTCTCGGAGATATTGAAGAGCTACGAGATAAACTCTCTCGAGGTGAAGAAAAGCTCTTCCACTCATGTTTGTATATAACACTGTATTCTAAAACACTCGATGACCTTGAGTTGCTTACCAAGAACGTTGAGTCTCAACTCGGTGGTAACTTAATTTATACCAAGAGAGCAAACTTCCAGACCAGCCAAGGGTTTCGCTCTACGCTTCCTCTCGCACAAGACTTATTGGATGTTCGTCGTAACTTCGATACCGGATCTCTTTCTACTACGTTCCCATTTACTTCAATGGACCTCACGAGTAATGAGGGAATTATGTATGGTATTAACCGACACAATAGAAGTCTTATTATCTTTGACCGATTTGAGAGCTTAGAGAACGCAAACGCAGTAGTGTTTGCGAAGTCTGGTGCTGGTAAGTCATATGCGGTAAAACTTGAAGCATTGCGCTATATGATGCTTGGAGTCGACGTTTTGATTATCGACCCAGAAAACGAGTACCAGAACTTGTGCAAAATTGTTGGCGGTAGTTATTTGAGCTTAAGTCTAAGTTCAGATCACCGCATTAACCCATTTGATATTCCACCACTTCCTGCTAACGCAAGTGCGGATATGGGAGAAGACAACTTGCGTAGTACTATCATCACTCTTAAAGGTTTAATGAATCTGTTCTTAGGTAAATTAACGCCTGAGGAAGACGGTATTATGGACCATGCCATTGCACAGACCTATACTAAAAAGGGAATTACGAACGACCCTACCACGCATACTAAAGAGCCGCCATTAATGGGAGATCTTCATAGTGTACTTTCTTCTATGGGTCCAGTCGCCGACTCACTTGCTAAAAGACTTGAAAAGTATGTTTCAGGTACTTTTTCTGGAATATTTAACCAGCCAACTAATATCGACCTTAAAAAGGGATTTGTCGTATTTAATATTCGTGATCTTGAGTCTTCTCTTCGTCCTATTGCTATGTATATGGTACTCGACTATATTTGGGCACGCATTCGTGCAGAGCGTCGTAAACGACTTCTCATAGTAGACGAGGCCTGGATCATGATGGAAAACGAAGATGCAGCTAAGTTTATTTACTCAATTGCTAAGCGTGCTCGTAAGTACTACCTAGGGCTCACTACTATTACTCAGGACGTAGAAGACTTCTTGTCTTCGAAGTACGGTCGTGCAATCGTAACAAACTCATCACTCCAGTTGCTTCTTAAGCAATCTCCAGCTTCAATTGAATCTATTGCAAAGACATTTAACCTTACCGCAGGTGAGCAATCACTACTACTTGAATCTCGCGTAGGAGAGGGACTATTCTTCGCTGGCGCAAACCACGTTGCCATAAAGATTATTGCTTCAGAAACAGAAGACCAGATCGTGACTTCATCTCCAAAAGTCATCGCTGCCCGGGAAAAAGAGGAGCAGGAAGAAGCTGTATAAATATTTTAGACTTCCGATTCTTGATATGGTACTATATAGATATAGTACTAATGAGCATGTATGGCAGATCTAGAGCTTGTTGAATACCTTCGTCAGAACAAATCAAAATACTCTATCTCGGTTCTTACCCGTAGTCTTGTAGACCAAGGGGTTGAAGAAGAGGAGATTACTGAGGCACTATCAGTACTCGAACAAGAAGATCGAGAGCATGTTCGTGGTCTCATTCATGATGACGAAGGTGTGTCTAATCACGAAGAAATTGTGGATGGTGGCGAGGTTGTTCGGAGTAGATTCGACTTCCTAGAGGATGCGAGAGCTAAGTCAGTCGTTACTAAACTAGATGGTATTTTAAAAGCTGCGCTTAAACTGATTGGTGTTAAGAAGCACGATGAGAACTCAGTTTCATCTGTTGTGTCTTATGGAGCTATTGCATTTGTTATGACAACGGTAATAGTGACCGTCTTTCAATACGGAGCAGCACAGTATGTATATCCACGAGTAGCAGAAGACGCAGGAGTTTTCGGCCGTCTTGCACTTCCTGATATATTTCTTTTATCTATTCACTTCGGTCCGTTAATTCTCTCTCTTCTGTGGGCACTTCTTCTAGGTGCGATCGGTACTTTTGTTTTTATTCGATACCTCATTCGTTTCTGGCCTTTTACGCTAGTCTCTGAGTTTACTTTAAAGCTTGGATTATTCTACGCACTTATCCATATTATCTTTGGAGTATTCTTCGGAGGACTCATTATAAAGATTACTGGAGTGTACTTAGTAGGGTATCTGATCGTTACTATTGGTGCTCTTGGCGCCTCGTATGTAGCAGCGTTGTATTTTGTGAATTCATTACAACAAAAACACCCACAAATCTTAAAAGACCTATTGTATAAAAAGTGGTAAAAGCTTTTTAGCTAATTAAATAAGGAGTTTGTATGGGTATTATCTCTTTAGTAAAAAACAAGGTTATACGGCCTCTGGTGCCCCGTTTTGTTTTCTCTTTGTACTACTTATCATGGGCAGCTGTCGCTGCTTTTTTGTATAGATTCCCGAGTCGTTCAATGGTGATAATAGGCGTGACAGGGACGAACGGAAAGACAAGTACGGTAAACGCTATTCACGCGGTACTACAAGACAACGGCATTCGTGCTGGCTTGATTTCTACCGCTAATTACAAGATAGGTGGTCGTGAATGGATAAACGAAACAAAGAACACCACGCTTGGCCGTTTTGGTTTACAGAAACGACTGCACGATATGAAAAAGAGTGGATGTAAGGTGGTGGTGCTTGAAGTTTCATCAGAGGGTATAGTATCTCATCGCACTGTTGGGGTAGACTTTGATACGGTAATTTTCACGAACCTTACACCGGAGCATATAGAAGCTCACGGCTCTTTTGAAAAATATAAGGCAGCTAAGAAGAGTCTTTTTACTAACCTAAAAAAATCTCCTCGTAAAAAGATAGCAGGCATTGCTTCATCTGCACTGCGCAAGACTATAATCGCTAATATAGACGATGAACATGCGGAGGATTTTCTTAAGTCAGAAAGTGACGAGAAGTACGGTATTAGCATTACCAAGAAGAACTCGCTTTTTGCTTCTCAGGTAATGAGGGCAGAAGATATTGTCTCTTCTGATACGAGCTTGAGTGCAACAATAATTGCAGACTCTGATGCATACAAAATACATTCTCCTCTGCTTGGTAAGATACAGATATATAATATTCTTGCTGGAGTGGCCGTTGCCCGTCTATTTGGGGTTTCCAGTGATGGGATAGAAAAGTCATATGCTCACTATAAAGGTGTAGCAGGTCGTATGGAACGAATTACCTCAAAGAAGGGGTTTGATGTAATCATTGACTATGCAGTTACTCCCGAGGCACTTCAGACACTCTACAGTACTATTAGAGCTCTTTATTCTGGGAAGATTATTGCAGTATTTGGTTCATGTGGCGGTGGGCGTGATGTTGGTAAGCGTCGCCCCATGGGAAGAACCGTGAGTGGTTATGTGGACTACTCTATTCTAACCAACGAAGATCCGTATTTTGACGACCCGTATGACATAGTCCGTGATATTGAATTAGGCTTTATAGATAATGGAAAAGAAAAGAATAAGGACTACGAGATCCTGATAAATCGTGACCATGCTATTGAAAAAGCATTACTTATGGTTTCAGGTAAAGGTGATGTTGTGGTGGTTACAGGAAAGGGTTCTGAAACGGGGATGAATATCCAAGGGGAAGTAGTGCCATTCAACGACCAAAAAACAGTACTCAAATATTTGAAATAGTATGGCACGAAAGAACGTTTTTCTTTTAATAGACTCTAATGCTCTTATTCACCGCGCATATCACGCGGTGCCTCCTTTTCGTACGAAATCAGGCATCCCAGTAGGTGCTGTGTATGGTTTCACTAGTACGCTTTTAAAGGCGATTGAAGATGTAAAGCCGACACATATCGCGGCGGCTTTTGACCTTGCTGGTCCTACGTTCCGCCACGAGGCGTATACCGAGTACAAAGCCACTCGTGTTAAGGCTCCAGATGACCTCTACGAGCAAATCCCTCTCGTTAAGGAACTAGTTACTGCTATGAACATCCCTATCTTTGAGAAACAAGGGTTTGAAGCAGATGACCTGATTGGTACTGTGTGTCGCACTATCGATGATGAGAAAAAAAACTTTGAAACAATTATTGTGACTGGAGATATGGATACACTTCAGTTGGTAGATAATAACACTAAGGTGTATACCCTAAGAAAGAGTATTAAAGATCAGATCATTTATGACCCAGGACTTGTTGTTGAGAAGTACGGTTTTGGACCTGAACATGTGATTGACTACAAGTCGCTTCGTGGGGACGCTAGTGATAATATTCCTGGCGTGAAAGGTATCGGTGAAAAGACCGCAACGGAACTTATTACAACGTATGGAACCCTAGATGACATCTATGCTGCGGTAGATAGTGGAGAATTCAAAGGTACAGATAAAGTAAAAGAACTTTTGTTACAAAATCGCGATATGGCATATATGTCGTATAGATTAGCGACCATAGATACAAAAGTCCCAATAGAGTTTGATCTAACAAAATGTGTACTTAACGAGTTTGACTACAAGGTAGCAACCGAGATGTTCCAAAAGTATGAATTTCGTTCACTTTTACCACGGCTGCTTAAGCTCATTAACCAAGGGAAGTCTGCAACAAGCGCAACCTCTCTTTTTGATGAAGGAAGTGATGCAACAGATGCTCCTCATAGAGATGAGTCTTTAGACTACATACTTGTGGATACAGAGAAGAAGTTTAGTGAATTTCTACAAGAGCTTAAAAAACAAAAGATATTTGCTTTTGATACTGAGACTACAGGACTTGACCCAATGAGCTGTGAACTTGTTGGTTTGTCTTTTTCGTGGAAGGAAAAGCAAGCCTACTATATTCCAGTTGGGCACAGCGCAGGAGAACAGGTGAATAAAGACACGGTCTTAAAAGGTTTGAAAGATGTATTTGAGTCAGAGGAAATCAAGAAGGTAGCACATAATATCAAGTTTGATATGTTGGTTTTAAAGAATGCTGGAGTAGAAGTTAACAATGCTTTCTTTGATACTATGATAGCCTCATACTTGCTTGACCCACTACGACGAGGACACTCACTGGATAGCTTGGCATTTATTGAGTTCTCTCACCAAAATATATCCATAGAGTCTCTTATTGGTACTGGTAAAAAACAAATAACATTTGATCAAGTGGATATACAGAAGGCTTTTGAATATGCGGCAGAGGATGCTGATATCGCATACAGACTTTACGAGCTCTATGCTCCAAAAGTTTCTTCAGATAAAACCATATCCAAGCTACTTTTTGACATCGAGATGCCGGTAAACAGAATTCTTTTAGATATGGAATATAAAGGCATATTGCTTGATACTAAGGTACTCGCAAAAATTGGAAATGAAGTAGGAAAAAGAATTGACGAGCTCGCTGAAATGATTATTGGATATGCCGGGGAGGACTTTAATATAAACTCCACACAACAATTAGGAACTATTTTGTTTACAAAACTTGGCATAGAAAACCAAGATATTAAAAAAACTAAAACAGGTATTTCTACCTCGGCTACTGAGTTAGACAAGCTACGAGGCACACATCCGATTATAGAACCAATATTAGAATACCGGGAACTGGTAAAGCTCAAGAATACGTACATAGACTCGCTTCCACTCCTTGTAAATAAAAAGGATCATAGAGTACATACAAGTTATAGCCAGACTATTGCAGCAACTGGGAGACTGTCTTCTTCAGACCCTAACCTACAGAACATACCTGTTCGTACAGACTTTGGTCAGAGAATTAGAGGAGCTTTTATTGCGAGCCCAGGTAATGTTCTCGTTGCGTGCGACTACTCACAAATTGAGCTCAGAGTAGTTGCCTCTATAGCTCAGGACGAAAAGATGTTATCTGCATTTCGTGACGGACGAGATATTCACTCAGAAACCGCTTCGGCTGTATTCGGAGTTACAGCAGATGAAGTAACAAAAGACATGAGGCGCATTGCCAAGGTAGTTAACTTTGGAATTATCTACGGCATGTCTGCGTATGGTCTCTCACAGGCAATAGACATGGATCAAAAAGAAGCAAAGAATTTTATAGATCAGTACTTTAAGCAGTTCCCTTTAGTTAAGAAATACATGGACGATACTTTAGAGAAAGCAGCAGAAACAGGATATGTAGAAACATTACTTGGTCGCAGACGCTACTTACCAGATTTAAGTTCCTCTATGGCGCAGGTAAGAAAGGCGGCTGAACGCATGGCAATTAATATGCCAATTCAAGGTACTGCCGCGGACATTATGAAGCAGGCGATGATTGATGTGGATAGCAAAATACTGAAAAAACATCCTGACATTAAAATGCTTCTTCAAGTGCACGATGAATTAGTGTTTGAGGTTCCAAAAGACAAGTCTGAGCACGTAGCATCCCAGATAATTGATGTTATGGAGCAGGCGTACAAGCTCCACTGTCCGTTAGTCGTTGAGAGCAAGATAGGCCCTAACTGGGACTTTCGGTAATCTAGGTAACTAGACAAATCTTAGTTACTAGTGTCATGAGAGCAGTCTCTTCATCGACGTCTCCCGTTTTAACTCCTAGGTCACATTCAGAGATATACTGGTGGATCTTTAATAGAGAAGATAGTGAAAAGTTTCTCAGCATGCCCTGGCTTTTTTGAATAGTATACGGCTTTAAGTCAAAGTCCTTACTATATTGAGAGCTAGGTATTTTTTTTGTGTTCGCTAGAGATACTATCAGAAGTGTTCTAAACTGATAGGCAATAGGAGGTAGGATGTGGTGAATTTTGTCTCCCGATAAAAAGAAGTCAGAAAGCATATCTTGAGATTTCTTTATATTCCTTTGAGAAAGAGTCTCAACCAATGCAAAGATATTATTAGTTTTTTGTCCAACAACTAGTTTTTCTATATCCTGAATAGATATGTGTTTTGACTTAGCTGCGTAAGAAATAATCTTACTTATTTCTTGCTCTGCAGATCTTGTATTGCTACCTATTAAATCAGAAAAAAGAGAAAGTGCATTTTGATCTATCGTAACTCCCGCACGCGTAAGACTCTCTTTGGCGTGCTGCATTATACTTGAACCAAAGGTTTTCTTTTGCTCAAGTATATTTGATGTGGTTATAAGTCCAAAAATAGGGTTCTTATCTTTTACTTTCTCACTTTCTTGAAAGATCAAAACGCTCGTATCTGGTATATGTACTATATTCTTTTCAATAAATTCCCACTCTTCCTTTTTGAATACACTTACCATGTCTTCTACAATGATCAGTCTTTTCTCTCCTAAAAAAGGAGAGGCAGTTACGGTCTCTATAAATGACTCTTTACTGAAATTCTCTTCGTTAAAAGTAGTGAGGTTAAACTCACCATGTTTTGCCAGAAAGTTCTTTTTCTGGCGTGTTATTTTTTCTTGGGTAGTAAAGTCGTCTTCCCCATGAAAAAGATATATTAGCGCATTCTTTTTCTCATCCATTTGATAGCCAATCTAAACTTTGTATATAAAAGGTATCTGATGTTACTTACTGGGTAATCGTATGTTCCTGGGGATGTAATTACTTCTCCACCAAAACCCTTCTTAAACCGAGTAATTCCTGCCCATGGATGGTTGTCGTCATCTGTATCTGCGATACCAAAGAAGTCATACCATATGCACTTTTTGTTTTTCGCATCTACTATTGCCTGCCACTGCAGTAAGTAGGGAGCCATTACATTCCTATGTTCATTCGACGAAGCGCCGTGTAGGTAGGTTGCAGTGGACTTATAAAAAGATACGAGAGTAGCTGCGATATATTTATTCTGATACCGAGCAAGGTAGAGAGTAACGGTACCGTCTCGACCCAGTGTTTCCATCATAGTCTTGTAGTAAGACTTTGGATGAGAGCGAATTTTGTCCCGCTCTGCAGTTTGTAAAGTTAGATCAAAAAATATTTTTATATTTTCTGGATTCTGTGTCTTTTCTATTACCACTCCTTTTTTTTGTGCTAGTCGGATGTTGTAACGAGTCTTAGGCTTCAAGCTCTCAAAGAGTACTTCTTCTGATTGAGATAGGGACAGTACGAGGGTAGTCTTTGGATGGATATCCAGACTTTTTGTGAGTTTTACTCCCTCCTTTATTTCTTGCGGTTCTACACGGATGAAAAACGCTTTATGTTTTCTTGCTATCTTTTTAGTTTCCTTTAGAAATTCTTTTGTAACAATCTCTGGACCTTTTGGTATAAAAAAGTAATTACCAAAAAAAGGTGCTGAAAAAAGCATTACAAGAACCCCATTAATACGTAGGGTTTTATGTCCTGCTTTATTCTGAAACTTCTCCCAGAGATCGGACTGAACCAGGTTGTCGAGTTGAATCGGTTGCATAGCTATTTTTTGTTATTATACTCCTTTTTTAGTCCATGACCAACAGGGCCTCATATGATATAATATGCCTATGAAGATTTTAGCTATTGAAACTAGTTGTGACGAAACTGCAGCGGCTGTAGTGACTATTGCAGGTAAAAAACCTCACCTTAATTCAAGTGTGGTGTACTCACAAATTCGAGAGCACCAAAAGACAGGCGGTATCGTGCCTGAGGTAGCGAGTCGTGTGCATGTTTCGCATATCGCTAGGGTTGTAGGGAGCGCACTAAAAAACGCAAAAGTCACATTGAATAAGATTGACTATATAGCGGTGACATCAGCACCAGGTCTTACTGGTTCACTTCTCGTTGGTACGAGTGCAGCCAAGACTTTCGCTATGACAACAGGTCTCCCTATAATCCCAGTTAACCATTTAGAGGGGCATATGTACTCTAATTTCATTAATGAGGAAAACAAAAAGAATACCTTTCTGTTCCCAGCGGTTGTGCTGCTTGTATCGGGTGGCCATACATCTCTAGTGCTCATGAAGGATCATGGCAAATACAAGACATTAGGATACACCGTAGATGATGCAGTTGGTGAAGCATTTGATAAGGTAGCAAAGATTTTAGATCTTGGATATCCAGGTGGACCAGCAGTATCAAAGCTAGCGCAAGGGTTTGTAGGTAAAGAGCGTTATAAACTTCCCCGACCTATGATCGATACTGGTGATTTTAAGTTCTCATTCTCAGGTATTAAAACTGCAGTTTTATATGCGTGGCAAAAAGAAAAAAGTAAAACAATAAAAAACAAACAGGCTATGGCCTATGCCTTTGAGCAAGCAGTTGTTGATGTTCTCGTCTCAAAAACTATGATGGCTGCGAAAAAGTACAAAGCAGAAACAGTGAGCATTTGTGGTGGCGTAGCAGCAAATAAAAGACTGCGAGAACAACTCGGAGAAGAAATTAAAAATCAACTTAGCACAGTCTCGTATGTTATTCCACAGATACAGTTCTGTGGTGATAACGCTGCTATGATAGCAATGGCAGCAGCATATAGACTCATGAACGGTAAAAAGGTACTGAAAAAAACAGATCTTTCTTTCCCTGTGCTCTCAAATAAAGATCTTTAAAAAAGAGCTATTTTCGGCTACAATGTGAGAAATTAATTTTATGCCACAAGAACTATCTAAATCATACGAGCCACAGAATGTTGAAGGGAGGATATATAAAGCCTGGGAACAGTCTGGTGTTTTTGCGCCAAACCTAAACGCAACAAAATCTCCATATAGCATAATCTTGCCTCCTCCAAATGCGAACGGTAGTTTACATATGGGGCACGCTCTCTACGCTATACAGGATCTTTTAGTTCGTCGTAAAAGAATGCAGGGGCATCCAACTTTATGGCTTCCTGGAACGGATCATGCAGGAATTGAGACACAAACGGAGTTTGAAAAACAACTTAAAAAAGACGGCAAGAGTCGTTTTGATTTAGGTCCAGATGAGTTCTATAAACAAACGCTTGAGTTTACGATGAAGAGCCAGGGTGTTATGTTGAACCAACTTCGTTTACTTGGCTTTAGTCTTGATTGGTCAAAAGAAAAATTCACACTCGACCCTGATGTTATCTCAATAGTGCACGACACATTTAAAAAGCTACACACTCAAGGTTTAATTTACCGTGCAAATAGAGTAGTGAACTACTCAGTTGTTCAACAAACAAGTCTTGCAGATATTGAAGTGAAGTTCATTGAGAAAGATGGATTCATGTATACGCTTAACTACGGAACCGTACGGATTGCAACTACAAGACCTGAAACAATTTTTGCTGATGCGGCCATTGCAGTAAATCCTGAGGATGAACGATTCACAGAGTTAATTGGAAAAACCGCAACGATACCCTTAGTTGGTCGCCAGATACCAATCATTGCAGATAATCACGTCGACCCAAAGCTTGGTACGGGAGCGCTTAAAGTTACTCCAGCTCACGACTTTAACGATTATGAAATCGGTTTGCGTCATAACCTCCCACAGCTTTCTGTTATTGATTTACAGGGAAAGATGATTAACGTTCCAGAAGAGTTGCTTGGACTCAAGCCAGCAGCTGCTCGTGAAAAAACAGTTGAGATGCTAGAAGCAGCCGGATTCTTGGTTGAAAAAAAACCAATCAAACATATGGTTGGTCACGCGGAGAGAACAGGAGAAGTTATTGAACCGCTCTTAACGCCGCAGTGGTTTTTGAAAGTAAAACCGCTTTCTTCTCGCGCAAAAGAAACGATCGAAAAAGGGCAGATTACGATTCTGCCTGAACATTTTGTAAAGCCATGTCTTGATTGGTTTGAGAATATGTACGACTGGTGTATTAGTCGCCAGATTTGGTGGGGTATTCGTATTCCAGTTTTTTATCGAACGAATGATGACACCTCTAAAGAAGAGTATCTCATTTCTGAAAATGAAGAGGAAGCGCGAGCGTACTTTGGTGATGGTAATTACCGATCAGGAACAGATACTTTTGATACTTGGTTCTCGTCTTCGCAATGGCCGTATATTACACTCAAAACAAATAACCTATTTGATCAGTTCTATCCAACCAGTGTCATGGAGACTGGGTATGATATTTTGTACAAATGGGTTGCTCGCATGATTATGATGGGTCTTTGGCAAACCGATAAAATTCCATTTGAAACGGTGTACCTTCATGGTCTCGTAAATGATAAAACAGGTCGCAAGATGAGTAAGTCAAAAGGGAATGTAGTAAACCCAGTTGATCTCATTAGTCAGTTTGGTGCTGACGCTGTTCGTTTTAGTTTGCTCTACCAAGTAACAGGTGGTCAGGATCAGAGAGTAGCTGATGACACTCTTAAGATGTCGCGTACTTTCATGAATAAGATCTGGAACGCATCGCGTTTTGTGCTTATGAAAGTAGACGACTACGAAGCAGAGAACCTTGAGTTTGTAGCAGTTAGCGACGCTGACCGCGAGATGAAGGTAAAGTATGACGAGTTTGTTATTGAATACAATAAACAACTGGAACAGTATCGTTTCGGTCAGGCAGCTGAAACAATCTACCACTTCTTCTGGCATCAATTCTGTGATGTGTATGTAGAAAAGACAAAAGAACAGATACCGTTTCCAATGCCAGATAACTTTGATGAGAGTATGGTCAAACAAACGCGGGACAACTTACTTTGGATGTTAAGAAATCTTCTTGTATTACTTCATCCGTACATTCCGTTTATTACTGAAGAGATATACCAGATACTTCCAATAAAAAACAAAAAGCAATTTATTATGGTAGAGGACTGGGTAGAGTAAAAGATATAGATAATGGAGAGCAAAGAAATAAAAAAAGACATTTTCGCAGAGAACAATCAAGCAGAAGCGCCTAAAAAGATAGAGCTAACTATCTCGGGTGACCAAACTTTTTTTACCAAACAAGGTGAGGGTGTGAATGCTGGAAAGCCTGCTGTTTTTCTCCGTCTCCACTATTGTAACCTAGATTGTACATGGTGCGATACGCCTTATACATGGAACAAGGAGATGCCAGAATTTCATGATGAAAAAGAGAAGTGGAATATAGAAAAAACGACACAAAGAATCAAAAAGTCCTGGGATGAAGGTATGGAACAAAGAAAGCTCGTTTCCCAGATAAGGGTCGGATCAGAGATACAGCCACAACGAACAGAGGAGCCGACGCTGGTAATTACAGGTGGGGAGCCAATGGTTCAGCAGAAACGTTTGGTAAACTTAATTAACCAACCCGAACTTAGTGGTTGGCACATCGAAATAGAGACAAACGGTACTATTAAGGTACCAGAAGACTTTCCAGATGTTCAATTTAATTGCTCACCTAAACTATCAAACTCAGGATTAGAAAAGAGTAAAAGAATCAACGAAAAAGCACTCCAAAGCCTTATAAATAGAGACACAAATTTTAAATTTGTTGTAGAAGAAGAGAAGGATATTGACGAAATAGTTAAAGACTACCTCCCGATATTGAAAGGTATTTCAAGAGATAAGATATATATCATGCCCCAAGGGGATACAGCAGAGAAGCTTGATGTGATCAAAGGAGTTATTGAGGATAGAACCAGGCTAGAAGGTTTTAATTTGAGTGATCGTTTGCAGGTCAGAGAATATGGTAGTCAGAGAGAGTCTCATGCTATTAATAGGCCCAGAACAATTCAACTGAATGACTATGATTCTCTTGCCGAAAGGTACAGACAGTCAGACATAAAGCCAGATAAGCAATACTCAATGTTACCTACAATCCTTAAGATGGCTGGGAACTTAAACGGAAAGAGGGTCTTAGATCTTGGGTCAGGGAATGGCTTTTTTACGAAAGAGTTCTCAGTGGGAGGAGCAGATAAGGTTATTGGAATTGATAATTCGATAGAACAGATAAACTTAGCGACGAAAGATCAGCCAGGGAATGTGAAATACATCCTCGGAGATATATTCAAAGATTTGTTTCCAAAATCAGATATAATTTCCGCTCCATATGTCCTTAACTACTCTGATAGTAAAGAACAATTATTTGATCTGTACAAGAAAATATATAACTCTCTTGCTGATGAGGGTAAGTTCATTGCTATTGTCGACCTTCCTGAGGGCAGGGATTTAAAGAGGTTTGGTGCAGAAAAGACTGTTATTGGCGGCATGGTTGATGAGGCACGGCTACAGATTGATCTTTATAATGATGACAAGTATATTTGTACGCTTAACTCTGTCTACTATACTCCAGAGACAATAGAGGAAGGGTTAAAAAAAGCTGGATTTAGTCATGTGGAGTGGATTAAGCCTGTTATTTCTGAAGAGGGTAAGAGTAGGTTGGGAGTGGAGTTTTGGGAGGGTTACTTAGATGGTCCAGAGCTTGGTTATATTGAAGCAACTAAATAAGAAAAAGAGACCGGATGGTCTCTTTTTCTATATAAATTGGGGGAGAAGGATTCGAACCTCCGACCTTCGGGTTATGAGCCCGACGAGCTACCAGGCTGCTCTATCCCCCGGTACAATACAGTAATTCATCAATGCCAGGGGTGAGGATCGAACTCACGACCTTGGGCTTATGAGTCCCACGCTCTAACCAACTGAGCTACCCTGGCGAGTAGCCGTAACTTGTATACGGCTATTTCGTTTGTTCCTGATTTATTCTCAATGGAAGTTGTTTTTCTTCTATAGGAGCTTTTACCGCCTGAGAAACGAAGAAGAAATCCCACCAACGAACAATATTTGGTTTTCCATCTTCTCTCTCTTGGTATCTACGCTGTTCCTCGATGAGTTTCTCTCGAGCTGGATCTTTTCTTGTTAACGCATAGACCCTTTCGCCTTCCTTCTGATAACCAAGTTTTTCACGCAAAGTTTTCTCTATGTAGGCGTGAGTTGTATAATACAGAATTTTGTTCTCTTGTTCAAGGTTATTTTCGTTTAAATTAGCGATTTCTTGCTGAGTTGAACTAATTCTCTGGTTAATTTGGTAGTTGCTGTACATGATATTAACCAGGTAGTAGAGAATAAGAATAATAAACACTGATAGTCCCAGTGTCATTTTTGTCATTCTGTTGTGTTTGCGAAGAAAAAGTACGATATCGCTATACATGGTGTTTTTTTTGAAAAATCCTCCCGGATGGACTTGAACCATCGACCCCCACCTTATAAGGGTGGTGCTCTAACCAACTGAGCTACAGGAGGACAATAAAAGGAAAATAGTAATTTATCCTCCTGTTATGCTAGCAAAAAATGCTATATTTTGCAATTTAGAGAGCAGAAGTTGTAGATTTGTAGGTAACTGACTTAATCCAGCCTGTTATTTCCTGCACAGAAGCCGTTGTGAGGTCCTTTTGTATGAATGAGAGTACCTCAGGGTCACTCATAGGGAGTTGGTGGCTGTTAATGGCCAGTAAAACGCCCAGAGACCCTAATGCAGTAGGGAGGTTCTGCTCAGAAAACGGTCGTTTCTTAGCAATTGCGAAAAATAATGCCGCTGCTTTGCTGTATAAATCAGGAAACATCTCGGTGTGATGCATATACTGCACGGCCTTTTTTAGGGTCTTAAGATCTGAAAGGCCATCACGACCACCCACTTCTGAGGTGAGGCGGTTATGAATAAAGAGAATTTCTTGTGCTGATAGGTAATTCATAGGTATTATTCAGAGAGCTTTTCGAGCTCTTTTTTATATTTTTTTATAAACGATTCGATGTGTTGCGCAGTTGACTCCTTGAGTTGGAAGTTAACGAGTGGTTCAATAATGATGCGACGGTTCTTTCCATCTACGTTTACATATACTTTATCTCCGATATCTATAGCGAGACTTGCCAGTACTTTCTTCGGAATAGTGACTGCAGCACTGGATCCGATCTTGATAATTTTGTTTGCCATGGGTATTTGTTACTGTATTTGTAGGTATTATAATAAAGTTATAAATACTTGCAATGATTTTTTGGTAAAAAAAGACCCGCTTTGACCCGCGGGTGTAGGTATTTGGTTTTGTGGAAAGGTTATCTCGCCCAGGCAAATCTGTTCTCCACTTCATGACGGCGATTGTAGCCGTAGAAAGTGTGAGTAATAATGCCGCGGGCAACAGCGTCTTTATAGACGCCCCAGCAATAGTTAAGTTGCTGGTCCCAGTACTTGAAACTCTTGCCTTTTATGAACTTGTCGTGAAAGGCAGAGTTGAGTTGGCACAGACCGTGGTCAGTAGTGCCGTTGGTGTTGTGCCCAATGCGAGTCGGACTCCAGCCACTCTCGGCCTCTAGTGTTGTGATAAAGGCAACATTGCCACCCGACATGGTCCAGGCATGTTTGATCATGTTGTTCTGTGACCACGCCGCTCCAAGTTTTACGGGGGTGCTCCCGTTATTCTTCTGTGGAGTGGGCTTGTTTGGCTTCTTGTCTTCTTTTGGTGTAGTTTTCTTCTTTGCACCAGGTTTTTTCTTTCCCTTCTTCTTGTGTTTTTTCACTGGTGTAGGTTGTGGTGAAGTTTTCCTTTCAGCTTCTTTCTGTTCTTCTGGAGAGACAAGACGGTGAAACCGTGTTGACCCGTCAGAACAGATATAGAAGTCCTTGATCCAGCCATCAGGCTGGGTCACTCCATATCCACCGGTGACTTTACAAACAGACTCTTTTTTAAGGAGAGCCCGTTGTTTTGCCTGGTCATTCAAGTACCAAGGGATGAAGCCTTTTACGGTGAAAAGGAGAAGTCCTGTTGCCAGGACGATTTTGTGCCAGTTTTTCATGGCTCACCTCGTTTCTTTAAGGGTGGATTGTGAAGGTTCAAGGTTCATAAAAAAACCAGGGGAACCTGGTCTATTTATATCACAAATTAATATAAAAGTCAATACTATATAACAAATACACTACTTGATACCAAATAATCCACTCTTTATATAGTCTTTAGTACCATCTGGGATATTGACGTTAATAACATACTTAAATGTTTGCCCGGTAACCGTTTTTTCTCCAGTTGAGCCAGTGACTTTAATGGCCATTACAATACCTGATACTCCGCGTTTGATGATCTCTATTTTTTGGAGCTCTCCAACGCTTGTATCTTCGTCGCTATTTAAGTAGCGCTGAAGGGTAGTACGGTCGAGCGAGATAGTCTGCCATGAGTTGTACGGAGACTGTTCTCCAGGGCTTTCTACGCCTCGAAGCCATGGTATGGGCTTTCCTCCCCAGACATTCTCGTTATTCTCGGTCCAGCCACCTGAGCTTGAGAAGTAGTAGGCGGTGATGAGGTCGTTATTATATTTGAGTACTTTGCCGTTCGTCTCAGCTACTGCCGCATCTGTTGAGGCAAACTCATGAGAAGCTCCCAGGTAAACCTGGCAGGCAGGAGTATCACAAAGGTCGTATTCGCTGTGAGAACCGCGATTCTTTATGGCATAGTTTCGTGCGGCAACTGCCTGAGCTTTGAGCGCCTCTTTTGTCCATGAAGCGGACATTTCACCAGAGATTACGCTACGCAGGTAGTCTTCTAACGGGAGGGTATTAATCGTGGCGTATCCTCCTGGTGATCCAACTATTGAAATATTTCCTCTATAGCTATTGAAGCGGTCGAACTTATACGTAATGACCAGCCGAGTATCGGGGCTTAGAGACCGCACTACGAGGCCTGGTTGTGTATCTATAATTGTTCCAGCTGGGACTTCTTCAACTGCCCCGTTTATGACCTTTTGGGCAGGGCCATTGGTTACAATTACTTTGCCCCCGTTTGCGCTGGCAGATAGTTTTACTTTAATAGCAGTATCTGAAGTGTTGATAGTATCCAGGTGAGTACCCTGGTAGTAATGAGTGAGTATTTCCTCATAGTCCCGACCAGAATCAGCCATTGCTTTAGCTCCATACTGGCTCATGCCTAAACCATGGGGAGTACCGGCTCCGTAGATGATCATGCTTTGTTGCGTGGTAAAGTCTACGCTATCCCAGGTTGTAAATTCGCGTGTACTCTTTGATACACTCGGAACATCGAGGTTTATAATCTGCTTTTCTACATCTTTTCCGGTTTTTTCCAGGTCTTTTATTTTGCTTTCTGTTTCAGTTATGGCGCTTTTAAGAGATCCTATTTGGTTTTGTAGGATATCTATTTGCGCAGCGAGGATCTCTCTTTGAACCAGAGCTGCTTGCTTTGCTTCTGCAAGTTTACCAGCTTCTTCTTGGATTCCCTTGATGTGGTCTATGAGCTGGTCTTGGGTCGTTTTGATATATACCTGGCGCTCAACGAGCTCACTTAAACTGCCAGCGGACAAGAGGGCAAAAAACCGTTTGTTTCCAGACTGTTCTATATAAAGCGCGGCCAGAATTTCTCCTTGCTTCACCTTCTTTGCGTGGATTTCTTCTTCTGCCCCTGCTATTGCATCGAGAAGCTTAGTCACCTCTATTTTGTTGTTTTCAATCAGGGCTCTGTTCTGGTCTAAGTCGAGAAGTAAGCTACTTGTTTGGTTATGGAAATCCTGAGACTTTCCCAGTAGATCTGCTTGTTTATTCTTTATTTCATCAAGCGTTTCTAGGAGCTTGCTTTTCTGAGACTGCTCAGCATAAACTGGATTCAGGTTTAAAAAAACACAGAGAACCAACCAGAAAACAGGCAGGATCTTTTTTGAAGATAGGGTTGATGTATGTAAGTTTTTCACGCAGAAAATGTATTGCACTATTGTAGCACAAAATGAGAAGGAGATAGTTTTGACAAAGCCATATTTTTATGATATAATATTCCCAATATGTTTTTATCTCCTATATGACGGCACGACGCGATATTCCAGTAAAACAACAACTCATAGAGCTTATCAAAAACAATAACCGGATAGCGGTTATTCCTTCTGGAGTATTTGATCCTGACGTATGGGCTGCAGCACTCTCGTTCACAGCTATTCTCGAAACGGCCGGTAAGACAGTTGACTTGGTTTCAGTCTCTCAGGTTCCCGATAACCTTAAAAAGCTATCGAGTTTCGTGAAGAGCATTGTTCACGACTTACACTACACAGGGGACACTGTTATTCGAATAAATAGCGCAGCGGCTAGTATAGAAAAACTCAGATACGAAAAAAATAACGACGGTGGTATCGAGCTTATTATTACTCCAAAGCAAGGAGTAATAACCAAAGATGATATTACTATCGAGGCAGGTAGCTTCCCGTACGAGCTCGTAGTTGTTTTTGGTATTGATCAGCTAAGCGAGAGTGGCCTTTCTCAGAGTGTATTAGCACACATACAAAAAGTTCCAATTATTAGTATCTCAAGAACAAAAGCCCAGAGAGATTTCGCAGGTATAGATTTCTTTGATCCACATGCTACAACGGTATCTGAGATGATTCCAGCTCTTGCGGAGTCGTGGGATAAAACGTTACTTAATAGTAACGGGGCAAATGCGCTTTACACAGGATTGCTCAATGCGACAGATTTCTTCCAGAATAGCAGAACAACCTCAAAGCTTCTGACAGTAGCAGCACAGTTACTAGCTATCGGGGCTCGTAAGGGAGTGGTGGAAACTAAAACTACAGTTGAGAAAGTTGATTCTGGTGAAGTAAAAGAGCCAAGGCCTCAACTACATAAGGAAATTAAAAAAGAAGAAGCAGTTAAGAAAGATAATCCTATAGCGCCCAAAAGCACACAGGCTTTAACAGAAGACGAACTCTACGCCCCTTCTCTTTCTGATATAGAGCAAGAGAGCCCTACAATTATTGACGAAGCACCAGTACAAAACACAGGTCCTAGTATTTTAGGGACGCTTTTAGCATCAAAATCTAAGAGAGCAGAACCTAAGATTGACTTCGCATCACTTGAGCAGTCTGTGTCGGCTCAGGCAAACAAGACACCAGATGTGCTAGGTAGCGAATACGAGGACTAAAAAGCCTGGCTAGAGTAGGCTTTGACTTATACGGTATTTTTTGTTATACTGTGAGCAATTGAGTGATCGATACTATTCTTTCGTCCTCGCAATACTAGATTAAAAACGATAATTGTTATGGCATTAACTACTACTGAAAAACAGGAAGTAATCAAAAATATTGGAGCAAAACCAGAGTCTACTGGTTCTACTGATGTGCAGATTGCTCTTTTGACAGCAAAGATTCATCAATTGAACGACCACTTAAAGAAACACCTCCACGATTTTAGTTCAAAGAGAGGGTTGCTGAAAAATGTCGGACAACGCCGTCGATTACTGCGCTATTTGAGCAAGCAGGATCCAAAGCAATACGAGCTCGTTTTGAAGAAACTAAACCTACGTAAATAGGTTATTTGAGGACGGAAATAGAGTTTAGCAACACCGAGTGTTTTTAACCTCTCGGTCTGTCCTCAGTTTTTATACATACAATACAGGTACATATTAAAAAAGGAGAAAGGGTACTTTTGTTACCCGAAGATTATATGCGTACTATTCAAAACTTTTCGCACGATTTTGGTGGAAAAAAGCTCTCAGTAGAATTTGGAAAGCTAGCACCACAGGCAGATGCAGCTGTTCGTGTTCAGTATGGTGAGACTACTATTCTTGCAACTGTAATGGGAGCAAAAGATAAAAGAGATGAGACAATAGACTTCTTACCGCTAACCGTAGACTACGAAGAGCGTTTCTACGCTGCCGGGAAGATTTCTGGCTCT
Organism: Patescibacteria group bacterium; assembly: GCA_041675145.1. Taxonomy (GTDB): domain Bacteria; phylum Patescibacteriota; class JACPGU01; order JACPGU01; family JACPGU01; genus JBAYUK01. The sequence goes on from JBAYUK010000002.1 coordinate 112,464, forward strand.
CGTTTTATTAAGCGTGAAGGTCGTCCATCTGAAGAAGCGACTCTAACCTCTCGTCTTATTGATCGTCCTATCCGTCCGTTATTTCCTGAAGGATACTTTTGTGATGTTCAGGTCATGATCACCGTTCTTTCGTATGACCACGAGAACTCTCCTCGTATTCCTGCGCTATTTGGAACATCACTTGCGTTGTCTTTGTCTTCTATTCCATGGAATGGACCGGTAAGTATCGCAGAAGTTGGTCTCATTGATGGATCTCTCGTTTTAAATCCGACCGAGGAACAAATGAAGAAGTCTGAAATGGATTTAACCGTAGTTTCTACAAGTGAGCGCGTCATTATGATTGAAGCCGGCGCAAAGCAAGTACCACAAGAAAAGGTACTTGAGGCTATTACCTTTGCACATAGTGCAAACCAAGAGATTATTGCTTTTCAACAAAAGATAATTACAGCACACGGTGCTTTAAAGCGCACGTTTACGAATAGCTTTGACGAAGCGTTATATAACGAAGTAGCTGAGAAATCAAATGCATTCTTTGCATCTCTATCATCTATTACAGAAAAGTTAGAGCGCAGAGCAAAAACCGATGAGTTTATAGCAGAGCTTACTGCTCACTACAAGGAAGATGCAGTTAAGGCAAAACGAGCACACCAGTACTTTGATCTAGTCGAGAAGAAGTATGTTCGTTCTCAAATTATACAGAACAGTAAACGAGTAGATGGCCGTGGTATTAACGATGTTCGCCCTATATCTTCTGAGGTAACTATTGTTCCGCGCGTGCATGGTTCAGCGCTGTTTAATCGTGGCTACACCCAGATCTTTAACGTAACCACACTTGGCGCTCCAGGTCTCAAGCAGATGCTGGACACCATGATGGAAAACGATAGTACCAAGCGGTATATGCACCACTACAATTTCCCGCCGTATTCTACTGGTGAGACAAAAGGTTTGCGTTCTCCAGGTCGTCGCGAAATTGGTCACGGAGCACTTGCTGAAAAGGCACTCGTTCCAGTACTCCCAAGTGAAGAAGAATTTCCATATGCTATCCGTTTAGTTTCAGAGGCAATGTCATCTGATGGTTCCACTTCAATGGGATCTACGTGTGCTTCAACATTGTCATTAATGGATGCAGGAGTGCCTCTTAAGGCTCCGGTATCTGGTATTGCTATGGGGCTTATTGATGAAGGAGACAAGTATGTAGTTCTAACCGACATCGCAGGTCATGAAGATCACCATGGAGATATGGACTTTAAGATTACAGGAACTACGAATGGTATTACGGCTATCCAGTTGGATGTAAAAAACACTGGTCTTACTATGCCGATGATTAAAGAAACGTTTGAAAAAGGTCTAACAGGACGACTCCATATTCTACAAGAAATGCTAAAGACCATCGCAACGCCTCGTGCAGAGCTTTCTCCATATGCGCCTCGTGTTGAAGTAGTGATGATTAACCCAGAAAAGATTCGCGATGTAATTGGTCCTGGCGGAAAAATGATTAATAAAATCATTGCAGAAACTGGAGCGCAGATTGATATTGAACAAGATGGTCGTGTTATTATTTCATCTCCAGACAAGACAAGTATTGAAAAGGCAAAAGAGATGATCGCAGGTCTTACTGAAGAGCCAGAAGTTGGAAGAATCTACCCAGCAACAGTGGTAAAAATTATGGACTTTGGTGCGTTCGTTGCAATACCATCAGGACAAGAAGGTCTCGTTCATGTTTCAGAGATAGATAGCAAGAGAGTAGAAAAAGTATCTGACTATCTCCAAGAAGGACAAGCAGTGCGCGTTAAGCTTATGGCAATTGATGATCTCGGTCGCCTTAACTTCTCAATCAAACAAGCAGCAGAAAATAACTAGTACAATATTAAGATTAAATTTAAGAACATACGATCGTAATTAATTTTCGATCCTGTGTTTATATAGTTCTATGACACAAGTAACAACAGACAATCAACCAACCTCAAGCGCTCCAAAACCTCGCTCTAACTTTCGTAAGAATAAAGATCGTGGCAGACAGCGTGCGCCAAAATCTCGTCACAATATTGTGACTCGTTCAGCAAAGCCTGAATCTTCTAATCAAACTCCCATCGTGAGTGGTTTGCCGACTCGCGCTAAGCTTAAAATCATTGCACTTGGAGGACTGGGAGAAGTAGGAAAGAATATGACGGTTATTGAATACGATGACCCTCATGCTCCAGACGGAGGAGATATTTTAATTATCGACCTTGGTTTTGGATTCCCAGACCCAGACATGCCAGGAGTAGACTTAGTACTCCCTGACATCTCATATCTTGATGACAAGAAACATAAGATTCGTGGTGTAATTATTACTCACGGACACGAGGACCACATTGGTGGTGTGCCGCATCTACTGCCACACATTAATGCTCCTGTGTATGGTACGAAACTCTCAATTGGATTTATTGAAAAGAAATTTGAAGAGTACCCGATTCTTAAAAATAATAAGTTCTTTGTTTTCGATCCATCTGAGACGCTTCAGATAGGAGTCTTTAAAATTGAACCATACCGTGTTGTTCACTCAATCATGGACTCAGTTGGATACGCTATCCATACTCCGTTCGGTTTGATTGTTACAACTGGAGACTTCAAGCTTGATCCGGATCCAGTTGATGGACGACCAACAGACATGGAAAAGTTGGCTCGTATTTGTGAGAAAGACAAAGTACTTCTTTTGATGTCAGACAGTTGTAACGTTGAGCGTACTGATTTGCCAATTCCCGAGAAAGAACTCGGTAAGGCATTTGACGAGGTATTTACGATCGCAAAACACCGCATCATTATTACTTCGTTTGGATCTCAGGTTTCTCGTATGCAACAGGTTATTTGGGCGGCAGAAAAGTATGGTCGCAAGATCTCTTTAGTTGGACGCAGTATGCAAGAGAGATTCGAAGTTGCAACTCGTCTTGGATATTTAAAAACGCAAAGTCCAGATCTCCTTATCTCGATGCATGATGTAAAGAAATATGCAGAAGATAAAGTTGTTATTCTTTGTACTGGTAGTCAGGGCGAGGAGCGCTCAGCACTCGTGCGTATGTCAACTGGTGACCACGCACAGATCAACATCAAGAAGACTGATACGATCATGTTATCTGCTTCTCCTATTCCTGGTAACGAAGGATCAGTTGTTCGTATGATGGACGACCTTATGCGCCAAGGACCAAATGTTATCTATAACCAAAAGATGACGGTTCACGTTTCAGGTCACGCGTTCCAGAACGAGTTAACTACTATGATAGAAACAGTGAAGCCAGAGTACTTTATGCCGATTCACGGTGAGTACCATCACTTAGTGTTGCACCGCGAAGTAGCGGTGAGAACAGGTATCCCTTTTGATAACTGTTTTGTAATGGAAAACGGCCACGTTCTAGAGATCGACGAACGCGGTATGCAGGTAGCTGAAAAGCGTGCTAACTCCGGTATCGTTATTATTGACGGTGCTGGCGTTGGAGATATTGGACACATTGTTTTGCGAGACCGCCAAGCGATGGCGCAGTCGGGAATTTTCGTAGTCATTATTACTGTCGCAAAGCGTGATGGACGAATGCTTACGAGCCCAGATATTATTTCTCGTGGATTCGTATATATGCGTGAAGCAGAAGAACTAATCCATGGAGCTCGTGATGAAATTAAGCATCTTATTAAGAGTTATGCGAAGCGCGACCCCGGTAACTGGAAGATGGTAAAAGACGTGATTAAAGACGAGCTAGCTGAGTACTTGTACAAGCATACCAAGCGTCGTCCAATGGTGATTCCTGTTATAATTGAAATATAGAATTACTCGTAACAACACTCCTATGAGTATCGCAAATCTTCCATTTGGTGAAATAGAAAAATTCAATGTTGTAGTAGAGATACCACAAGGTAGCCAGGATAAGTATGAGTACCGTGATGATCTTGGTGTTATGGAATTAGACCGCGTACTTTTTGGGGCACAACGATATCCTGTAAACTATGGATTTGTGCCTGAGACTCATGCAGAAGATGGAGACCATACTGATGTTTTGTTGCTCTCTACTAATCCTATTATTGTTGGCGGTATGGTTGCTTCTCGTGCTGTAGGATTTATGGATATGGTAGATAATGGAGAAGTTGACTGCAAGGTAATTGCAGTACCAGTTCATGACCCTCGCTTTGAGCACATAAAGGACATTTCTGATGTTTCTCCTCACCTACTAAAAGAGATACAGAACTTTTTTGAGAGTTATAAAGCTCTCCAGAAAAAAACAGTTGAAATCAAAGGTTTTTCAGGAAAAGAACGCGCAATAGAGGAACTAGAAAAGACACGTGCTGCGTACACGAAATAACGAGAGATACGGAAGTGCTAAAAAGACCCCTTTTTATGGGGTCTTTTTATATCCAAAAACCTTGCTTTATTTCATACTGTGTTGTGTGCTAGAATAGATCTATATGAAGAAGAACTTCAAGAAAAACAAAAAATCATCCTTTAAGGAAGAGCGGGATAGTAAGAAAGAAGTAGGACGCGAGCCTGGTTTTTCACTGAGTCCTGACACGAAGCGAGAGATTGCCTCTATCACCCTTATGGTGCTCGGTATCGTGTGCTTTCTCAGTCTTTTTAGTCTCTTTGGTGTAGTAGGTGGAGCAATCCACGATATATTGCGTCAAGGGTTAGGTTGGGGCTCTTACTTGTTTGCCTTCTCTCTTGTTGGGGTAGGGTATGCTTTGTTCTTCCCTGACCGTTTTAGATTGCATCCTGCCACGTATATCGGGCTTACGGCAGTCAATGTACTCGTACCGATGTTAATCCATGTATTTGTGAACACCGATATGTCACTCGCAACAGCAGCAGACGGTAATGCAGGTGGTTTTGTAGGGCACTTACTGGGTACTGGTCTCAAGCAATCAGTCTCTCTTACGGGAGCCCTTATTATTTTGCTCGCTTTAATCATTGTCTCAGTCCTTGTTGTGTTTAATACAAGCTTGAAGCGTATCCAGGAAACACTCGAAACTGAAGCGCTTGAGGCAGAAACAAATGCAACAGAACAAATTGGAAGACTAAAGATTAATCTTCCAAAGATTAATCTGAAAGATCTTGCTAACGCCAAGAACGCAGATAGCGATGACGATGAGAAACCTCCTGTAAAAGAAGGTATCTCACCATTCAAAAAGAAAGAAGCAGCTACTCCAAAAGAAGGAGATAAGCCAGAAAAGACAGTACAAGACCAAGACTGGAAATATCCAGCTACTAATATTTTAGATAGTTCAAAATACACCGTCGAAAGCGGTAATGTAAAAGGTAATGCAGAGATTATATCAAAGACACTTTCTCAGTTTGGAATTGGCGTAACGATGCAGGACGTAAATGTCGGTCCGACTTTTACGCAGTATACACTCAAGCCTTCAGAAGGTATGAAGTTGTCTAAGATTACGAATCTTCAAGACGACCTTGCCCTAGCCCTTGCTACTCACCCAATCCGTATTGAAGCACCGATTCCGGGTAAGTCACTTGTAGGAGTTGAAGTGCCAAATAAGAAGGTAGCTCAAGTTCGTTTGCGTGAGTTGCTAGAATCAGGAGAGTATCGTAGCTTCGCAGACCGTGGGAATCTTGTGGTTGCACTTGGTAAAGACGTATCTGGTGCGCCTGCGGTAACGGACATTTCAAAGACCCCTCACTTACTTATTGCGGGTTCTACCGGATCTGGTAAGTCGGTGTGTGTAAACACCGTACTTGTGAGCTTACTGTATCGCTATTCACCGAAAGAACTACGCCTCATTCTAGTAGACCCAAAGCGTGTAGAAATGACGGGATATAATGGTATCGCGCATCTTCTCACTCCAGTTATTACTGATCCAGACAAAACAATTAACGCGTTGCGTTGGGCGGTAAACGAGATGGAAAACCGCTACAAGATTTTGGCAGAAAGTGGCGCGCGCGAAATTGCCGGATACAATAAAAGACTTCCTAAAGAAGAAGAGAAGATGCCGTATATTGTGATTGTTATCGACGAGTTAGCGGATGTTATGATACAGGCAGCTCAAGAGGTAGAAGGTCTTATTGTTCGTATCGCACAGATGGCTCGTGCAGTTGGTATCCACTTGATACTTGCTACTCAGCGTCCGTCGGTAAATGTTGTAACCGGACTTATTAAAGCCAATGTTCCTGCGCGTATCGCGTTTCGTGTAGCATCACAAATTGACAGTCGTACTATTATTGATGGTGTTGGCGCAGAGCGTCTGATCGGTCGTGGAGACATGTTGTACCTATCTGGGGACGGTCAAAAGCCTCGTCGTATCCAAGGAGTGTTTATTGAAGATAAAGAAATTAAAACAGTGCTAGATGTGATTCGTGAACAGCAAGAGCCACAATATAACGACGAAGTAATTAAGCCTCAGAAATCTGCCCTCGGTAGTCATAGTGGAGGGGGTGCAAACAGCGATGCTGATGATGATATGTACCAACAGGCCTACGACGAGGTAGTGCGCTCTGGAAAGGCCTCTGCGTCGTTCCTACAGCGTCGTCTGGGAATTGGATACGCTCGTGCCGCACGACTCCTGGACCTTCTAGAAGAGAACAATGTGATTGGTCCCGGTAATGGCGCTAAAGCTCGTGAAGTAATGGTTGTGTCTGGCGACTCTAACGAGATGGCGCAAAGTATTTACGAAGATGATTGGGGAGATGGATCTGATAAAGAATAACTACATACTATATGGCAGATTTTTCATTTGATATTGAGTCACAATTTGATCGTCAGGAATTGGTTAATGCTGTTGACCAGGTGAAGCGTGAGCTTTCGTTTCGGTATGACTTTAAGACATCTCCATACGAGATTGAGCTCGAGAAAGATGTCTTGGTTGTCACCGCCGAGGATGACTACAAGTTAAAAGCCATTCACGAAATTATGCAGGCAAAACTTGTTGCTCGTAAACTAGATTTACGAGTGCTCGACTTCAACTCACCAAAAGAGCCTGCAGCTTTAGGCCATGTGCGACAAAAGATAAAAGTTATCTCAGTGCTCTCAAGTGAGAAAGCAAAGGAGATCTCAAAGCTTGTAACGCAGAACTTTAAAAAAGCGAAAAGCAGTATTCAGGGTGAAACAGTGCGTGTTTCTTCTGCTTCAAAAGATATATTGCAAGATATCATGCAGTACTTAAAAGAGCATGATGTGGGAGTGCCACTGCAATATACGAACTTTAGATAAGTGTAATTGGTTATGATATAGGGAGAAGGGGCACCCCTTCTCTTTTTATTGTAACTGTAATAGTATAGAGGTATCTTAATTATGTATTGGAGGGATAAGGAGTATATATGGCAACAAAAAAGGAAGATATGGCACCCGAAGGACAAGGAGCTAGTAAGGAAGTAGAAGCAAAGCAGAAGGCGGTACGCCTTGCTCTTGATCAGATCGAAAAGCAATTCGGGGCTGGGGCTATTATGAATATGGGAGATAACCATAAGTTAGATATCCAGGTTATTCCAACCGGTTCTTTGACGCTGGACATTGCTTTAGGTGCAGGCGGTATCCCAAAGGGTCGTATTATTGAAGTCTTTGGTCCTGAATCGTCTGGTAAGACTACGCTTACTCTCCATATGGCAGCAGAAGCGCAAAGACAAGGTGGTCTTGTTGCCTTTATTGACGCTGAGCACGCGCTTGATCCTGAATACGCAAAGCGCATCGGAGTGAACTTAAACGACCTCCTTGTCTCTCAGCCAGATACTGGTGAGCAAGCACTGGAGATTGCGGAAACACTGATTCGTTCGAATGCAGTGGATCTGATTATTATCGACTCGGTAGCAGCGCTTGTTCCTCGCGCAGAAATTGAAGGAGAGATGGGAGACAGCCATATGGGTCTTCAAGCTCGCTTGATGAGTCAAGCACTGAGAAAAATAACTGGTGCAGTTTCTCGTTCTAATACTTCTGTAATCTTCATTAACCAGATTCGTATGAAGATCGGAGTAATGTTTGGTAACCCTGAGACAACAACAGGCGGTAACGCGCTTAAGTTCTACGCATCAGTACGACTAGATATTAGACGAAGTGCGCAGATCAAGGACGGAGATAATGTTATGGGTAACCACGTTACCGTGAAGGTAGTGAAGAATAAGATTGCCCCACCATTTAGAGTCGCTGAATTTGATGTCATGTATAACGAAGGAATCAGCAAGACTGGAGAGATTGTAGATCTTGGAGTAAAGTTGGGAATTATTAATAAATCTGGTGCGTGGTTTGACTACGGAGAGCATAAGCTTGGCCAGGGTCGTGAATCTGCAAAACAATTTCTAAAAGACAATCCAAAAGTAGCGAAAGAACTCGAAAAGAAAATAATGGCAATGGCGAAATAATAATTGGGAGACTTCGGTCTCCTAATTACTTTTATGATTATCACCAAGATAGAACAGCAAAAGAAAAGACTAAATCGCTCATCTCTCTATATAGATGATGTGTTCTATTGTGGTGTAGATACACAAGTAGTAGTTTCTTGTAGTTTAAAAAAAGGAAAAGAAATAACTCAGGAAGAGCTCGATGAAATAGAGAGACGAGAGTTGTCTCATAAAGCGTGGGATTATGTATTGCGATTTGTAGGAATTAGAATGCGTAGTGAGTTAGAAATCCGTCGTAGACTAAAACAGAAGGAATATAGTGAACCGCTTATAGATTCTCTTATAAAAAAATCTCAGGAATATAATCTAATTAACGACGATCAGTTTGCTCAGGCCTATGTTAGAGATCGCGTATTGTTTCGTAATAAAGGAAAGCGAGCATTAGAGTTCGAGTTAAAGAACAAAGGAATAGAAAAAGATATAATTCAAAAAACATTATCCAGTATAGGAGAGGAGGATGAGTTAGGTACTGCTCGTTTGGCATTAACCAAAAAGTACAAAGGCAACAACTTTAGTGATAAGAAGGCTTATGAGAAGGCTATGCGTTTTTTAGCAGGTAGAGGGTTCTCTTGGCCTACTATACAGAAGGCACTAGATAAAAAACCAGATTTATAGTATATACAGAGTACTTGTTGTTTTCTCGTTAACCTCTCTTGAGAGGAGAAGGATGTTTCGAATACTCAAATACTTGAGTCTTGGCAATATCTGGTTAATGAGAAATACTTCTAAGTTTTTATTTCTCTAAAACCGTTTTATGATAAAACAAAACAGAACAAAAATAGTTGCAACAATTGGTCCAGCATCAGCAAGTGAAAAAGTACTACGAAGCTTAGTTGAGGCCGGTATGGACGTAGCTCGTTTTAACTTCTCACATGGTGAATACGATCTCTTTGAGGGGTGGCTTAAGATACTAAGAGCTATTAGTGTTGAGAAAAACCAACCAATAGCAGTTCTACAAGACTTACAAGGACCGCGTATTAGAGTTGGCGGTGACCTACCAAAAGAAGGTGTTACGCTTAAGGATGGAGAAGTAGTTGGTATTGGATACGGAGCATATAGAGTTGGCTTTGTGCCAATAGACTACCCCGGTCTTTTAAAGGACATCGGTGTTGGTAGCAGGATCTTACTTGTTGATGGTCTTATTGAACTTCAAGTAGTATCTGTATCTAAAACAGAAGCACAAGCAAAGGTAGTAATAGGTGGAGATATTTTTCCTCATAAAGGAGTTAATATCCCGAATGGCAATCTTTCCATTAGTGCTTTAACCGAAAAAGATAAAAAAGATCTCCAGTGGGGGCTGAAAAACGGAGTCGATTACATTGCTCTTTCTTTTGTTCGTAAAGCAGAAGATATTAAAGAACTCAAAGAGCTCATTAAGAAATACAAACCAGGCTCACCAGTACGAATTATCGCAAAGATAGAGATGCATGAAGCAGTAGACAATATACTCAGCATCTTGCGGGAAGTGGATGGCATAATGGTAGCTCGTGGAGACTTAGGTATAGAAATGCCAGCAGAGGACGTTCCTGTTGTTCAAAAGAAATTAATTCTAGCAGCAATTGAACACGGCAAGCCAGTTATAACTGCAACTCAGATGATGGAGTCTATGATGGAGAATCCTCGTCCAACCAGAGCAGAAGTCTCAGATGTTGCAAATGCTGTATTAGACGGAACTGACGCAGTAATGTTATCTGGTGAAACTGCAGGTGGTCAGTATCCAGTTGAAGTGGTCCAGATGATGACAAAGATTATTACAAAAGTAGAAAAAGAAATATTTAGACCAAAGAGCCATGGCTTTGAGAACTTTACAAGAAAAGATCTCGAAGACTTACGTCACGGAGAAAGTAGAGTAACTTCTGCTGATGTGTTAGGAGCCTCAGTTGAGATGGTGGCAGCAGAAATGGAAGCACGCCATATAGTAGTTGCAACTCACTCCGGCTATTCTGCTCGAATGGTAGCAAAGGACCGTCCAAAAACAAATATTATTGCCCTCTCTCCTGATGAGATTGTGGTTCGTCAACTTGCTCTTGTGTGGGGCGTAAGATCATACTACCTACCATTCTTCTCAAGTACTGATGAATTGATGGCGGGAATTGTAGCATGGCTTAAGACCCACAAGCTGGCAAAGAAGAAAGAAATTGTAGCTATTGTTACAGCACACCCACTTAATACAAAGGACCATAATAATCTTATTAAGGTACAAGAGATTTCTTAAGACACGGAGGAGTGGTTGAAGGCGCAGTCTTGGAAAGACTGTAGGCTCGCAAGGGTCTCGCAGGTTCGAATCCTGTCTCCTCCGTTGCTACTTTTTATTAGGAGTATTTTGTAGTATACAGTTTTTTTGCTATATAAAGCTATAAAAAAGTGATTGAAAAAAACCTATTTTCATGTTATAATAATTTCAAATATTACAAAAGTAAACACAAAGATATGACACAAAAAGGTACATTCTTGCAAAGGATCAGTGTGCGTAAAGGAGCACTCGCTCTCGCTTCTTTTCTCGTTGTTGCTAGTGCGGGTAGTTATGCTCTTGCGAGTAATACTTCAAACTTTCAGCTCACAATTAACCCAGGTACTCTCTCAATTGATATCGTAAATGGATCGTATGTAACTGTTGCTAGTCCAACTGTAGTATTTGGTGCAGTAACAACTGGATTCTCTTGTCAGACACCAGGAGCGACAGGTACTTTTGGTACAGCAACTCAAAAGCTATACATCGCTAACCCGGATGCGGCAGATAATGGTTGGACAGCATCACTTGCTGCCTCTGACCCAACAGACGAGTGGTCAGATACGGTGCCTTTAGACTTTAATGACCCGACTGGAACTCCATCAGGGTGTGCCGACGGAGCTGACGCAGACTCAAGTAAAGGAAAGATGACAGTAAATGCATCTGGTGCAACTCTCGCTAACGGTCAATGTACTGGGTGTAACACTTCAAATGTAACGCTTGGTAGCTCGGCTTCTTTCAGTGAAGGTGTTCTTGATAGCGTAACGGTTGCTTCAGCAGCTGCTGCAGCGAACGATATTGCTGACTACACGGTTCAAGGAGTGGCAGTGTCACAGACTATTCCAAGTTCTCAGCCAGCATCATCGGGATATGACATTAACATGGTTCTTTCAATTGTTGCTCTCTAGAAAAAGTTGAAAAAAATATAGAAAATCCAGCCTTGCGAGGCTGGATTTTTTTATGCTAGACTGAGGGCTAATACATACGAAGTAGTTTATGAAATATACCAACATACAATCTCTCTTTTTTATTGCCTTAATCCCGGTACTTATAGGGGCATTTATTCCTACAGCTAAGGCTGTTGAGTATGGTGGTGTTGGAGGAAGGCCAGCATATCCACGGTCTGACAATCCTCGTACAGACTCTATTTTCGTACATAACGCGAATCCAGGAGATGTTATTAAAGAAGGTGTCACAGTTATTAATAACACCAACGAGTCAAAAACACTTTCTGTATACGGTGGAGACTATATCCCATCTTCAGGTGGCGGGTTTGCATGTCGTCAGTTTACTGAACAACAGACAGAGGTCGGTTCATGGATTGAACTAAGTAAAAAGGAGGTAACACTCGAGCCGAAAACAAATGAGCTTATTCCTTTTACGATTAGTGTTCCCAAAAACGCAAGTGTAGGTGAGAATGACGGATGTATCTTAATTGAGGAAAAGAAAATGAGCGCAGTGGATGACGGTGAAAAAGCAGGAGTTAGTCTTCGCTTTAGAACTGGACTGCGCGTAGTAGTTACTATCCCAGGAGACATTGTAAAAAAACTTGATATATTAAACTTCAACTCAACTAAGAAAGGTGACAAAAATATATTGCTTTCAGCTCAGGTAAAAAATAGCGGAAATGTTTCTATTGATACCGATGTAAAGATAGTTACTCGTGATATGTTTAACCGCGAGATAGCAGATCATGGTGGTGAGTTCTCTATTCTAAGAGGGCAGACTAGTGATTATAACTTTGAACTCAAGCAGCCGTTTTGGGGAGGACTTTTCTCGGCAAACCTTTCTGCGGCGTATGACCCAAGTATCACAGTTGAGTTAGGAAAGAAGTCAGATGAAAAAAGAGTAACGCTTACTGCTAAGAAGATCGTGTTCTTTTCTCCTCCAACACCACTTGCGGCCGTTATTGAGATAGTGGTTCTATTGTTGGTACTATTTCTTCTTACTAGGGTTATTAAGAAAAAGAAACAAGACCGATGGATAGCTAATAAATGGGTGCGATATACGGTACAAAAAGGAGATACAATAAACAGCTTAGCTTCAAAACACTCTGTTTCTTGGAAGTTGATAGTAAGAGCAAACAATATGCAGCCACCGTTTGTTATGGAACAGGGGAACACTATCCGACTTCCATTGATCAAAAAGAATAGGGATGTGCTCGCTGTGCTACCAGTAAAAAAACCGACAGCTTCTAAAGTAAAAAAAGTACCAAGTAAGACAAAGTTAAAGACTAAAACAAAGAGGTAGAAATTCATAAGAAAGTGGGGTAAAACCCACTTTCTTTGTTCCTGGTATTTGTTATAATTTTATATATAAATGTATGAGATAAACAAACAAAGAAAAAGCATTTTTTCTATCGTAAAGCTACCTTCGTTGGTTGCTATTCTTTTCGTTTTAGAGATAGTACTTTCTTTCGTAGCGCAGTTCCCAAATCAACCGATTGCAGGTAGTGCACAAGCAGTTAGTTTAACCCAGGGAGATGGGCTTGCAGTGTATGGGGTTTCTGCCAATACAACACCTCAAGTAAGAACATATACTGGAGCTACGAATGTATTTAGCTCTGCCTCTAGTACGGTTAGCGGTAGTGCGCCACTATCTCTAGTCAACAAAACTTCGCCTACAAAACAGGAGGCAATCATTGGATATATAAACTCGAGTGGAACTTTACAAATAGCGTGCTATAACGGAACAAGCTACACAAACGAATGGAGTGTGAGTGTAGGTGGCACTGGTACAGATCGTCGCTTTGATATTGCGTACGAAACTAGTACTGGCGACGTTATGGTGTTGTACTCTACCAACACTGCGACTACTAACGAGTTGGCCTATCGAACTAAGTTAGGCTCTACAGGCTGCGGTGCAGCAAACTGGGCAAGTGCAACTAATCTTGACCCGGTAAGAACCTCTGGAGTTGTGCAGTGGGTGAAGATGGCATGGGATCGTCGTTCATCTTCTAATCTCATCACTGCTATCTGGGCAGACGCCAACTCTGACCTTTCTGCGCAAGTGTGGTCTGGAACAGCTTGGAGTAACGAGCCATCAGCAGCGCTTGCAACAACGCTTGATGTTATCTCTGCTGCCCAGGATGTGGAAGATTTTGATGTGGAGTACGAATCTTTATCTGGTGATGTAAAGGTAGTCTGGGGAGTTGCGCAGGGAAATAATAATCCTGGAGTACGAGAGTCTAATTGTACTGGAGGAATATCTAGTTGTACCTGGAGTGCAGTTGCTACACCAGCGACATTTAATGATGATGCAACTAACCTTGATCTTTCTGCTAACCCCCTAACTGACGAAATGGTATTTGCTTCAATTGGACAAGATCAACATGACCTACAGATTGGGTACTGGTCGGGTTCTGCCTGGACAAATGATGCAAACGTAGATACTTCCTCAGATACACCACTTACAAAAACAAAAAAAGTCGCTACAGGGTGGGTGAAGACAGGGAGCACTACCAGAAGTATTATTGTTTATGCAGATGGTAACGGTACGACTACGAACCTTAGCTACTATACTGGGAATTCTGGGACATTTAGTGCGGGAACTGACTTTACTATGAGTCCAGTGCCTGGAGCTTTCCGTTCATTTGATATACAACAAGATCCGTATAGTTCGGATAGGATTTTGCTAACATATAGCGACGCAAACAACGATCTATTTGCTAAAAGACTAGTTATAACAGCTGGCCCAACGTTTACATGGACTAACGCTGATTCTAGTTCGGCACTTGAAACTAGCCTCGGGCAAGCAGCGCCATTGGATTTTTCGTACGCTTTTTGGCGCTATGCTCCAAGGTTTAATGAAGCAGGATACCGTTGGTTTGAAAACAATAACTCAACTAACGCAGGAGTTGCTACAGCAAATCCTAGTGCAAGTGATGAGTTTGTTCGTGACATGAAAGCTGACTCTCAATATCTATACGCAGTAGGGCACGATACAAGCCCAGGTAATAACCAGTGGAGAATTGAAAAGAGATATATTACAAACTATGACTACGACACGAGTTTTGGAACAAGTGGAGTGATGGCCAACAATCCTTCATCAGGAGATGATCGAGCTCTAGAATTAGATATAGATACAACTTCCATGTATATTGCTGGGTATGATGTTACTCCAGGTAACGCTAGATGGAGAATTGAAAAAAGAAGTAAGTCTACTGGGTTTACTGATTTTGGTTTTGGAACGCTCGGCGTTATTACGACCGATGTGAGTGGTGGCGATGACTATGCTCGCAGTATTACTGCTGACTCTAGTTATATCTACATTGCAGGAGTTGATGCAACGAGCTCAAATAATAGATGGCGGATAGAAAAAAGAAATAAGTCAAATGGGACTCTTGTCTCTGGCTTTGGTACTTCAGGTGTTGTAACGAATAATCCAAGTGCAGGAGACGACCAGCCGTTGTCTATTGTGGTTAGTGGTAGCTATATCTATACGGCAGGTTATGATTCGACTCCTGGTAATAAGCAAATTCGTATAGAAAAAAGACTAACTAGTACTGGTGCTCTTGATACTGGGTTTGGTGTGAGTGGTGTCGTAACGAGTAACCCAGGTAGTGGAGATGATGTAATAAATAAAGTAAAAACTGATGGCACATATCTGTATGTTGCAGGATACGATTCTTCTGTTGGGGCAGCTAACCTCCAGTGGCGTTTTGAAAAAAGAAATGTTTCAGATGGGTCTCTAGTTGGAGCATTCGGTTCATCAGGAGTTGCTACCAGTAACCCTACTAGTTCAAATGATGAGCTGTATGACTTTGACTATGATGGTACATATATATACCTCGGAGGTTCTGATGCAATCTCTGGTGGTGACTATGAATGGCGAATAGAAAAGCGATCCATATCTACAGGTAGTTTGGATGGTTCTTTTGGAATATCTGGAGTTATAACTAGTAACCCAGGTTCAGGATTAGATCGAATTCGTGCTGTAAAACTTTCTTCAACTAGTATTCTGACCGGTGGAGCTGGAACTAATTCTACAAATCTTGAATGGAGATTTGAAAAAAGATCTTCTACTGGTGGAGCACTTGCAAAGGTGTTGGCTGCACAGAATACTGCTGCAACTTTAACTACTATTAATGATACTTTTCGTTTACGACAACTCATAACAGTGACTGCAAATAATTTCCAGGCAGATCAGAGTTTTAAGTTGCAGTTTGCAACTAAGTCAGGAACTTGTGATACTGCTTTTTCTGGTGAAACATATACAGATATTACTGCTTCAACAGCCATTGCGTATTATAATAATGTAACTCCTACTGATGGTACTGCAACAGTGAGTAATCCTCAGGATCCGACTACAGGAAATACAATAAATTACCAAACCTACGAAGAAGCAAACAACTTCACTAACTCTCAATCAACAATTCCGGTAAACCAGGATGGTCTTTGGGATTTTTCATTATATGATAAGACGGCTACAGTAAATACTTCATACTGTTTTCGTGTAGTGAAGAGTGATGGTGTACTGCTGGATACTTATACTCAGGTTCCGGAAATAATTACTGCTCCAGGAGCACTAACAACTGATATAGTGGATACAGGTGGCAGTTCAGTATCGAGCCCACTTGTTACTATGAGCACAGCAATGAGCGCTAAGAACTTCCAAACTACTACTGGGACGCTTGGTACCTCTTCAGAAAAAGTCAGGGTCAACAACACAACTTCCAATCCTAAGTGGCAGATTACAATAGCTGCATCTGGAGG
Organism: Patescibacteria group bacterium; assembly: GCA_041675145.1. Classification (GTDB taxonomy): domain Bacteria; phylum Patescibacteriota; class JACPGU01; order JACPGU01; family JACPGU01; genus JBAYUK01. The sequence continues at coordinate 128,770 of JBAYUK010000002.1, forward strand.
AGTTACTTCTCTTTGGAATGGAACAGGTAACACTTTTGATTTTAATGACCCAACAGCTAATGCAATAGACGGAGCAGATGCTGACTCGAAAGGTGGCCAGATGACAATTAACCCTGCAGGGGGTAGTATTGCTCCTAAGTCTGGGTGTACAAATACAGGACTAAGCTTGGGAAGTTCATCTAGTTTTTCACAAGGAGTAACAGATGCTATTTCACTCATGTCGGCAGGTGCTAGTGCGGGCGTGAACTGTTTCTGGGATTTACTCAATGTTGCCATTTCTCAGACAGTTCCCTCATTTCAGCCTTCGGATACATATTCAAGAGCTATGACTATAACAATAACTGCACTCTAATGAATAATAAATACCACATGTTTATTGTTATTCTGCTTCTTGCTGTAGCGCCAGTTATTGTTCGAGCTGGGTCAAATGCATTGTTTCAGCTAGAGATTCAAAACAGTGCAACACCAACGCTGAGCACACCAAGTAGCCAAGGAGGGGGAAGTAGTATAGGAAACCAAGTAAATAACCTACCTCTTGGTTCGTACAGTTTCAGTGGAGTTAGTTTTAGTGGAGCGAAGATAGAAATAATGAAAGATGGGGAAGCGTACACCCAGGTCGTGGCTGATGCGGGTGGAAACTTTTCTGGATTAATTAGCGGATTAAATCAAGGTACATATACTTTTGGATTCATTGTGTATGATAAGAATAACCATCATAGTGATCTTGTTACGCAAGGTATTTCAATTACAGGTTCCGGGTTAGTGACTGGCTCAATAGTTGAATTACCGCCTACCGTTACAATTATTGAAGATGAAGGTAAAAAATTAAACCTCACTGGATATGGTAAGAAAGATTCTAATATAGATATTGTAATTAGTAGTAATAGTAAAGAAATAAGTAAAATATCAGCACAAAGCTTAAACGATGGGTACTATATCGTAGATATTGGAAAATTAGAGTTTGAGGAAGATTATTATGATGTTTTTGTGTATGAGTCTCGGGCAGGAGCTGTAGCGAAGACAAAGATATCTTTTTCTGTTAGCAATAAAAGAGTTATTCTAAAAGAAGGAGAGTGTTTAGTAAGAGCAGACTTGAACTGCGACGGAAGAGTTAATCTAATAGATTTCTCAATTGCATCGTATTGGTATAATCGAACACTTACTAATGATTTTTTGGATATAGAAAAAGGTAGGTTAAATGGAGACGGACAAGTAAATCTTATAGATTTTAGTATTATGGCTTACTTCTGGACAGGATGAAGATATATTGGATAATTATAATTTTTGTTTTCGCATTATATATCCCATCGCAAGTTCGGGCTGTTGCTGGTGATCCCCAGCTTTTTTTTACTAAAAAAGGCACCATACAGAACGTTAAAAATGGAGAGAGATTTTCAGTTGACCTTGTACTGTCTTCGAGTACTCCTATTAATGTAGTTAACGGTATTGTTGATATATCTGGACCGGCTGAAGTTGAGCAGATCATTACTGGTAGCTCAATTATTTCTCAGTGGATTGAGCCAGTTCAGATTAGGAAAGATATAAGCACCATTCCTTTTTCTGGTGTAGTTTTCGGAGGATACGCTGGGGACATAGGGCAGGTATTCACTCTTGTTTTAAAATCTAAGAATCCTGGAGAAATACTTGTCACAGTAAAAAATACTCAAGGCTATATTAATGATGGAAATGGAACTTATATAGCACTTAAATCAGCTCCTCTAAAAATTAATGTAACGAGCGAAGACTCACATATTGTATCTCCTGTCATACAAGACACTACGCCTCCAGAGGAATTTAGTCCAGAAGTGTACCGTGACTCAGTGTTGACTGAGAATAAATGGCTCGTTTCATTTATTACTCAAGATAAAGGATCTGGTATTGAGAGATACATGGTAAAAGAAGGATCAGGTGATTTTGTGGATGCAGCCAGTCCATATGTCCTAAAGAGTGATCCAATAAACGAAGAGATAACAGTAAGAGCAATAGATAGGTTAGGAAATATGCGTGATGCGGTCGTTACTCCCCTTGATAGTAAGGAACAAAATCCGTATATATTCCTACTGTTTGTTGCTGGCTTATTACTGGTATCATTAACTTGGCGTAATAAGACTAAAATAAAGAAGTAGAGTTATGCAGATTATAGTATATAAAACATTTCTTTCTTTCTGGGCTCTACTGCTCGTGATTTTTTCACTTGTAAGTCCAGTATTCGCAGTAAGCTCACAAGCGAGCATATTTATTGTTGGCCCAGCACAGGTAGAACAAGGACAGGTCTTTTCTTCATCTGTATTTGTAAGTTCTGCTGTCTCAATGAATGCAGTCAGTGCTACTATTTCCTATGATTCTTCGATGCTTGACTTAGTTCAGGTAGTAAAAGCCCCATCAATTATAAGTCTATGGGTACAGGAACCTGAGCTAGTACCGGGGTCTGTAAGGTTCTCTGCTACTATTTTAAACCCTGGGTATCAGGGGGATGGCGGGCAACTGGTTACTCTCCAGTTTAAACCAAAGAATACTGGAATATCCACCGTTAGTGTTACTAGTGGTATGATCTTAGCAAACGACGGTTTAGGTACAGATATTACTGGACCACTAGGTTTATATCGTTTCGAGGTGAACCCATTAGCTATTAAGAAGCCTATATTAGAACCAGAGCAAAAGATTCCCGCAGAGAATGGTCTACCTTCGGGTGGTGAGTCAGATGCATTATCTGGGCCAGGGGTAGATATTATACAAAAGGCTATACAGCAACTAGATTTAAACAATGTTCCAAGTGTAGATATCCAGAAGTTAACACAAGCGCTGCCAGTCGAATATATCTTTCAAGATCAAAGAGTTAAAACCACACTCGCTGTGGTAGAACAAAAAGTTAAGCAGTACCAGGTAGCGACAGTAACATCTGTAGCGGTGAATACCGTTTCGATTAGTTTTTCTGTTGTCTACTGGGTTAGACTACTGAGATCTCGTAGGCTTCTAGCTAGTCTGGCTAAAAAGATCGCAAATCTTTAACTTGATTTTTATCTGTTCTTTTCCTATAGTGAGAGGAGGATAATAATTTTACAGATACTAACAGATTGGGGGAACTATGCTGAAAATCGGTGATAATATATTGACAAATCCTGAAATGAGTGACTATAAGTTTCATGCATTTCATCAAGAAAAAGACATAGAAATGACATATAAACAGTTGGCTGGTAAGTGGGTAGTTCTCTTTTTCTACCCAGCGGATTTCACCTTTATTTGTCCAACAGAACTAGAAGAGATGGCAGTAAAATATGAACAGTTGCAGCAAATGGGAGTAGAAGTTCTTTCTGTTAGTACTGATACTGTCTTTGTACATAAAGCGTGGCACGACGAGTCTCCTGCTATAAAGAAGATCAACTTTCCTATGGTAGCTGACCCTACTGGAAAGATATCTCGCGCATTTGGTACATATATAGAAGATGAGGGTCTCTCTCTTCGTGGAACATTCATTATTGACCCAGATGGCGTCTTAAAGGCGTTTGAAATACATGACAACAGTATTGGTCGTAGTGCCGATGAGCTTGTTCGTAAGATTCAGGCAGCTCAGTATGTAAGAGAACATGGTGGAGAAGTTTGCCCTGCAAACTGGAAGCCAGGAGATAAAACGCTTAAGCCAGGACTTGATCTGGTTGGAAAGATATAACAATACTTGAACTTTTATAACAAAAGAAATCCGGAGGGGATTTCTTTTGTTATACTAAACTCTCATGAACCAAACAGAAGAGATAAAAAAGAAGATCGATATCGTCGATCTCATATCTTCATACTTTACACTGCAAAAAGCAGGGTTTAACTATCGTGGAGTCTGTCCTTTTCACAAAGAAAAAACCCCTTCTTTTATGGTGAGTCCAGATAAACAGATCTGGTATTGTTTCGGTTGTAACCAAGGTGGAGATGTTTTTTCTTTTGTAGAGAAAATAGAAGGAATTGACTTTGTCGGAGCATTGAAGATACTTGCAGACCGTGCTGGAGTCATACTTACTCATAATGTTCCAGAAAAAAAAGTAGCTAGAGATAGGTTCTTTGAGATGAATAGTCTCGCTATGAAGTTTTATGAGTATATTTTAGAGACATCAAAAGAAGGTCAGGGAGCTAAAGACTACCTAGTAAGCCAAAGAGGTATTGCACCAGAGACCATAAAGACTTTTCATATTGGCTATTCTCCAGTTGGCCCAGATATTCTCCATTCTTTTTTACTCAAAAGAGGATATACAGAAGAGGAGATGATGCAGCTTGGACTTGTTTCGCGTGACTCTCGTGGAAAGGTGGTAGATAAGATGCGAGAGAGAGTAATATTTCCTATTCTGTCTGCACAAGGAAAGGTAGTTGGCTTTGGAGGGAGAATAATTCGTGAGTATACAAATACGAATTTTATCCCACCAAAGTATCTCAACTCACCACAGTCCCCAGTGTATGATAAGAGTAGTGTTCTGTATGGGTTAGATATAGCTCGTCCATATATACGAGAAGATGACTTTGTCGTAGTAGTTGAGGGGTACCTCGATGTTATTGCCTCGCATCAAGCCGGCATACGATCAGTTGTTGCATCTTCTGGTACTGCCCTTTCCCATGAGCAATTGCAGCTACTTTCTCGGTACACAAAAAATATTATTTTTTGTTTTGATTCAGATGATGCGGGCTGGCAGGCACTAAAACGAGCGCTACAAACAAGTCTCGGTCATGATATTGAAGTGAGGGCGATCTTACTCACGACAGCAAAAGACCCGGATGAGTTAGTGAAGCGCGATCCGAAACTATGGCAGGATGAAATTATTTCTGCCCAACCTATTTTAGAGCTGTATTATAAGAACATCATTAAGACTCATGATTTGAGTAAAATGGATCAGAAGAAAAAGGCTTCGGAAGACATTATGAATCTCATTTCACAGTTGAAGCACGAAGTAGAGCGGTCATATTATGTTAAAAAAATGTCGTACGACTTTGATATTCCAGAAACAACACTTCGTGACACGATTGCTCAACTAAAAACTAAGCCAACTACTACTCGCGATCCTGGTGTGGTGACGGGTAATACTAGCCTTGCAGATACTGAGGCAAAAGAGATAAAACTCTCCAGAGAACTACTATATTTAGGGTCGCTCATAGCTATGCCTGAAGGGGGAATATTTCTAGAGACAGAGCTTGCTGATGATCTATTTACAGAAGAAATAGCAAAAAACATTTACAAATATATATCCGAGTGGCATAATAGTAAAAAGTCAAATGAAAGTATACAGGTTAAGAGTTACCTAGAAGAGCATATTACGGACCATAAGATACAAGAGACAATTGCACTAATGTGCTTTTTGGCTCAATCTTTTTTTGAAGGTCTGGAAAGTGATCAAATCACTGCTGATATAAGAGCTCTTCATCTATTGGTAATTCAAGACAAGAAAGAGAGAAGAAAAAAAGACATTCAAAAAGAAATATATATGTGCGATAAAGAGAAAGATAGGGATATGATCAAGTCGTTACTTCGAGAACTACAAAGCTTGATCTAGGAATAATATCAACTCAAAAAATACTATGGCAAAAAAGAAAACAGCCTCTCCTAGTCGCTCATCTCATGAGCCAGAAATAGAGCAGTTGATAGAGAAAGGAAAACAACAGGGTTTCGTGACTCAAGCAGATATTCTTGCTATCGTACCAAATGCTGAAGAAGATATTGAAAAGTTCGATGACATCTATAGTGTTCTCCTAGAAGAAGGTATTGAAGTGAGTGCTGATGGAGGGATTGATGAAGAAAGCGGACCTTCTGCTGAAGTGATGGAAGAGGCAGCAGACGACGACCTCTTAGAGCAAATACAAAATCAAGAAGAGACTCTGGCGGATATTTCAAATGACTCAGTGAGAATGTATCTTCGTGAAATCGGACGTATTCCTTTACTTACCTCTGATGAGGAAGTGGTTTTAGCGAAAAAGATCGAAAAAGGGGAAAAGGACGGTAAGGATCGTTTGGCAGAAGCTAACTTGAGACTTGTGGTTAGTATCGCAAAGAAGTATGTAGGAAGAGGGTTGCCACTCCTAGATCTTATTCAGGAGGGTAACTTGGGTCTTATGAAAGCGGTTGATAAATTCGACTATAAAAGAGGATATAAGTTCTCAACCTATGCTACATGGTGGATCCGTCAAGCGATCACCCGAGCAATAGCAGACCAAGCTCGCGTTATCCGTATTCCTGTTCACATGGTCGAGACCATTAATAAATTAATGCGCGTACAGCGACAATTATCTCAAGAACTGCAACGCGATCCAACTCCGGAAGAAATTGCAGCAGAGATGGCTATGGAAATAGAAAAGGTACAGCAGATTCTAAAGATTTCTCAGCAGACTATCTCACTTGAGACTACTGTTGGAGAAGAAGATGACAGTCGGTTGTCTGACTTCATCCCTGACGAGAAGAACCTCTCTCCAGATGATGCTGCTACTCACCAACTTCTTCGTGAACAGTTGCGTGAAGTTATAAAAACTCTTTATCCTCGTGAGCAGAAGATTGTTAATATGCGTTTCGGTCTTGAGGACGGAAAGAGCCATACACTTGAGGAAGTAGGTAGAGAATTTGGGGTAACTCGAGAGAGAATCCGTCAGATTGAAGCTAAGGCTCTTTTGAAACTCAGAAGGAACAGAGATAGCAAGATGTTGAAAGAGTACCTCAAATAAGCTATAATAACCATCATTGCGGAAAACGAAAAAGAAGGTCGTATTCAGGGGTAGCTCAGTGGTAGAGCAATCGGCTGTTAACCGATTGGCCGTGGGTTCGAATCCCACCCCCTGAGTACGGTCTTCTTTTTTATGCTTTATTTTACTAATACTACATAAAAATGAACATAATACATGCCATCATACTTGGAGTTGTAGAGGGTATAACTGAGTTTCTCCCTGTTTCGTCTACTGGGCACTTAATACTGTCCTCAAAGCTCTTAGGGCTTACTCAAGATGACTTCATGAAGACATTTGAGATTGCGATACAGAGTGGGGCTATCCTGGCTGTAATCGCCCTGTATTGGAAGAAGTTCTTCAATAGTAATCTACTGAAAAAAACTGCCGTAGCCTTTATTCCTACTGCGGTTATTGGATTTGCATTATATAAAATTATAAAAAATGTTTTCTTATCTAGTGACCTTATCGTCCTGGTAGCTTTGTTTACTGGGGGGTTGGTGCTTATTCTTATTGAAATGTGGTTGAGTAAGAGGAGTGAAGAAGGAAAAGAAGAGGTCACTGATATGGCAAACTTATCATATAAACAAGCAGCTATAATAGGTACTGCCCAGGCATTAGCTGTAATACCGGGTGTATCTAGGTCTGCTGCAAGTATTATAGGTGGAAGGGTAATTGGTTTATCGAGAAGCCTTGCTACAGAGTTTTCTTTCTTCCTAGCTGTGCCTACTATATTGTTTGCTACCCTGTATGATCTAAAAAACGGTATTGGATCTATTTCTTACGATCAAGGAGTAATTCTTGGAATTGGTCTTTTAATTTCGTTCATTACTGCAATTTTCGTGATAAAGTTGTTCCTTTCGTATATCAGGAAGCATGATTTCACTGTTTTTGGGGTATACCGTATTGTTGTATCAGTGTTTTTATATATCGTGCTATTTAGGATGTAATTATTTGTTATGGATATAAGGTCACCTTTTATAGTTATTGATAAGCCTAAAGGTATTACTTCCTTTGGTGTGATACATAAACTAAGAAAGATAACTGGTATAAAGAAGATCGGGCATACGGGAACACTAGATCCACTGGCATCTGGTGTTTTAATTTGTGCTATTGGTAGGGAATCTACCAAGCAAATCGGAAACTTCTTGGATGCAGATAAGTCGTACAAGGCTCTAATTAGGCTTGGCGCAACAAGCGCATCATACGATTTAGAAACAGAAATTATACACAGGGGGGTATTTTTTTTAAGAATTCCGAGTAAAAATAAAATAAAAAAAGTTTGCGAAGTCTTTTTGGGAGACTTTTTTCAAACTCCGCCTATATATTCTGCAAAAAAAATAAAAGGAAAAAAATATTATGACTTAGCTCGAGCAGGAATAGAGTTTACTCCAAAAGCTAAAGAAATAAATATTAAAAAAATTGAAATAGTAAAGTATAGGTGGCCTTTTTTAGAGATAATTGTTGAATGTTCTTCTGGTACATACATAAGAAGCCTCGCAAACGATATCGGTGAAAAACTGAAAGTTGGTGGTGTTTTATGTGAGCTTGAGCGTATTGCAGTCGACACAATTACTATATTTGATACGCATAAATTAGATGATGTGACGCCAAATAATTGGAAAGAAAAAATATTTAAAAAAAATCATAAATATATATTGACATAGTTTCTAGTATTGCTATGATTGTTATATACAAATAAAAATATAAGTAACACAAACAGTATATGGCAGCAAAAAAGAAGGTAGTTAAGAAAGCAGCACCGAAGAAGAAAGTTGCGAAGAAGGCTGTAAAGAAGACCGTGAAAAAGACTGTGAAGAAGAAGACTGTGAAAAAAAAGAAATAGTTTTTCGCAACTTCATATAAAACCCCTGTTTATCAGGGGTTTTATAGTATGTAAGGCTTCATGGTAAACTATATATAATGAAACTTATAAATATATCAGTGCAGAAACTAGAAAAGATAAGCGCTTACTTTTTTTTAACGTTTATATTTTTTCTTCCTTTCATGAAAAGAAAGGAATTTTACCTACCTGATTCTTTTTGGAATGGAAATTTTATAGAGTATGTAACTCCGTCTATATATGTATCGGAGCTATTTCTATTGGTTGCGCTTGGTATTTTCTTACTTCTTTTCATTTTATTTAAAGAAAAATATATCTTTAAAAGTATTTTAACTAGAAATTTAACTAGGTTGTTTATACTTTTTCAGGTTTTTTCTCTAGTCTCTTTATTTTTTTCTCAAACGCAAATTGTTAGCTTATACTACATTCTTGTATCTTGGGTACTCTTTATTACGATTTTGTACTTAACTTACTTTTTAAGAAGTATGAGCAACATAAGAAGTCTTACGAATGTCTTCCTGGTAGCTATGACGATCCAGGGTGTTATCGCTATGCTGCAGTTTATAACAGGCCATTCTATTGGGCTGCATGTTATAGGAGAACAATACCTATCTTCAGAAACCATAGGAGTAGCTAAGGTGGTTTTTGGCTCCGTAAAGCATATAAGGCCTTACGGTACTTTTTCTCATCCAAATATACTAGGTTACTTTACTGCCATAGCAATATACCTTGGCCTAAACGACTATATATCTCTAGAAGGTAACAGAAGGACTTTACGAATAATTACGCTGTTTATCCTTGCTCTTACGCTTCTTTTGACCTTCTCGCGTATATCTTGGATTGTAGCAACGATATTCGTTGTAGGTATTTACCTAAAAAAGTTTCATAAGACACTTCACATAAGAAACTTTTTTAAAGAAAATACTAAACCGCTTACTTATCTTATTGTATTTAGTACTTTACTCGTTGGAGCAGTTATGTGGTATCGAGTTAACCCACTTAACCCACTTACCTGGGAGTCTTTAGTCGTTAGGTATCAGCTTTATATTCATTCGTTAAAAATGTTGTTATTGTATCCGCAAGGAGTAGGAATTGGAAATTACTCAATTATTCTAACTAAAACATACTCATCTCTCCCATTCTGGATGTTGCAACCAGTTCATAATACGTTTTTGCTAGCAATAAACGAGCTAGGGTTGGGACTTGTAGTTCTTATGCTTGCCGCGTTGCCTTACGCTTGGAAGAAGCTACAGAAGACGACATATGAGAATAAGCTACTCATTACAGGTCTACTTATATTTATGATATTTGATCATGCATTTTGGGATATTAGGCAAGCGCAATACTTATTTGTATTAGTCATTGGTCTGTGCATCTCCCGAATAGAAATAGGTCGTAAAACATGATATAATAGCTCATATGGCTGGTTATACAAAAAAGATTGCCTACAACACTCTCATTCAGTTTGTGGGCAAGGCAATCACTACAACTATCTCTATAGTTACTCTAGCGACCATTGCTCGATATCTGGGTGTTAGTCTATATGGAGAATACGCTACTGCCTTCGCCTTTATAGGCTTTTTTTCTATTTTGGCTGATATGGGCTTCTATACTATTGCAGTTAAGGAGATGGCAGCACGGCCAGATGAAAAAGACTACATAATAGGCAATATCCTGCTGATGCGAATAGCGCTCGCTCTTGCCTTTGTGGTAATTGCTCCTATTGTTGGCTGGTTGATTCCTGTGTATTCTCTTGCAGTGAAACAGGGAATACTGATTATTTGTTTGTCTACATTCTTTGTTCTCATAAACCAAATCTTTGTTAGTGTTTTTCAGTACTTTTTAAGGATGGATAAGCTGGTGTTAGCAGACTCTATCTCTCGCGCAGTTATGCTAGTAGTTGTACTAATTGCAGTCTACCTAAAACTACCTCTACCATTCTTCTTTTTAGCGCACCTTTTGGCAAATATCGCTCTATGTTTACTGTCGTATCTGTTTGCGCGTAAGTTTGTTACGGTCAGACTCAAGTACGATTCAAAATACTGGAAGTATATAGCGAAAGAAGCATCAACTCTTGGCCTCGTTCTTGTTCTAGGTTTCGTGTACTTTAAGGTAGATTCTCTAATGCTGTCTCTACTTGCAGATAGTAGGGCAGTGGGTATATATAGTGCATCGTATAAGGTTCTGGAGATTATGATAACAATACCAGCAATGTTTATGGGGTCAGTTTTTCCTCTAATAGTTAGGTATATAAAAGATAAAGACGAGAGACTTCAGGGTAGTTTTCAAAAAAGTTTTGATTTTATGAGCTTGCTTGCCCTACCTATGTTACTTTCTCTTGTTGTGTTAGCAAAGCCTATTATGCTACTCCTGGCTGGAGGAGAATTTACTGATTCAATTCTCGTACTCCAGTACTTATCTTTTGCTATCTTTATAATATTTTATGGCACTATCTTTGGAAACTTTGTAGTGGCTGCAAACCTTCAGAAAAAGATGATATACGTATATCTTCTTGGTATGGTATTTAATACTATTACTAATGCGTATTTAATATCTCGTTTCTCTTACTACGGTGCTGCTCTCACGACAGTTGTAACTGAGTTACTCGTTGCTTCTCTTACTTTTATAATAATTAAGAGACACTTTGGTTTTGTTCCTAACTTAAGGATCTTTTTTAAGGCCCTCACCGCTTCAGTCGTAATGGCAGCGTTGCTGTACGTTACTCGTGGCGCTATTCACGTCCTTTTGCTTGCACCAATTGGCCTGTTTCTCTATATAGGGGTGTTATATGTCCTAAAGGCTATTAACCGAGATACGTTAAAAACTATTTTTAAAAGTTAAGTATATGCGAGTATTGGTTTTTAAATCTTCTTGGGTGTTTGGAGGAGGAGAGATATATAATCTCCAGCTTTTTAATATCTTAAAAGAACTACATATTGAAACTGTTCTCTTTTCTTACAATGATGACTTCATTAAGAAGTCCGAAGGTACTGGTGTTACAACAAAAAAAGTGTTCTGGGGTAGTGAGCCAAGCTCTCTTAGGTACCTAGCACAGTTCTTTATATTAATGCCGTACAACTACCTGGTATTTTTTATACTGTTGTTTAAATATAGAGGGAGTGGTAACGTAGTCTTTTTCCAAGGTATCCATGACAAAATAATTGGAACAGGTATAGCACGCATTCTTGGTTATAGGGTTTATTGGTTGGAGCACCTTTCTTTGATGCCTTGGATTGTAAGGTGGGACAAGAGAGTTATTAAATATCTGTACAATAAGAGCTCAAAAAAAGTAGACGGTGTTATTGCTATATCTCAGTCGGTAAAGAAAGAGCTTATTTCTTACCTAGCTATTAACAAAGAAAAAGTAAGTGTTCTTTACTACGGCATAAACCTTAATCTTCCAAATCGTAACCCTTCTGAAAAAGTTGAGGAGTTCTTAAAAAATAATACAGGTACAGTTATCGGGTATGTTGGTCGTCTTCATAACGAAAAGGGACTATCCATACTAATACAAGCCTTTAATGAAGTACAAAAAGACTTACCATCCAAGCTTATTCTCGTTGGAGAGGGAGAAGATCGTCTGAAGTTAGAAGAGTTGGTGGAGGAGATGGGAATAACTGATAAAGTTTTATTTACTGGCTTTCAGGAGAATGTTTATTCTTGTATCGAAAAGGTGGATGTTTTTGTTTTACCCTCATTAGTACGAGAATCTCTAGGGATAGTATTACTTGAGGCAATGTCGTTGAAAAAGATATGTGTAGCAAGTCGCATTGGGGGAATTCCTGAGATTATACAGAACGGTATAAACGGGTATTTGGTTGGCCCTGGAGATGTATCAGAGCTATCAAGGGTACTATATAGTATTCATAGTTTGTCTAAAGAAAATACGCATGCAATACAGGAAAATGCATATGCTACTATCATAGAAAAATTTAGTTACCAAGAGATGAAGAAATTAGTTTCGAAGTTGCTACACATATGAAAATAGGAATAGATACAAGACTGCCATTAAAAGAGAAAACGGGTATGGGCTATTTAGCTCAGAATTTAGTGAGTGGCATGGTAGACATCTCTAAAAAAAATAGTGATGAGGTTACCCTTATTGGAGACTCAATAGGTAACTATAATAATGTTAAGTACATTAAGCTTTCAGGAATAGTGAAGAGAGGCCTAAACTTTATATGGAGATACCTGCCAGTACCAGTTAACTTGCTTGGAAAGCCATTTGACGCTTTTCTGTTCCCTAACTTTGTAGATTTCCCGGTAAGAGCAAAAAGAAAGGTAGTTATTATTGGTGACTTATCTTTTTTGAAATATCCGGATTTTATTGAGAAGAAAAATAGAAATTATCTTTTGAAGTACGTACCGAAAGCAATACAGCGTTCTGATCATATACTTGCGATTACGCAAGTAGTAAAAGATGAGATAGTGGAGTATTATGGCGTTCCAGAGGCTAAGATAAGTGTTATGCACTTGGCTCCTAATAAAGATATTTCTTTTACAGGTAATAGTATTGAGCTGAACAGAGTAAGAGATAAATACGGTATACCAGATAACTACTTTTTATCAGTTGGTACAATCGAGCCAAGAAAGAACCACGCTGTATTATTGGAGGCAATGGCAAAAATGAAAAGTAATACTGACTCACGGTATGTATTAGTAATAGCAGGAAAAAAAGATTCTGATTACGAAAGGTTACAGTTACTTGCAAGTAAGTTACAAATAGAAGACAGAGTTATTTTTACGGGTTATATAGAAGAGGGAGACTTTTCTGCGCTATATAGTGGGTCTAAGATATGTATCTTCTCTTCACTGTATGAGGGTTTTGGCATACCAGTGATTGAGGCTATGAGCTGCAGAGTTCCAGTCATACTCTCAAACATACCTACCTTCCACGAAATAGCGGGAGAAAACGCTTTGTATTTTGACCCAGAAAATGCAGAACAGCTAGTGGAGAAGATACGATTAATTCTAGAGAACCCAGATTTGAGACAGAACTTAGTGGATTCGGCTTCATCTTCTGTTAAAAGATTTACCTGGGAAAGATCGGCACAGATAGCATACAGAGCTCTTTTTAAATAGGGTAGGTTACTGTAGAATACATATATGCTTATAGGATTTGACTGCCGCATAATTAGAGATAAAAACCCAGCCGGAATCTCCTGGGTTGTTTTAGAGTCGTTGCGTAAGATACTCTCTCTCGATCGTAAAAATGAATACCTCTTAATATTCGACAGTATCGAGATAAAGGACTATGTGCTGCACTACTTACGGCACATTAAAAAACAGTATCGGGTTATGATTGTGCCTTTCAGTTTACTTGGTGTTAAAAATTTAATACACCTGCCTGCTGTGCTTGAATCAAAGAACATAGATGTCTACTACTTGCCGTACTACTTTACTACGCCTTTCCATAAGAAAAGCTATAAAGTCGTCTTAACGGTTTTTGACCTAATTCATTTCTTCTATCCCAAGCTTAAGATGGGATTAGGAAGAAAGCTTTTTCACTTATTTAAACTTGCACCGTACCTTGTACTAAGAAGAGCAGATAAGATTATTACTATCTCTATAAACACTTCCAGAGATTTAATACATATGTTTCGTGTTCCTTCTAGAAAAATTAAGATGATATATGTAGGTGTCTCTGAAAGATTTAGGAAAGTAGACATGGTACTTGCTAAGAAGCTTATGAGGGAGAAGTACTCTATTCAAAAAAACTATATCCTTTACGTAGGAAGAAACGAACCACATAAGAATATAAAAGCTTTAATAGGTGCATACGCTTTACTGCCACAGGCAGTGAGGGATAGTCATACGCTCGTATTAGCAGGAAAAGAAGAGGAGCGATATGCACAGTCAATTCACGACTTTGTAAACAAGCTACACATAACTGAGAATGTCGTATTTACTGGGTATGTAGATGAATCCGACTTACCGTATGTATATAGTGGAGCCAGTGTTTTTGTCTTCCCATCTTTTTATGAAGGCTTTGGCATGCCAGTTCTTGAGGCCATGGCATGTGAGGTCCCAGTTATTTGTTCAGATAGTTCTTGTTTGCCTGAGGCAGGTGGGAATGCTGCTTTATACTTCCACCCAGAAGATGTCCGTGATTTAACAAGTAAGCTATATGAAGTGTTGAGCAATTCAATGAAGAGAGAGGATATGATTAAGAAAGGAAAAGTACAGGTGAGAAAATTCACGTGGTTTAACTCTATTTCGCAACTCATAGAGTGCTTAGAGCAAGTAGTACACGGTGATATGAAATGAAAAACATTCTATTAAAAAATAAGTTGGATATCTGGTATATTCTCGTTCTTTTCTTTATAACTATTCCTTTAGAGAGAATAGGTAGTTTTGGTCTGGCTGGTTTTACGGTTAGGTTGAGCCAGATAATAATTCTAGGCTTACTGTGTTTTTATTTCTGGAGTTTGGTTAAAAAAGAACAACGTGAAGTGGTCATGCCATACCCCATAGTGTTGTATGTTATTTTTCTCTGCGCAGGTCTAGTTTCCTTAATAACTGCTAAAGAACAGATGCGCGGGTTATTTATTCTTATTTTTGATGCTTTCATGATCAGTGTTCCTGTTGTAATCGTGTGGCTGGTAGATACACGTAAGAAGCTTGAGGCTATCATAGCTGTATTAGTATATATATCTGTAGTGGTTTGTGCCTTTGGGTTCTTCCAGTTTTTTGGTGATCTTATTGGTCTGCCACAAGCACTCACTGGATTGTCGGACCGGTATGTCAAAATAGTGGTCGGTATTCCTAGGATACAGTCTACATTTATTGAGCCTTTGTACTTGGCAAACTTTTTAGTCTTTCCTCTTATGGCCACTGCATTTCTTAGTCTCAAGAAGAAACAACCAAAACGCATACAATACTTTGCTTTTTCAGTAATCTTTTTTCTAGCTATAGTTCTTACCTTATCTAAGGGAGGTATAGCAGTTACTATAGCTTTACTGCTAGGAGTAGTAGTGTTTTACTTTAGATCTGTCTTTTCTAAAAAAAATATCCCTTACTTTATTGCTCTTGCAGTGCTTATTGCTGGTCTCGGGTGGGGTATCTTAGGTATTAGCCAAAGAGCTCTGGATTTGAATAAGAATATTACGAAAGCAATAGAAGTGCTTACTGGTGGGTCTGTTCGCGAACGTCAGGAGGCCTCTGATACGGCTTTGCAGGCGTTTTACGAGCATCCTGTCACTGGGATAGGGGTGGGTAACTTTGGCCCATACTACGCCGGTTATCCAACGCAGGCTCCAGACTATGGGTGGGCTATTACAAATAACGAGTTTCTTGAGGTGCTAGCTGAGATGGGGATATTAGGACTTACTTTATTTATCTTGTTCCTTGGCTCTATCTTCTACCGGTCGATATATTTATATTTCATAGTAAAAGATGAGTTTACTCGGTTGGCACTTATTGCCACGCTCTTTGCATTAGTTGGGGTGTTTATTCAGTACTTTACGTTCTCTACCTTATATATAATGCACATATGGGTGTTAATTGGTATAACGCTTGCAGCTCAAAATATTGCTCAAAAAGAAATAGATTCTAAAAGTAGGTTATTGCAAACATGATACAGTTGATCCCATTTATTATTACACTTCTTCTACCAAGCTATCTCATACGATTTAGTTTTTATGGTGTACCTACGACGTTACTCGAAATAATAGTATATGGTGGTTTGTGTGTAACACTTATTCATGCTGTGCATAGCAAGCAGTTTGTGCAAGCAGTAAAAAAAGTGTATTCAAATGTGTTTTTTAAATTAGCCATAATTCTATTGCTGGTTTCTGCTATAACTGTTTTCGTATCTCCTGATCTTTTATCTGCAGCTGGTATCTGGAAGGCTTATTTTTTCGACTCTCTTATATATATCTTCTTGTATATATATTGGGCGAGAAACAAGAAGGATATAGATATGGTGCTTGCATCCTTTAGTATTAGTGCAGGCTTACTCGTATTAGGCTCGTTACTATTACCCCGTTACGGCTTGTCGGTCGACGGAAGGTTGCAGAGCATATTCTCTTCACCAAATTATCTAGCCTTATATATTACACCCGCTCTTCCTGTGTGTTGGTACCTTGTAACTCAAAAGGATTCACTTTTTATTAAGAGACTTTTTCTTGGGCTTACTTTTCTTGTTATTCTAGCTGGAGTAATACTGACATACTCACGGGGAGCATGGATGGCATTACTGGGGGCTGGTATGGTTAGTTTATATTTTATTTATATCAGCAGAACTACTGGCAGGAAAAATAGAGTAGTAAAAGCAAGTTCGTATCATAAGAAGGTACTTCTCGTTATTACAGGATTGGTAGTAAGTATTACCACGATAGGTTTGCTGTACTCAAGCTTATTTAAGTTTAGAGGCGTACAGTCTGATACTATACGAATTGCGATATGGCAACAGAGTATTAGCTACATAAAAGAAACCCCACTACTCGGGGTTGGTCTTGGTAACTTTCAAAACTACTTTAGTGAACACACGAAAACATTTATAAACTTTCCTGAGTACATTACTCCTCATGCTCTTACTCCGCACAATATGGTACTGAACTTATGGCTTCAAACTGGAATTATTGGGCTTACTGCTTTTCTAGTAGTAGTTGTACTGTTCTATACTAGAGTTAAAAATGGAATACTCCAGGAAGAAGTACATACGAGAGGTTTGTATGTGGCACTCGGGTTGTCGATGGCTACTATACTGTTTCAGGGTCTAGTAGATAGTGCTATATGGAAAAATGACCTTATACTTGTATTCTGGATGGTGGTGATATCTATCTCGGTGAGTAGTACTAGGGATGTATAGTCTTTAAAACGGCCATATAGTAGTTATGATCTTCTCCCAGGATGCATGTTCTTTATCTGTGTGGTGATCAAGCCCGACTAGGTGAAGTAGACTGTGCAGGAACAAGTATTGATACGCCCTGGTCTTGCTTTTAAGTGGTATCGGATAAGAATTGATATTCTTATCAATAAAGCGTGGGCATAGGTAGATGTCTCCTAAGAGAATCTCTTTACTGCTCTTCTGCACTTCTTTGAAAAGCGTAGTTGAAGTGATGTCTATAGGGAAAGAAAGAACATCAGTAGGCTTATTTATGCCTCTATGTTCCTTGTTTAAGCTTTGAATCTTCTTCTCTCCAACAATAATGAGTGAAACGAAGATGTTTTTGTTTTGTACTGCATAGAACTCTAAAAATTGAGAAAACATAAACAAAAAATACCGTTCAGGTATTTTTTGTTTTGTACTGTTGGTTATAACAATGCTTTTGTGTTTCATTATTTTTGAGATAGTATTTCACCAAGAATACGATTCACTACACTACCATCCGCTTTTCCTTTAATCTTTGGCATAAGCTCTCGCATAATACTTCCAGTTTTACCCTTATCTTCTTCAGACAGGGAAGCAATAACTTCGAGAATAGTAGCCTTGATAGTTTCTTCATTCATTTGTTCTGGAAGGAAAGAGGCAATGATATCGTATTCTTTTTCTTCTTCTTGAGCTAAGTCATCTCTATTGTTATTTCTGTAAACAGTAGCAGATTCCTTTCGCTTCTTTGCCTCTTTCCCGAGTACGTCCAGAACTTCAGATTCGCCTAATTCGCTACCTTTTTCAATCATCTTGTTTTTAACAGCAGTCTTTAACATGCGAAGTACTGAGAGCATGGTCTCATTTTTTTCACGCATTGCTGCAACTAATTTTTCGTCGATGGTTGAGAGTAGCATTGTATAGTTTTAGTATAGGAACTGTTTTACGCGAGTCTCTTTACGAATCTTCTTTCGAATAGCTCCTTCGCGTCTTTTCGTTTTAGATACTTTTTTCTTGCGATAAATTTCTTCACGGGCACGGTTTAAGTTACCCTCTTGCTGGAGGAGGCGGTTAAATCTGCGCATTAGACTCTCGAAAGATTCGTTTTCTTTTCTTTTGAGTTGGTTCAAGGAAATCACCTCCTATCTGTAATGTGGCTTATTTTAGCTCAAAATAGAATAAAAAGCAACTGGAGATATTTTTATATTCCACCTGCAATATCTGATAGTTTCTTATTATGAGCATCCAAGTAGTCAAAAATACTTGCATCCTGTAGGTTCTTCTCTTGTTTCTTTTGTGTTACTTGAGGAGTAGCAGTACTCTGTAAACTTGTACCGTGAGTGAGTGGGATCTGAAGCTTTGGGGTACTTTCGTTTACTACAGAGAAAGTGCCTCCATCATAATGGTCTGAGTCCTTGGTGTTACTTGCAAAGCGATAGTTGTATGACATGACCTTAAGGTAGTACTCTCCGTCGGGTAGTAGGGCGTTAAATGATCCATTCTTGTCAGTAATCTTAGTAGCGAGGAGTTTGTTGTATTTCTTATCAAATATTCTAATAACTAAACCTATGATAGGTTTATGGGTGTTGATATCGAATATATATCCAAGTGGTTTAATGGGTTTCTCAGATAAAGCTCTCTTAAGGATAAATAGGAGAATGTACATTACGCACAGAATTGCGTTCACGATATCTGGGTTCACCCATAGTGCGAATAGCCCCATCATGAATCCAAATACCAAGACCGGGTACGATATCTTTTCTAAGAATGAGCGAATAGCATCCTTTATTCTCGGCGCAGCAATGTGAGACGAAATAGGATCCAGCGGCACTGACTGGTTAAATGAGACTTCACCAGAGGTTCTGATTTGTTCACCGAAATATAGTTTTGTATAAGTACCGTCGTTAATGAGTCCTTGAGTTAAGGTTGAGGGAAACTGGAGAGTAGGCTTTGAAGCTGAAATAAGGTACGAACCTGCTTTTGGTTCAAAGTAGAATCGACCCTTCTCATCAGTGACAGCGGTTTGCACAATTGTTCTCGTAGCCGCATCGATGAGTCGTACAATACTAAGCTCAACTGGGTTTTTCGTTTGTGCATCATATACAGTACCCCAGCGTTTGATGTTCTTTTTCTTTTTTATGCCAAAGATATTTATAAGAGCATTAAATAGATAGTTTAAGAGTGGCAAGATATCTGCAGTTGAGCTGGCTACCGTAATTCCAGTTATTCCTAGTGTAAAGACGCTTGCACCC
The DNA here is from genome assembly GCA_041675145.1 of Patescibacteria group bacterium. Lineage (GTDB taxonomy): Bacteria > Patescibacteriota > JACPGU01 > JACPGU01 > JACPGU01 > JBAYUK01. Next base: position 148,358 of record JBAYUK010000002.1, read on the forward strand.
ACAGCAGTTGGCGTTATGGTGTGTGCGGCAAATCTTTTAACCTCAGGGTTGTTACGGAAGTCGCTAATACGCTGAGAAATGGTAGGAGTAGGTAGTGGCTCTTGAATAGTGGGCTTTGGAGTAACAGGTACTACAGGAATGGGTGTTGGCTTTGGAGTTGGTTGCGGTATGGTTCCTGTGCCCTGGCTAGGTTGCGTACTAGGTTGTGTAGTAGGATTTACTTGATCTACTACAGGTGGCTCAGATGGAGGAGGAGTGTCGGTGGTAATAACAGGAGGAGTTACGTCAACTTCAATGGTGATAGCATGAGAAACGACAGAGAAAGACCATGTTGAGATGGTAAGGGAGAAAATGAGAAATGCAAGTAGGCGAAAGTATTGAGATCTGTATTTCTTTGATTGCATGGTACGTTTGTATGCGTTTTGAGATTGATTCTATTGTACCTGATTCGCTATGTCTTCCACAAGAACAGGAGAGAATTTTCTCGGTGGCAAAAAATATTGTTAAAAATAGCTTATTTTAGCAACTATTGATAAGGTGTCACACTTTCTATATACTAGATAGGTAGATCTTTTATTCTTTAATGTATCAAACCTATGACAAGCACGATATTATTTCTCGCTTTGGGTCTAGGCGGCGGCTTCCTTGTAAGCTACCTTTTACGTAACTTTCTGGATAACCAAAAAGTACAAAAAGCACGCAGCTCAGCTCAAACGATAATTGAAAAGGCAGAAACAGAGAAAAAGAATATATTACTTAATGCACGAGACGAATCACTAAAGATACTGAGTGAGGCAAAACAAGAAGAGTTGAAGCGCAGAGAATATATTACAGGACTTGAGCAGAAGTTAACCAAGAAAGAAGAGACTCTTGATCAAAAGAGTAGTACTCTTGATCAGAAGCAACAGGAGATCGAACAGATTAAAAACCAAATCTCGCAGGAGAAAGAAAAGGTTAGCGAACTGCACAAGAAGCAAGAAGAGGAGCTTGTGAAGGTAGCTAAGCTCACTCGTGATGAAGCGAAGAACTTACTTGTATCGCAGGTAGAGCAAGATTTTAGTGATGTCTTGGCGAAAAAAGTTCGTCAAATGGAAGAAGAGGCTCGTGAGCAAGCAGAAGTACGAGCGCGTGGTATTGTGGCAAATGTTATAGATAGATACGCGGCTGACTTTACAGCAGAGTTTACTGTTCTTTCTGTAGCGCTTCCGAACGATGAAATGAAAGGAAGAATCATTGGTAAAGAGGGTCGAAATATCCAGGCTTTTGAAAAAGCGACTGGAGTAGACCTTCTTGTAGATGATACTCCTGGAATGGTTACTATCTCTTCATTTGACACTGTTCGTCGTCATATCGCAAAGCTTGCTCTTGAGAAGATGATATTTGATGGCCGTATCCACCCAGCTCGTATTGAAGAGATTGTAGAGAAAGCAAAAAATGAAATTAACGAGAAGATCAAACAGGCTGGTGAGAAGGCAGTGTATGACCTTGGCCTTAATGATATCCACCCAGAGCTTATAAAGCTTCTTGGCCGTTTGAAGTTTAGAACGAGTTATGGTCAGAACCAGCTCGATCACGCAGTTGAAGTTGCAAAGATTGCTGAGATGTTGGCTGCCGAAATTGGAGCAGACCGTGTGATGGCCAAAAAAGCTGCACTCTTCCACGATATCGGAAAAGCGCTATCTCAAGAGATGGGAGCGTCCCACGTGGATCTTGGACGAGATATCGCAGTGAAGTATGGATTTAGTCCTGAGATTATTAACGCTATGGAATCTAACCACGAAGGAGCGGAAGCTCAGACGGTTGAGGCAGTACTTGTTCGTGCTGCAGACGCTATATCTGCTTCTCGTCCTGGAGTACGCCGTGAAAGCGTTGAGAACTATGTTAAGCGTCTTAAAGAGCTTGAGGCTATTGCCAATACTTTTGATGGTGTAGATAAGTCGTTTGCGATTCAAGCTGGTCGTGAAGTGAGAGTTATTGTAAAGCCAGAGAAGATAGACGACTACGCAGCAATGAAGCTTGCGAACAGTATCGCAGCTAAGATTCAGAAGGATCTGATCTATCCAGGAAACATTAAAGTGAATGTAATTCGTGAAACGCGAGCAGTCGATTACGCATAATTTGCCTAAATAGACTTGCTTTGCATAAAGCGCTTTGCTATAATTACTACAAAGAGTCCTATTAATAATATCTCGCGAGGAAGGAGAATAGTTATGACAAACAAGGCACAACTCATCGAAAAAGTCGCACAATCTACCGGTCTATCGAAAAGCGTTGCAAGTATCGCTTTCAACACTATCTTTTCTTCGATCACGAAGTCACTAGCAGCTGGTGAGTCAGTTAGTATCGCAAGCTTTGGTAAATTCGAAATCCGTAAGCGAGCAGCTCGTTCTGGAGTAAATCCTCGCAAGATTCAGCAGAAGATTGAAATCCCATCTGTTACTGTTGCTCGCTTCAGAGCTGGTAAGGGTCTTAAGATGGCGGTTCGCTAATTTACGCTAACAAGAAGATCTCATATAAAATCATCCGCATAGGCGGATGATTTTATATATACAATGCCGATGGGGGGAGTCGAACCTCCAACCTTTTCCTTAGGACGGAACTGCTCTATCCATTGAGCTACATCGGCAGAAGTCTATGTATTGTAGCTTTTTCACCCCTTCCTGTAAACTTTTCTCTCTTTTTGTGTATACTAGTACTATGAAGAATAAGTTTCGTATAAGCCAACTAGCCCTGACATTTAACCCACGAGGGATACATGCTCGTACGCGCCACAGGGAGCTTGTAGGGCGCCTAAAAGAGCAGAATATGCATGAAAGAATGCAGAAGGCTTTTCGTTCCCCGTATCTCTATGTAGGGCTTGGCCTTGTAATCGGGTTACTAGTCACTACACAGCTTAAAACTGAGTCTGCTAGACCTCTTTCTCCAGTTCAGTCATATGATCGGTTTATTGATCTTCAGAAGGAGTATCTAGATACTCGAGAACAGCTCAAGCAAGAGTCAGTAAAGGTGAGAGCGGAGATTAGTGCGAAGGAAGACCAAGGAGGGGGAAAGAACGGGGTATCTTCTGCAATCCTCTCAGAAATTGCGCAACAGCAACTAATGGCAGGAGAGACGAAGGTTACCGGTCAAGGAGTAGTTGTCTCCTTGTCTGATGGAGACTCACAGATAAAAGATGAGATAACAAAATCTCTTGTTCATGCTGCGGATCTTCGAGATATTGTGAATTTGTTATGGTACTCAGGTGCCGAGGCGATCTCTATTAACGGCGAAAGAATAACGCACAATACTTCTATAGACTGTATTGTAAGTACCATTCTCATCAATACTAATAACTACGCTCCTCCATTTACCGTGCGTGCAATCGGCAACTCGGGTGATCTGTATGGGGTATTAAATGGTTCACGCAAACTCGTTGATATCAAGAAACGAGCATCAAAAAAACAGATCACTTTCTCAATGGAGAAAAACGGTGATATTACTGTCGATACGTTAAACGGACTATAATACAGATATATGAAGATATCTCATGGAAGTGTTGGGTACAAAGTATCACTACTTATTATCACTGGGGTGGTAGGTATTTTAGTGGTTGGGCAAGTTCGTGCGATAGCTGACGAGTATCCAAAGAAGAATAAGGATGAGGCAATCAAACTGTCGTACGAAGTAATAGACCTTTCTCGTTCTAATGATGAATTACGAGATGAGTTGTACCGACTTAAGATTAAAGATAATAAGTTGTCTTTTGAGCAGCAGGACAAAACAAAAGCAAGACAAAATGCACAAGAACGGCTACTAGAATATAAGAAAAATACAGGAGTAGACCAAGTGGCAGGACCAGGAGTTGAAGTCGTTGTGAAAGGAGGACTTTTAACTGAGGAGATGGTTGACCTTATAAATGGAATTCGAAACATTAAACCAACTGCAATAGGTATTAACGGTCGAAGGGTGATATATAAGTCATATGTAATTGTGGATCAAGATCAGCTTGAGTTTGATAACAAGAAATACTCTTTTCCTGTTACTATTCAGGTCATAGGAAATGTAGAGGATATAAAGAAGTCACTTGAGAGAAGTGGAGGATTACTTGATATCCTAAAGAAGAACTCATTTGGGAAGGCGGACTTCAGCCTAGCAACAAAAGATTCAATTATTCTTCCTCCAACAGATCAAAAGATTCAATTCAGATACGCTAAAACAATAAATTAGATGAAAAAAATATTTGCTACACAAGGAGAAGATGAAGAAGTACGGGTTGTTTTAAATAAGCATGTTTTTGTATTGTTGAAAGAGATATGGCTTCCTATTGTGCTGTGCCTTACGGCATTTTGTGGGATGCTCTTCTATTTCTATGTTCCATACTTCTTTCTTGTATCGTTTGCGTGTTTTGTTTTATTTCTTACATGGATCTTCTACGGTTATTTTGTGTGGAGTAGGGATCGCTTTATTATTACCAATAGAAGGATAATAGACTTTGAACAGAGTGGTCTTTTTAGAACCTCACAGAAGGAAGCTGGGTATGACAAAATTCAGGATGTAACCGTTGATATAAAGAATATATTTGGTAGTTTGTTTAACTTCGGGTCTGTCAGTATTAGTACTGCCAGTAATACGACACTAGTACTAGCTGATATAAAGAAACCGGTAGAAGTTCAGAAGATTATTTTCTCTCTTATGCAGGAATACGCGAGTCAGAATAATGGCGGTATAGATGAGAAGATGGTTCGTGAACTCTTGGCATTACTTAAAAAAACAAATAACACACCGGAATAGTGTGTTATTTGAAGAGAGTCCGTATGTTCTAATTAGACCGTAACGTTGACTACCTTTATCTCTTTAGTAGCTCCTGTAAAGTTTTTTATGGTCTTGTCGGTGAACTGTACAGTACCCTTCACGGTAGAGTAGATAGTGTAGTCCTTACCAATGCGTACATTTACTCCAGGACGATACGCTACACCTCTTTGGCGTACAATAATACTACCTGGCTGAACGGCTTGGTTACCGTACACTTTTATACCTAGGCGTTTGGCGATACTATCTCTATTCTTTTTGGCGCTTCCCAGCGCCTTTTTGGTTGCCATACACTAACCTCCAGTCTATAAAACGCGTTATGCGTTATCTTTTGTTATGATTATGATCTCACGGCCAACTACTTGATCCTCGCGTCGGTACAAAATACTTTCGCGATTCTTTATGTATTCTCGTAGTTTCTGGTCGGGAGAGGTTATTAAAAGCCCTTTGAAAGGACTCCTGATAGTATAGCCGAGTTTACGAATTTCGTCAAGAATAGGCAAAAAATATGATTTTCCAGCGACAGTGTAAAACGGTACAGCCATCACAAAACCTGCGATGTGGCTGGTGTTGCTCGCTATGTTTTTGAGGAAACGAATAAAGAGATCTGTTTGATTTTTCACTTCCTGTTCGACAATACCAAGTGGTGGCTCTTTATAAAAAGCCTGGCCTAAGTACATCTCACTTACTATCCAGGTAGGCTTCTTGTTCTGAAATTCCAAGCTGATGTTTGTAGCGTCTCCTTGCAGTGCCTCGTGAATGTTCTTTTGGTCTATATCAAAATGTTTCGAGAGGAAGGTAATATTCTTATTCGCCATATCACAGGCTTCTTGAGAAAGGTCTGAGCCATAAATTACTTTGTTTTGTATTAGTGCTTCTCCCAGTACTGTTCCGGTACCACAAAACGGGTCGTAGATCTGGGTATATTTTTCAGGAATCAGGCCGAGCATAATCTGAGCAAGCTTAGGAGGGAGCATTCCCGACTTGGCGTCTCGTTCTGGCTTGTCGTAGTCACGCAAGCTATAGCGCTCAAAATCTTGAATGGCCTCAGTTTCTCCAAGTGCTATATTCCCAGAGTCGTTGATGATACATATCTCAGCTCCTTTGGTAATGAGTTTATTGTGGTGAATTTCGGCCGAGCTTAGTTTATTGTCTTTTTGGGCAATAACGAGGCGTACTGAGTACTTTTCTTTAATTACCTTTTTAATTTCAAAAGCGAGCTTTTGTTTGCGCTGTGATGAGATATGAGGGCAGTTATACCACGACATACCAAACACATACTTTCCGTCAGACTTTACGCCTTCACCATAGTGCAATAAACCATCCATCAGGTTCTTTTCTGTAAAGCTATCTACAATGCGAATGATTTTTATGGTTCCCCCTAGTTGCTCCATAATTTTTGAAGCATTAGGGATAGGTACGCTAACCTTGATTATTGCGTACTCTCTTGTTATGCTGGGAGCAACAAAAGAAATGCCGTTCCTGTAAAGGGTGGCAGAAATCTCAGCAAGAGCAAGTGCGCTGTTCTTGCCTAAAATAAAACAGTACTGTGTTTCAGGGTTTACCATATAGATTGATAGGATTTAACTATGACAGAAGAGGAAGCTTCAAACAACCAGGAAACGGTCGTGGATTTTGTTCACCTCCATAATCACACCCATTATAGCCTGCTTGATGGGTTACAGAAAATACCCACTCTTATTGACCATGTGGTTGCCCTTGGTCAGAAGGCAGTAGCTATTACTGATCACGGTACTCTTTCTGGTGCTATTGAGTTTTATAAGGTATGTAAGAAAAAGGGCGTGAAGCCAATTATTGGTATTGAGACCTATGTTGCTCCCAGACTCCATACAGATAAATCGTCTCAGGAAGATCGTACTCCGTTTCACCTCATACTTCTTGCAAAGAACTTTAAAGGGTACCAGAATCTGATGCGCCTTTCAACGACCGCTTGCTTGGATGGCTTTTATTACAAACCGAGAATTGACCATGCACTACTTGAGCAGTATCACGAGGGACTCATTTGTCTTTCAGGGTGCGTAGGAGGAGAGCTTGGTACGCATATCCAAAATGGCAATATGGAGCGCGCACTTGAGATTGCTCAGTGGTACAAAAATTTATTTGGAAAAGAAAACTACTACTTAGAGATGCAACCCCACATAGAGTGGGAGCCACAACGGATAGTAAATGCAGGGTTACGTGAGATTGCAAAGACGCTCGATCTCGATCTTGTGATTACCGGAGATGCTCACTACACCAAAGCAGAGGATCATTACCCTCATGATATCTTACTGTGTGTGCAAACCGGTAATATTATTACCGATGAGAATAGAATGAAGTTGGATCAAGATCTATCAGTTAGATCTGGAGCTTATCTTCTTGAAAGATTTCCTGATGACGCGCAGGCAATTGCTAATACGGTAAAGGTTGCAAGTCTGTGTGACCTAGAAATTGAGCTTGGAAAAATACTTATTCCAACATTTGAAGTCCCAGAAGGAGAAACAGAGAAGAGTTATCTCAGAAAAATGGTGTTTCACGGTGCAGGGTGGCGCTACGGAGGACTCAAAAGACATGAGTCAGAAGAGAAAACAGTTGAAGAGATAATGCCGTTACTACCAGAGCATGTGTTGACCCGTATAGAGTACGAACTAGAAGTAGTGGGTAAGATGGGGTACGAAGGATATTTCTTAATCGTAGCTGATCTTATTTCATGGAGTAAGAAAAACGGAATTATCTGTGGTCCTGGTCGCGGGAGTGCAGCAGGGTCAATTGTTGCGTACTGTACGACCATAACCGAACTCGATCCATTGCCGTACGGACTGCTCTTTGAGCGTTTTCTAAATCCGGATCGTATCTCGATGCCGGATATTGATATGGACTATGCTGATGATAGACGAGGAGAGGTTATTGAATATGCCACTCAGAAATACGGACAAGATCGTGTAGCTCAGATTATTACATTTGGTGTGATGGCAGCACGAAACGCAGTTCGTGATACGGGTAGAGTACTGGGTATGCCATATGCTGAAGTGGATGCAATTGCAAAACTAATTCCTGCCCCTGTTCAGGGAAGGCATGTACCACTCTCTAAGTCTATTGTTGAAGACCCAGAACTAAAGAAAGAATACGATAATAATTCTCGTGCAAAAGAGCTCATAGATATTGCAATGAAGCTCGAAGGCACTATCAGGAACGCGGGAGTACATGCGGCTGGAGTAGTGATCTCCAAAGATCCGATTGTTGAACATACCCCGCTGGTGCGCGCACAAAAGGGAGTAATCTCCACGCAGTATTCAATGGGACCAATAGAAGACCTTGGACTTTTGAAGTTTGACTTTTTAGGTCTGGCCAACCTTACTATCATAAAAAATACTTTAAGAATTATGCGGCGTGCCTACAGCATTGATTTAGATATGAACGATATTCCTATCGATGATGTGGCTACCTACGAGTTACTCACTCGTGGCGATACGACTGGAGTATTCCAGCTGGAATCAGCTGGTATGAAACGCTACATTAAGGAGCTGAGGCCAAACCGGTTTGAAGATATCGTTGCGATGGTAGCTCTGTACCGTCCAGGTCCTATGCAGTGGATTGATGACTTTATTAAAAGAAAGCATAACCCAGAGCTTATTACCTACGAGCATCCAAAAATGGAAGAGGCTCTCAAAAATACCTATGGGATTATTGTGTACCAAGAACAGGTGATGCAAATCTCCAAAGATCTATGTGGTTTTACCGGTGGCCAAGCAGATACACTGCGTAAGGCAATTGGAAAGAAGCAGTTAGAGACACTTGCTAAGATGAAAAAAGAATTCGTAGATGGTGCTATCGAGCATAGTGGTGCGAAACCAGAGTTTTTGGAGTCACTATGGAAAAGTCTCGAAGACTTTGCAGCCTATTGTTTTAACAAGTCGCACGCCGCATGTTACGCCCTTATTTCTGTACAGACTGCATATCTAAAAGCCCACTATCCTGATGCGTTTATGGCGGCTCTTCTAACATCAGATAAAGATGATCTCGACCGTATCGCAATTGAAATAGATGAGTGTCGCAGTATGGGGCTCTTAGTAGTAGCGCCAGACGTGAACGAAAGTTTCATGGATTTTGCGGTTGTGCCGAACGAGAAGAAAATTCGTTATGCACTCTCTGCTATTAAAAATGTTGGAGAAGGACCTATTACGGTTATTGAAGAAGCTCGTAAGAACGGTGGCGTCTTTACTTCTTTAGAGGACTTTTTATCCCGTACTGCTAGTGGTGAGATAAATAAAAAGTCTCTAGAAAGTCTAGTCAAAGCGGGAGCCTTGGATGAGTTTGGTGAACGAGCTACACTTATTGCTTCGATGGATAACATGCTCGCTTTTGCCAACCAAATTCGTAAAAACGAACATAGCGGCCAGATAGATATTTTTGGAAGTTTAGCGGGTACGGATAAAGTCCAGACACTTCATATGGTGGTAGTTGAACCAGCTTCTTCGAAACAAAAACTAGATTGGGAACGAGAATTAGTAGGAGTCTATGTTAGTGGTCATCCACTCGACTCATACAAGGACATTCTACTCGGTTCTGGGCTCAAGCCTATTATTGAGGTTGGAGTAGGCGGTGAGGAAGGCAAGGAAGTGAGAGTGGCTGGTGTGATATCGAGTATCCAGAAGATTTACACCAAGAAAAATGAAGCGATGCTTTTTGTTAAAATAGAAGACCTCACTGGAATAATTGAAGTGTTAGTATTCCCTAAAAAACTCGCTGCAGATGTGAACTTCTGGGTAGACGGAAAAGTGGTAGCTGTACGAGGGAAGTTGTCTCTCAAAGATGGTGCAGCGAAGATATTGCTTGAGGAAGCGAAGGAGCTAAAGATAGGGAAGAAGATGGAGGATGAACGGGTAGTAGTAACAGGCCAGATAGTAATTCACTGCCATCCAGGTACGGACAAGACGATGTTGGAGCGTTTAAAGCACGCTCTCATCAGGCATGACGGAGGTGCGTACGATGTCTTCTTGGTTCTTGCAACTTCGTCCGGTGAGCAGAAAATAAAGACCAACCTTGCTGTCATGGATGATGATGCTATGCGGTTAGATGTACGGTCTGCATTAGGCTACGAGCCTGAGTTTGAGGTGCTAAACTAGCAAGAGAGGGGTGAAGCTTGTCACAGGGGTAAAAATGTGATATACTTCCTGTTAAACGCTTATTAGATCAACGGAGTATCTCGTTATGAACGCAATAATTGACCGAATTTCAAAGCAGTATCTCAAGAAGGTTCTTCCAGATGTTACCACTGGAGATATTGTTCGTGTAGCACAGAAAATCCAAGAAGGTGGTAAGACTCGAAGCCAGGTGTTTGAAGGTATTGTTATTGAACGATCTGGTGGAGTAGGTATTGCCTCTTCTATTACAGTACGAAAGGTATCTAACGGAGTAGGGGTTGAAAAGAAGTATCTTCTCAATTCACCAACAATTGAAAAAATTACCGTTCTTCGCAGTTCTAAGGTTCGTCGTAAGAAGATCTTCTTCTTGCGTAACCTTTCTGGTAAGGCAACAAAGCTTAAGGAGCGTAAGCGTATGGTAGCGCTTGGCCTTGAACCAGATGCTATGGTAGCTCCTAACGAAGATGATATGGAGCTTGCTCAACCAGAAGTGGCTGAAGAGGTATCTGAAGTAGTGGAAACACCAACAAGTGAAGAAACTAATGAAACACCAGAAGCGTAAAAAAGTACTCTACCCGAATGGGAAGATAGAAAAAGCCCTCTTTAATCAGGGCTTTTCTTATGTCTCAGGTGTCGATGAAGTAGGGCGTGGGGCACTAGCAGGTCCAATGGTGGCGTGTGCTGTCACAGCTAATAGCAAACAAGTTCAGCTACTTAAGAAGCTGAAGGTACGAGACTCAAAGATGGTAGCTGAGGATAAGCGTGAGGAGTTATATGATAAGTTACTTGCTGTATTGAACGGTGGTTATAGTATTTCATCTATATCTTCTAGTGATATAGATACTAAGGGTTTGTCATATGCTAATAACTTCGTGCTAGAGCAGGCGATTTTAACGCTAAAAGATACTCCAGAATATGTACTAGTAGATGGCTTTTATATTAATAGTATTAATATAAAACAGGAAAAGATTATACATGGAGACGAGATGAGCGTTGTGATCGCTACCGCAAGTGTTATTGCGAAAGTTACTCGTGACCGATTGATGCGGGAACTAGCAAAAGAGTACCCGCAGTACGGCTTTGAACTTCATAAAGGATATGGTACTGCAAAGCACTTGGATGCAATCTCTCGTCATGGATATTCTCCTCATCACAGGAAGAGCTTCAAAGTAAGTATATAGGTATGTTATAATCTTTCTATGACAAGAACACGTTTCGCTCCAAGTCCAACTGGATATATGCATATAGGTAGTCTCAGGACTGCTCTTTTTGCGTACCTATATGCAAAGAAGAATAACGGCCACTTTATTGTGCGTATTGAAGATACGGACCGTGAGCGATTCGTTCCTGATGCTGAAGAGAGAATTCTTGAATCTCTTAAGTGGGCAGGTATTACTCCAGATAATGCGACCTACTTTATCTCACCTGAAGAATACTCACTAGATAGTCATGGACCATATGTGCAGTCGAGGAGACTGGATATATACAAAACATATACCAAGCAGCTGATTGATTCAGGACACGCCTACTACGCGTTTGATACCTCAGAGGAGCTTGATGCTATGCGTAAAAAGCAGGAAGCAGAAAAGAAAGCTCCTCGTTACGACAGAAACGCTATGCGTAACCAAATGACACTAGAGGAAGAAGAGACTACAGCGCTCATTGCTTCAGGAACTCCCCATACTATTCGCCTTAAAGTCCCTGAGAACGAGGTAGTTGCTTTCCAGGATGTAATTCGTGGAGAAGTGTCATTTAAAACATCTGAGATAGATGACCAGATCTTGATGAAGTCAGATGGATACCCAACCTACCACTTAGCGGTGGTGGTAGATGACCACCTCATGGAAATTACCCATGTAATTCGTGGGGAAGAGTGGTTGCCCTCTACACCAAAGCATATCTTGCTCTACCAAGCATTCGGTTGGGAGGCACCGTTCTATGCTCACCTGCCACTTCTTGTTAATGAACAAAAACAAAAACTCTCAAAGCGAGAAGGGGATGTTTCAGTAGAAGACTTCAAAGATAAGGGCTATCTGCCAGAGGCTCTTGTCAATTTCATAGCTCTACTTGGATGGAATCCGGGCGACGAGCGTGAGTTCTTTAATCTTGGACAACTAGTTCAGGAATTCTCGCTGGAGCGTGTCCATAAAGCGCCAGCAGTTTTTGACATCAAAAAGCTTAACTCTATAAACTCACACTATATTCGCCAGATCGAGGTACTCGATCTCGTTGAAATGGTGAAGCCGTTCTCAAAACTTACTGTCTCTCCTGATGTGATGCTTAAAATTACCCTCGTACTGCGAGACAGATTAACTCATCTTGCCGAGTTTGACGCCCTCGCACAAGGCTTCTTAACTGTTCAAGAATACAGCTCAGAACTCTTGCAGTTTCCAAAGAGTACAAATGAGCATACCGTGCTTGGTTTGACAAAAGCGCTTGAAATACTGCAAAATAGTGAGACTGGTATATGGGATGACCAGGAGATGCTCACAGAAACACTTGGAAGTGTTGTGCATGAATTAGGGCTCAAGAACGGTGATGTATTCTGGCCAGTGCGTGTTGCGCTCTCAGGACAAGAGAAGTCTGCCTCTCCGGTAGAGTTCCTCTGGGTGCTAGGAAAAGAGGAAAGTATAAAGCGTATTGAGAAAGCTGTATCTTACCTGAAATAACTATATTGCGGGATCGTCTAGTGGTAGGACATCGCCCTCTGGAGGCGAGTACCTTGGTTCGAATCCAAGTCCCGCAGTTCTCTAGGGCACCCGACCGAGAGGGGTCAGGAGCCCTACTAGGCTACAGAAGCATTCTGAACTCTAGATAAGAAAAGTCACACATTTTAGGTGTGACTTTTCTGTATATTTAAAAAGAGACTTCATAAGAGTCTATATGGTAAGTAATGTTTTCAATTGCCATCAAGGCAGGTGAATGTTGTGGTAGTATTTGTAATAGTCTAATAAGTATGTTATAGTAACTGTATGAATAGAGCTATTCAAAACACTATGATGATGAAAATGACTAACCCATTAATGAGGGCTTGTTTTCTTGTCTAATTGTTTACATAGATAACCAAAGAAAACAGCCCTCTCACGGGGCTGTTTTTTAATTATAATAGTAAATAACTAAAAGTATGAATATAACAATCATAAACGATTGCCGGGATGCAAACGCTGTGGGCAGGCAGACAGCGAGAGTGGCTACACTTACAGGTTTCCCAGTCTCCTTTATTGGTGTTAAAAGTGATCTTGAGGCTGCAGGAAACCTTATTGATATTATAGATGCTCTCGAGGAAAGTACCGGAGCTATTCTCGTCAATGTTGCCCCCAGGAATGGCAAAGCCAAGAAGTGGAAAAATGGAACACCTTTTGGCTACTTTCGATACAAGAATATTCTTGTACTAACGAGTATAGACGGTTTTACGCTTTCTCTAGTAAAAAAGCTTAAGCTCATTGAGTCTATAACTATTCTTGATATACCAAAGGCACTGGATCAAATGATCTCAGGAGGGGTATTATCGAAGGAAATCAAGGATTTAGTTACGAGGACGCAATTTAGAAGTTACGACTTCCTACCTCGTGTAGCTACCTACTTACTTAGTGGTAAAAACTTAGAAGGTGCTAAAATGAGCATAAAAGATGTACCGGATGCACCAGCAGTAGTGTGGTGGGTTGATAACTTTGGAAATTGCAAAACGACTTTTCTAAATGAGGATAGAAAAGATGGTATTAGTTTTTACTCCAAATTTAGTAATCTGCCCTATTTTGAGAGATTAAAGGATGTTCCTGATGATACTGCTTCAATAGTTTCAGGAAGTTCTGGGATTGGAAAAAAACGTTTTCTAGAAATTATTATTCAGGGCAAAAGTGCAGCAAATGAGTTTAATGTCTTCACTGGAGATGCCGTTGCCTAGATACATATCCTCAAAATCTTATAGTGTTACAGACAGGAAGATTCAATTATAATAATACTAAATATTCTACTATGACAAATGTAAAATTAATTAAGTTTAGATTCAAGCCAGGTGCAAAGCGCATTTGGATTAATTGGTCTGAAGAGCTCAAGCATAGAAATAGCGAGGTAGTAGAGACTCTCAAGAATGAAGGTGTTATTTCTGAATCTTGTTTTATTTCGGAAGATGGTGAGTCAATATACTATTTTATGGAAGCAGAAGACTTCGAAAAAACTCGTAAGGCTGTTGCGAATAGCATCTACTTGATAGATGCTGATCATAAGAAAGCTCGGGAGAGTAGCTTAGAATTTGTCGCAAAACTAGAATGTCTTTTTCATTTTGAGAACCGAACATCACACTTCAATTCTTAAATTCTGATTTTCTAGCACTAGCTTGCCCCTCAAGTGCATCAATAGTTCTCGCTTCTCAATAACTGGTCCATCTCGTAGGGCGTACTTCGCGTAGTCTCGAATATTTATATCGGGACCTATTTTCTTCTTTTCACTGTCTCATCTACCCTAGACCGAGACCCCTCAGATTACATAACTTACAACCTACTGGAAAAGACCTCAACTGACCCAATACTGGAGGTTCTTGACCGAAGTAGCCAGTTGTCTAGGGCACCCGAGAGCCTGTCCTGAGCCTGTCGAAGGAAGACCGGTCAGGAGCCCTACTAGGCTACAGAATCTCTGTAAAGTCTAGATAAGAAAAACCACCTCATATGGGTGGTTTTTCTTTATAATTGTGGGTGGTTTTGGTATAGTATGCTTATTACACAGAAGATACTTAGTAGTAATACTGAAAACAAAATGATAACTAATTACGTTTCAGATATTGATAGTTGGGAGAAGTGGGAAAAAGAGTATCGTTATGGTCTTATCCTAGTCATGCCGCCAGAACCCACCTTCTCGATGGTTAATTCTCTTCGCGCAAAATATGATCCGAAATCCCAAGCTAGTTGTGATGCACATATTAGTTTATCAGTTCCAATCCCAAGACCTGTAACTGAAGAAGATTGGGAAGAGTTACAAAACATCGCTTCAAAAATTGAACCATTTGAGATTAATTATGGTAAGCCCAAGGACTATCCGCCCTATCCAGGAGTCGCTTATCCATTAGAAGACCAAACAGAATTAAATTCGGTGCGAGAGAAGATTGAAGCCGCTTCGTTATTTTCAGATGCTAAACCGAGAAAGTTTCCATTTAACCCACATATGACAATTGCAGAGTTTATCTCGAAAGAAGAAACCGTAGAGTTGTTAAAAGAACTAGAAAATAAAACGACTGCTGGCAGTTTTATGTGTGATGGGCTGGTTTATATTGTTCCTGATAAGAATATGTATTTTAATGTAGTGCGTAAACTTAACTTTGGGCAGAAAAAATAAAGTAATTTGACAGAGAGATTAGTATTACCATGTAGAGCTTGAAGCTAAAGATGTGATTAGTTTAGTCAAAATAGTTTAGTGTTCCCCACCTTTTATCAATATTAAATTTAATAGTAGTGAGTAGCTATATAGGAAAAGAATATATTGAAGATACGGAAAAAATAGAAGTACTTATTAAGTATAGTATTAGAGTTCCCGATAAGTTTGGGGACTTCAATATGGATCTAAACAGTAGGCTGAAAGTGAGGGAAGGAAATGGAGTTCTATATATTAATATACATAGGAGTATATCGAAAAAACTATTTTCTGTTTTAGTAGAAGACTTTGCTAGTTCAGCAAAAGGCGATATCAGAGCAGCAGAGCGTTTAGTGCACCTGAGTGGTTATATAATTGGCTATATTCGCCCAACACTTCCTATTGTAGTTGATGAAATATATAAGAGAAAATATCTAGGGGGTCATATATTAACGCATTCTGTTTCAATGGTAGACGTATTTGATGTTAGTGTGTTGGATAGCCAAGGAAATGGGGTTGTCCTTGCATGGTGGCCTTCCACTATATCTTCTTTTCCTCCCTCTAGTGTTCTAGCCGCTGTATCAGATGCTGTATATATTAGAGATTATATTGAGGTAATGGCAAGCTATTTTAACTACAATATAGATGATGGCATTAGAAGATCTATTACGTCTCTAGAAAATTACTTCATTCACTACGGAGTAAAACCTAGTATAAAAAAAGGAAGATATCTTTATATAAAAAGGTTATTTCGCATGAAGGAAAGAAAGTTTAAAAGACTAGTTAACTATTTAGTTAGCGATAAGTATTACTCTATTAAAGAAAGTCATTTGAGAATACTAAGAAATAATATTTTATATATTTATCATGTCAGAAATAAAATAGTTCATGACAAGACTCGAATATCGGCCTCTGATTCGTATATTGCAAAAAAGGCTATAGGTACGTTGTCTTATATTTATCAAAATACTATTACTTCGCAGAATCACTTAGAATACATAAAGTCACTCACTCAGCAATTTATCGGTATAGAAGAAATATATTTTGGGATCAATTTAGATGAAATCGAACATCACAGAAGTAATACCAAGAAAGAATCAAATTCTGATATAGATGATTTTATGTTTAGCGGCCTGGAGATAACTAAAGCTCAAAAAAAGTTTTAGTAGCTTTATTTCACTCTAGACCGAGACCCCTCAGATTACATAACTTACAACCTACCGGAAAAGCCCTCAACTGACCCGATTGTGGAGGTTCTAGACCGAACTAGCCAGTTGTATAGGGCACCCGATCGAGACTGGTCAGGAGCCCTACAAGGTTAGAGGATTAATGTAAAGTCTTGGTAGAAATAATCACCCAAAAAGGTGATTATTTCTATGAAAAGTGTTCTGTGTTAGAATAATCTCATATGAAAAACGAAGACAAAGAATCTGTTATAGAATGGCTTCAGGTTTTTGGATGGGGAGTATTAGCTCTTTCCCTATTTCTATTCATTGGATTTATATATGCGTTAAGAGTATATCCTGGCACAGCATCAGTGTTCTATCTTATCTTTCCTATTGCAGGTTTTGCCTGCTTGATAGACTACGCAGTATTGTTTCTTATTCGAACCCAATATAGCCAAGGAAGAAAATACTTATTAATTCCAGGCATTTTATTTGTGCTTATAACACTCGTCCTTATTTTGGCATTTGCTGCAGGGCCACTTATTGGGCTTTTATAGAATTTAGATTGGGCTTATTTTCATTTGACCATGTAGGGTCAGTGACACATAAAACACGCCAAAAGGCGTGTTTTATGATATAATAAATACAATATGCTCGTAATATGGATAAAAAAATGATTAGCAAAAAATCTATTCTATATATTAGCGCTCTGACTTTATTGCTAGCAATCATAGGTGTTGGGTACTTCCTATCGACAAAAAACTCGCAACCGAGCACAACAATTAATACGCTTACTAACTCTAATGGCAATGATGCCTCCAGTGAGGAAACTGAAAAAGAGACGGAGCCAGCTACTAATACTCAGACTATGGCCTCAGAAGACGTCAGCGCACAGACTATCAAAAAACTCCCTCTTGGAGGTAGTGTCTTACAGGCAAAAAATAAACCAGGATACGAATACTATATTTGGCGAAACAACGAGATCGCCTATAGCGTATTTCATAATAAAGAAAAAAGTGTTAATGGAAATGCAGAAGGATTTTTCAGTCTTTCAAAAATAGGTCTTCGCCCTATAGCATTTAAGATTTATAAAGTATCAGAGCCAAGTTTAGAGTCATTTATTCAAAATCGCTACCATGAAGACGCTTCTGGTAATGGAGGGTATGATGGTCTTTTTAAGCTAAATAATCCAGGCAGTTCATTTGAAGAAGTTAAGCCTTTTGCAAAACCACAAGGAGTACAAGATGCTCAATATATAAAAATAGGTCAATATGGCAGCGACTTGATGCAAATACACGAAGTCTGCTATATCTATTTCCACTCATATATACTTGAAGGTTCATCTTGTCACTATGACGACTATAGTGATTTTATTAATTCTGGAGCTTTCCGGATCTACAAACTATAAGCTCACATAAAATCAAAATGAACAATATGATAATATTTGGAATTATTGGCCTACTTGGGATCTCCGCTGCCGTCTGGGTCAAAGATGAAAGACGACAGGATATCCTCTTTATTATCGGCGGTGCTTTTCTGCTCGCCTACAGCATCTACATTAACGATGCGATCTTCATTGCTCTGCAGATTATTTTTATTGTTTCGACCCTCTTTGAGTTAATTAAGATAAATAAAACTAAGTAACTATAGTTATTACATCGGCTGAGAAATAACGCTCAAGCTCTAACCTAAGTTATTCTAACCTTACTTGCTTCATATAGTTCTCTAAATAGGCCGCCATTCCTCTTTAGTTTTTCAAATGGACCGTTCTCAATAATGCATCCATCGCTGAGTACTATAATGGTATCGAATGAGTCGAGCATGGAATATTTGTGTGTTACATAGAGTAGGGTAAGGTCTGGGTATGCCTTCATGATATTTCCAACGACTTCTCGTTCAGTCTTTGGATCAAGGCTGGCAGTTGCCTCGTCGAGGATCAAGACGGGGTGATTTTGGAAAAGGGCACGTGCTATACCAATACGCTGTCGCTCTCCGCCAGAGATATTTAACGAACCTTCAAATAGCTGTTCGTCTACTCCCCTTGGTAATTGATTGATAAATTCCCCAAGACAGCAGATTCTTAGTAGCTCGCTTAGTTCTCCATCACTAGGGGACTCTGAGCTTGACGAGATGTTTTCTCGTATGGTACCTCGGAATAGTTGCACTTCCTGCGGAACTATGCTAAAAACATCAACAATATCTTTTCCGTTTAGTTTGCGATACTCAATGTTATTGATCGTAACCGATCCTTGGTAATCGGTAATTGCTTTTAATATTACATCGAGTAGGGTTGATTTTCCGCCTCCAGTATGTCCGACAATAGCAATCTTCTCCTTTTCTTTTATTGTGAAACTAGCGTTGGTTAGATTTTCTCGCTCGTCACGAGAGACTCCTACATTAGACAGAGCAAGCTTTTTAAAACGATCCTTGAGTAGACCTGTTTTTACTAGAGATTGTCCTTCAAGGGGTATAGCAATCTCTTCGTTGAAGCGCTGGAGTGCCGTCGCTCTTTCAGAGAAACTTTCCAAGTAGCCCACCAGGGTGCCTATCTGCCCCGATAGTTTACCAACGAAGGCAAGAACAACGGTCATAGTTCCGATGGTGAAGTTTCCGTTCATAACATTCGTCACACAGAAAATAAATACCAGGATCATAGTCACTTGTTCTAGTTGTCCATTGTTGTACCATTTGCGTAAGCTGCGTCGAATTACTTCGGTACGTTTTTTATATGATTCCTCTATTTTTTCTGCGATATCGGCTTGTTGTTTGGCAAATAAGTTAAGATAGAAGACCGTCTTGAAGTTGTTCAAAAATTCGACAATTCCACCCGTTAGAGCTTCTTCTTTCTTTGACCATTCTATTCTGGCCTTTTCTTCTCTTCTTCCAAATACGATAACATTTACTATCGAGAGTCCTGAGGTTATAAGGAAAATAACCAAAATAAGTGGCTTAATAAATGCAGTAGACATCAGAATACCTATCACTGATCCAACAGAGCTTAAGTAGCGATGGAGGATATCGTCAGTCAGACGATATATGCTGTCATATGCAGAATCAATAATCTTTAAAAACACCCCGCGATTTTTTAGTTTAAAGAAATCGATCGGAGCATTTTCGAATAATCGGATCGCGTCGTTTCTGAAGTCTCGGCCAACTTTGGCTGCGATATTGAGACATTTGGATACTGTAATAATGCTTATTGCGGGAGAGATAAACAAGAACACTACATATATTACCAATAGTGTGTAGAGTTCTCTGGAACTGAAATCTCCGGTAGCTAACGCATCAATAATAGCACCGAAAATAATTGGAGTAGCTATTCCAATACCAACGAGAATAGTTTGAATAAAAAACCAAAACCAATAGCTCGGATAGCGATTTATATATCGAATGGTGAGCCTGAGGGCGTATAGGTCGTTTTTTGTCATGATTATTTGGATTGTATCATAAGATACCCCCATTTTTAGTATCCTTTATGATATAATGCACACATTATGGCAATCATTATTTCAAAAAACGGCAAGGATGCGAAAAAAGTAGATAAGTCTACTTTTGATAGAGAAGACTATCTCCAGCAGTATATTTATGACAATCCGGAAAGCATACCGCTTTATGAGATCAGAGAAGATATACGGATGGTGATTCTAGCTCGCGAGTTTAATACAAATAGTGGTCCTATTGATGCTATTGGATTTGATAAAGACGGAGAAATATACATTGTTGAAACAAAACTCTACAAGAATCCAGACAAGAGGACAGTTGTCGCTCAAGCACTAGATTATGGTGCTGCCCTCTGGAGACACGCCAACGATTTTAATGTATTTATCGATACACTGAATGCATATACGAGCAAGCATTTCCAGCAAAGCGTACAAGAAAAGTTGCAGAATTTCTATGAGATCTCAGAAGATGAATCGTTAAAGATAGTCGAAAAAGTTCGAACAAATCTCAACGACGGCATATTTCATTTTGTAGTACTCATGGATCAGCTGAGCGATAGACTCAAAGACCTGGTTGTATATGTGAACCAAAACAGTCAATTTGATATCTATGCAGTCGAACTCGAATATTATCGTCATGAAGAACATGAAATTATTATTCCAAAGATCTTTGGTGCAGAGGTGAAAAAAGACATCAAGGTATCTACCTCAAATAGCGCTCGCAAAAGATGGAGTGAAGACGAACTTCTGAATGCCGCAAAAAGCACATTATCTTCTGAGGGATATGCCGCCTTTGAAAAGTTGTATGTGTTTTCAAAGGAGCATGCGGATAATGTTAGTTTTGGCACTGGTACATCTTCGGGATCATTTAGTCCTATTTTTAGCAGTGTTTGCCCACGCTCTCTTTTTACACTTCGCACTAACGGCACACTGAGTCTTAACTTCCAATGGATTAATGGCTACGATGGAGCAGAGGAATTCCGCAGTCTGTATTTTGATAAGATGAGGCAAATAGGGTTGGACTTGTTGCCTGCTGATATTGAGAAGTACCCAAATTTTTCATTAGACCAATGGCTGCAATACTCTGACAATATCCTCGCCGTGTTGAGTGATATTACGAGGTTAAAATAGTTAACTATCAGGACAGTACCCGACCAATAATGGTCGGGATTGTTACATACACCAAGAGCTTCACACCATGCTAATTATATTTGTAGTTTTTCTCCAGTCTCTATTGTTCGCTATCTTTAATCTAAATATCCGTAAACTTGAGGAGCAAGGGGTTTCTGCCCATACCATTGCCGGGCTACAACGGTACGCAGTTATCCCGTCAGCCATGCTTTTGCTAGTAACATATAAGCATGAATATCTCTTGATTCTATTACGAAATCCCGAGTCTTTTTGGTGGATAGCAGGTATCGCATTTTTTTGGGGTATCGCTCAATATATTGGATATACTGTTATTAATTCAGCAAGCTCTCTTTCTATAGTAAGTACATTTAGTTCGTTAATAGGAATTCCTGTTATGGTGGCAATGGGCGTGTTAATTAATAATGACTATCCAAACCCTTTAATTATTGTTGCTTTGATGTTGTTGGTTGTGGCAATTATCATCAAGCCTACTCAACATAATGAAAATAAGCTCCATCTTCTCAAATATAGTTTAATTATGGTTATTAGTCTTGTGTTCACGAGCAATGTTGGTCATGCGTTAGACGGGGCTCTCTACAAGAATCTTCTTTATGTACTTGATTCGAGAGCGGTGCTCTTTGGTATCTCGGTTTATACGTTTGTAACTTCGGCAACATTGGGCGTGATATATCTTTTACCGATATTTAGGAAACCATCAAAAGAAGAACAAGCACTAGTTAAAAAACACTTTTTGGTAGCATATTCTATACCTGTTTTTTGGTTTATTGCATCAATTCCAGAAGGATACTCATTTGCAAATCTACCATTATTTACCTTGAGCGCGCTCGGTGCGTTTGGTTTCCTGATCAAGATGTGTTCTGACCTTACAAATAAACGTCTTGCCTGGAGTTGGCGCACCGCTTTATTCATTGCAATTATTATTGCGAGTATTGTTTTCTCAGCTCTTTCTTTGCAATAACTAATTTTTAATAGACCGAGAACTGCCAGTTACTCCTGGCAGCAGACCGAAAGGTCTATTCCGCCAGGTTAGAAATCGTTCGAGCCCGAGACGGATCGAACACATAAAACACGCTACAATTAGCGTGTTTTATGTTAAAATAGAATCATGGAGCCATCAAAATCTCAAAGAAAATACGAAGAACTTCAACGATCCTGTGCCAGGATAGAGGATCTCTATAAGGGTTTGATTATAAATAATGAAGGGCAGGACACTCTTCAATCACCAAAAGATATCTTACTGAATTTCTTTAGGGTTTGTTATGAGCTGAAAGAAGCTTTAAAAAGAGATCCTACTCTACCTATAGAATTTAAGGATGGGGTCGAGAAGTTTTGGAAAACTAATAGATATGCTGCGCTTAGCCTTGATGTTGCCAATCAGGAAAAACATATTACTCTTGGCAGTAATAATAAGTCAGGCCATAGGATTGGTAAGATTAATACCCAGATACATTCATTATCACCCGACGGAAAGCCTGATCATACTAGAGTAACTATTGAGATAGATGGTGTGGCACAGGATGGTCTAGATCTGGCTAAGAAAGTTTTACTGGCTTGGAAGGAACTATATGAAAAGATATAGAGTATCAAACTTTTATATAAACACAGAAGGAAATCTGCTAAGAAATTTACCCCAAGGCTTGGGGCCAGATGATGTGAATTACCAATCTTTTGTTGAAAGATATGGAAAAAGGGATTTTGATCAAAAATTGCAACGATATCTAAGCATTGAGAATCCAGTACTTTCTGTAGTACAGGATCACATCCCTTTATTAGAAGAGATTAATAACTCATATGTAGCTGGAAATTTTTATTCATGTTTAACGGCCGCATGTTGTCTTGGAGAGAGAATATTTAATGATGTATTCTTTGCCATAAACGGCGATCATAAATCTTCTGATTGGTATAGAAAATACTGGAATAAGGGGGTAATACAGAACTGGCCAGATGGAATTAGTATGTTACATGAATGGAAGGTTATAGATGAAGAAACAAGAAAGAAGTATCTACTGCTCTATAAATTGCGAACCTATTCGGTTCACTTTCAGAAAAGTGAACAGGACTTCGAGAAGATGTCGTTTGAGGCTATCGAGATAATTAATTGTATCGTCAGAAGAATATTTGGTATGAATGAGTATAGAAAGGATATACTTATTCATTTCGAAGTTCCAGGAGAGATATTCATAAGAAAAGGAGCTGAGTTGCTGCCTATAGTAAAAGCGTTTTATATACCCGCATCCCACAAGTTGGGATATATGTATAAGGTTGAGTCTACTGCAAATCCGGGCCAATATCAGATCACAGATGACAACGAATACGAAAGCAAAGAAATTACGGACGAAGAATTTGTAGTTTTAAGGAATAACTTCGTTAGTAATCCTTAGGATATTCTGAGTATTTCATCCTCTAGTATTATTTTGTTCTTAAAGTTCTTCAATAGCTCTCGTTTTTCAGCTAGCATACCTTCTTTCAGAATGTACTTCGCATAGTTCTTGATATCTATTTCTGACACATCTACTTTCTTTTGTTTTTCATTATTTCCCAACACATGTGCTTGAAAGTTTCCGTATCGTTTGAGCTCATGTTTTACGCGTTCGTAAATACCCAGCTCGTTCATATCAATCTGGTCAATAATCTTTATTAACTCGCTGATAAGGTTAGTCTCATTGATGCTATTGCTGCAGCTCTTGTCTCTGCTTTTCGTGCAGGCATAGTAAATATGCTTATTGAACGACCCATTGATCAGTTTCTTATACTTCTCATTAGCGGATATACCTGAGCCACATTTACCGCAGGTAAGTAATCGCGTGAAGGCGAATTCTTTTCCTGTTACTGCTGAGTTATATCTTTCCTTGAGACACTTTTGTGCCTCGTCAAAGAGTTCTTTAGATATTAGTGGAGTATGTGCTCCCTGATACCAATTGCCACTTTTCTTCGGGTATTCAAAGCTACCGTAGTAGAAGTGATTATTGAGGATGGTGTAGATGTTGCTGAGTGACAAATGTTTTCCGCTACTGGCTCTGAAGTCTTTTTCAAACTTTAACCAGGCGTACATCTGTCTCCCGCTTATTCCCTGATACACGACTCGCTCAAATATCTCTCGAATAACTGGTGCTCGTTCCGGATCGAGGACAGGATCGCACTTTTTCATTCGGTTAGGGTTGTTGAGGTACCCAGTAGGAGCTCGTGAAGGCCACATACCCATCTCACAGCGGGTTCTTAAACCTCGCTTCACATTCACTCCCTTGTTATCATTCTCGAGCTTGGCCTGAGAACCGAGGATCATGAGGAGAAACTTCTCATTCGGATTGTTAGAGAACTTTTGTCCGTAGGTTCTAATCTCAATGATCTTCTTCTGATCCATCATGTCGACGATGGAGCCGAGGTCTCCTGCGTTACGGCTCAAGCGGTCAGGCGCCCAGGTGAGAATAGAATTGTATGTACCATTCCGAATACCGGCTATCATTTCGTTAAAGACCGGGCGTTGCCCGGTCTCTTTCGCTGAGTGACTTTCTCGCAAGATGTCGATAATCTCAATACCTTCTCGTTGGGCCAGGACCATCATCTCCTTGATTTGTGAATCAATGGACAGCGCCTGGCGCTCGTCTGACTCGGTTGACTTCCTCGCATAGAGGCAGTACTTGGTTTCTTCTGCTATTACGGTACTTGCTTGTGTTTGCATCATATCTAATGAATGACGCGAACCCACCCAGTAGTCTAGGCTTATTATTCGTTGCTAATAAAAGCTCTTCGCAAGGCTCCAGATGTAAGCTAAGATACGTGGACTTTTGCCGTATTCGTGGTAAAATGACTTAACAATTGAGTAGTGCCTAACCCCGAAGTTTTCGCTTCGGATATGGCGCAAAACCCCCAACCAAGATACTGAACCCCGTGTTCAGCAACTCTTGGTTGGGTCATATCGGGAAACTGATATGGAGTCGCAAGACTCGGCTGGCGCGGGGCTTAGTGTATCTAAGCGTTGTTGCCAGCTACTTATTATAGAGAGCTGGATTTTTTTATTATTAACGCACAATACTAATAACTACATATATGAGCAATACAACAAACGATAAAGAGTTTAAGGGGTATAACGGCACGCTAATACTCACCAATACAGGAATTATCATAAAGCGTGGCACGAAGGGATTCCTGCTCGGTGGCTTCCAGATGAGAGGAGACAAAACGATACCGTATAGCAGTATTGTGGCAGTACAGTTTAAGAAGGCTGGGTTATCTGCCGGTTATATCCAGTTTACTCTCAAGGGAGGATCAGAGGCAAAAGGCGGTTTGCTCCAGTCAACCAGAGATGAGAACAGTATTAATTTCCACTCCAATAGAAACAAAGAGTTTATTGAAGCAAAGGAGCTTATCGAACAGCGCATTGGTTCAGAAGGATCATCTGCTAGACCAAGCGAACTCGATGAGCTTACAAAACTCGCTACTCTGAAAGACAAAGGCATTATTAATCAGAAAGAGTTTGACGCTAAGAAAAAACAGCTCCTTGGCTTATAATAATCATTAGTAACTCACCACAATGGCATTTATCAATGGCTTCTTTTCGTTCCTATTCTTTATTTCGTTTATTTTATTGATTGTGGGGCTAATTGCTCCTAAGAAAGTAAGTAGGCTTTTGAAGAAAGATTGGGACCGCAAGATGATCGCAAAAACTATCGGTCTGGTCTCGTTGGCATCCTTCGTTATTGCAGTGGCTACTACGCCCGCTGTTCCGGTATCTCCAAAAGCTACTAAAACGTCTACAGTTACTGAAACCACTGAGCAGGTTCAGGCAATAAATGTAGAGGAGCCACAAGAAATTGTGTCAGAGGAAGTTAAAGAAGCGGCCAAGGATTCAGCAGTAAGTGAAACTAAGCCAGCAACATCATCGCCGACTCCTCAAAAGACCACCAACTCGAGTCCTGCTCAAACGACCACTTCTCCTACGCCAGCGACATCGAGCCCTACACCAACTCCACAACCAGCACCAACAACCCCCGCGCCTACTCAACCAGCACCACAACCAGCACCAGTTCCATCTGGTCACACGTTTTATACCAGTTCGCACTATAGCGCAAAATTATATTACTGTGATACAGATGAAGGGTGGAGAGGCCTTTCACCAAGTTATCTCAAATCTTTTCCTAGCGCCGAAGCATTATTGAAAGTATACCCAAGAACACTTCACGAGCCGTGTAAATAAAGTATGGAAAGTAGCGCTTTAACCCTTTTATTCTTCTTACTGTTTATAGCTTCAGTTGTATTACTGATTGCTGGATTAATATGGCCGCCGATTCTCAAGCGACTTATTAAGTCTGTTCCCACTAGAAAAGCAATAGCCTTATTCTTCTCGGGGCTAATAGTGACTTCTTTCATTGGAGTAGCGGTCTTCGTTCCGCATAGTAATAGTAGAATAACTGCTGATACTGTTTCAGAGGAAAAAACAAACATAGAGCAAGAAGCTCAAGGCGTACCTGTTAGCACCCAAGACGGTGTCGGTGCTGGCACTATTGAAGAAGTTACTGCCGAGAAAACGGTGCGGTCACTTCCTGATCAAGCTTCTAGTAGCACAAAAACAGCGACACCGACGCCCGCGCCGAGCCAACCAACTTCAGCACCCGCCAAGCCCGCGCCGAGCCAAGTTCCAGTAGTTGCACCACCTGCACCCACACCAGCCACGACCACGTACTTCTCAGTCGTTTCCGTAACTGACGGAGATACTTTTAAAGTATCTATAGATGGGAAGACTGATACTATACGTATTATCGGTGTAGATACTCCAGAAACTGTTGATCCAAGAAAACCCGTGCAATGTTTTGGGGTAGAAGCTTCAAGCAGAGCCAAGGCTTTACTTACTGGAAAGAAAGTAAGATTGGAGTCGGATAGTGTCTCGGGTGATCGAGACAAGTATAACCGCTTGCTTCGTTATGTGTGGCTCGAGGATGGTACTTTTTTTAACGAGACCATGATATCCGAAGGATACGCCTTCGAATACACTTATCAAAGTCAGGCATATGTGTACCAGTCTGAATTCAAGAAAGCTGAACAGAACGCAAAGAATTCAAAGCTAGGACTTTGGGCGGATAATGCCTGTAATCAGACAACGCAATCTGCCGTAGTGCCACCTGTAGTTTCGCCTCCCGCAACAGCTCAGCCCGTACCTACTACAACATCTTCGCATGTATTTTATACGAGCTCATATCATACTGCTCAATATTACTATTGCGATACTGACAACGGATGGAAGGGTCTTTCGCCGAGTTATCTTAAATCATTCCCAAGTGCTGAGGCGTTACTGAAGGTATACTCGAGAACACTTCACGAACCCTGTAAGTAGCTATTCTGATATGCCCTTTTCCTCTTCAGCCATCTCCTTATGAAGCTTTAGTGCCCATTCTGCGATCGTCTCCGGTGGCGTTTCATTGATGATTATGGAGTGTACTGGAACGAATGACTCAACATCTTTTGTAGGTACTTTGGGTGTATACTCCGGGTCTCTGCTCTTAAGCTGAAATACGATAGCCTGCATATTGCCTTCTTTTATCTTTTGCGTTAAGGCAGACTTAGCAAGATCGTTTAATGCAGCTCTTCCGAGTTTACGCGCCTTGGTTACTTCATCTGCAAGATCCATATCTTCTTCGATCCAGCGATAGAATGTTGCACGGGAGACGCCTGCCTTTTTGCATACTATGGATATATTGTCGAGTTCACTTAACAAGGCAAGAATCTCTTTCTTGTTTTTAGCAATTCTTTTTTGGTCAGTTTTAGCTTTCTTGTCTTCCATGAGCTTTTTTACCCGTTAACTTTTCCCACCGTTGAACGATCGTAGCGCAGTACTCCAAATCCTGCTCGACCATAACACACTTCCGCTTCGTATGCTCGCACGCAACTATTGTGGTTCCTGATCCACCGAATGGGTCGTACACCACATCTCCCACCTCAGTGCAGTTTAGAATGAGCTTACGAATGAGGCCGACTGGCTTCATGGTGGGGTGGAGCTTGCTCTGTTGTGGCTTGGGCGCAAACAACACCGACTTATCTTTACTATGCTTGAAGTCATGCGTACCATACCAGCCATAGAGGATTAGTTCGTGTTGCGGGAGATAGTCAAGTCGACCAATGACAGGTTTGTCTTTGACCCAAATAAGCAACTGCGCTACTTTGATCTTCATATCTACGCAGGCTTGGCGCAGGGCAAAGACCATCTTGTCTGAATTGAAGATGTAGATACTATTCTTCTTCGTGAGATACGGCAGCGCGGGACCAAGCCACCCTTGCGTAAAGGTCGCGTACTGCGCATCTGACATATGCCCGTCATTTTGGATATCTTTATCTTTGGATACTTTTTGTAAATCTCGCTTGCTGGCGACATAGTCGATACCGTACGGCGGATCCGTGATAATAGCGTTGATCTTGCCATCTTTCAGGATAGCCTTCAGATCTAAGGTACTGGCATCCCCACAGACTAAGGTGTGGTCACCGAGCTGGATAATATCCCCGGACTTAATTGAGTTTGATGGCTGTGTCATTGGTAAGGTTCTCCCAGCGGTTAATAATAAGTTGGCAAAAAACAGGACTTTGCTCAATCAGATACGCGACACGCTTTAGTTGTTCGCAGGCGAGCAAAGTTGAGCCACTCCCACCGAATAGATCGAGTACCGTATCGCCGATCTTGGTACAGCGCATCAGCGGTCGCTCGTGTAAAGTGAGTGGCTTCTGGGTGGGGTGATTGTAGTCGTCACTCGCATCTCGCTTAACCAACCAAATGTCGATCAGGTCGGCGACATCATCAAGAGTGGCATTGCCAATGCCGACTTCAGTATTTAAGATCTCCGCAAACTTGGTATGTTTATCCGACAAGTACGGTTTTCCCACCGTGCCATAGACACACGGTTCATACAACTTCGAGAAGGCTATCTGCGGAGTCGGATTAATACCGTTCTTAATCCACAAACACGTCCGTTGGTATTTGATTCCCAGCTCCTCGTATACCGATTGCACCATCCCGACGTAGCGCTCATCACACCACCAGAATAGATGCGTATCTTTTTGCGCAACACCCAGGGCGTTACCTAAAGTCTGCTTCGTAAAGAGTCGGAACGCATCGTCGGACAAGGAATCGTTAACTGCGCCACCATAGTTAGCTTTGCCGCCAATCCCTTTGTTATAGTCGAGGCTAATATTGTATGGGCTGTCGCAATACACCATATGTACTCGTGTTTCGCCAACTAACTTTTGTACAGCTTCCATGTCGGTGCTATCTCCGCACAGTAACCGGTGATTGCCCAGCTGAAACAGGTCACCGGACTGGATGTCTGTAGTTAGCGCTTTCTCGATCTCTTCCTCCTCATTGAAGCTGTCGTCTTCCAATTCCAGAACATCGTCCCAGATACTGGAAAGATCGGTATCGTCAAAGCCGATATCGAGTAAGAATTCGGTATCGAATTCCTTGAGGAGATCAAAATTCCACGAACCCGTATTGCGGTTGGAGCGCAGTAAATATTCGTCGAATTCTTTTTGATCAAGTAATCGACTCGGTACTCGCACATCGATTAGTTCTTCGCCACGACCCAGTTCACGCAGGATAAAGAGTCGTTGGTGACCAGCAATCACTGTGTTATCTAAGTTGATCGCTGGAATTTCAACGAGGTCAAACTTCGTAATACTTTTTGTCAGATCCTTTTTCTGCTGCGCGCTCAAGGTACGCGGGTTCTTGGAATAGGGCACCAAATCTGAGACTTTACGTTTTTCTGTGTGCCACTGAATAGATTTTTTCATAATATATTCTCCTAAATTTACCAATAAAAAATGCCCACTCTGCAAAATAACAAACCAGGAAGATTTACTCCCTAAATTTATTTTTCTGCAAAGTGGGCACGACCGAGGCGAAGCCTCTCTGGTGTCTTACGACACCTTCTATCACCCGAAGGTGAAATACGTGATACTCACTGTGTTATCTACTGCTCGATTGTAAAAATGCTGTCAACTCGTTAGGGCGATGTGCCTTCAGAAATTCTATCGCATCTTTTCCAAGAAATACCGGCGCGCCACCCTCCGGCATACGAATACGAAGTTTTTTACCTTGTTTCTTTGCCAAAGCATGGGCACGTTCAATCTCAGGATTATGGAAAATAACTCGAACCGTATCTTTACTACCCTCGATCTGCTTGATGTCCGTACTATACGCACGCTGTTCTGTCTTGGTATTGATCGATCGCTCAATAACGCGACCAACAGATTTTGGTTTGCGCGGCAGCTGAACATTCAGCTCGAGGTCATAAATGTATACATCGATAAACTCTTCCATATCCGTATACTAGCACGAAGGGAAAGTGGGTGTCAAGCGTGAAACATATGTTACGGCTCTTTACGAAAAAGTTATTGAAAGTTCAAAAAAGTATGTTATTATTCAAGTATGAATCCTATCCAAAATGAATTGATGACCCTAGCCAAAGACCACGATCTCGGTAAAATGAGTTATCGTCAGATAGCAAAACTGATCGGAAAAGAAGGCAGGCCTCAGCTAGTGAAGCATCATCTTGAACAACTTGATAGGCAGGGATTAATGCAGGTCAATCTGAAAGAAAAGGTAATTCGCCTGGTCAAGAAAGGGTTCAATAAAACTAAAACAGAAAATTCGTTTTACTCGTTACCAATTGTTGGTTCGGCGAATTGTGGTCCAGCTACCATATTCGCTGACGAGAGCGTCCAGGGATATTTGAGAGTTTCAGCAAATGTGTTACCTCGAAAAAAACAGGACCTGTATGTGCTCGTAGCAGATGGCGGATCAATGGATCGGGCTTCTCTTAAAAAAGGAGGTCCTACTATTGAGGATGGCGATTTCGTGGTTGTAGATAGCTCAAAAGTCAGTCCAAAAGATGGTGAAGTTGTGGTGGCGGTTATTGATCGCATGGCGACTATTAAGCGCTACAAAAAAGATCCAAAGAATCACCGCATTATCCTTCAGCCCGAATCAACAGAGAACTATTTCCCAATCATTGTGCAGCAAGGTGATAACTTTCAAGTCAGCGGAACAGTCATCGACATCATCAAGAAAGCAAAGTAATTTTGCCTATGGTCGATATTATTAGTAGTGATTAGAAAGGTGGTATTCATGACTAACACTAAAAAGGTGAAGTTGCCAAAAAGTGCTGTGACCGGACGTATCGTAACATCGGCATATGCAAAGGCACATCCAAACACAACCGTTTTCCAAACAGTTGTGAAGAAGCAAGCATCAGGTAAGAAAAAATAAACAGGCTGAATGGGAAAAGTTATCGAGTAGTACGCGTTTGAGAAGATTGTTTCTTTATCTTCAATTACGGCCGAAAGGTATGCCTGCCCATCAGAAATCGATCTGCAAGGATCGATTTCTGATTCAAATCATATCTACCCTATAAATATTAACTTATGGCAAACAAGAAGTTTTTAGAAGAATATCCACTATACAAGAAGTATGAAACCGCATGGAATCAGGAAGAGCACGACTATTCATGGATGACCCTCGGTAAGCTTCCCGAACCAGCGATCCATATGTATTGCACTGTTTGTGATTCTGATCAAACATTCAATATGCGTAACGAGTATTATGACGATAGCTATATGGGGCTTGAGAGGAATAATACAGAATTTCAAAAGTATGCCGAGGAGGTGAAGTTAGTATATTGTGAGAAAATTCCTGCAGCAGGAAAGGTGCTCCGGAGTGACTATTTGTGTTCGGCTTGCGGTAAAGGGAGGATGATATTCCTTATTTATTTCTTTAGGGAAAAGATTGGTTCAAGATCTGTTCTATGCATGATGAAGGTTGGCCAAACTCCTCCTTGGAGCATAGTAGTAAATAAAGAGATGGAGAAGCTTTTGGGTAGTAACGCAGAGCACTATAAGAAAGGGTTGATTTGTGAATCACAGTCTTACGGTATTGGTGCATACGCCTATTTCAGAAGAATCACCGAGACTATTATTGATGAACTATTGGACTCTATTTCGGATTTGTTAGAAGGTAAAGAAAAGGAGCTATATGCTGATGCGCTTGCAAAAACGAAAGCCACTCGAGTGACTCAAGATAAGATAGATTTAGTTAAACACCTGTTGCCAGTTTCTTTACGACCTGACGGTCTTAATCCGCTTGATATTCTTCATTCTGCGCTGAGTCAAGGGCTACACGTAGAAGACGATGAGGTATGTCTAGAACAAGCAGAGGCCATAAAGAAGGTATTGGTCTTTCTAGTCAGCCAGATTATTAAGAAGAAAGATGAAGCCAAGGAATTTACTAAAGGCATGAGAGAGATACTAAACAAGAAGTCGAAACCTACCGTTGTTGAGGATGGGAAAGAAAAAAAGGCAGATGAATCAGAATAGTTATTATGTGGCTATAATAAGCTATTTAAGTCAATAATTACTTACTCTCAAAAATGAGTCAGAGGTGTCTCATTTGTCTCATTTACCCTAGACCGAGACCCCTCAGATTACATAACTTAAAACCTACTGGAAAAGCCCTCAACTGACCCGATTATGGAGGTTATAGACCGAGACTGCCAGCTTTCCAGGGCACCCGACCGAGAGGGGTCAGGAGCCCTACTAGGCTACAGAGTTTCTCTAAAGTCTAGATAAGAAAAACCATCCGAAAGGATGGTTTTTCTTATGGCATTCAGGGCTATATGGGCAATTAAGCTATCAACATTCTGTAGTGATCTTCCCAAAGCACATAGTCTTTGTCTCTACCTTCTCGTGGTAGGTCATTGATTTCACCTTTAGTTAGGAATATAAGCTCGTCGTGATCTGGACTGAGCTGTATCTCCGGCTCTTTATCTAGTTCTATAGTAAAAGCAAACTTTGTTTTATGCTTATTGGTCTCGATATTATGGAATTCAAATATGCCGAGCGGTTGAAGCTTTTCAGGTAAAACTACGATACCTGCTTCTTCAAATAGCTCTCGTACAGCTGCATGCGTCAGCTCCTCAGATTCATCGACTGAACCACCAGGTATCTCGAGTATTCCAGAACATGAGTCTGTAGCCGATCGTTTTAATAAAAGGAACCTGTCTTGCCATTGCACTCGTATGCACGCACCGATGTTGTGACCAGCACTAATTGCTGATTCTAATTTTTCTTTAAAATTGTTACCCGACATATAGATTTATTGTAAGTATAGCTTGCACTATTATAGCACTATTTTTGTATCACTCTATACCGAGATCCTTCAGATTGCGTAACTTACAACCTACCGGAAAAGCCTTCGACTGACCCGGTTGTGAAATTTCTGGAGCGAGGTAGCCCACCCGACCGTGAGGGGTTAGTGCCTCATAAAACACGCATAAAGGCGTGTTTTATGGTATAGTAGTACTATAAGTTATACAACTCAACCTTATATGAAGAAGCTGTCGAATGTTACACTACTCGGGATAGATTGTATTAATATTGAAAGACTTCAAAAAGCCTTAGATATCTCTTCTCTGAATATTGAATTTGGTGAAGTCAAACTACTTACTTCACTACCAACAGAAGATTCAAGAAAAGTAGAAATTCCTCATATTGGATCAATAGAAGATTTTTCAAAGTTCTCAATTTGTGATTTATATAAATACGTAAGCACGGACTATGTTTTGTTGGTTCAGTATGATGGTTTTGTTTTGAATCCAGACTCTTGGAACGACGAATTCTTAAAATACGACTATATTGGAGCCCCATGGCTTGTAGCGGACTGGGCAACTAAAAATTTTGATTTCCCAGAGGAGCTACTAGGAACTTGGATTGTGGGAAATGGAGGATTTTCTTTAAGAAGCAAGAAGTTTCTAGAAACTAGTAGTCGCCTCGCTAAAGAAGGAGCTTTTAAAAAGTATCACCCAGAAGATGTAGTTATGTGTGTATGGGATAGAGACAAGCTTGAGAAAGAAGGAATAAAGTTTGCGCCAGTAGATATTGCTAAACAGTTTAGTATTGAGGGAGATGATGATGTCTATGATAAACAGTTCGGTTTCCATAGCTTAAAATGGACAAATATTCAAAAATGGATTGATGACAACTCGAAGTGGACTATAAAGCTAGTTCAATAACCTATTAACCTAGAAATACGAGACGTAATTCAAGGTGCCTAAGGTACTATATTGATAGGGTTAAGGATTCATAAAACACGCCAGAAAGCGTGTTTTATGATATAATGTGCCTATGAATATATCTATTCGAGACGCTAAACCTGAAGATATAGCAGAAGTTACCCAGGTACTTTATAAGACCTGGCTCTCTACTTATCCTAACGAGTTTGTTGGTATTACGAGAGAAGATATTGAACAGAGGTTTTCTGGTAGATTTACCGATGAGGCTTTGAGTGAAAGGGCAGAGAAAATAAAGAACCTTCCTTCAAATCAGAGATACCTAGTTGCTGTACAGGGCGACAAAATAGTTGGTCAGTGTTTAGTAACAAATGAGAAGGAGCGTAATTTTTTGAATGTAATTTATGTACTGCCGGAGCATCAAGGTAGTGGTATTGGAAAAAAACTCTGGGAAGAAGCGAGTCACTTTTTAAATAGGAAAAATGATACCGAATTGCTTGTAGCTAGTTACAATGACGGGGCAATTAACTTCTATAAATCTCTGGGATTTATTGATACTGGTGAAGTTATTAGAGATGAAAAATATAAAATGGGTGCAAGTGGCACAATAATGCCAGAGCTTAAAATGATTCTTCCAGCCAAACAAGAAAAGTAGTTCTTTTAAGGAATCTTATTAGGGCTATTTAAGATAGTACTCCAGAAAAGTTATATTAATTATATAAATCCAGTAACCGATATGACGAATAAAGTACTCCTAGCAACATTTAACGAGGGCAAGATAGAGAGATTCAAAAGTCTCATAGCTCAAACGGGCTTAAGTGTAGAAGTATTTACTCCTGCGGACTTAAGTATTCCACCTATTCATATTGAAGAGAACGGGAGTAGCCTAACAGAGAACGCAGAAATTAAAGCACGTGCATTTTTGGGTAAAGTGGATATGCCTATTCTTGCTAATGACGCAGGATTTTGGGTTGAAGGGGAAGGACTCATTGAGGCACCTAAACGCTTAGCTTTAGGGAGTCACGCTGAGGAATCATTAAGTAAAGAACAAGCAGCTATACTAATCTTAGATTTTTGGAAGAATATTGCTTGTAAAAAAGGTGGCAAGGTTGACGCTGCTTGGGTTGAGACATTTGTTCTTCTAGATCCAGACGGAAAACTTCATACTGCCGAATCAAGAAGAGAAGTTACTCTCACAGACCAGGAATTTGGAAAGCCACACATTCAGTTTCCTATGAGAGCGTTATATATATCCAAAGATACAAATAAGCCAGCCTTGCACCACTCTCCTCAAGAAGAACTGCTCGAGATGAAGCCTATAACAGATGCCTTGCGTACAATTTTAAGCGAATAAATATATGATTAGTTTGACTAAGCTAAATTAGGATTTAAAATAACTAAGCCATGCAAAAGAATATCCTCATCACAGGTAAGCCGAAGAGTGGAAAGTCTACGCTACTGCGTACACTCATTACTCCTATTCAAAATAAAGTTGGCTTAGTTGCTGATGAGGTTTTAGGTGAAGAGGGAAGAATAGGGTTTGACGTAGAGACACATACTGGAGCGAAAGTACCTCTTGCTCGTGTTGATATTGAGACACCATACAGGGTTGGTAGATACTTCGTTGATATTAAAAGTCTAGACTCTATTATTCCTGAAGTATCTCGCTTCACAAGCGACGATCTCTTGTACCTCGATGAAATAGGTCAAATGCAACTTTTGTCTGAGAAGTTTAAGAAGCTAGTTACTACATATCTTGATGCTTCAAATACATGTATTGCCACTATCTCGAATGTGTTTGAGGATGACTGTATAAAAAGTGTAAAAGAACGAGATGACATCATCTTAGTTGAAATTTCTCCAGAAGACCGAGAAGAGAGAGCGCAGTTCATATCTCAACTATTAAGGAAGATAGAAAAAGCTAAAAAGTATGTCTTAGAGCCCGAACGCTTTAGTATCCAGGGTTCAGTTTGTGAAATGAGATCTGAGCACGATACGAGAAGGTTAGTTTTTGCGGAAAGTAAGTGGCAGTGCGACTGTGATT
This sequence comes from Patescibacteria group bacterium, assembly GCA_041675145.1. Taxonomy (GTDB): domain Bacteria; phylum Patescibacteriota; class JACPGU01; order JACPGU01; family JACPGU01; genus JBAYUK01. The sequence goes on from JBAYUK010000002.1 coordinate 184,475, forward strand.
TCTATAAGAAGTATAGTACCTGTAGTCATGTAATAGCAGTTACAGAAATTGCCAGGAAATAGCTTTTTGAAGACGGGTAGAATAGTGTGTTGAAAGTGTGAGGAAGTGCTAGGCCCAAGGCATGAGACTACCATGTATAGTATAATTATCTATATGATTACCGATGGACCATTACTAGATAAGGTGAAGATTGCTTTTCAGGAAGGACTAGACTTCTCTTTGTACCCCTTCTCTTTAGGGATTATTAAAAACCTTACAGATATTGTTTTTCCTACCCAAGTAACTTTTTTTGTAGGTGAAAACGGTACCGGGAAGTCTACAATACTTGAAACTATTGCACATAAAGCAGGTTTTGGCCCTGAAGGAGGAAGTAAGAATATTAACTTCAATACTACAGAAGAAACTCATAGCTCACCTATCGACCTTTTGTCATCACAGATAGTGCTTTCGTGGAGAAAGAAGCCAAAAGACGGATATTTCTTTAGAGCAGAGAGCTTTTTTAATCTCGCGAGCCACATTGATACGATTGCAGTCGAAGGTGGTCAGGGTAGGCATGTTGCTTACGCAAGTTACGGGGGCAAGTCACTTCATGAACAGTCTCATGGTGAGAGTTTTCTTAACTTTTTTAGAAACAGGTTGGGTGGTGGAGGGTTCTATATCTTTGACGAGCCTGAAGCTGCGCTCTCTCCGCAACGGCAACTAGCTTTGCTTAAGATTATTCACGATCTATCTCGCAATCCAGAGACTCAGTTTATTATTGCTACTCACTCACCAATACTGCTTGCGTATCCTAATGCTCGAATCTATTCTTGTGATAGTGATACTCTGGAGACTATCCAGTACAAGGATACGAAGCATTATCAAATAACCAAAGGTTTCCTTGATAATCCAGACCAGTACTTTACGCATCTTTTTAATGACTAAATAATAAAAGTATGTCGATTATCCGTTTTAAATCTAAACTCGTTAGTGTCGGCTCACATACTCTTCTTGTGTTACCAAAAAGTGCAAGTGAAAAGCTTCCATCGCGCGGTATGGTGATGGTGGAAGGTACTATCAATGAATCTAAGTTTCAAGCGCCACTTGAGCCAGACGGTCGAGGTAGTCACTGGCTCAAAGTTGATAAGGCTACTCTCAAGAATACTGGAGCAAGTGTAGGTGATACACTAACGCTTGTAATTACACCCTCTCAGCTGTGGCCAGAACCTACAGTACCGACAGACTTACCGGTGGCACTTATAACTAGCTCAAAAGTATATACTCTCTGGAAGGATATTACGCCCATGGCGCGCTGGGACTGGATCCGCTGGATACGATCAACAAAAGACCCAGAAACACGCAAGAGACGGATTGAAGTAATGTTCTCAAAACTTAAAGCTGGAAGTAGAAGACCGTGTTGTTTTAATCGTACTATATGCACCGTGCCAGATGTATCACATAACGGGGTGCTTCTCAATCCGGCACAAGCTAAAACAATTAAATAAATAATACTAAAAAAATGATTAACTTGCCGTATACACTCGAAGAATACTTTGCCGATGACTCATATCGTCATATATCTGAGATTAACAGATTCTACGAAGATCTTGGTCATGATGGTACCGATGAAGCTGAGTGGAGAGAATTTCTCTATGAAGGCTTTCTTGTTATTTTGAGAAGTAAAGAAGTGATGGTTGGATATATGATCATTAGTTACAGCTTGCCAAAGCTAGGAAATGATTTTTTTGACGCAAAAACTGATGGGTATCTATTTCAGCTGTATTTAGCAGACGAAATTAGAGGACATGGAATAGGTACTAAACTTATTCATTACGCTGAACAAAAAACTTTAGATTATGGACGCAATCGACTTTTTGTAGAAACTCATTATATGAACTCAGGAATGGAGAAACTACTAAACAACTTAGGTTATAAATTTGTAGAAAAAAGAGATTATACGAAACAATATAAAGACATAGACTCTTTTTACTTATTGTATGTTAAGTCGCTATAACGAATGTCGCCTCAAAGTATACTGATTAATATATAATAGAATTCTTTTAACATAAAACTACATTTTACCGAATCGTTACAGAAGATAATTATGAAGTCGTATAAAAAAGAAATTAAAACAGTAGATCAATACATTGGATTATTTCCAAAAGATGTTGCGAATAAGCTTAGCGTTATTCGAGGCATTATTCATAAGCTAGCACCACATGCAGTAGAAGCTATTAGCTACAATATGCCGGCCTTTAAGCTTAATGGCATTTTAATTTACTTTGCAGGATACGAGCACCATATTGGGCTGTACCCTATGGCTTCAACTATTAAAGCTTTTAAGGAAGAATTAGCTGAATATAAAACATCTAAAGGCACAATACAAATTCCTTTAGATAAACCTCTGCCATTGCCTTTGATTCGTAGAATCGTAAAATATCGTATAGAGGAAAGTCTAAAAGATAAAGATACATATGGAGTAAAAAAAGTATGCAGTAGAGGACACCAGTTTTTAAAAGGCAAAGAGACTCCAGTGTGTCCTAAGTGTTGGCCAGGATATTATAAGAGTAAGAAATAGAACATTATGAAGGAATATACAGGAATTATTATAGAGGAGTCTTTATCTAATAAAGATATCCTTACAAGAACGATAACTACCTCAACTAAAGTTGAGCCCGTCACTCCTGAGCATAAAACCCCATGGCTTACGCAGTGGACACTTCATACGGTTGAGATACCAGAAGAAAGTATAGAGAAAGTTTCAGAAGAGATTAGTAAGTCATTTGACCCAATGCACCTAGGTTCATGGTATGTAGATTTTAAGAACGATACACATCACTACATAATTTATCCAGAAAAGGTATTTTATGTAGACAGATCTAGTGTAGAGCAATATAACGAAGCAAGTCGGTATGGAATTTCTATAGGAATACCAGACTATCAGGTAGATTTTAGTTCACACGTAAAACAGTGGGATAGGTAATACATTGTAATTAAAAAATATTATGCAAAACGTCACCCCGTTCTTGTGGTTAAATAATCAGGCAGAAGAAGCAGCTACTCTATACACCTCACTTTTTCCAGATTCAAAAATTGAATTTGCAAGTAGGCAATATGTTACATATGAACTAGCTGGTCAAAAATTTATGGCTTTAAATGGTGGGCCGATGTTTACTATGACCCCATCAGTATCATTTTTTGTGTACTGCGAGACGGTTGAAGAAATAGATAGAATCTGGGAGAAGTTATCCCAGGGTGGCAAGGTTATGATGGAGCTTCAACAGTATCCATTTAGTGAAAAATATGGGTGGCTTAACGATAAGTATGGTGTCTCGTGGCAGCTGATGGTTGGAGAAGCAGAGCATAAGGTAACTCCTTTCTTGTTCTTTACCGGCAAGCAAAACGGCAAAGCAGAAGAAGCTGTAAACTACTATGTATCGGTATTTAATAACTCGAGTATCGGTACTATCACATATTACCAGCCTGGCATGGGTGAACCAGAGAAGGCAGTGGTGCACGCAGATTTCGTACTTGCCGGACAGCCATTTATGGCAATGGAAAATAGTGGTCCTCATGCATTTACATTCTCTGAAGCCAACTCGTTCTTCATTGGTGTAGAAACTCAAGCAGAAGTTGACGAACTGTGGGAGAAGTTGTCTCAGGGAGGTAGTAAAGGTCAGTGCGGGTGGTTAAAAGACAAGTACGGTCTCTCATGGCAGGTTATCCCAAAAAAGTTAAGTGAGCTTTTGGCGGGAGAGAGTGAAAAAGCAGGAAAAGTATATAAGGCTATGCTCACTATGACGAAGTTGGATATAGCGCAATTACAGGAAGCATACGATCAGGATTAGTATATTTCGCTTCGTATCTATGGAAATTCTAAACATAAAAATAAAGTCAGAGTATAGTAGTATATTGGACCAGGGAGTAAAGAGAAACTTTACTCCTGTATTTGCCATGCTTGGTATTGGGGTGTTCAATATTCTTATAGAACTCTTCTCCCGGCATTTCATGTCTGTTCACGCAGCAAACATACTGGTAGAGTCGTTCCATGTTCTCATCTACTTTGGTATCCCACTGCTACTTGTGGGGACGAGTCGGCCGTATCAGGGATATGCCTTTGTGGCGCTTTATACTATAGCAACATCACTACTCTATGCTCTTGTTGAGTTGCAGTATATAAGCACCTACTGTAGTGTGCTTTTTATCGTACTTCTCTTCATATACATACTCTGTACTAAGAAGAGATCTCGTTTACTTATTCAGGTAAAGCCACTCAAAGAGGTGGTGGTCTATAGTCTCACCGCAGCGTTTTTGATTATAGGGCATGTATTCTTTGTGGTTTCAACGTCTACTAACTACCAATTCAATGCAGTAGTGCTGCACGAGATACTGCCAAAGATTTTCTATATGGTATTTGGTATCTTCGGGATGGAAGTGTTCTTTAGGGGCTATATATTCAATCAGTTAAATAGAGAGCTTAAGATTCCATTTTGGATATCTGCAGGTGTTTCAACAATACTCTTCATGGGTCCATTCTTGGTAAACCCTTTTTTCACAACCAATATCTACCTAGGAGTAGTAATAGGGTTTTACTTACTACTCATTGGATTTGTCTGTTGCGCTTTAGCTAAGAAAACAAAAAGTATTATCCCTCCATTTGTTGTGAGCTTGGTTATTGCAATCATTCGCTACTCAGTAATTTTTGGTCCTATATAAAGCATGAAAGTACTCTATAGAAATATGTTCGTTACGGTGGTTCTCGTTTTTCTCGCAACAATTGTTGTGTACTGGGCAGAGCAAGCAAAACTACCGCACTTTGAATTATTTCGATACCTGTACTTTATACCAATACTTTTTTCAGCGCTTACTTTTGACTTTGCTGGTGCAGTATATGCATCGGTTACCGTTGTTTCTCTCTACATTCCGATATTGTTCTTAAGGCTTGAAAGCCGGGGCGTAGATGATGCTTCTGTTGAGCTGTTTATTACCTTAATGCTCTTCGTAGTTATTGGAGTTATAGTGGGAATTGCTTCAGGCAACGAAAGAAGGAAGCGCGAAACATACCAGGCTTTATCTGAACTAGGTAATATTATTTCGTACTCGTTTACGATCGATAAACTACTACCTGAAGTGCTCAATACAATTGTGAGAGTGACAGAAAGTGCACGGGGTGCCATTGTATTTATAGATACAGAAAAAGAGTTCTTCACTCTACTGGATAGTAACAATCAGGTACAAAAGATTCGTAATAATTCAGATACGCCATTGCACGACTTACTGACAATAAAAAAACCGTTCTTCATTAATAACATTGCACAAGATGAAAGGTTGCTCGTGTCTGATGATATGGGTGAGTTCGTATCTATGATGGTATCTCCAATTATAGTAAAAGATAGAACAATAGGTTTGGTGATTGTAGAAGACAAGGTTGAGGAGAAGCGATACGCAACAGACAATGCCCAACTACTCTTCACGATTGCCACACAACTGGGTGCAAATGTTACGAACCTCAAGCTGTACGAGCTTGCCGTCATTGATGGACTAACTCAGACATATACGCATCGTTTCTTCCAGAACAAACTCAAAGAAGAACTAAAACAGAAACCCGTCTCGTTACTGTTGGCAGATATTGATCATTTTAAAAGTGTAAACGATACCTATGGTCATCCTGAAGGAGATGTAGTGTTAAAGCAGGTTGCCAAGATTATGCAGGAAGTAGTTGGTGACATGGGGGAGAAGAATTCAGTATTATTCTCCCCGGTACGAGTAAGGAAGAAGCACTAAGAATTGCACAGGCAATCTGTGACGCGGTCTCGCTGTATCCTTTTGTATTGAAGGATCAGAAGAAGGTTATAACCATTAGTATTGGGGTATCATTCACAGATAGTGATTGCCATCCTCGAGAGTTAATTGAAAAAGCAGACAAGAACCTATACGTCGCAAAAGACACGGGAAGAAATAGGGTCTGTTCGACCCATGCCGTATAAACTGGTATACTGTCGACATTACATAGAACCATATCAGTGTTATGAGGGATGCATATACAGAAGCTGTACTCGCCTTAGGCCAACTCGCCTTACAATTCGGACGAGTTAACCGTATTACTCGCCACGAGGATGGAGTAACGCCTGAGTCGGATACGGACCATACGGTGATGATGGGGCTTGTTGCATGTTCATATGCATCTAGTTTTGCTCCACATCTAGACTTGGGAAAGGTGTCTCAGTTTGCACTCGTACATGACTTAGTAGAGGCCTATGCCGGGGATACAGCCAGTATTGGTGGTAAGTTATCTCAAGAGAAGAGGAGTCTTAAAGAGCACAAGGAACGCGAAGCGCTTGAAAGACTTGAAAAAGAGTTTTCCGGTTCCTTCCCGTGGCTTATAGATATGATTAAGCAGTACGAAGCCTTGTCGTGCCCTGAAGCGCGCTTTATAAAGGCGATAGACAAGGTCATGCCTAAAATCACCAACATCTTAAGTGGTTGTGTGGTAGTAAAACAAGAAGTCTCGGTTGAGGAGTTTGAAGAGAGACTAACAAAGCAGCGAATAGATATGTATAGCACCTATGCTAAGGATCAGCCTGAGGCTATGGATTTGTTTGATAGCCTCACCGCTAAGATGCTACATCTTATGAAACAGTAATAGAGGAGAGTCTTTTATGCCATCAGCACAAGAAACAATAGATATATTCAATACAACACACACTAGTCTTCATCAAAAGTTTGAAGAACTCTTTTGGAAAGTAAAGATGGGAGAGCACGACCTATCTGATGAGCAAGACCGTGCAGAAAAAGAAAGAGATGCCTTTGCAGCCGATAGTACTAATCTTGAACAGGTTACTTCACTTCTCGGTACAGATGATCTCACAGATGAGGAAAGAAAAAGTCTTACAATCTGGAAAAACTTTTTTGAGTTATATCAAACCCCCCTTTCTTTAGTGCCATTGCGCGACAAGATTGCCCAGCTAGAATCAAAGATTGAAACAATGTTTGGAACCCGTGCAGAAGGATATATAGATCCTGGGACAAGTGGGTTTGTAGAAGCATCAGAGAATAAGATGCGCATGATAGTTCGTACGCACGATGACGAGCTGATGCGCAAGGCGTGTTGGGTAGCAACACAGGAACTTGCAAAGCAGGCTCTACCAGATTTTATAGAACTGGTTACGTTGCGTAACGAATATGCACAAGGCTTAGGGTTTGAAGACTTCTACTCATACAAGGTACATATCAATGAGGGAATGACAAAGCAACAGGTACGGGACCTGTTTGGAAAGATATATACCGATACTCTCACCACCTTTGAAGATATTCGTGGCTTAGAGAAAGAGAAGCCAGGTCTTAGAAGGCCATGGAACTTTGGGTATATGATGGCAGGAGACTTTACAAAAGAAGAAGATCAGTATTTTGACTTCAAAGATGCACTTATGAACTGGGGCAAGTCTTTTGCTGCCCTAGGCATAAACTACCAAGGAGGCACCCTCCAGCTCGATCTCCTAGATCGTAGAGGAAAATACAGTAATGGGTTCTGTCACTATCCAAAGCTAGTAAACTTTAATGAAGGTCCTCGTATGAGCGGTGCCGCTAACTTTACGTGTAATGTGGTGTACGGTCAGGTTGGAGCAGGTTCGACTGGAATGGAAACCCTTTTTCACGAAGGTGGACACGCAGCAGATCGGTTGTGTAGTGAGCAAAAAGAAACATGTCTTAATTCAGAATACCCTCCAGCCTCTGTTGCATGGGCAGAGACACATAGTCAGTTTTTAGATACCATGTTCTCAAGTATTGAATGGAGGACCCGTTACGCAAAAGATAGCAGTGGTAATGCATATCCCTTTGACCTTTTTGAGAGAAAGGTTCGTCGTTTAAGAATTATGTCTCCACATGCTCTCCATAGCATCATGATGGTAACTGAGTTTGAACAAGAAGTGTACGCAATGTCTGATATTACACAAGAGAAAGTACTGCAGCTAGCATGCGCCATGACTAAAAAGTACTATGACTTCAGTGAAGAGTCAGTAGCGGTACTGGGAATTCCTCATATCTACTCGTGGAATAGTTCAGGGTACTATCAGGGATACGGTTTAGCGGAGCTTGCTCTGATGCAGTGGCGTAAGTATTTTTATGATAAGTACGGATACATAGTAGATAACCCAGAAGTGGGTCGTGAAATGATTGAGGTGTGGAAGCTAGGATCTCTACATCCCTTCGCACAGTTCGTACGTATTGCAACTGGTAAAGATTTATCTCCTGATGCATTTATAGAGGATGTGACGCTTGATACTGAAGCGTATCTTATGCGCGCAAAAGAAAGAATAAAGAAAGTTCAGTCGATTCCTGAATACAACGATCCAATAAATCTCAACGCTCAGATACAAATGGTGCATGGAAAAGAGTTAGTAGCGGATAACAAAAAGAGCTTTGAGGATATGGCAAAAGCGTATGCGAGTTGGCTTGAAACGCAGCGTCAGGATTCGTAGTGGGGAATGTTCTCCAGAAGGGTTTTTTGACTTACCGTTTAGCTACCAGGTATAATACAGGTAATACAACTAATTCTGTGGATAACTTCACAGATGCATTCTCTGGCTTCGGCTCGAGAAAGCGGGAGGTTACAAGATGAGCTTTACAGTTGTGAGCAAGAAAAGTGGTAAGACATATTACCTACATGGTAAGGATGTAGAACTAAAGGGTGCGAAAGGCCGCAAGCAGCGCATTCACTGGTTCTCAGGTAAGGACAAGTTGAATCCTGAAAATGCACTTGATGCAATGCCAGAAGGATACAAGGTTATTGAAAACCCTAAGACCGGTTTGCCAATGTTGAAAAAGGCATAATCGTTTCAAAATATCATAGAAAAGACCCCAGTGATGGGGTTTTTTCTATGATATGGTAAAATGAGTATATGAAACTCAAAAGATCCCACTACCGCTTTTTTATCGATCCTACTGGCATAAGCCCTCAAGGAGAGGTAGTAATTACCGATGAAGGTATTATTCGCCAGATAACTAAAGTTTTTCGCTTGCATGTTGGTGATCTGGCAGTAGTGTTGGATAACACAGGGTATGAATATGAGGTTGAGCTTACAAAGATCTCTCGTGACCAGGTAGTAGGTAAGGTTATTAGTACAGTACAAGAGGAGTTGGGGAGTACAAGACAAGTGATCCTGTTCTTTCCGGTATTGAAGCCAGGTAGAGTAGAGTTTCTTCTAGAAAAGGCAACAGAGCTGGGAGTAACCCAACTGATTCCGGTTATATATGAGAAGAGTATTAAGAAAGAACACTTCAAGATGGATCGTTGGAAGAAGATTATTCTCGAAGCAGCCGAGCAGTCTCACCGCAGATTCCTGCCCATACTAGAGAGCCCCGTGGATCTTACTTCTGCACTCCAGCGAGTTCAGGGGGATGTATTGGTAGCTGACGAAAAAGCTAGAGAGGATAGTACAAAGATACCACAACGAACTGGTGTATCCTCGGTATCATTACTTATAGGCCCTGAGGGAGGCTTTAGTGATGCCGAGAGGGATATTTTTAGAGACAAGGGGTACCAGTTCATCTCCCTGAGTGAAAACGTTCTCAGGGCAGAAACAGCTGCTATCCTGGCAGTTGGAAAAGTATTGTTGGTATGATAGGATACTTTCACGCTGGTACAAACACGGGATGGATAGGCTTTATACGTAGGGAACAGAATACAAGAAACAGTGTATTTTGGTTAGGAAATATATATAGATTCTTAAGTATTCTTGTTTTTTACTCGTAAAAAGTATAGAATATATCAGTACCGATTGTATTAGAGCACGAAGTACCTAGTACGGTCTCATCGTCTAGTGGTTAGGACAACAGGTTCTCATCCTGTAAACAGGGGTTCGATTCCCCTTGAGACTATAGTTTTTTTAGATCTATAAAACCCGCATCAGGCGGGTTTTATGATGATTTTGCAAGAGTGACTGAGGATGCTTTTTTATGAGACAATAGGGACAATAAAAGGAGTTGCAATATGCGTTTTATTCTCCACCGTGCATTAATGGTCGTGTGTGTATTCCTTGCGGTTTTTTCCGTACTTACTATTCCTATGCGTGCTGAGACTAAGACTACCGACGGAAGGTTTGGGATAAATAGTTTTGTATTTAATAGGTATGAATGGCAGAAATGGGATCAGCCAACAAGTGAAATACAAGAACTTGGCGTTTCCTGGGTGCGCGAGGAGTTTGTCTGGGGGCAGATCGAACCAGAAAAAGATAACCTTAACTGGGACTTTTATGACAACGCTTTCAACTCGTTATCTAAAAGTAATGTAAAAGTTTTGGGAATTATAGACTATAGTGCTCCGTGGGCGACTAGTAATCCAGGTTTAGATCAGGCAGATAAATACATGCCAGACTTAGCCCAGTGGGAGAAGTATGTTTCTCGGGTTGTGGAACGGTACGGAGAGAGGGTGGATGCATGGCAGATTTGGAATGAACCAAATATACCGACCTTTTTTAAGCCACAGCCAAATATAGATCAGTATATAAGTATATTAAGAACAGCAAGCAGTGTTGTACGAGAGAAGGACCCTAACGCGCAGATACTCGTAGCTGGTATGTCCGGAGTCGATGTTGGATACCTAGAAATTATGAAAAGCAAAGGAACTGAAGAGCTTTTTGATGTCGTAGCAGTTCACCCCTACCAGGTTTTTCGTTCTATTCCTGAGGATGGAGCGTATTTGCGTGACCTATCTCATGCCCAGCAACTTGGAGATCTATACAATAAGCCAGTATGGATCACCGAGATTGGCTGGCCAACCGACAGGCAGGTTGGGGTAGATGAGAAAACTCAGGCTCAGTATCTTGTTCGTTCTCAGTTACTTGCCTATAAGTTTCCTCGAATAGAGAAGGTTTTTTGGTATGACCTAAGAAACGATGGGACTGATCCAATGGATCGGGAGAATAACTTTGGTCTCATCCGCGCTGATTTTACCCCAAAGCTTGCGTTTACTGCATATAAGAGTCTTATCTCTGTTCTTTCAGGAGCTACATTTGTGAGAGACCAGTCAGACCCTTCAAATAGGTCATATGACTTGGTCTATAAAAAAGGGAGTGAATTTATTCGGGTTATATGGAAATCGACAAACGATGGAGTCGCTGAAATTAGTGGCGATAACGATATTAGTATAGTGAGTATGACCGGTGAAAAAAGTCTTTTAAGACAGAGTAAGGATAACCGGTACATTGCTCTGAGTAACTCTCCATTATATTTATTTTCTAAAAATGAAATTCTTGATGCAGATACAAGAGGAGATAGATATGATTATGAATTCATAGATCAGTCTGCACATATCTCGGCAATCCAAGGGGGAAGTTATCCTGTGTGGGTTACCCTACGCAATACCGGTAATACGATTTGGTCCAAAGACGGGAGTGGTCCGCATGTGATGCTTGGTACGTGCCGTAATATCGATCGTCATTCTTCGTTTCATACTGCAGGTAAATGGATTGGTGCAAATAGACCCGCAGAGCCTGAGCAGGACATGGTACTTCCGGGCGGTATGGCAACCTTCCGTTTTGATTTAGATACAAAGATGGTAAGCTCAGGTGAGTACCGGGAGTACTTCTGTCCATTAGTTGAAAGCGTTACATGGATGAAGGATGTAGGAATATATTGGGATATTAATATTCGGTAGTAGTATGTCTTTATACAGAGATTATCGACCACAAAACTTTAACGACATCATAGGACAAGAGACTGTTGTTCAGGTTTTGCGTGGTGCGCTTTCGCTAAACAATATCGGACATGCATATATTTTTGCTGGTCCTCGTGGTACTGGAAAGACCTCGCTCGCTCGTGTATTTGCTAAGGCAGTTAACTGTTTGGCAGAAGGAGAAAGGCCATGTGGAGTTTGTACTGTTTGTCAGCAGGTGACATCAGGCAGCTTCTTGGACTTGATAGAGATTGATGCTGCGAGTAACCGTGGAATTGATCAGATTCGAGACCTAAAAGAAAAAGTGCAGTTTATGCCTACCAGTGGACGATACAAGGTGTATATCATCGATGAGGCACATATGTTAACCAAAGATGCTTTTAATGCTCTTCTCAAGACCCTTGAAGAGCCCCCAGCGCATGTCATCTTTATACTTGCAACAACTGAGACTCATAAGATACCGATAACTATTCTATCTCGTTGTCAGAGGTTGGATTTTTACCGCATCGATAGAGAAGCCGTCCTCAACGCTTTAATGGTGATTTGCGAGAAGGAAAATATTCAGTATGAAGCCTCAGCTCTTCATCGTATTATCACAATAGGCGAGGGATCGATGCGAGATACCTTATCATACCTTGATCAGATACGATCGTTCTTGGGCAGTGGGGTGATAACTGATGAATCAGTTTCTCGAGCTTTAGGACTCTCGTCTTCTGAATATATTGAGCAGCTACTGATCAGTATCTTCAAGTCAGACTATAAAGCGGCAGTCACAATAACAGAATCTTTGTACTCGAAAGGAACCGACTTCGAGTTCTTTTTGAAGGAAGTAATCTTGTTCTTACATGACACGCTTGTGCTTAGTTTTTCCAAGAAGAACGAAAACAAATCAAATCTTGAAGTGGTATTAGAGTCAGTTGACCAAAAGAGAGTCGGAGAAGTTTTACACATCCTCACTGATGGAATTAAGATGGTGCGCAATGTGTTACTACCTCATGTGGCGTTGATGGTTATCGTTTTTGACTGCATCAATACTATGCAACCAATCTTAGCAGGGAAAATAAATGACACCCCTCAAGCATCAAGTAGCCCACTACCCACTCCTTTACAGGATGGTACTGTGAAGGAAGTACCTATTCCTCCTGCAAAAAAAGAAGTGGTACCAGAGAAGAACGATTCAGGTCAGGGTGATTTCTGGAGGAGGTTTCAGGATGAAGTAAAAACTCAAAGGCTGTCTATGGGACTTGCTTTGCAAGATGCTCGATATGTCCAGGAAAACGACCAGCTTACGATTTATATAACGAATCCGTTTTTACTTAAGCAGTTATCTGATACGAAGAACTCAGTGTTCTTAAGTGAAGTGGCTAGTGCAGTTATGGGTAAGAAACTGACTATTGTAGTAGAGAAAGATTCAGTTGCGCCACAAAAAAAAGAGCTTATAGATGAGGCACTTGAGGTCTTTGGTGACGGAGAGATTATTGACTAAAGGTAATGTTATGAAAAAGACGCAAGACACTGTACAGAAGAGTTTGGATAAGATACTACCTCACAATAGTGAAGCTGAAGAGGCTATGATAGGATCACTATTCATAGATAACGAAGCGATCTTAAAGGTAGTAGACTATGTGAGCTCAGACGACTTCTATAGTCCTGCAAATGCTGCTGTATACCAGTCAATTAGTAATCTCTTCCAACAAAAAAGCCCAATAGACCTTGTGACGGTTAGTGAGGAACTGGAAAGACAAGGCCTGCTCGAAACTATAGGTGGCGCTTTGTATTTGTCGCGTCTCGTAAACTCTGTACCCACAGCCTCTCATGTTCTTCAGTACGCAACAATTGTGAAAGAAAAGAAAACCTTAAGAGACTTAATTGTAGTGGCACAAGACATCTCGGCTCTTGGGTACGCAGAATCTGAGAAAATAGATGTTATCCTGGACCATGCGGAGCAGTCACTGCTTGGTATTGGACATAAGAGCCTAAAACAGAATTTCGTTGCGCTAAGAAGTATGTTAACCGATACATTTGACCGTATAGATCACCTTCATCGTAATCGAGGACAACTCAGAGGAGTACCAACCGGCTTTCATGAACTAGACTTCTTACTTGGTGGACTACAAAAGAGTGACTTGGTTATTCTTGCAGCACGTCCATCAATGGGAAAAACAAGTTTTGCTCTTAACCTTGCTCTTAACGCCGCTACGAAGCATAAGATTGGTGTGGCTATCTTCTCTCTGGAAATGAGTCGAGATCAGCTTGCGGATCGTTTACTGTCCTCGACTTCTGGTGTAGACGCATGGAAGTTGCGTACGGGAAACCTCTATGAAGACGACTTTGCAAAGATCGGCGAGGCGATGGCGGTTCTCGATGAAGCTCCGGTATATATAGATGACTCGGCTAATATTACGGTTATGGAGATGCGAGCGAAAGCAAGAAGACTGAAGTCTGAGCATGGACTTGGGTTGATTGTTATCGACTACCTTCAGTTGATGGGAGGTAATAGCGAAAACCGTGTTCAAGAAATATCTGAGATCTCTCGTTCTCTTAAAGGACTTGCTCGTGAGTTAGATGTCCCAGTAATTGCATTATCTCAGCTGAACCGTGCACTAGAAATGCGTCCAGATAAAAGGCCACAGCTTTCAGACCTTAGAGAATCAGGTTCGATCGAGCAAGACGCCGATGTTGTCGTCTTTATCTACCGTGAAGAATATTATGATAAGGATACAGATCGTAAGAATATTGCAGAAATATTAGTGAGAAAACACCGTAATGGACCTATTGGCTCTGTTGATCTATTCTTCATTGGAGGTCAGATGAAGTTTGTGGATCTTGAGAAAAAGCGGGTTGAGTCTAACTCTGTTTTCTAGGACAATACATAGATGACTGATACAAAAAAAGTTTTTACAAAAGATAGTTTATTTCGGCAGGTAATACTGTTCTTTGGAGTTGGTGTTATTAATACAGCAATTGATTTTTTTATTCTCAATGTTTTAACATACAGTACACAAATTCACCAAGGTATTTGGTTTTCAGTATTTAAGGCTATTTCTTTCTCTGCGGCTACTGCAAATAGTTACATCATGAATAGTAGGTTTACATTCTCGGTAGAAAAGGAGAGAGCAGTAAAAGATGTGCCCGCTTTCTTGTTGGCGAGCATGGTAGGCCTTCTTCTTAATGTCTCAGTAGCAAGTGTTATTGTGCATTACTGTAACGCACTACTTCCTGAAATGAGTGGACAGCTCGTAATAAACATCGGGGGTCTTGCTGGTACTGCAACGAGTTTGGTTTGGAATTTCGTGAGCTATAAGTATCTCGTATTCAAAAAGAAATGAAAAAAATAATAATAGCATTTATCGTTTCGTTGTGTGTCCTAATCCACTTCTCGTTGGGTTTATATGCGATGCAAGGAGACAGTGCTATTGTAGATGAGCTTGCACATATACCTGCTGGGTATAGCTACGTCACTTTACATGATTACCGGTTAAACCCAGAGCACCCTCCGTTACTAAAGATACTAAGTGGTTTATCTTTGAGTACTCAAGATTTACATTTTGATACAAACGAGAAATCCTGGAGCCAAGATATAAACGGTCAGTGGGAATCAGGGTGGAGTTTTCTGTACCACCAAGGTAATGACCCGGATGTGATTCTCTTTTATGCACGACTACCTTTCTTAGTAATTAGCTCCTTATTTGTTCTCCTATTCTTTTTTATTACAAGGTATCTAGTGGGGGTAAGGGCGGCGGTTCTCGGAACTGTACTTTTAGCTTTTTCTCCAACGCTACTTGGGCATAATCATTTTGTTACTACTGATGTTGGGGTAGCGATACTAACATTCCTTTCGTTATTCTCAGTTTGTTATTCATTAGAAAAAAAGACTCGGGTGAGCTTTGCGGTTTCTGCTCTTATTACAGGTCTGGCACTTTCTGCTAAGTTCTCTGCCTTCCTTATACTGCCGGTAATCTTTTTGGCGTACACAGTATTTACAGTTCGCGATGTTGTTGCTCAGAAAGAGAAAGTACATATTAAGAAGGTGCTCTATGTGCTGCTGAAGAGGGCAGGTGAGCTCATTGTTTTTATGGCTTTGGCATACACGGTAGTGTGGTTGGTGTATGTCTTTGCGATGTATAACATGCCCGCAGATAAGATACAGGAGCTTGTTACTGTTGCGATTCCAAGTAAGGGATTGTTGCAAGAACTACTTCTCAGATTTAGTAGCAACCCGGTGCTTAAGTATTTTGTGCAGTATGTTGTTGGTTTTATTATGGTTCTTCATCGTGTTGATGGCGGTAACACTACTTTCTTGCTCGGAAATGTTACGAACCAGTCGTTTAAGTGGTACTTTCCATTCGCATTTATTGTGAAGGAGACGGTAGGATTCCTAGTCCTTTTTGCTCTTACAATTCTAGTTTTTACAAGAAGTGTATCGTGGAATAAACTTGTTTCTCGTTTCAGTAGCGGTAGAAAAGCGGCAGACTGGATTATATATACGATAAAAAGTCTGGATGTATCTCAGTTATTTACTATTTCTTCTATAGTCTTTGTTTTTATTTATCTGTATTTTTCAATAACTGGTAACTTAAATATAGGGATTAGGCATCTCATGCCAGTACTGCCTTTCCTTTACTTTATTACTGCAAAGCAAATTTCTATTTGGTTAGGCAGTAGGTTTAGTTGGAGAACTATTTTTGTAGGGTTATGTATTATAGGTACTGTATCTTCAGTTATTATCTCTGCACCGTATTATCTAGCATACTTCAATGAGCTATCTGGAGGACGCAACTCCGGGTATAAGTTGTTAACGGACTCTAACTTAGATTGGGGTCAAGATTTGGTGAGACTAAAAAAGTTTATGAATGATAATAATATACCCAAGATAAAACTGGATTATTTTGGTGGTGGGTTGCCTGAGCATTACTTAGGAACTAGCTACGAAAAATGGTCTAGTCAAAAAGGGGAAACAAGTGGCTGGGTTGGTGTTTCTGCGACTTATCTACAAAATAGTCGTTGGTATCACATACATAACAACGAGCCTGATTATGACTGGCTAAGAAGTAAAAAACCGTTTACTATCATTGGCGGATCTATTTTAATTTACTACATACCCTAGCTACCATGGAAAAAAAACCAACAGACATATTTATCAAAGAAAAAGTAGTTACTGGAGCACGACACCGAGAGGGTGGTGGTGTTTATTTGTCTGTAGTTATTCCGGCATATAATGAATCACAAAGAATAATACCTACACTTGAAGCAGTTGATCAGTATCTTAAAAAGCAAGACTACTCGTATGAGATTATTGTGGTGGCAAATAACTGCACAGATAATACAGTTGAGGTCTTGCTTGATCAGCAGAATAAGATTCAGCACTTAGAAATATATGATCTTGAGATTTTAAAGCCTGGAGGAGGTAAAGGGTACGCCGTAAAAAAAGGTGTCGAGAAGTCGCGCGGTGAGTATATCGTTTTTATGGATGCTGATAACGCCACTAAGATAGATGAGATAGGTAATTTTTGGAAATTCTTTAAAGAAGGGTATTCTGTTGTAATTGGAAGTCGCCATATTAAAGGATCTAAAATAGTAGTCCAACAACCCCTCCATAGAAGAATCTTGGGTAGGGTAGCTAACTTAGTTATTCGCTTACTCCTCCTTCCAGGAATCCACGATACGCAATGTGGCTTTAAAGCGTTTACGAGAGATGCTGGCAAAAAGATTTTTGCTTTAAGTGAAATTGGGGGGTGGGGGTTTGACATGGAGCTTCTTGCTCTTGCTCGGCACTTTAGATATACAGTAGCCGAAGTACCAGTAAGTTGGTACGAGGCAGGTGACTCTCGTCTTCGGGCAGTAAAGGCTGCTAGTAGTACGCTTAGTGAACTCTTCCATATTCGAAACAATATAAAAACAGGCTACTATGACAAAAAGAAATAAGACGCACATACCTTTTTGGGATAACGTAGACCGATACCTAAAAACAGAGACCACAGACAGTATTACCCTTGCTCTTCTTGAAGCAGATAAGACATGTACAGTAATTGCAAAACAAAAGTACTCTAATTTTAAAACCGAGAAAGAGCAGCTCGATGCATTTACAAAGGATCTTAAGAGACCAGAGACTTTTTTACAACTTAAAGAGTATGTAGATAAGATTCGTTACGAACCTGGGTTTATATTACCCGACCCATACCAAGGGATGGAATATATACAACGATACAGAGAGTTGTTACAGGAATCTTTATATGGTGAAATTTCCGAGGAAGAGTATTCAGTAAGTAAACTCCTTCTGCGTCGTATCCATTCTTTTTATTTACTGAGAAAACAAAACATAAAAAAAGCCGTGCTATGGCTTCTGGTAATTGTGGCAGTTATGTTGTTTATATCTGACACTCAGGTAGGGGCTAATGTATTTACGTTTATAATAGAGCAGCTCCATTTTATATTAAAGATGATAGTTATAGGTGTAGCGGTAATTGCACTGGTTGGATTTATTTTGATATTTTTTATAACGGGTCTTGAAAAGAGAACACTCTCAAGAAAGAGGCGTTAATTAGGCCGTAAGTTGCTTCATCCATTGTGACTTTCTAATTCCTACCGACTGGATAGTCATAGATTTAATATACGAGTTCAGCCGATTTCGTTTGTATGTATCGAGTTTTTCGTAGAGGAGGGAACTGATCTCAATAATGGTACTTTCATCGAGATCTGGCTTTAGGACATGGAGCATTTCATGTACGAGAGTCTCATCCATAGGGAACATGTATGGGTTTAGGACGATAGCATTATTCTCGTAGTCGATGTACCCACCTTCGTTGCGAGTCCTTGAAGAGACTACAATATCAAACTCTCCTTTATTGAGCTCTCTAAAGATGCGTTCGAACAGGATAGAAGACATGCTACGCGTATACTCGCGTGTCCTGTTTTTTATAAATTTCGAGCCCCTCTTCCTAGTGATAGTTGTACTATTCATAGGAAGTTTTTATTACACAGCCATTATAGCATAGAAATGCTATTTTGTCAAATAATAGACCAGGGATTTGCCTATGGCAGCTGTA
Source organism: Patescibacteria group bacterium (assembly GCA_041675145.1). GTDB lineage: Bacteria > Patescibacteriota > JACPGU01 > JACPGU01 > JACPGU01 > JBAYUK01. Next base: position 203,174 of record JBAYUK010000002.1, read on the forward strand.
CTGAAATATCTTGGCTTAGTTGAGCTGTATTTGAGTAGAGAGTGCTCGTTTCAGAGTTAGACTTCATGGTTACCTGAAGGGTATAGGTGGTGTTGTTTAGTCCTGCTTGTTTCTGGATATACAACTGGTAGGGCTGTAGTGTAACTGGAGTATCATAGGTGATCGAAAAAGAGTTAGTCTCTCCTGGTTTTACTGTCGTCCAGCCTCCGAAGACGGTTTTTTCATGCTCAGTTGTGGTATCTAGTGGCTGTTTCTTTACTTCTTCCTGCCCTGGGCTGTAGGTAAGCATCCCATCTTCCCCACGTTGTATCTTAGAAGGGTCTATAAGGCCTCCAGAATCAATAATGGTAGTGTCTTTAGGGGTATACCACCTAAAGTAGGAATAGTTGGTTCCGCTCGGCCAACTAAAGCTTCCATGGTGCTTTCTCGTAACCGTTACGGTGTGGCGGGCCGTACCCTCGTTCTTTGTAAGTTGAATAGTATGAACTACAGAGGTTTCGATCTCGTTGTTTGTTTTCATGCCTCCTATGTTTGCATCAACCATCATAAGGTAGTCACCAGGGGGGTTCTTAATAGATCCCGTAACGCCAAACGTATCTAGTGCGCTCTCCAGCCTTTCTTCTGGGTGGTAGAATTGAATGTCTCTACTTATGATGCTCTTTGAGAATACGTTATATATCTCAGTTTGCTTGTCTTGGCCTAGGTGGCTGATAGCAGATAAGAGGAATGGTGCAAAGTCACCAATAAATTTTTTAGGGTTATTCTCGTTGGGATCATACTCTATGCTAGTTTTGTATTGAGTAAGGGAAATAAAGTTCTCATCTGTCACAACAGCATTATCTTGGGGTACAGATATTGGACCGGTAATCTTCAAGAGGTTAACGAATAAATTAGTATCAACTGCAATTACTCCATCAGGGGTAAAGCCACCCTCCGCTTCATAGAAGTGAATGAGTTGTTTTGCGGTAGCTGGGAAATCTGGATCCCAGTTTGCATCTCTCATTGCGAGATACGGAGTAATCTTTTGTAGTGGGGTAGGGGGAGTAATCTTTTGGGTGAGCTGTCCATCTGGATTGTAGATGCTGTCGACAAATATTTTACTTATTACTCCTTTATGAACTGTAACTATCCCGTATGAGCCAATAAAGCCACCGGTTGGTCTAAGCTCTGTATTGTTCTGAAAAACCATCAGATACTTCTTGTCGTATGAGCTGGCAAGTAGTTCGGAGGAAGAGCCTGTAAGTGCGTCTAGTGCCTCTTTGTTTTCTTTATAGTAGTTAAAGGCCTTACTAACTTTAATGAGAGTATTCTTTTGGCTATCTGAAAGTGAGCTGTTGTGTGCTAGCGCATCCAAATCTCGGGTAGTTTGTGTGATTATAGGTTGGTTGCTTTGTATCTTAAAGGATAGAGAGTTGAGGTGCTCAATAAGTTGCGTGTTATCTTTGGATTTATCAAATACTGTGCCTATTTCAAAGGTTTTGAAGTACTTAACTTCATCTAAAAATTCTAGCCCTAATGATGTGAGGTTATAGGCGACTCTTACAAATGCCTCTTTTTCGTTAATAGGATCACTAAAGGAGAGATGATTATCAAGGAAGTAGTTATTCTGGCCTACCGCTTCTATCTGACCCTTAATATATGAAAGCTTACCTTGAGCTTGTGTAAGCTTATTTCGTGCTTCTTCAAAGTTATTTTCTTCTATGTCCTTTTGTGCGCTTGTGAGTAGTGGCTGGATACTGCTTCCTTCATCTACTATATTTGAAGCAAATGTTTTTAGTTTGATAGGTAGAACTATAATTGTGGCTATTAGTAAAGTAAAGAAAGAGTATCTAAGAATGAGAAGGCCGTAGTTACTTTTTTTAGTATTTAGTTTTACTTCGGGTATATTTTTTTCTAAGTCTACCCATGGGTGCGATTCCTCCAGAACATCTCTTTTGTCTATATAGTCTTTCTTGGATATAAAAATACCATCAATTTTTTTTGATAGATTACTTGAGCCCATGTTGTTTTCTTCTTCAGATCTATCACTAGTATGCATAGATCTATAATACTATACTTTCTAGAGTTTTTTGAGCCACTTCTTTCCACTGAATAAAATCTTGTTTTGTTGTGTCTGGAGTAAGACTCTTGATATTATCTGTGTCTATTAGTAGATCTAGGGCTTTGGTGTAGTAGGAGGTTACATGTGGATTAATAAATAACGCCCCTTGATTGATTATTTCTGGTATCGATGATACTGATGAGGTAACTACTGACTTACCAAAAGAACTCGCCTCTATTACTGGTACACCAAATCCTTCATACAGAGCAGGGAATAGGAACAGGTAGCAGTTTCTAAAAAGTGCCTCCTTCTCTCTGTTAGTGATATAGTCGGTAAAAACAATATCTGGGTGTTTCTCTTTTAATACTGAAAGTGCTTTCTTGTATAACCATCCTTTTTTTCCTGCAATAACAAGTTTTTTATTTATTAGTTTAGATTTGAGATATGAGTCTATTACCATAGATACGTTCTTTCTTGGTTCAATTGTTCCTAAGAAAAGAATATATTCATTTGTCTCAAGGGACCATTTGCGCAGTGTATCCAAGTCATTGTTGTGTGTATCTTTCGACTTGGTATCAAAATCGTAGGCATTTGGTATAACAACAATTTTGTTTTCGTCTATGTTATAGATATCTATGAGATCATTTTTTGTAGCCCGTGAGACGGCTATTATTTTATCGGCTTTTTTTGCCATTACTTTTGGATTCATCTGGAGATGCCACAGATTTTTCCTAAAAGAGAAGTACCGCTTATCTTTTTCAAAAGATAAGTCGTGAATAGTTAGTACTTTCTTAACTTTTTTAGAGAGAGGAATAAAGTAAAAGTGGGGAGAGAAAAAGTAATCCACTTTAAGAATCGTATCTATCTTCGGATAAGGAAAGAACCTCCATGTCCATTCTAGGATTTTGTTCGGTATTCTAAATATTTTATATTCAGATATTTCTAAAATGTCCTTAGGTATAATATTTGAAACATTTCTAAATGAGTTGAAGAAAAGTACAAAAGTATAATCAGGATTATTTAAGATAATATTTTTTATTACATAATAAGCATACTCTGGTATTCCAGAAGAGTATGCTTCTTGCAGCATTCGGGCATCAATACCAATTCTCTTTTTTGTTGTATTCATTTGTATTACGAAACAATCAAGTTTGTTGTTGTCTCATGTCGTGAGAGGAGTGAGGCAATATATTTGAGATTATTGACTGGAGTATTCCCAAGGGAAATAGATATAAGAGTGTTCTTTGTTAGTAGCAGAAGAGGTAGACATTCAGATGAGATAGCAAGTGAAGGTACATGGAAAATTATACACTCAAACTTTTCTCCAAATTCAGTCATGAGCTCTTTTAGCTTCGCTCTCTCTATAGTATCTGCTGCATACGTGAGCTTATTTCCAGTTGAAAGTAACCATAAGTTTTGTTCGTCAGTTTTTTTAATGTGCTGAGTAAAGTTGTTTTCCTGAGTTAGGGTTTCTGCAAAGCCAGTATCGTTTTTAACATGCCAGAAATCGTGGATTTGTGGTTGGTCAAAATACGCATCAACGACGAGAGTTTTCTTACCAGACCTTGCGTATGAGAGGGCTAGGTTTGCGGCAATCGTGCTGCTTACAATTGGTCTCTTCCCGGCATCAGACACAACTATACTGAAGTTGCCATTATTGCCTTTAAATAAGTTTAAGTTTGATCTAATGTAGCGGAATTTTTCGGCAACTCGTGTCTCAGGATGAAAAAGACCCTGAAGCTTTATCTTACGAAGAGAAAGGGGTAGTGTGTTGAAGATAGAGAGCACTGCAAAAGTAGTATTTATAGTTGGACTAAACGATTCTCTAATAAATGTAGCAATGAGGGCAAGTATAAGAGAGATAATAAAAGCGACAAAAATAGTTAGTAGTGTGTTTTGCTGAACGGGAGTGGTTATGAGTTGAGAAGAGACAATCTCAAAGTCTGTTGAAGCTTGGTCTAGCTTTCCAAGTTGGGCTATTCTTTCCTCGACTGTCTTAATAATATTACTCGCAACTTCTTCTGCCTGTTTTTTATTGCTATTAGAAACAATCAAAGAGATGTTCTGAGGAGGAATCTTTTGAGTGTAAATACTTTTACTGAGGGCATTTAGTTTTCCTGACTCAACAGATATTCCTGATTTTGCATATACATCTGAGACGAAACTAGTACTTCTAATCCAGCCAATAATGGTGTTAATAAAGAGTTCACTTGCTTGAATTGCGTAAAAACTACTGTACTGATACTGTGTACTGTTTTCTCTTTTTGCTTGAACGGTAATAATTGCAGAAGTCTGAAAAGATTCCTTTTGATTGAGCGAGTAGTACGACGCAGCTCCCGTTATAACAACAACTATAAGAATAATTAATAGTAGTCTTCTTTTCACAATGGCGAAAAATTCTGTAATTTCCATGGTATGTACCTATGATATAAAGGATGTATATTGTTTTTCTACAAACGACTGAAAAGATTCTTTAAATGAACTAAGATTAAATTTTTCTGCATTCTTTCTGCATTCTTCTGGGCTAAACTGTATTTTTTCAAATCGTTCGATTGCATCAATAAGTGACTCTGGAGTTTGCGTATCAAAGAACACTCCAGTTTTATTCTCTACAACCGTTTCCATTGCGCCACCTGCCCTATAGGCGATCACTGGTCTTCCTGCAGCTTGAGCCTCAAGTGGAGTAATGCCAAAGTCTTCTTCTTGAGGGAAGATAAATCCCTTACATCGTGAGTAGTAGGTTGCAACTTCTTCATCTGAGAGACGGCCAAGAACCTGTACTGTGGGTCCTGCGGCTTGTTTGATCTTTTTAAGATTTGGTCCGTTACCAATAATGATGAGAGGCTTCTTGAGGGTATTAAAAGCATCAATGACTATATCAGTTCTTTTGTAATCTACTTGCCTGCCAACTACCAAGTAGAAATCTTCAACATGTGCTGAAATCTGAAACTTCTGGGTATCTACCGGGGGATAGATAACGGTGCTTTCACGTCTGTAATATTTCTTTGTTCTCTTTTGGATGTAGTTAGAAATAGTAACAATGTGGTCTGGTCTTTGAGCTGCTATATAGTCCCATTGGCGTAGTACGTGAAGTTTTGCACGAACTATATTTTTTAAAACAGAATCAATGATCTTAAATGGAGTGAAGCGAACATACGCAACATATAAGTAATAGTAGTCGAGCATGTATCGGGTAGGGCTGTAAAGGTAGCATATATGTAAAGCAGAGGGCTTGGTCATGACTCCTTTTGCAACCACATGGCTCATTGAGATAACGATATCGTACTGGGTTAAATCAAACTGCTCGATAGCACACGGCATATAGTGGAGATAGAACTGCCATTTCTTTTTGGCTAAAGGCATTTTTTGTAGATATGAAGTCCTGATGTCAGCATCTTTAAACTCAGGCATCTTTTTTTCATCGTACATTAAGGTATATATGGGTGCATCTGGCCATATCTCATGAACTGCCATAAGGCACCGTTCTGCGCCGCCCCAGTTGGTCATCCAGTCGCACACAATTGCTATGTTCGGTTGTAAGGTATGTTCTTGCATATCGTTAGTATATCCCTAGTAAGCTCCTTTGCGAGTAGCTAAAACAAATACTGTTTTTACAATGATATATAGATCCATAGTAAATGACCAGTTTTCTATATAGTAGACATCAAGTTTTACCCAGTCATCAAATGATATATCAGAACGACCAGATACTTGCCACAGTCCTGTTATGCCAGGCTTAACAGCACCAAGACGCTTCTTCTGTTCTCGTGTATAACGGGCAACTTCCATTGGCATGGGAGGTCGTGGTCCAACCAAACTCATATTGCCTATAAAGACATTATAGAACTGAGCTATTTCATCAATGCTGGTCTTGCGAATAAAGCGACCAATTGGAGTTACGCGCGGGTCTTGGTCTGAGCGCAACTTAAACATAATGCCATGTTTCTTTTGTAGAGCAGCATGTCTAGCGTCTATATCGTCTGCATGATACATACTGCGAAATTTAAATAGTTTGAAATTACCATCGCGGCCGACTCGTTCTTGAATGATGAGAAGAGGACCTTTAGATGTTGTTTTGATAATAATCGCAACTAGGATTTGTATAGGGAGTGTAAGAATAATCCCAAAAGTAGCTCCGACAATATCTAGCATTCTCTTTGCGATTCTGCCCCATCCTTGGAGGGGACTGCGGTGTACGGCAAAAACTGGAATTTTACCAAAGGTTTCAGCTGTATTATTTTTTGCATAAAGACTAAAAAGACTTGGTACAAATCTGAATTGAAGATTCTTATCTTCACATAAGTGAATGATGTTGATGTTGTCTTCATTTGTCATATTAGGATCAGTCTGGATTATTTCATCAGGGGAGTGTTCAACAACTAATGGGCCTAGTTTATCTATTGAGCCGATAACCAAATCTGTATCAATTCTTTCATTGTGGTTCTCATCGGTAGTAATGATTCCAATGAGCTCATAACCTCTGCGAGTATGGCGCATTAAATCGTGAGCAATAATAGCAGTGGTTTCGTTATTCCCAATAAGAAAGACCCGCTTTACGCCCACCCCATACTTATGGAGTAGTCTTTTAAGCCAAAGTAAAATAAATCTTGAGATAATAACTGTTGTACAGATGCAAAGCAATGAATAGATAATAATTAAACGAGAAAAGTATGCATCACGAATAAAGAACATAATAGTTACAAAAAGCATCAAGCTTGTCGTAACGGCAACGAGCACCTTAATGGTTGAAACTCGTGAAATGCGGATGTACTTCGGGGAGTACAGTCCAGCCAGCGCAAAGGTTATGACCCAAAGGGGAATAAAGTATGAGACGTATTGTATGAATTCAGCTAGAGGAGGAACATAGATAAACTCGAAACTGTTGATTCTTAAAAAGTATGCAACAATAAAACCTCCCATAATAGCCAGTATGTCTATTGGGATTAGGAGGAGAGTGAATAAGAGTTCAGAGCGTTTCATAGATTTGGAACTTTTAGCGTATCTATAAGCCGGGTTCTGTACCTTGATATAATCAAGGCGACAATCATCTCTCTAGCCTTAATATTGCTACTAAGGTCATGCGATAGGACTGTATATACATGCCAGGAACAGCTCAGTATATATAAGCCTTTCTATCTTGCACCAAGTGGGGTTTACCCTCGACTATGTCACCATAGCCGTAGATTCGCCGAAGCGAAGCGTTTCACATTAATCGTCTCTGTGGCACTATTCCCTAGATTTAGCTCTTGCGAGCGTATGTCTGGTGGCCGTTAGCCATCACTATGTTCCTGAGGTGCCCGGACTTTCCTCCCACAAGAAGCGGGCGATTGTCCAATACGCTAAAAGTCTATAAAAATTATACCTTTTACAGTGTAGAAAGTCAATTTTTACCTTTGTTTAGCCATTTTCTCAATTTCTTTGGAAATCACTGACTCTATAAGTTCTTTCGATTGAGCTCCTACGACTTTTTTGTCGTTAATAAATAGGGTGGGAGTAGAGGATAAGTTGAGTATTTTTGCCTCACTGATGCCTCCTTTTACCCTGTTCATCAGTGATTGGTTCTTGCTGTCTGAGTTGAAGCGAGACATATCGAGCTGTAAGAGCTTGGCAAAGGATGTGAAGCTACCTATATCAAGGGTATCTTGGTTGGCAAAGAGTAGATCGTGCATTTCCCAAAATTTACCCTGTTTTCCTGCAGCTTCAGAGGCAATTGCCGAAGGTGTTGCTAAGGGGTGTATGCCTTCTAGAGGGAAATGGCGGTATACAAGCTTTATCTGGTTTGGGTAGTCTTGCATGATCTCATTTAGTACTGGCTCAAGTTGAGCACAATATGGGCACTGAAAGTCGCTGTATTCAATGATTGTAACGGGGGCATCTTGCGGTCCGAGAGCATGATCTTCTTCGGTGACTCTTGGTGGGAGTGAACTAGCAGCAATTGCGTTATCTTCTGGCTCGCTGATACTAAAAAGAGCAAATCCAAGAATCGCAAGAGATACTGTAAAGAGAAATACAGGAAGAATTTTTTGTATAAATGACATAAAAGGCGCTTTTTGTATAAAAAAACTCAGGGACCTGGGCTCGAACCAGGATTGACGGCTTCAAAGGCCGCTGTCCTACCATTAGACGATCCCTGAATGCCCAAAAATCGTATCATATTTAGTGAAAAATTAAAATAGTCTCGACTGGAAGTGTAATGTATGGATAATAAAAGAAAAAAACAATTGTGATTCAACAAGATATTTTTCTTCAAATTGGCTTTGCGATTATGTGTGCAACAATACTGGGCGTATTAGGTAAGCTAATGCGACAGCCTCTGGTAGTTGCCTATATATTAACTGGTTTCTTGCTCGGACCTTTTTTGTTTGGAGTAATAAATAACCAGGAAGTAGTATCTCTTTTCTCTACAATCGGAATCGCCTTCTTACTTTTTATAGTAGGAATGGAGCTAAATTTCGAACGGCTCAAGCAAATAGGGCACAGAGCGATTATTATTGGCGCTGTCCAGATAGTTGCTAGTTTTATACTCGGATACGCACTGTTGTTATTTCTGGGCTTTACCTCAATAGTTAGTTTCTATGTATCACTCGCACTCACCTTTAGTAGTACCGTTATAGTTGTAAAATTACTCTCAGATAAGAAATCTCTTTTCTCTCTACATGGAAAGATTGCTCTCGGTATATTAATTGTTCAAGATGTAGTAGCACTCCTTGCGTTAATCTTGTTTTCAAGTTTTAGCGCTTCAGGATCAATATCGCTTATCTCTGGAGTGGAGATATTTACCAAAGGAATAGTTTTAACACTATTAGTATTCTTCTTAGGTAAATTTATTTTCTATAGAATATTTAGATACTTGGCGCATTCGGCTGAGCTGCTGTTTTTAGCGAGTATTGCGTGGTGTTTTTTTGTTTCGAGTATCTTTGCTTACCTTGGATTTTCAATTGAAATGGGAGCTTTTGTTGCTGGAGTAACCTTAGCAGGACTTCCTTTTCATGAAGAAATAACCGCTAAGCTAGTTCCTCTTAGAGACTTCTTCCTTATATTGTTCTTCGTTACTCTTGGTATGCAGATAAACCCAGGAGTACTTTCTGGTGTCTTGCTCCCTACAGCTTTACTTGTTCTTTTCGTGGTTATAGTGAAGCCCTTCTTGATCATGCTTACTATGAACGGCTTGACCTTTAATAAGAGAACTAGTTTCTTTACTGCTTTTTCTTTATCTCAAATCAGTGAGTTCTCATTGATTATTGTTGCCCTTGGTTTGAGAGTGGGGCACCTCGACCAGACAATTGTCTCTATGATTGTAGTGGTGATGGGAGTAACGGTTTTGATATCTTCATACATCATCACCTATATGGGACATATCTATGTTTGGGCGAGAAAGTTGCTGTATGTTCTTGAGATAGATTCAGAGGAAGACGACCTTGAGCTTCCAAGAATTAAAAATCACACGATACTTTTTGGATACCGTAACCTCGGTCGTTTTATATTTCCAACACTTGAAAAGATAAATAAAAAGATTGTAGTTGTTGACCTTGATCCAGATATTTATGACGAATTGACCAAAAAAGGTATCTACAATATCTACGGTGATGCATACGATCCAACAGTGTTAGACAAGCTCCACTTGCAGTACGCCAAGATGGTTGTTGCTACTTTCTCGGGAGTTAAGAGTAATAGCTATCTCGTACGCAAAATTCGTGAGCAAAACAAAAAGGCGACCATTATATCTTTCTCGAATAAGTTGAAGGATGCGTTAGCTCTTTACGAGGCAGGGGCGGATTATGTTATTTTCCCACACATGTTAAGTGCTCAGTATTTAAACCAGATGCTACTTAAGACCAGCAGAAAAGACAAGAAGTTGGTTTCAATTCGTAAAGAACATCTAAAAACCTTGCGTTTACTAGATAAGAGTGTTTAAATAAAGTAATATCTCAACTATGAAAAGATTTTTTATTGGCTTTATTACAGTGATCTTAATTTTGGCGGCAGTAGCGGCCATACTTTTTTTTGGAGGAAGTAATCTATTCGCGCGCGCATCTTTAAAGCCTAAAGCAGTAGATCTTACTAATATAGCCAAAACATCTGCGATCTCGGCTCCTCTCTATGCGTATGAAGTAGTTGAGCAATCGAGCTATATAACGCTAAAGCCAGGAGAAAAGAGCACACTTACACTTAAGATCAAGAATATCGGTAACACTACCTGGCAGCAAACAGGTGAATTTCCTGTGTATTTAGCTACAAGTCGCCCAGACGAACGAGTTACCCAGTTCTATACTAAGGGCTTAGAAGGCTGGATCAGTGGGGATAGAATCCGTTTTACGCAATCGTCTGTTGCGCCAGGAGAAACCGCAGAGTTTGTCTTTACAGTTGTAGCGTCAAAGAACCCGGGTATATATAGGGAATACTTTAGGCCCGTTGTGGAGCATGTTCAGTGGCTGTCTGACCTCGGAGTGTACTGGGATATAACGGTTCCGTCAAAAGATCCAAAAGCTAACTTAACAACGTATGTTAGTGGAAAGCCAGAAAAGTATATTTTAGTGGATATTTCAGAACAAAGACTCAAGGTATATGAAAATGGACTCGAGAAGTACTCGTTTGTTACTTCTACAGGTAGGTCAGGAATGGATACTCCAATCGGGGAGTTCACTATTCATAATAAATACCCAACTGCCTACAGTAAGCCCTTTGACCTATATATGGATAACTGGATGGCTATCACCGCGGATGGTGAGTACGGGCTCCACTCGTTGCCATATTGGAAGCTGAAGACTGGTGGTCGTCTCTATGAAGGTGAAGAGCATCTAGGAACTCGTGTGTCGCACGGATGTATAAGGACTGGGCTAGAACAGTCTAAAATTCTCTATGAATGGGCTCGGGTAGGAACAAAGGTATATATACAGAACTAGACTAGTGTATTTAGGCGGGCAACCAATCCGACTCCTGGTTGCTCGAACTCTATATCTTTGTTATACTAGTTAAACCATGCTGTGCGAGCTGGTCTTCATTTTGATTAAAAAAGCATTATGGCAAAAGAGCAAAAAAATCAACAATATACTGGTGAATCTATCCAGGTACTGGAGGGGTTAGACCCTGTCCGTAAGCGGCCTGGAATGTACATCGGTTCAACTGGTGTAGCAGGACTCCATCACCTTGTTTGGGAGTTACTCGATAACTCTGTGGATGAAGCGATGGCGGGTTATTGTACTAAGATTATTGTTGAGCTTTTGCCCGATAACCGCGTGTCTGTTTTTGATAATGGTCGTGGTATTCCAGTAGATATCCATAAACAAACTGGAAAATCTACTCTAGAAACAGTCCTAACCGTTCTTCACGCAGGAGGTAAGTTTGGTGGTGGTGGATATAAAGTCTCTGGCGGTCTTCACGGAGTAGGAGCTTCAGTAGTGAATGCACTTTCTACATTTGTGCGCGCCGAAGTTATGCGTGATGGAAAGCTGTACGTCCAAGAGTTTAAAGCAGGTGTTCCAATTGGGCCGGTAAAGGCAGAAGGAAAAGTAGAGGGGACAGGAACAAAAATTACCTTTACGCCAGACCCAACAATTTTTGAAACAGTAGTATTCAACTTTAAAACTATTATTGATAAGGTTCGTCAAACAGCTTACCTTACAAAAGGGCTCGAGCTTATTGTTGTTGATAGTCGTGAAGTAATTGAGGTTGGTACTGGGAAATCTAAGCAGGTATTCCCAGTTCAGAAACAGAGCTATTACTTTGAGGGAGGAGTTAGTTCGTATGTACTCCATTTAAATAAGAAGAAAGAGCAACTTCATTTCCCTCCTGTCTACATGAATAAAACAGTGGATGATATTAATGTAGAAGTTGCCATCCAGTATACGAATAGCTTTACAGAAAACGTGTATAGCTTTGCAAACAATATCTATACCCCTGAAGGTGGAATGCATTTAACTGGATTCCGCAGTGCCTTAACACGTGCCTTAAATGACTACGCACGTAAGAATGGAATTCTAAAAGATAAAGACGAGAACTTGAGTGGTGATGATGTTCGTGAAGGTCTTACAGCTATTATTTCTGTGAAGATTACTAACCCGCAGTTTGAAGGTCAAACTAAGCAGAAGCTTGGAAACCCAGAAGCTCGTCCAGTAGTTGAATCTATTACAGCAGAAGGTCTTATCACATACCTCGAAGAAAACCCAGGTGAAGCGCGCAGAATGATTGAGAAAAATATTTTAGCTGCTCGAGCTCGTTTAGCAGCTAAAGCGGCGCGTGACACCGTTATTCGTAAAGGCGCACTCGAGGGAATGACACTCCCTGGTAAACTTGCAGACTGTTCTAGTAAGAAAAGAGAAGAGTGTGAAATCTACATAGTTGAGGGTGACTCTGCGGGTGGTAGTGCAAAGACAGGCCGTGACCGTAAGTTCCAGGCAATTCTGCCGCTAAGAGGAAAAATCTTGAATGTGGAGAGAGCGCGACTTGACCGTATGCTTGCTTCAACTGAAGTGAGAGCGCTTATCATTGCTTTAGGTGTTGGTATTGGTGAGACATTTGATATTGAGAGGTTACGCTACGATAGAGTTATTATTATGACCGATGCAGACGTAGATGGGGCTCATATTAGAACTCTTCTTTTAACGTTCTTCTTCCGTCATATGCCAACTCTTGTAGAGGGTGGTCATATCTATATCGCACAGCCTCCTTTATATAAAATCACAAAGGGAAGAGATAGTTTGTATGCATACAGTGATCAAGAGAAGGAAAGTATTATTTTGGAGATAGAGAAAAAGGCAAATGATTCAAAAAAGAAGAAAGAGGAGATTATTGAAGAAGAAGTTGAGATTGAGACAGGAGAGGAAGGTGAGGAACTAGTTGTTAAAAAGGGAACTCGTATAAACATCCAGCGCTACAAAGGTCTTGGAGAAATGAATGCAGAACAGCTATGGGAGACTACTATGGACCCAAAGAATCGGATTCTACTACAAGTAGGAATAGAAGATGCGGCAAAAGCTGATGAGGTGTTCTCAACGCTTATGGGTGACGAAGTTCCTCCTCGCAAGAAGTTTATTCAGACTCACGCAAAAACAGTAAAGAATCTTGATATTTAATACGCCTACACGTTCTTAAACTAAATTATCCATATGGCAAAGAAGAAAGACATAACCGAAAACCAGGAAGTGGTAGCGCAGGTTGCCCCAAAAAGTGATATGCGTTTTGGGCAAGTAAATGCCCGCGGTATTACTGAAGAGATGGAGCAAAGCTATCTAGATTACGCTATGAGCGTAATTGTTTCTCGTGCACTTCCTGATGTTCGTGACGGAATGAAGCCAGTTCACCGTAGAATTCTTTTTGCCATGCATGAGTTAGGTATGGGTCCATCGAGTAAATACAAGAAGTCTGCTCGTCTCGTGGGAGATGTTTTGGGTAAGTACCACCCTCACGGCGATACCGCAGTGTACGACTCTATGGTACGTATGGCTCAGCCTTTTTCTTTACGCTATCCACTCGTGGATGGGCAAGGTAACTACGGTTCTGTAGACGGAGATAGTGCAGCTGCTATGCGTTATACAGAGGCGCGTATGAGTAAGATCGCCCCAGAGCTCTTAGTTGATTTAGATAAAGAAACCGTAGATTTTCGTCCTAACTATGACGGGTCTGAACAAGAGCCATCAGTTCTTCCAGCTCGACTCCCAAATCTTTTGTTAAACGGTACCGAAGGTATTGCAGTTGGTATGGCTACGAAGATTCCTCCTCATAACCTCGGAGAGCTAGTTGATGCCATTGTGGCCGTAATTGATAATCCAGAGGTTCCAGTTGAGGATTTAACTCAGTTTGTTCCTGGTCCAGATTTTCCAACAGGTGCTTCAATCTATAACAGTGAGGAACTAAAGCTTGCATATACTGCTGGACGCGGAAAAGTAGTAATGCGCGCTGAAGCAAAGATTGAAGAAGGAAAAAAAGGGAGTGATTTCCAGATTATTGTGACTGAACTCCCATACCAAGTAAACAAGGCTAATCTTGTTGAAAAGATTGCTGATCTTGTAAAAGAAAAAAAGATTATTGGTATCTCAGATCTACGTGACGAATCAGATCGTGATGGAATTCGTATTGTCGTTGAACTAAAAAGAGATGCGTACCCGCAAAAGGTTTTAAACTCTTTGTTTAAAATGACACAGATGCAGGAGACATTCCACATTAACATGTTAGCGTTAGTTGATGGAATACAGCCTCGAGTTTTAAACCTTAAGGAAGTTATTGAATATTATATTCTACACAGAAAAGACATTGTTGTGCGTCGTACTGAATTTGATCTAAAGAAGGCTCGTGAGAGATTACATATTTTAGAGGGCTTAAAGATTGCACTCGACAATCTCGATGCAGTTATTAAGACTATTCGTGAATCAAAGACCAAAGAAGAAGCAAAGGAGAACTTAGTTAAGAAATTCAAGCTAACCGAGATACAAGCTCAGGCTATTTTGGATATGCGCCTCGCTGCTCTTGCTGCCCTTGAACGCAAGAGAATTGAAGATGAATACAAAGAGAAGCTTACTATTGTAAAAGATCTTGAAGATATTCTTGCTAAACCAAAACGAGTCTTGTCTATTATTAAAGACGAAACAACTGAACTAAAAGAAAAGTTTGGCGACAAGCGTCGTACTCGAATTCATAAAAAACAAATTGGTCAGTTTAAAGAAGAAGACTTGATACCAAATGAAGAGGTGATTATTACTCTTTCTGAAAACAACTACATCAAGCGTATGCCTGTAAATGTGTATAGGACACAGGGTCGTGGTGGTAAGGGCGTGATCGGAGCAACAGTTAAGGAAGAAGATGCTATTGCGCATGTTATTTCTGCGATGAATCACGACTACATATTATTCTTTACGGATAAGGGTCGTGTGTTTCAGGCTCGAGTCTTTGAAATTGTTGCGGGAAGTAGGATCAGTAAGGGTCAGGCAATTGTTAATCTCATACAACTTTCTTCTGATGAAAAAGTTACCGGAATAATTACCCTAAAGGACTTCCAGAGTAAAGGATACTTCTTTATGATTACTCGTAACGGTACTGTTAAGAAGACTGCCGTAAAAGACTATCATAACGTTCGTAAGTCTGGCCTTATCGCAATTAAGCTTGATGCTGGTGATAAGCTTGATCGCATCAAGAGTACTTCAGGAAAAGATGAAATACTAATTGTGAGTTCGGAAGGTCAGTGTATTCGTTTCCCAGAAGCAGATGTTCGCCCAATGGGACGTGCTACTCGTGGAGTTCGTGGAATTAAACTTCGCCCGAAGGACTTCGTTGTAGGAGCAGATGTTATATCTGAAGACGATAAAGGCAAGAAGCTTTTAGTGATTATGGAAAAAGGTCTTGGTAAAAAGACTAAAGTCACCGAATATAGCGCTCAGACTAGAGGCGGTATCGGAGTAAAGACTGCAAACATTACAGACAAGACAGGAAAGATCGTAGGTACTACACTTGTGGGTGATGACGCCCTAGACCTACTCTGTATATCTAAAGAAGGACAAGTTATTCGTGTTCCTCTCAAGGCAGTACCAAGTCTTGGACGCACGACTCAAGGAGTACGTATTATGAAGATGAAGGAGAGAGATCGTGTTGCTTCTATGAGTGTTCTCGGAGCAGACGAGGGAGAAGAGGAAATAGATACGAAAGGATAATGTGGGGAACAATTAATGAAGGTTTCAGATATTGCAAAAAAATTAAATCTATCGATTAAAGAAATCCGAGATAAGGCAACTGATCTCGGATTTGCTATATCTCAGAAATCGAACACGATGAGTGATAAGAAGGCTAAGGAGTTTATTGATCGTGTTATGGCTGAAAAGGGAATCTCTCCACAAAAAAAATCAGAAGATATCGGAGTAGCCGAGGAGGTTGTGAGTAACATTATCCAAATTCCTGAGATATTAACCGTAAAAGAACTCAGCGAAAAAATGAACCTACCGGTTACGAAAGTAATTACTGAGCTCATGAAGAACGGAGTAATGGCTAGTCTAAATGAGAGCATAGATTTCGAGACAGCTGCTATTATCGGGGAAATTTTAGGCTTTGACATCCGTCACTTAGAAAAAGAAACTTTAATAAAGAGAGTAAATAAGTTTGAAGGCGAGAAACAGCTACGACCACCAGTTATAACTATTATTGGTCACGTAGATCATGGAAAAACGAGTCTTATAGACCACATCAGACGAACCAATGTTGTAGCGTCAGAAAGCGGGGGAATTACACAGCATATTGGTGCTTACCAGGTAGAAAAAGGAAAGCGAAAAATAACCATACTTGATACGCCAGGGCATGAAGCGTTTTCTGCTATGCGTGAGCATGGAGTGCGCATCACCGATGTAGCGGTATTAGTAGTCGCAGCAGATGATGGAGTTAAGCCTCAGACTATTGAGTCCATTAACTTCGCCAGAGAAGCGGGGGTGCCTTTACTTGTTGCAATTAACAAGATAGATAAACCAGGAGCAAACATTGAAAAAACAAAAGGAGAGTTAGCTGAACTAGGACTTATTTCAGAAGACTGGGGAGGAAGTACTGTTATGGCACACATCTCCGCTAAAACTGGGCAGGGAATTGATGAGTTAATAGATCTTGTATTGCTTGTAGCTGACATGAAGAAGATTGAAAGCTATCTTGATGTCCCAGCTAACGGTTTTGTGATAGAGTCACATCTTTCAACCAATCAAGGTCCACTAACTACAGTTCTTGTACGTGATGGTATTCTTCATGTAGGTGATTCATTTACTGTGGGTAGTACTGTTTACGGTAAGATTCGTTCTATGGTAGATTTTCGTGGTAAGAAGGTAAAGGAAGCACGACCGTCTGACCCTGTGCAGGTTTCTGGCCTCTCAATGCTTCCTCAATACGGAGATATTCTAGAAGTCACTCCAGATCTCAATGCAGCCAAAGAGAAGGTGATGAAGGCTGCTCACGATAGGTCAGTAAAGAGAATAAACTCGGTATCGGGACTAGCTCAAGCATCTGCACGAATCCAGAGTGGTGAGATGAAAGAACTTAAACTTATTATAAAAGTTGACGTCGCGGGTTCACTGCAAGCAATTCGTGACTCTCTTGGTAAGTTACAATTTGAAGAGGTGAGAATAAAGATAGTTAACGATGGGGTAGGAGAAATTAACGAATCTGATATTAAGCTTGCATCTGCATCTGGGGCATACCTGGTAGGATTTAGAGTAGATGTTGGGGTTAATGCAAAGAATCTTTTAGAGTCAAACGCTATTACAGTTGAAACTTTTACTATTATCTACGAACTTATAGACGCGGTTATTCTTGCTGCTACGGGTGCAATGGAAGCAGAAGTCGAAGAGGTTCAGATTGGTAGAGGAAAAGTTTTAAAGATATTTAAAGACAGTAAGCGAGATAAGATTATTGGTATTCGAGTTGAAGACGGATTCTTTGAAAGAGAAAAGAAAATTATATTTACACGAAATGGGGAAGTAGTGGCCGAAGGAAAGATCATTACGATGAAAAAAGGTGATGATGATATAGCTACCGCTAAGAAGTCTACAGAGACTGGTGTGCGTGTAATGTTTAAAAATCAAGGAGTTGAGACTGATAGTAGTGAGAGTAGGATCGTTATAAAAGAAGACGACCAGGTTGTGGTATATAAATCAGAAAAGAAAAAGAAGGAGTTAACTCGTCTATGAAAAAAGTAGGATTAATTGGACTAACAAATGTAGGCAAATCAACGCTTTTCAATAGGCTTGTTGGTGAAAAACGAGCGGTTGTTTCTGATATCGCGGGTACTACCCGTGATTTTTTAACAGGAATAGTTAAGCTCAAAAAGAGTAAGCAAATAGAGCTATTAGACTTTGCTGGTTTTGACTTTACAGCATCAGGTCTCATTGAAAAGAAAGCACAGTTAGTAGTTCGTGACTGGATAAAGAAATGCGACATTATTATTTTTATAGTAGACGGCAGAAAGCCTCTTAGCCCCGATGATCTTCTTTTGCGTAGTCTTGTTATGAAAATTAAGAAGCCTACTATAACAGTGGTGAATAAAGTTGAAGACGATAAAGTTGAGATGGATAGTGGGGACTTTTATAAGCTAGGAGGGCAGCTCTTGTTTATTTCGGCTCTTAATAATAGAGGTGTTCAGAAGTTGCTAGAGAGAATTGATGAATTAGCTTTTGAGGAAGATGGAGTAAAGATGGATCAAGAGATATTGGCTAAGATAGTATTTTTAGGTAGACCGAATGCGGGTAAGTCCTCAATATTTAACGCTCTTTGTGGGTATGAGAGGAGTATCGTTTCGGATATACCTGGTACCACTCGAGACCAGATTGATACTATTATAAATATGAATGGCTCCTCGTTTTTGGTTATAGATACTGCTGGTCTTAGAAGAAGAGCAAAGACTCATGAAGAGCTGGATGTTCTATCTACTAAGAAATCTTTATCAGCCATAAAAGATGCTGATATTGTAATTGTAGTGCTAGATGCAGGAGTTGGACTTGTTGCTCAAGACATCACTCTTATTGACCAGGCATTTAGTAATGGTAAGAGGGTAATCGTAGTAGTAAACAAGTGGGACCTTGTGAGTCGTGAGTATACCCAGACTCAGTATGCGAGTATGCTAAGAATAGATAACGCGTTGTTTAAAAAAGTTCCAATATTTTTTACTTCAGTACCAAGGAGTAAAGGTATCGCAGATCTGGCTGAGTTCATCCGAGAGAACTATATCTCTTCAATGACCATACCGACTGCAAGGCTAAATAGGGTTATAGAAAAGGTCAATGCGACATTACCAAGTACTCGTGGAAAGATCTACTATGCAACGCAAACCAGCAAGAGCCCTTTAGAGTTTGTTCTCTTTGTAAATAAAAAAGATCACTTTAATAGAAGTGGTCTTATGGCTATAGAAAATTCAATTAGGGAGACCTTTAATTTAATTGGTCTTATGATACGACTCATTATTCGGGAGAAAGAAAAGAGATAGTCTTAGTCAAAGTTTGGGTATGTAGGTTTACTTATCTGACCTATCTTAGTGATCTTAGGAATACTAATAGAGAGGCGGCCGATTTTGATTTGTTTCCATGGCGCAATTTTAATATATAGCCAGACTCGTCCGATAATATTTTTCTTGGAGACTGCACCGAAAACACGAGAGTCTGAGCTTTGAGTTCTATTGTCTCCCATGACATAATAGTTTCCGTCTTCAATTATGCCACTATCTGGTCCAATAGTGTTTTCAACAACCTGGTCTTGAAGATATGGTTCCGGTAGTTTAACTGCCTTACTGTCTGATCCTTTTGATATAGTAACACCCTGGTTGAATTGAACTTTCTCTCCCGGTAGGGCTATTACTCGTTTGATGTAGTTTTGATAGGTGTTAATTTGTGGCTTAAACACGATTACCTCACCTCTTTTAGGCTCAGTAAATTTATAACTTAGTTCATCAATTAATAGGTACTCTCCATTGTTAAAGTTTGGGTCCATAGATTGTCCTTCTACGTAAAAGGGTTGTACTAGGTAGAATCTGATAATAAAGGCTAGCCCAACTACAATGAACAGTGTTTTACCTACATCCCAAACAAAAGCAACTACCTCAAATAGCCAACCTAGAAAGGCAAAGCGATTTACGGGGTTTTCGGCTGGTATTTTTGGAATATCATTTTCAAGCATAAAGGTATACTAACAGAATACAAGGGTAAATAAAATATTTTTATTATGCTTATTGATATAGTATAATAGACAGACGGATTATCATATAAAGAGGGATATATGCAGCCTGAAATAGAAATCGTTACAATCAAAAAGAGCCCATTTAAGAAAACAGCCTTAGTTGGCGGATTTATTTTGTTGCTTATAATTCTAGGCTTCTTCTCGTATAGAGCCTACTCGTTGGCACATAAAGTAATTGCCTCTCGCTCAAATTCTGCCTCTCCGCTACTCAGTGAGGACATAGATTTAACACACGACTTAGAAAGACTCTCAGAGGGGGATAGAAGAGTGAATATACTCCTTCTAGGGATGGGGGGTGGCAATCATCCTGGTGGAGAATTAACTGATACGATTATGGTTGCTAGTATTGATGTTAAGAATAAATCGGTTGCCATGATTTCGGTTCCACGAGATCTATATATCCCTGTTAAGTCTTTTGACCATGCAAAAATAAACTCAGTATACTCTCTTGGCAAGGAGTCTTTTGAAAGTGAAGATAGGGCAATTGCGCTAGTAAAGGAGACCGTCAGTGACTTCTTGGGAGTACCAATCCACTACTACGTTAGGGTTGACTTTGCAGGGTTTGAGAAAATTATCGACCTACTGGGTGGTGTAACTGTTGATGTAAAGAAAGATCTCTATGACGGAGAGTTTCCTGATAAAGATATGGAAGGGTATGATGCGTATTTCATTAGTAAAGGGATACATACTCTAAACGGAGAAGATGCTCTGAAGTATGCTCGTTCAAGACACTCAACAAGTGACTTTGACCGTGCACGCAGACAACAGGACATTATAGTGGCTTCTCGTGAAGCTGCCTTAAAGAAAGAAAATCTTCTTGATATCAAAAAGATGAATGAGATCCTTACCGTTTTGGCTGAACATATTAGGACTGACTTGCAGGTTGGTGAAATACAGGCGTTAGCAAAGATCGCCAAAACAATACCAAACCAGAACTTTTCAAGTAAGGTAATTGATGACGGTAACGAAGGGCTCTTGTATGCTGATCGCTATGAAGAAATGTATGTTTTAGTTCCATATGATGATAAGTTCACGTCAGTTCATCAGTTTGTAAAGCAATACTTCAAAGACCCGTTCTTGTCGATGGAAGAGTCTCGGATAGCAGTAAGGAATGGTTCTGGGGTGGTGGGTGTCGGACAAAAACTTGCTGACGAACTAAAAGAGGGTGGTTTCAATATTGTCGATGTTTCTAACTCTGAAAAAAAGTATACGCAAACCTTTATGTATGACTACTCTAACAACTTAAAAAAATATACGATACAATTTCTTCAGAATAGGCTAAAGCAGGCTCCAGTGGTTCAATTAGATAAGGAAGATAAGGGGTATGATATAGAAATAATTATAGGTCAAGATTATGGAAAATAGTCTTAAGAATATCCTACTTAACCAAAAGCCCTTTCTGCTATTAGCTGGTGTTGTGTTATTGTTGCTTGCGATACAGATGATCTTCCTATCCTTAATGGGGTTAGTAATCACTATAGCTTACTTTATGGTGCCGATATCACTTGTGCTTATATCTCTTTTTACTCTCCGTTTTTTTCTAAGACAGCTGGCAGAAGATAAGAGAAGGACTTTAACTATGTCGGTGTATGATATTGTGGCTGGTTTATTCTCGGTGAGTTTATTTGTCCTACTACCCGTATCAATACTTATTAAATACTTTGCCGTAGCTCTATTTGTAGTCTTTTGTGCAGTAAGGGCTATGTATGTTTCGAGACAAGACAATGCGCATATCCAGACCTCAAGAGTAAGTGTAGGGTATAGTGTTGCAATGTACCTCGGTATGGTTGGAATATTTAGTATTTATGAGATATCGCATGAGAATATTCTCTTTATCTTGCTGTATGTATTTGTTTATATATCCACTTACTTTGCAGTTATCTTGTACTTGAAAAGAGGCATACATAGCTTTTTCCCAATGTCATTACTTACAGGGGTTATTGCAGTAGAGCTGTTCTCGTCACTAGTATTTGCGGTAACCATTCCTCTGGTATTTAAAGTTCTATTATTCGTTTTGATGTTATATGTTTTAGAGAAATACCTTATAGATGGCATTATTCCACAAACAAGTAACATTGATACATAAACTATATGTCTAGACGCGAGATTGTTACATTCTTTAGAAGAAAAGGTAAAAGGAGATTCCTTGTGCCTATTTTCTTATGCGTGATACTAATTTTATTCGTACATGTAGCTATACTATATAGGTACCAGTCTTCAACGAATTCGTATATCAGCTACTTACGAGGAATTGCTCCATTGCCGTTAATTGTAGTTGGTAATCACTTCGTTACTATGAGTGACTATACGAAGGAGTTGGCTCTGTATAGGAGGATATATTCTAGTGTATATAGAGTTAACTTCTCTTCAGAAGGTAAGGGGTATAACGATATACAGGAATTAAAAGATTTTGTTCAACAGACGATGATAAACAGAATAGTACTGCAAAAGACTGCCGATAGTTTTTCTTTATCCGTTTCTACTCAAGATATAGATTCTGCTATTGAAGAGCTGCAGAAGAATGTTGGAAGTCGTGAAGAAACTTTTGGAATATTAAAGTTTGCCTCTGGGCTCTCCGAGAGTGATCTTCGTAAATTGATGTACTACGATCTTTTAGAAAAGAAGGTTAAGGAAAGAGTACTGTACCAGGTCCGTCTTGATGGGGTAGTGATAGATAAGACGGTGTCTTACGACTCTAGGGGAAAAAAAGCGAGTGCAGCTGAGGTAGCTCAAGATACAAGAGATGACATAGCTGCAAAGAAAATTTCTTTTTCTGACGCCAGGTCAGTGTATAAGTCACAAAGTAAAGACCTAGATCTTCTTGAATCATGGTATGTTTTTGGTGATATACCTTCAATATTTAGAACCTCTCTTGATGATATTAAGAAAGGGGAGGTGGGCGGAGTAGTTGAGACTGAAGGTAGTTACTTTATACTACAGATTACAGAAGAAAGAGGTTATTTTAGGGGGACCTATTTTGACCTCTTGAAAAACCAACGAGATAGCATCTCCGTGCGTAGTTTTTTAACGATATAACACAGAACTTGAAAAACAAGGCGTTAATTGGTATAATTAACCGTAAACCTATATATATGCTCCCGTAGTGAAGAGGCCTATCACGTCTCCCTGTCACG
Source organism: Patescibacteria group bacterium (assembly GCA_041675145.1). Taxonomy (GTDB): domain Bacteria; phylum Patescibacteriota; class JACPGU01; order JACPGU01; family JACPGU01; genus JBAYUK01. The sequence goes on from JBAYUK010000002.1 coordinate 226,034, forward strand.
GAGAAGATCGCCAGTTCGAATCTGGTCGGGAGCGCTTTTACCTAGGCTCAACTTGAAATGATTACTGAAGATCTCAGACGGTTTGTGTACGGAGTTCAAAAAGGGTTGAAGATCAACCCTTTTTATAAATACCTAAAAGATAATATTCTTTTTAAAAATAGAGCTCTTTGGCTCTTATTATTTGTTTGTCTTTTGCTCAACTTTTTCCTTTTTTTAATCTGGAGATATTCAATTGACACCGGGGCAGGGATTAGATTTATTGAGGAGCAACCAATAGTCCAGAATGCATTTTTTTTACCTGCTGATTTTGTACTTCCATTTGTAAGTCTCTACTTCTTAGGTATAAATATAGTACTATCTGTTGTATTGTATCGTTTGACGCAAATGAAGATCTTTATTTACACACTATTATCTGTAAGTATTGTTGTCTCGAGTGTGCTAATTATAGCAAGTTTGTTATCTATATAAACTGTTATGGAATCAAAAACAAGGCTTCATAGATTACTTGAGATTGTACCCGGAGCAGTTACCTGGATGGTTTTATGTACTCCATTTATACTCGGCCTATACACACCTCGCTATCTCGCTTACTTTGTAATCTTCTTTGACCTCTATTGGCTTATTAAAGCAATGTACATGGGAGGTTTCCTTATTTCTTCACATATTCATATGGAAAGAGACAAGAGGATAAACTGGTTTGATCGTTGCCAGGCATTACTTGACCTACCACGCGCGATTGAAGAGAAGAAGGCTGAACTCGCTACAGTGGGGTTTCTTCACAAGAAAAAAATTAGAGAAGAGCTATCTGAATTAGTTGTATTGCAGGATCAGGAGCCGAATTATTTAAAGCGTTGGGATCAAATATATCACTTAGTGCTTCTCCCGCACTATAAAGATGAGTACCAGATCATTCGTAGTGCAGTAGCGTCATGCGCTCACGGTAACTTTCCTAGCCAAAAAATGATTATTGTAATTGCACTTGAAGAAAGAGAAGAAGGTGAGGCAAAGTTTGAAAAAGTTAAGAAAATTCAGGAAGAGTTTGGCGATTACTTCTATGACATTTTTTATACATTACATGCAGATGCTCCTAATGAGATTAAGGGTAAGAGCGCAAATATCAAGTGGGCAGGGAAGGTTATCCAAAAGTATATAGATGAAAAGGGTATTCCATATGACGACATTATGGTTTCTGCCTTTGATGGTGATACAAGAGTTAGCTCAGAGTACTTCGGTTGTCTAACTTACAAGTATCTTATTACTCCAGAGAGAACAAAAAGAACATACCAGCCTATTCCGTTATTTAACAATAATATATGGGAGGTGCCATTTTTAGTTCGACTCGTTTCTTTTGGGTCATCGTTTTGGCAGATGATAGAAAGTTGTCGTCCATATAGGCTCATTAACTTCTCTTCACAGGCGATGAGTCTAAGAACGCTAGTGGACATAGATTTTTGGGATGAGAAGATTGTTTCAGAGGACTCAAGACAGTACTACAGAGCCTTTTTCCGTTATCATGGAAATCACCAGGCTATACCGCTATTTACTCCAGTAAATATGGATGCTGTTTTAGGAAACTCACTGTGGCAGACATTTAAGTACCAATATTACCAGAAGAGACGTTGGGCGTGGGGGGTAGAGAACTTCCCGTATCTAGTTCTTGAATCTATGGCACACCCTGAGATTGTATTTTGGAAGAAGTTTATTTTAGTGTGGCGTATCTTTATTGGTAGCGTGGAGTGGTCAACAGCATCACTACTTATTGCATTCGCTGGTTGGTTACCGATTTTGCTCAACGCTGACTTCAGGGACAGTGTCCTGGCTTACAACTTACCAATCATTGCCAGAAACATACTGATGGCTACCTGGATAGGTATTTTTGCTTCTACGTATATAAGCTTGAAACTTGTGCCGCCACGACCAAAGAACTATCCTAAGGCAAAAGCAATAGAAATGATAGTACAATGGATCTTCGTTCCGATTACTGCTATTTTCTTTGGCTCAATACCTGCAATAGACGCTCAAACTCGAATGATGTTAGGAGGAAGATTCCGTCTTGGTTTTTGGGTTACCCCGAAGAAGTTCGTAAGACCAGACTAGCTGGGGATGTGCTTGAAAAAAAGGATGATTGTGGTACAATAGGACGGCACCCTATATGGATGCTCTTTTATAAATATCTGTAATAGTGTCGGGGAGTGGCGCAGCTGGCTAGCGCACCTGGTTTGGGACCAGGGGGTCGCAGGTTCGAATCCTGTCTCCCCGATTTTTTACAAGAAAATGTTTGGTAGTTATATAAGTTAAGACATTAGTCTTAACAGAATAAATTGCCATATGAGCGGGTGTCGTATAGTGGTTCATTATGCTAGCCTTCCAAGCTGGAGAGGTGGGTTCGATTCCCATCACCCGCTCTTTTGAATCTTAAAATTCAGTATCGTGCATTTCTGCTCTTCGGCTTTTCTTGTTTCTCCAATGTCCTCGTGGTGAAATGGATATCACGCTTGGCTTCGGACCAAGAATTTCGGGTTCGAATCCTGACGAGGGCATTGGAAAGACGTGAAAGGGCAATAGTGGGGTGACCATAGTTTAGTGGTAAAACTCCAGTTTGTGGCACTGGTATCGAGGGTTCGATTCCCTCTGGCCACCCCATTGCAGCTCTTTTTGTCTGCAAGGTATTTTAACTGAGTTTGCGCCCGTAGCTCAGTTGGATAGAGCAGGAGACTTCTAAGCTCAAGGTCAGAGGTTCGACTCCTCTCGGGCGCGTTGATATTTTCCTACTTATAGATACAATAATGAGTATGAAAATAGATAGAAAAAGTTTTGAAAAGGATGTTGTTGCGCTTGTATCATCAATCCCAGTTGGCCGAGTGATGACTTATGGTCAAATTGCTGCACTGGTTGGTTTTCCTCGCGCAGCACAAATGGTTGGATGGGTCATGCATTGGTCGGATCAGAAAAAGGTTCCGTATCAAAGAGTAGTAAACCGTTTTGGCGGTCTTGCTGTTGGCTATACTAACGGTGGGATTGATGGACATAAAAACGATTTACTTAACGAAGGGATAGTAGTAGGCGAAGATGGCACCATAGATCTCGAAAGATATATGTGGTGGCCAAAAAATGTGGATCTGTAGCTCAGTTGGTTAGAGCAACTGCCTCTTAAGCAGTGGGTCGTGAGTTCGAGTCTCACCAGGTCCATTTTGGTCCCATCGTCTAGTGGTTAGGACATCAGGTTTTCATCCTGAAAAGAGGGGTTCAATTCCCCTTGGGACTATTAGGGATAAAAATAACTACTCAGGTAGTTATTTTTTGTTCTTAATACTACTTCAAACGTATCCGCTGATTATGGTACAATCAAAAAAATATGATTAGCAAAATTGTTATGGCAGAAAAAGATAAAAAAACAAAGAAAAGGGTTACTCCAAAGAAAGTTTCTACAAAAAAAATAGCTACCAATAAGGCTTCAGCTAGTTCTGTAAAGGAAGTGCCTACAAGTGACTTCTTGTATGTAGGTACATGGATACATACAAACTGGATGTATGTAGCTGGTGCGTTTACTGGTTTGGTCGTCGCTGCGATCCTCGTAATTGCTGGGCTACACTATATAAACAAGACCTCTGATATGAATATGAATACCGATGATTCGGTAGCGCAGGACTCAACTACAGAAGAATCCCCGTCGCTTGGTAGTCAAACTGAGTCGGACGAAACTTTAGACAAACGTATCTACATAGGGCCTGCTAGTAAGCAGTTAGCAAAAGCTATTTCTGAAAAAGAAAAAGCCGATGAAAATAATATAGCAGTGCAAATTCTTAAATTTGACGAGATTCATGCAAAGGGAAGGTTTTTTGTTAAGGACCACCCAGAAGATGTAAATCCAAGAAACGACTCACAGGACTGGAAACCTTTCTTTGCGGTTCAATTTAATACTGTTTGGACAATAGTTTCGGTAAATGACGAGAACCCCACCTGTATGGATCTAAAAAAGTATACTTTTCCTGCAGACATTATGTATCCATGTAGTGATGATAACGAAAAAAAGGCATGGAGTGACACTGACCTAGAGGATCAGGTATCTAAGATACTTGAACAAAGATATGGCTCTGATCAAATTGACTTTATAGATATAGCTCAGTTTAGTGGTGACTTTGTTAGGGGAGTACTCAACCTAACCGAAGGGGAACATGACTTTTATCTTAAGAAATCAACTGACGGTTGGAATGTAGTATACGATGGAGCCGGTGCTATCCCATGTGATGAGCTTAAAGAAGCTGGTTTCCCACAAGATATGTTCCTATCTTCATGTTACCCTGAATACGAAATAATTAGGTAGAATAACCTAAATTATGATATAATATGATGTATATAGGAGGGTATTATTTCTATATATGTCAAAAGTATCTTTAGGCTCTCCAAGAGCTGAAATTTTAGGGTCAAACCTAGAGTTAACCGGGTCTTGGAAGTTACTACACAATTATCGTGCTCTGTTAGGCGTCGGAGTGTTAGTTATAGCTTTAACTCTTACTGGTTGTGGTATGTATATATCAATGACAGGAGTTCGAGCTACAGGCATTGCCTCTAGTTCTTTTGATGAAAATATTGAGCAGAAAGTTTTTTCAGACTATACGAAAGAGGCAGAAAATCTTAGGATAAAATACAATGGAATTAGTTTCTTTAACCCTGAGGGCTACTATGGCGTTGATGACCTAAATACTAAGATTACTCAAAGATTATCCGGTCTTTCTGGAAACTACGGCGTATATACATATAACATAAAGACAGGGGAAGAGGCTGGGTATAATTTTAATCAGAAGTTTACTATGGCAAGTATTGCAAAGATATTTGCAGCGAGCTCTTTATACGCTAATCAGGGAACTAAAGTAAGGGTTGGGATTGTACAAAGTATGCTTCACGCAAGCGATAACGGAGCATTTAGCCAGGCAATATCAGAAGTTGGGGTACATAATATAGTAGAGGGCATATCTCACAGTGGCGTAAGTGATATAGACTTTGTAGGTAATGAAGCGAAGCCAAAAAGTATAGGTCAGTATCTAACACTGCTTTCACAAGAAAAGATTTTAAATCACGAAAATACTGCAAGCATCCTTAGTTTTATGAAAGGAACCACAAATGAAGAGCGGTTGCCCGCTTCTTTGCCGGAGGGAACAGATATTGCGCATAAGGTAGGGACATGGTCAGGCGCGTATAGTGATGCAGGTATTGTTAATACTTCTTTTGGAAGTTATGTGGTTGTGGTGATGAGCGATGGCGTACGATACGATGAGGCAGTAAGTGCTATACAAGATACTTCTCGTATTATTTATGAGTTTTGGAAAATACGTAGTTAGAAATTTTAAAACGAAAATACATATGTCTGATTTTTTAAACAACCTAAATGAAGAACAGAGTAAGGCTGTGACTACGACTACGGGACCTGTACTGATCTTGGCAGGGGCTGGGTCTGGCAAGACGCGCGTTATTACATATCGTATAGCATACCTTCTTGAGCAAGGCGTATCAGCCCAGAACATTTTAGCAGTTACCTTTACGAACAAGGCAGCACAGGAAATGAAAGAAAGAGTAGCGCACGTGCTCGGTAATACTATTCCAGATATCTGGATAGGTACATTCCATAGTATTTGTGTGAGAATTCTACGTCGTGAGATATCGAAGCTTGGCATAACAAGTGGATTTACGATATATGACACATCTGACCAACAACAAGTAATTAAGGAAATAATAAAAGAGCTCGGATACGATGAGAAACTTATAAAGGCAAGAAGTGTTCAGTATAAGATCAGCTCACTTAAAAACGATCTTATTACCCCAGAACAGTTTAATAAAATATACGTTACTAGTTTTTTTGATGAAAAGATTGCTGAAGTCTATGTGAGGTATCAAAAAAGGCTTAGGTCTAATAACGCACTCGACTTTGATGATCTTATTTTTTATACCACAAAGATTTTTCAAGAATTTGACGAGGTATGTGAAAGGTATCAAAAGTTATTTCAATATATTTTAGTTGATGAGTACCAAGATACAAACCATGCGCAATACACGCTTGTAAATATACTTGCAGCCGCTCACCATAATATTTGTGTTGTAGGGGATCCAGACCAATCTATTTATAACTTTCGTGGGGCAGATATTCGAAATATTCTAAACTTCGAAAGCGATTATCCAGATTTAAAAGTTTTTCGTCTTGAAGAGAACTATCGGAGCACTCAGAATATTCTAGCGGGTGCACAGGGTCTTATAGAAAGAAATACGCAAAGGAAGGAAAAGAAAATATGGACCAGTAATGAAACGGGAGATTGTATTCGCGTTATAGAAGTTCCTGGTGAAAGAGAAGAAGGATCTTTTGTTGTATATACGATACGACGACTTCTTCAGGATAACCCGTCTAAGAACCTAAATGACTGCGTAGTGTTTTACCGTACTCATGCGCAGAGTCGAGCGTTAGAGGAATCATTTTTAACTTACTCTGTTCCGTACAGAATTGTAGGTGGTCTTAGTTTCTATGAGAGAAAAGAAGTAAAAGATATATTAGCGTACATTAGAATATTGGAAAATCCTTACGACCTTGTTTCGCTCAAAAGGATAATAAATACCCCAGCTCGTGGTATAGGAGAAAAAACTGTTGATGAGGTTCTAGCATTCCCTGGTTTTTCTCTTACTGATACGCGGTTTCTTGATGACTTGCCCATCAAGATACGACAAAAAGTACAGACTTTTTTTGACCTTTACGGGAGGATAAAAGAAGCTTCATTTCATCAGTCAATTTCTAGTCTTATGATGACTGTTGTAAACGAATCAAGCTATAAAGAATACTTACTGGATGGAACTAGCGAGGGAGAGGTGAGGTGGGAAAACGTAAAAGAGCTTTTAACGGTAGCTAGTCGTTTTGACCATTTGTCTCCTCAAGAGTCTATTACCGCTTTCTTAGAGGATGTATCTCTAGTTGCTCATCAAGAAAAGAAGGACAGTGTTTTGCCTGCAGTTACTCTTATGACAATTCACGGAGCTAAAGGACTCGAGTTTGATTATGTTTTTATTGTAGGGGTAGAGGAGAATATATTTCCTCACTCACAGTCAATGAGTGAAGCAAAGGATGTAGAGGAGGAAAGAAGATTATGTTATGTGGGTATTACCCGTGCTCGAAAGAAACTATACTTATTACACGCTCGTAACAGAATGATATATGGTGGTTTTCAAAATAACTCTAGATCAAGGTTTATTGACGAACTACCTGAAGATTCAGTCGAGTTTGAGCAGTCTTACTAAATACTTATGTCTGAAAGATTAGGCCAGAATTTTTTAATAGATAAAAACATTATAAAAAAGATCATTCTTGCAGGGGAAGTTACTTCTTCCGATATTATTGTTGAAATAGGTCCTGGGAAAGGTATTTTAACTGGCGCTCTTGTTTCTACTGGCGCATATGTTATTGCAGTTGAAAAAGATGAGAAGTTATTTAATGACCTAAGCATAAAATATAAGAATACTCAGAATCTCGAGCTTATCCTTGGTGATATTCGTTCATTTGACTTTGATCATCACGTGAGTCTCCTGGGTAAGAAATATAAAATCATTGCAAATATACCCTACTATTTAACTTCGTTTCTTATACGCCAGTTGATGGCTCTTTCTCATAAGCCAGACGATATTGTACTTATGATACAAAAGGAGGTGGGTGAGAGAATGGTGGCGGGCTCAGGAGACATGAACTTACTTGCTCTTTCTGTGCAGTTGTTTGCTCAAGTGAAAGTTTTGTTTGGGGTTTCAAAAGTAGCATTTAGTCCTGCGCCACGAGTAGATAGTGTTGTTGTGTCAATCATACCGAAGCCAGTATCTATATTGGATAGTAATGATATTGAGGATTTTTTTATCATTACTCGATCCGTCTTTCAGAATAAGAGAAAAATGATTGCAAATCCACTTGCTCAGGTTTTGGATATAGAAAAAACATCTGTATATGATATATTGAAATCAATAAGTATTGACCCCGATATTCGTCCTCAGGAATTATCGGTAGAACAATGGGTGGAATTATTCTATGCAACAAAAAAAATACAAAAATAAAAAGAGTAAATTTACTCTAAAAGAAATGGGGAGGGTGGTGGGTCCTGGTGTTGTGACAGGCTCTTCTGATGACGATCCTTCTGGAATTGGTACATACTCTGTTGCTGGAGCATCATTTGGTTTACGTCAGTTGTGGCTTGCTCCGTATCAATTGCCGCTCATGATTGCACTACAAGAGATGTGTGGAAGATTAGGTTTGGTAACAGGTAGAGGATTGGCAGGTAATATAAAAAAGTTTTTGCCTATTCATTTTCTGTACATTATTGTAGGTTTGCTAGTCTTTGCAAATGTCTTAAATATCGGTGCAGACATATCAGTTATGGCAGCGTCTCTTGAAATGGTGACGCATATAAACAGCTTAATTTGGGCGCCACTACTAACCATATTTATTATCCTTCTCGAAGTATTTGTTACCTATAAAAAGTATGCGGGGATCTTAAAGTGGACTACCTTATCCTTATTTGCGTATGTAATTACTGCGTTTTTGGTTCCTCAGGACTGGAGGCACATTATCATATCGAGCATAAAGCCAACTCTAGTATTTGATCGGACTTTCATACTGACTGTTGTTGGTTTTCTTGGGACTACAATTTCGCCATATCTCTTTTTCTGGCAAACAAGTGAGGAGAATGAAGAGGAAAAAGATTCTGGTAAGTTATCTGATATTGGTTCAGCACGACCGTATATTACCAGAAAGGATATAAAGAGAATGAGGCTTGATACTATCATTGGGATGATATTATCTCAGGTGATTTGTTTCTTTATTATAGTAACCTGTGCCAGCACTTTAAATGCTCACGGAGTTACGGATATTTCTAGCGCACAAGAAGCGGCATCTGCATTGGTACCGTTTGCAGGAAATTGGGCAGGACTTTTGTTTGTGCTAGGGATTGTTGGTTCTGGACTTCTCGGTGTTCCTGTTTTAGCTGGCGCTGTCGCGTATGCTTTATCCGAGACATTTGGTTGGAAAGAAGGTCTGTCAAAAAAATTCAAAGAAGCAAAAGCTTTTTACATAACAATCATAGTAGCTACATTCCTTGGACTCTTATTCCACTATCTACATATTAACCCAATAAAGGCGTTACTATATGCGGCAGTGGTCAATGGAGTAGTGGCGGTTCCTGTAATTGCTCTTATCATTTCTTTGACAAGTAATAAAAAAGTAATGGGTAAGTATACTAATACTATTTGGTCGAATGTTTTTGGTTGGGCTGCTTTTATAATAATGTTAGGCGCAGTTGGCATTTTGATATTCGTTAATTAATTTTTATGGCAAAACTCTATATAGTTGCTACTCCAATTGGGAATACTCACGATATCAGTGAAAGAGCGAAAGAAACTCTTTCAAGTGTGGAATATGTATTTGCAGAGGATAGTCGCAAAACAAATATATTCTTACGACTTATAGGAATAAAAAAATCAGCCAAGACATATCACCATCACTCTGGGCGCGGGAAAGAAAATGAGATTATTAATCACCTACAAAAAGGTGATGATGTAGCACTTGTAACCGATGCAGGTACTCCAGGGATATCAGATCCCGGAAATATGTTAGTTTCTCGTGTTTGGGACGAAATACAAGGTGGCGAAATGGATGTTCAAATCATACCGATACCTGGCGCTAGCGCTGTGACAACTATTTTATCTGCATGCGGTTTCCCAACCGACGAGTTCTACTTCTTAGGGTTCTTACCAAAAAAGAAAGGAAGACAGAAGAAGCTCTCACAAATAAAGGATATTAAAACCGTTTTAGTTTTGTATGAATCTCCTTACCGGGTCGTAAAGACCTTAGAAGAACTACTGCTTGTCTTTGGGGATGTACCATGCGTAGTTGGTCGTGAGCTCACAAAAAAGTTTGAAGAAATAAACCATGGACCAATATCTCAAATACTTTCTCACTATAGGTCAAAGACAGTAAAAGGAGAGTTTGTATTGGTACTAAATAATAATTAGATTCTTATGATTTGGCATTCACTCTTAGCTACACTTTCTAATGCCGGTAACTCGCTTTTAGAAAAAGATTTTCTTGATCACAATAGGAGAAGGCATGACCTAGGAGTACTTGCCTTTTTGTATCTTATAGCCTTTTTACTACAAGTAGCTTTTTTGTATCCTAAATATGGACTACTGTATGCAGGTGCTCTAGATACCAAGGTGGTTGTTTTGCTTATTCTTATGTGTGTTCTAGCAGCTATTGGCAACGGCTTCTACTACTATGGGCTACCAAAAGAAGGACTATCTCAAATACAACCTTTTATTGTTTTCAACCCACTGCTCACTATCTTACTAGCAAGTATCTTCTTTACGGATGAGAGAGATGTTTGGAAAATAATCTTTGCCTGTATAGCAATTGGTGTCTTGATGCTAACCCACATCCGTGGTAAAAAAGTATCTCTAGGAGAAGGCTTGTCTTCAATTCTGTTGTCGATGTTTTTGTATTCGTTTGAAGTGCTCATGACAAAAGAGTTACTCTATTTCTATTCTCCAATTGCGCTATATACTATTCGCGTTGGTGTTATATCTTTACTATTTTTTATCTTCTTTAGACCTGAGGTTAGTATACTTAGAAGACAGAACATGCTGCGAGTAGTATTTCTGCCTATGGTATGGATAGTTACTATGGGAGCTACATACTATAGCTATCACGAAATTGGAATAGTAGGAACTGTATTGGTTTTGCTACTCGCACCATTTCTTACGATTATTGGTTCTCACTTTTTACTAAAGGAGCAAAAAATTGAAAAGAAGGATATAATAGCCCTAGTTCTTGTTTTGCTTTGTGTTATAGGCGCCCAGTTAAGACAGTAATATGATAGATACTCATGCACACATCCAGGAGAAGGAATATAAAGCTGATCAGGATCAGGTTATTTCACGAGCTCAATTATCTGGTGTTGAGCAGGTATTTTGTATCGGCAGCACTATGAGCAATAGTTACGATGCAGTTGCGCTTGCCAAGCGGTATCCTGATTTTGTTCTTCCTTCTGTAGGACTTCATCCGCATGATATGGACGAGGGCGACACAAAAAAAACAACCCCACAGTTACTAAAGGAGTTGGAGGTATTACTAGTGGAAAATGACAATATTGTCGCTATCGGTGAGTGTGGTCTAGATTTTAATGTTCGTGAAGGTCAGGAGCTTCCACGCAGTATTCAGGATCAAAAGGAGTTGTTTGTGGGACAAATCAACCTGGCTAAGAAGTACCAGTTACCGATATTCTTTCACGTTAACAAGGCATATGATGAAGTTTTAGATATATTACTAGAAGAAGACTTAGGGGATATTCCAGGAATATTTCACTTTTATACAGGAGGAAAAAAGAGAATTCAAAAGATACTAAATAGTGGTAACTTGTATTTTGGAGTAGGAGGGGCAGTTACTTACGATCAGGGTATTATGGAAGTAGTAAAAGAACTACCACTGGATCGTATAGTACTTGAGACAGACTGCCCATATTTAGCTCCAGTCCCACATAGAGGTGAGAGAAATGAGCCCGCCTGGATCAGTTTTGTAGTAGACAAGATAGCTGACCTTAAGCAGGTACCAGTAAATGAGGTCATATACCAGACCACGATTAATGCAAAAAGTATATTAGCCGGAAAATGATGGATTTTGTATAATACTGATATGGAAGACGAATATAGAAAAGTCCGTGCAAAAAAACGAGAAGATTTAATTATGGCAGGGGTAGATCCATACCCTAGTTCTTTTGATCGTTCTCATGCGCTCGATAAGGCTATAAAGCTAAAGGTTGGTACAAAAAAAGTTCGGCTTTGTGGTCGCCTTATGATGATTCGAGATATCGGAAAGATTTGTTTTGCGCAGGTTCAAGATGAGTCTGGTCGCATGCAGATAGTTTTTAACCAAAATGAGATAGATCGTGAACAGTATAAATTTTTTATAAAAAACTTTGATCTTGGTGACTTTATCGGTGTAGAGGGTGAGATCTTTACGACTAAGACTGGTGAAAAGAGTTTGCTTGTAAAGAAATTTGAGATGCTAGCAAAAGCGCTTCTACCTCTTCCAGATAAGTGGCATGGCATTCAAGATGAGGAAGAAAAGCTCCGTAAGCGCTATTTAGATATTTTACTCAACCCAGAAGTAAAGGACTTGGTGTATAAAAGGTCTATGTTCTGGCAATCTATAAGAGAGTTTTTACTTAAAGACGGATTTATTGAGGTAGAAACCCCTGTATTTGAAACCACTCCCGGAGGAGCAGATGCGCGGCCTTTTATTACGCATCACAACGCCATGGATATGGATGTGTATCTGCGTATCTCCATGGGTGAACTGTGGCAAAAGAGACTAATGGTGGCAGGGCTAGAAAAGGTTTTTGAAATAGGTCGTCAGTTTAGGAATGAGGGTATGAGTACCGAGCATCTCCAGGATTACACTCAGATGGAGTTCTATATGGCGTATAAAGATTTTCGCTATGGAATGAAGATGGCTGAGAAAATGTATAAGTATGTAATAAAGAAAACATTTGGTACGCTTCAATTTACTATTAAAGATCATAAGGTAGACTTCAGTAAGAAATGGGAGGTCTACGATTATCGTGAGACTGTACTGAAAATGACAGGTATTGATGTTACTCAAGCTTCTGAGAAAGAGATAGAAACTAAACTTAAGGAGCTTAAGATTAACTACGATAAAAATGGTTTCAACATTACTCGTGGGATAGATAATCTATGGAAATTCTGCCGTAAAAAGATTACAGGACCAGGATTCTTAATAAATACTCCTGTAGTCTTAGAGCCACTGGCTAAAAGAGTACCAGATCGACCTGATGTAGTAGAGCGGTTCCAGATTATTATTGCAGGATCTGAAATAGGGAAGGGGTTTTCTGAATTAAACGACCCCATCGACCAAGCAGGACGATTTGCAGGGCAACAGGCTTTACGAGACGCAGGGGACGAAGAGGCGCAATTCAACGATACGGATTATGTTGAAGCCATGGAGCACGGTATGCCTCCTACTTTCGGATTTGGTGTCTCTGAGAGATTATTTGCTTTTCTTATGGATCGACCGGTTCGTGAATGCCAAATATTTCCATTAATGAGACCAAAGAATAAGGAATAAACTATGTTAGACCTAAAATTTATTCGAGAAAACGTAGAGTTAGTCAAAAAGAACTGCCAAGATCGCAGAGTGATTGTTGATCTTGACCGGTTAGTAGTGTTAGACGACGAAAGACGTGAAATGATGCAGCAGATTGAAGTGTTGCGTGCAGAACGAAACCAAAAGTCTACCAGCAAGCCAAGTGAAGAAGAGATGGCTCGTTTGAAAAGTGTAGGTGATGTTATTTCTCAAAAAGAACAAGAGCTCGAGAAGGTTCAAGAAAAACTTGTAGCTCTATGGATGCAAATACCAAACCTGACTCATCCCCAGACTCCAATAGGGTCAGAAGAAGATTTCAAAACTGTTTTTGAAAGCCCAAAGCCAACATTCCCGTTTGAAACAAAGGATCATGAGACCCTCATGAATAACCTCAATGTAATTGATTTTGAAAGAGGAGCAAAGGTAGCAGGTGCAAAATTTTATTTTACAAAAGGGGATTTAGTTCGTCTTAACTTTGCTCTTCTTCAGTATGGAATGGATGTTTTAGCAACTTACGGTTACGAGTTGGTAGAAACCCCTGATCTTGCAAAAACAGAAATACTAACTGGCACTGGTTACAATCCTCGTGGAGATGCACAGGATCAGATATATACAATAGAGAATACAGATCTAAGTTTGATTGCGACTGCAGAAATTACGATGGGAGGATACCATCAAGATGAGGTACTGGACTTATCAAAGGGTCCAAAAAAATATGCAGCTATCTCTCATTGTTTCCGAAAAGAAGCTGGTGCATATGGCCGCACAAGTAAGGGACTCTACCGTGTTCATCAGTTTACGAAGTTAGAAATGTTCATTTATTGTAAGCCAGAAGAGAGTGAAGCGATGCACCAGGAACTTCTTTCTATCGAACGTGAGATTTGTGATGGGCTAGAAATCCCATATCGCGTTATAGATATTGCGAGCTCTGATCTAGGTGGCCCTGCATATCGTAAATATGATATAGAGGCTTGGATGACGATGTTAGATAACTGGGGGGAGATTACGAGTACAAGTAACTGTACCGACTACCAGGCACGTCGACTCAAGATCCGCTATAAAGACGAAGAAGGCAAGACTCAGCTTGTGCATACGCTCAATGGAACTGCAGTGGTATTGTCTCGCTTCCCAATTGCTTTGTTTGAGAATCATCAGCAAGCTGACGGATCAATTGCGATACCAAAAGTCTTACAGAAATATTTAGGTAAGGAATTTATAGGAAAATAATAGGAGGATACTATGAAAATAACTATTTCTGGAAAAAATATCGATATCACAGATGCAATTAATAACTATATCGATGAGAAGATCTCAAAGTTAGAGAAATATGTAGAAGGTATTGAGCCTATTCATGCTGAAGTTGAGATACAGGCTAGACCTCAAGGATCAAAAGGCCAGCCTACTGCTACTGTTGAAGTAACGTTTACGATGCCTGAAGCAATTGTACGAGTAGAGGAGACAGCAGCAGATCTGTACGCCGCAGTTGACGCTATAGAAGAAAAGATTGAGCGCAAGATTAAGAAATATAAGGAACGCCACCTTCGTGATCGTAAGCAGTCTCAAGAGCTTGGTGTTGAAGATATCAAAAAAGTGATTAAAAGAAAGAAGTTTCACCTTGGCAATCCAATAACTGAAGACGAAGCAATTACTCGCATGGACTTACTTGGACATGACTTTTATGTATTTGTGGACGCTATTACTGGAGAGCAGAGAACGGTGTATCGCCGTCGTGACGGTGGTTACGGCTCAATTGAGGCCTCATAGAAGTATTTCAGCTCCCAGGAAAGGTACAAGCTCGGCAGATCTGCCGAGCTTGTTTTATGGGGGTATTTGGCATATAATGGATTAGATAGAAAATTTCACAAAAAACACGATTATGGCTATTTTTGACACATTATTTGGCAGTTCTAGTACGAAAAAAGTTCGTGCCACTACTCCTTTGATAAAAAAGATTAACGAACTAGAGAATGTATTTCAGGCACTAACAGATGATGAGTTACGCGCCAAGACTGAAGAGTTTAAAAAGATACTTACTGCAAAATCTACTAAAAAGAAGAGTAATGATGGCTACGCCTCTGAAGAGGAGACAGAGAACACTTCATATGAGGTAACGCAGGCCACACTAAAAGAGATATTGCCTGAAGCGTTTGCTACTGTCCGTGAAGCTTCTCGTAGAGTTCTTGGCATGCGTCATTTTGATGTTCAGTTAATTGGTGCAATCATTCTTAATAACGGATCAATTGCAGAGATGAAGACAGGTGAGGGTAAGACTCTTGTATCGACCCTTGCTATCTATCTCAATGCTCTTATGGGTCGTGGCGTTCATGTTGTTACCGTAAACGACTACCTTGCAAAACGTGACGCTGAATGGATGGGGAAGCTGTATGACTTCCTCGGGCTATCAACAGGTATTATTGTGCATGATAATGCATATGTTGTTGATTATAGTGAGAAGCAGGCTCCAGTAATCGTCGCTGATTCCTCTGTGGACACCGAAGAGGCAACGGGTGAACAGCAGATTTCAGTAGAGATGACTAACTTACGTTCAGTAACTCGTCGTGAGGCATACGCAGCTGACATTACGTACGGAACCAACAACGAGTTTGGCTTTGACTATCTGCGAGACAATATGGTGCACTCTTTAGATCAAAAGGTTCAAAGAGACCTCTACTACGCAGTGATCGACGAAATAGACTCTATCTTAATTGACGAAGCTCGTACACCTTTAATTATCTCAGCTCCAGCAGAAGAATCAGGAGACATGTATCGTCAATTCGCTCAGCTTGTACCAAGTCTTGTAGAGCATGAGGATTATATTGTTGATGAGAAGAAGAGAGTAGCGAGCCTTACCGATGCTGGTATTGAGAAGATGGAAAGACTCCTGGGCTTAGATAATATTTACGACAAAGGAGTTGAAATAGTCCATCACCTTGAACAGGCACTAAAGGCCCTGGTGCTCTTTAAGAGAGACAAGGACTATATCGCTCGTGATGGTGAGGTGATTATCGTCGATGAATTTACCGGTCGTCTTATGCCAGGTCGTCGCTACAGTGAAGGTCTTCACCAAGCAATAGAGGCTAAAGAAGGAGTTGAAATTAAGCGCGAGAGTGTTACGTTGGCGACAATTACTTTCCAGAACTATTTTAGACTTTATGAAAAGATATCCGGTATGACCGGAACAGCTATGACGGAGAGCGAAGAGTTCTACCGTATATATAAACTTGATGTTGTTGAAGTTCCAACACATAGGGAACGAAAACGATCTGACGGTCCTGATCGTATTTATAAAAACGAAAAAGGGAAGTTCGACGCACTAGTAGCAGATATTAAAGAGCGTAACACCAAAGGCCAGCCGGTTTTGGTTGGTACTATTTCTATAGAAAAAAACGAAGTGCTCTCCCATCTTCTTAAGATTAACGGGGTACCTCATGAACTTCTTAATGCTAAACAGCATGAAAGAGAAGCGGCCATTATTGCTCAAGCGGGAGCTAAAGGAAGCGTAACTATTGCAACGAACATGGCAGGTCGTGGAGTAGACATTATCCTTGGTGGTCACCCATATGATCAGGCAAAAGCTGACGAGGTGAGAGCCTTAGGTGGCCTTGCGGTACTTGGAACAGAGCGCCATGAATCTCGTCGTATCGATAACCAGCTAAGAGGTCGTGCCGGTCGTCAGGGAGATCCTGGATACTCGCAGTTCTATATCTCACTAGAAGATGACCTGATGCGTATTTTTGGAGGAGAACGCATTCAAAACATGATGACCTCTCTTGGGATTCCTGATGACCAGCCTATTGAGAACGGAATAGTTTCTCGCTCAATCGAAGCGGCACAAAAAAAGGTAGAAGGACATAACTTTGATATTCGAAAACATGTACTCGAATACGATGATGTTATGAACAAGCAGCGAGCAACACTCTATACGAAACGGAACCGTATTTTAATTGGTCGTGACACTGTTGCAAACCATGATGTGAGTTTGCTTGATAAAGCAAAGGACCTTGTTTCGGTCTCATATGATATGTTGTCACAAGAATACGCTCATATTGATGAAGTAAACGACACTATGTATGCTCGTCTAGCCGATCAACTCGCATCTCTCGGTATGATGTCGCCTGAAGAATATCTTAGCGAGGTAAAGAATATATCTACCCCTGAGGCTATCTCGGCATATATTGTTACGATTAAAGATAAGGCTCTCGGTGAGCATATCGAACAAGGTATTGTAGGGGTATTGTCTGCAGATCAAGTAACTGACTTAATACGATCACTCTATTTGCGCATTATAGATTCGTACTGGGTACGCCATCTAACTGAGATTGACCATCTCCGTACAGGAATTGGTCTAGTAGGATATGGCCAGAAGGATCCGCTAGTTGAATATAAACATCGCTCGTATACAATGTTCCAGAAACTTCTTGCGCTTATTGATGACCAGTTTGTGAAATCTATTATGCATTTGAAGATAGAGAAAGGTAACTAAATACTATGGAAGAAATAGAAGTTAAATATATCGATATAGATGTTCCTGATTTAGAAAAGAAGCTCGAAGTAATAGGGGCAGAGAAAGTGGGGGAATACCTCTACCGCTCGAAAACTTTCGATTACGCTGACTTGAGGTTAGATAAAGACATGTCCTGGGTGCGCATGCGTGATGAAGGAGATAAGGTAACTCTTGCCTACAAGAAGCGTCTGGGTGTGACAAGTGAGGGCGGTAACGATACTGGTATGGAAGAAGTAGAGATCGAAGTTTCTGACTACGAGAAGACTGCTCAGATTTTTTTAAAAATTGGATTAATCGAAAAGTTCTCACAAGAAAAGAAGCGCATCAGGTATAAGAAGGGAACTACAGAGTTTGATATAGATTTCTGGCCAGGGATCCCACCATATCTCGAGATAGAAGCACAAAGCTGGGAGGACATAGATGCTGTTGCTGTAGAGTTAGGCCTTACCCCAGACAAGCGTATGATTTGTTCTGCAACACAGATTTATGCCCACTACGGCATCAATGACAAGGAATATGAAACGATGACATTTAGCGAAGGATTGGTTAAGAGAACGGTGCAGTTAGGTTAAATAAAAGAGACCCGTATGGGTCTCTTTTATTTATTTCACGTTCTGTACGATTTTTGCAAAGGCTTCAGGGTGTTCCTGTGCTATCTGAGATAGCACCTTGCGATCTAGTTCTACACTCTTCTTTTTCAAGATATCTATGAATGTTGAGTATGAAAGTCCAAGAGGGCGAACAGCAGCGTTGATCTTGATATTCCAAAGACCACGCATGGTGCGCTTCTTTGCCTTACGGTCACGATACGCCTGCCAACCGGCCTTTAGATCGGCCTGACGAGCACGCTTAATCGTAGTTCGGTTTAACATGCGACGACCCTTAGCGCGGGCGCGTAGGGTTTTATGCTTTTTGTGAGATATGACTCCTCGTTTGACTCTTGGCATGATAGAAAATATAAACTAATAGATTAAGCGTAGGGAAGTAGGCGACGAACCATCTTTGCATCAGCACGGTTAACAGTATGTGTCTTTCCCATCTTGCGTTTACGCTTTTTTGATTTACTCGACATTAAGTGAGACTGAAAAGCGCGACGCTTCTTCAGCTTTCCGTTTTTTGTAACAGTAATTCTCTTTGCGAGACCTTTATGCGTCTTTAATTTCATGACAGGATTCTTAATGGTGTAGACCCTTTGATTGCTTCAGGGCGATACGTCTTATATTACTTCTTGATTGGTGCGAGAATGGTAGAAAGTCGCTTTCCGAGATATGAGGCTGGAGTTTCGATCTGGGTGATGTCTGCAACTGAAGCAATGAGCTGGTTGACCTGAGCACGACCCTTATCTAGATACATGGCCTCACGACCGCGAAACATCATAGTGAGCTTGACCTTGTGACCTTTTTCTATGAACTCACGAATCTTCTTCATCTTGATTTCGATGTCGTGGGTATCAGTTTTTGGTCGCAAACGGATCTCTTTTGTTTCAACTACTTTTTGATTCTTTCTACTTGCTTGTTCCTTCTTCGTTTGCTCGTATTTAAACTTGCCGTAGTCCATGATCTTTGCTACCGGGGGACTATCTGACATAAGTACGAGATCAAGGTCACGATCAAAGGCCATCTGTATTGCCACCTTGGTGTCGATATCGTCTATTTTCTCTCCTGTATCTGTAATAACCGTGAGGCGAGGAATACGAATTTCTTCATTGCGGCGGTTGGCCTTTGTTTGAACCTTATTTCTTGGTTGAAAACTCTTCAAGGAAAGAATGTTTGATATTAATAGGCTAATTCTAGCATAATTACTCGCTTTGAGCAAGATTTGAAGTTGGGGTGGCGTTTTTGTCCTGAGGGACCAGTACTTTGAGGGCTTTTGGTGCTACCTTTATCACGACTGGGGTCTTTCCTGAGTTTTCACCATCTGCTTTGATCTGGAGGCCTGTTTTACCTGATATTTCAAGGTAATCTCCCTCCACAACTGTAGTCTCAGGCCTCGTTTTTTTGTTGTTTAGGTCCTCAGGCCTGCTTTTAATCTGAATATGAAGGAGCTGATCAGTTAAGAAGTCTTGGCTATGGCCTCTACCTCCGAAAGGGAAGGGACTAATGGTGAGTCGACTGATATCTGCCTGGATATGAAGACTACTACCTTCCTTTTTAAGGTCAATGGTCATTGGATAGTAAGAGATAACTGGTTTTTTGAGTCGAGAGGCGATAAAGCCAGACTTTTTGGCTGTTTGTTTGCCTTCTATCTCGATTGATGCGGTGAAATAGCGGTCGTCATAGAGCCCTAGGTCCATTTCAATAGTTTCTCCGTTCTTGAGGGCCATGCACCCATTCATCCATGAGTTAATCCCAATAAGGTGGGCGACTAGGTTATTATCTCCTATAGGGATGACGCCGAATTCGATTGGTTGGTAGGCAAGTACCTGGATAATGTCATTTATCATGCCATCGCCACCTATGGCCACGACTCGGTCGATGTCTTTGGTAAGCGCGAGAGAGGCAATCTTTTGCGCTTCACCTCTTTTACTAACCTCAGCAAATTGACCCGATAATCCCATGTTTTCGAGGGTTTTTTTGATTTTGGCTTTTAAAAAACGAGCCTTTTTGGCTTGCGTATTAAAAATATAGAGAGTTTTCATGGTTTAGGTCTCGTAGGTTGGTTTTACGATACTCTGGTCTTCAATTTTTCCGTGCATAATAGAAGATCCCGAGAAGATTCCTCCAGGTTTGACTGAGAGAATCTTAGCTGAGATGTTTCCATTCACTTTTCCGGTAGAGAGGATGTCTAGTTCGTTGACTACATTTACATCTCCATTGACGATTCCAGCGATAGTGGCATTTTTTGCATGAATGGGAGCATTTACCTCACCGTCAGTACCAACTACAACATCACCTTCAGCCATAATCTCTCCTGAAAATGATCCATTAATCTGAATATTGTGTTTTGCTTCTAGTTTTCCAGAAAGTGCTACACCTGCTCCGACGATAGTCTCAGCATGGGTTACATTTGCTTGTAATTCTCGCTTTTTGATCAGTGCCATACGATATGATTAGCTGGGCTAATAGTAGAGATAATTATAGCATTTTTGATGTATTGAGGCAAATAAATAGCCTTCATCCTATACTTGCGAAACTCGGTTTTAAAGCGTATACTATCAAGCATACTTTTGACTAAAAAATACTATGCAGGATTATATAAAAATACGAGGAGCCAGAGAGCATAACCTGAAGAATATCGATTTAGATATCCCGCGCAACAAACTAGTAGTTATTACAGGGTTATCTGGTTCAGGTAAGAGTAGTCTTGCCTTTGACACGCTCTATGCAGAGGGACAAAGACGCTATGTTGAATCGCTTTCTAGTTACGCTCGGCAATTTTTAGGTCTCATGGAGAAGCCAGACGTCGATTCTATCGAAGGACTTTCTCCCGCTATTTCAATAGATCAGAAATCAGCAACAAGCAACCCTCGTTCAACTGTTGGAACCGTTACAGAGATTTATGACTACTTACGAGTACTCTATGCCCGAGTCGGGGATGTATTCTGTCCTGAATGTGGAAACCTAGTTGTGTCTCAAACTGTGCAGGAGATGGTAGATTTTGTTATGCAAGAGAAGAAGGGTACGAAGCTTATGATTCTATCTCCTATGGTACGAGACGAAAAAGGAGAACATAAGCACGTATTTGCCAAGATTAAAAAAGAAGGATTTGTTCGTATGAGAGTAGATTCGGTGGTTATGGACGCAGATGAAGAAGTCACAATAGATAAGAAGAAGAAACACGCAATAGATATCGTAGTAGATCGTATTGTATTGGAGTGGGAGAGTGATGAGGATAAGAATCAGCTACGAATTAGGCTACACGACTCGTTTGAAACAGCACTTCGGTACAGTGCTGGAGTTGTTGGGATAGTAAATGTAGATACAAAAGCCGAGACTACATTATCTGAAAATTTCTCGTGCCCGAACTGTCATACGCAACTACCTGAAATATCGCCTCGTATATTTTCGTTTAACTCGCCACATGGAGCGTGTTCTCACTGTAGTGGGCTTGGAAGAACTTTGGAAATTGATGAACAATTAGTTTTTCCAAATAAAAAACTGACCATTGCGGAAGGGGCAATTAGACCATGGAGTAGAACTACAACTAACGCTTCATGGAATATAAAAATTTTGGAAGTAGTTGGTAAGAAATACGGATTCACCGTGAATCAGCCGATTGAAAAAATGTCTAAGAAAGCACTTGATATTGTTATGCAGGGAACTGGTGATGAGAAATATGTTATTCGTTACAAAACTGCTCTTGGTCGTATTAATGAGTATGGTGCAACCTACGAAGGGGTAGTGCCTAACCTCATGCGTCGCTTCAAAGAAACTGATAGTGATGCAGCACGGCAAGATATAGAGAGATATATGAGAGAGCGCATATGCCCGGTATGTCATGGTAAGCGACTAAAGAAAGAAATTTTAGGAATTAAGGTAGGCGATCGGTCAATCGATATGGTAGTAGAGGACACGGTAGACGGAGCTTTGGATTTCTTTAAGGCCCTACCAAAAAACCTCACAGATAAAAAACAGTTTATTGCCAAGCAGCTCGTGGCAGAAATTACGGCACGACTATCATTCTTACACGATGTGGGATTGTCGTACTTAACCATAGATCGTGGTGCAGCAACTCTCTCGGGCGGAGAAGCGCAGCGAATTCGTCTTGCTACGCAGATCGGGTCAGGTTTAACAGGAGTACTCTATATCCTAGACGAACCAACTATGGGACTCCACCAACGGGATACAAATAAGTTAGTTAAGACATTACTTCATTTGCGTGACCTAGATAATACTGTGATAGTTGTCGAGCATGACGAACAGGTAATGATGGCATCTGACCATTTGATAGATATTGGTCCTGGTGCAGGAGAGCATGGAGGGCAAGTAATGGCACAGGGAACTCCTGAAGAAATAAAGAATAATAAGAAATCACTTACTGGAAAATACCTCTCGGGGTACCAGTCGGTTGCCATTCCAAAAAAACGTCGTCATGGTAACGGAAAGAGCCTCACCATCATAGGTGCTACTGAGCACAATCTAAAAGATATCGATGTGAGTATCCCGCTTGGAATGTTTGTGGCCGTAACGGGAGTTTCAGGGTCTGGTAAATCAAGTCTTGTAAATGAGATCTTAGCAAAACGACTCGCTGAGGAATATCATAACTCGCAACAAGAAGTAGGAAAGTGCCGTGAGATACAAGGTATAGAGAATCTCGATAAGGTGATTAATATCGATCAGTCTCCAATTGGAAGATCACCTCGTAGCAACCCTGCAACGTATACGGGTATTTTCACGACTATTCGTGAGTTATTTACCGCGACTATAGATGCAAAGGCCAGAGGCTACAAAGAGGGAAGATTTAGTTTTAATGTAAAAGGTGGCCGTTGTGAAGCATGTTCTGGTGACGGAGTGAATAAAATTGAAATGCACTTCTTGCCCGACGTCTATGTTACATGCGAGGTGTGTAACGGAAAGAGATATAATCGTGAGGTATTAGAGGTCTACTATAAAGATAAGAACATTGCAGACGTGTTAAGTATGACAGTTACGGAAGCGGCAGAATTCTTTAAGAATATCCCAACCCTCCATACTAAGCTTTCTGTACTACAAGAAATTGGTCTTGGATATATCCGCCTAGGACAAAGTGCTACCACGCTTTCTGGCGGAGAAGCACAAAGAATTAAACTTGCTTCAGAGCTATCTCGTCGTGCTACTGGTAAGACTCTGTACATTCTTGATGAGCCTACTACAGGGCTACACTTTGATGATATCTCTCGACTACTCATTGTGTTGCAAGCACTCGTCGATAAAGGAAATAGTGTGCTGGTAATTGAACATAGTCTTGATGTTATTAAGGTGTGTGACTGGGTTATTGACCTTGGGCCTGAGGGGGGTAATGGTGGTGGTCAGATAGTAGCACAAGGTACACCGGAAGATATTGTGAAAGTTTCTAAAAGTCACACAGGGCAATATCTTAAGCCACATCTCAAGGACTAACTTAAATGTTTGCAATAAAAAAAGCAGGGAAGTATAAAAGGGGTACATATGGCCGAGGCCAGATGGTGGGATAAAATCCCGGTCTTTTATTACTTCGCCTGCTTTTAAGTAGGGAGCCATTAGTTTATGTATGCTGATATGGGTTGTACTTCGCCGAAGCGATGGGCTACGAAGGCTCACGAAGGAGCAGCAATTCATAGGACAAACCCTGCATAAAAAAACGTTGAGGCTGAACCTCCTTCCAATCAATCCCGCCTTGAGCGGGCTATTTGAGTCCGCCCAAAGTGAGTTTGGGTTGGATTGAGGGGTGCATGCGGGGAAGCGTGACACGAACCTCAGAGGAAGGAAGATGGGTGTATGGCCCGAATTAACGGGTATACCCTATACGAGGGAGAAGTATACACCCATTTTCCTGTCTCTGAGGCTATTTTTTAAGACTTTTTCCTAGTTTTTGCCTAGGTACGAAACAATGTAACATACTTTTTTACCTGTGTCAACAAGATTTTTTAAAACAGTAGTATATTTGTCTTTTTAGCCAAGTAGCGATATGATGGATGTATATTTTTCCATGATTTATATCTCATGAATACGATTACGCTCCAGTCTTCTATACGTGATTTACCAGGTGTAGGAGAAAAGACTTTTGAGAAGATTTCTCACCTCGGTCTTGCAACTGTGTACGATCTTTTGTATTACTTTCCATACCGCTGGGAGGACTTTTCTCGTGTTGAGCCCATTGGGAAGTTGCAGTCAAACCAAACCGTAACGGTAATTGGGCTTGTTGCTGCGGTGAGTAAGAGGAGACTGAGGGGCAGAAAGGTATTAGTGGAAATTGCTCTTAGAGATGATACTGGCGTTGTGAGACTAATTTGGTTTAACCAGGGATACAGAGCGGGGGCGTATAGCGAAGGAGACAAGCTTGTTGTAAGGGGAAAGGTCAGTATTTCGCCGAGGGGTTTTCAGATGATGCATCCAATGTGTGAAAAGATCGCAAGTGACTTGGATATACACAACGGTGATATTGTTCCTATATATAGCGTCACACAGGGAGTTAATACAACGCTGCTTTCAAAGCTTGTAAAAGGCGTTATATCGAAGGCAAATGATATACAGGACGACCTACCGGAGGTAGTAAGAAAAGAAGAAGGTCTCGCACCTCTTTCTCGTGCTATACGAGATATACATGTTCCAAAAGATCTAGTAAGTCTTGAAGATGCTAAGGTACGACTAGCGTTTGACGAGATGCTTATGATTCACCTGCGTCTACTTTTAAATAAAAAGAATAATCAGGAGAAACAGGCGCCTCACATTTCCTTTGACTTAGCGGTAATGAAACATTTTCTGTCTCACCTTCCATATGAGTTAACACCAGATCAGAAAAAAGTAACGTGGCAGATCATGCAGGACATAGGCTCTACAACTCCGATGAATAGATTGGTTGAAGGGGATGTGGGTAGCGGAAAGACGGTAGTAGTAGCATCGGTGATGGCGATGGTGTCACATAGCGGGTATCAGACGGCACTTATGGTTCCAACCGAGATTCTTGCTCGTCAGCACTTCAAAAATATTGTAGCAATGTTTGGTGAGTCAGACCTTTCTATTGGTTTGTGTGTAGGCAAGGAGTGCTTGGTATGGGACAATAAGAATGGTGTTACTCAGTCTTCTCGAAAAGAATTTGTTGCAAAGTTAGGTAGTGGTGAAATAGGAATAGTAACGGGTACGCATACACTATTCTCTGATGATGTTGTATATAGTAAGTTGGGGTTAGTGTGTGTGGACGAGCAACACCGCTTTGGTGTTAACCAGAGACTACGGTTAAAAGAAAAGACAAAGAATATGGGAGAGGAGTACTCGCCTCATTTTCTATCTCTAACTGCCACTCCTATACCACGGACCCTCGCGCTCTCTCTTTACGGAGACTTGGATATATCAATGATAAAAAGTAGGCCGGCCAGTCGTAAAACAATCATCTCGATATTCATTACACAGACTAAAAGGAAAGACGCGTACAAGCTCGTTTCTGGGCAAATAGATTCAGGTTCACAAGTCTTTGTTGTCTGTCCGTTGGTTCAAGAAATAGAGGGAGAGTCAGAAGCTATTGATGAAAGAAAAGCTGTACTTTCTGAGGTGCAAAAGTTAACGCAGTTATTCCCAGATTATGAAGTTTGTGCAATTCACGGTAAAATGAAGAAAGAGGAGCAGGAGAGTGTAATGCAGGAGTTTAGAGATGGAAAGACAAAAATTCTGGTAGCATCATCTGTTATTGAAGTGGGTATAGATATACCGAACGCAACCGTCATCATGATTGAGAACGCAGAACGGTTTGGACTCTCGCAGCTTCATCAGTTACGAGGTCGTGTTGGAAGAGGGGAAAAACAGTCGTACTGTCTAGTGTCCTCTGGAACTACTGATCCTGATGCAAACGAAAGGTTAGAAATGTTTGTAAAAATATCAGATGGTTTCGAGCTTGCTGAGTATGACCTACAGAATCGTGGCCCTGGGGAATTCTGGGGATACGAACAGTCTGGTTTTGCAAAGCTTAAGATAGCAAAACTCTCAGATCATGAATTGATAATAAGAACCCGTTCGGCAGCAAAAAAGACACTCGATATCGGCCTTGCTAAGTTTCCGGGGTTAGTTCAGAGATTAGAATATTACCAGGGTACAGAACATTTTGAATAAATAACTTATGAAAATAATTGAAGGAAAGTTTTCGGACAAGCATATCACATATCGGGCGCGAGAAGGGCAGAGAGTGACTGGAGAGAAGGTAAGAAAGGCAGTCTTTGATATGCTAAAACAATATATAGATTTTAACGGCGCCTCAATTGCAGATGTATTTGCTGGAAGTGGTATTTATGGCTTTGAGGCAATGAGTCGTGGTGGAGCGCTTTGTACTTTTGTAGATAACAGCCGCGAAGGTATAAAATATATAAAAGAAACCATAGAGTACTTTGGACTCAAGAATACAACCACACCTCTCTGTACGACCTGGGATAGGTTCATTTCACAAAATACAACAGAGTTTAATATAGTTTTTTTGGATCCACCTTATTTTGATTTTGACTTCGAGAAGCTCTCAGGAGTAGACGCCTTAGTGAAGTCCGGCGGGATAGTGGTGATTGAATCAAGTAAGAAAATAAAGTTGCCAGTGATGGCTGAGAGTATGATTCAGCTCGAGACGAGAACATATGGTGATGTGAGGGTAGATTTCTTTCGAAAAAAATAACATAAAATTATAATAAAATACAAATCTCTATGCTGGAGGGCTGGAAGAATAAGATTGCGCTATATTTTGAGGAACATCGCTTCCACATTGGTTATGTTTTGGTTAGCCTGGTGCTTATCACTAGCGTATCGTTATGGATTTATGGGGAGTGGGTAGTGCGAGTTCAGGCCTTTGAAGCGAAGATTGATCAGAAGATCGAGCAGTCGCAAGAAGATGATGTTAGTGCTATTTCAAATCTAGGTAGTAGTGAGGATACTGAGAAGAGAGAGATAATCTTCGATATCGAGGGTGCAGTTCGGCGCCCAGGGGTATATTAGATTGCCTTCGGATAGTGTAATATCTGACGCATTAGAGGCCTCAGGAGGCCTATCTGAGGAGGCAGACAGGGTGCGTATAGCACGAGAGATGAATCTATCTAGCCAGATTGGAAATCACACCAAACTATATATGTTTGCTCTGTACGACCGTGATGTCCCAGTAATTTCACCAGTTAAGGCTACAGATACGGTAAAGACAAGTACTACGGGAGGGTCGGTAAGTAGTTCAGGTGTGGTGAACCTTAACTCGGCGACACTGACTGAGCTCGACGGCTTGCCAAGTGTAGGGCCGGTAACTGCCCAGAAGATTATCGACTGGAGAGACGACAACGGAGGCTTTAAATCGGTAGATGATCTCAAGCAAGTAAAGGGGATTGGAGATGCTCTCTTTGAAAAAATCAAAGATCATGTTACAGTAGATTAAAATACGTATGTGCTTCTCGCCCGCCTTCTGGTGGGCGACTTTGCCCGGGTGGTGAAACTGGTAGACACGCATGGCTTAGGACCATGTGCCGCAAGGCTTGAAGGTTCGAGTCCTTTCCCGGGCATTATTCAAAAGACAACCCTAGGGTTGTCTTTTACTATGTCTTAAAAAGATTTTTTGTGAGGCATTAGACCCAAAAAAGTTAGTTTTCCACAAAATCGGAGAAAAATTCATCTGGACTGGGATCCCATCCGTGGTGGTAGTATGATTGAGCAAGGCAAACTACAAATGGTAGGTAAATGATACCTACCATACAATATATTGATTTAACAGGTTAAACAGATCCTATGCAATGTCCGTTATGCCAGGCCGATACAAAGGTCACTAATTCGCGCGAGACAGACTCAGGCCGAGCTATTAAAAGGCGACGAGAGTGCACTGTCTGTGGCCAACGATTTAGTACCTACGAGCAAATATCTCTCATAGACCTACGGGTGCAAAAACGAGGTGGAGATATCCAGCAGTACGACAAGCGTAAGATCGTTAACGGTATCAAGATTGCGGTTCAGAAAAGGCCGATTTCGGAAGAACAGTTTAAAAAAATGATGTTTCTCATTGAGAATGATATCTTAAACCTCAAAAAAGATGTGATACCGTCCGAGCAAATAGGAAAGATAGTACTAAAAAGACTAGCAGAAATAGATAAAGTGGCATATTTGCGGTTTGCATCAATTTACCGGGATTTTAGAACTACAAAGGCTTTTGAAAAAGAAATCCAAAAGCTAGAAAAAGACTAACAACAATATTTAACGTAACTCCACCTCCTATGAAAGTCCCACAGATAGAAAAAGACCAAATCAATGCAACATTCTCTGAGAATGCTTTGAAGATGATGAAGAAAAGATACTTGATGCCGTTTGACGACGGTGGTCAGGAAATGCCGGCAGATATGATGGAGCGAGTTGCAAATGCCTTGGCTCTTGTTGAAAAGAAATACAAACACGACCAGAAATTTGTAGACCAAGTCGCACGGGATTTTTTTAGCATACTATCGAATAAAGAATATACTCCTGCTGGCCGGACCATGACCAATGTGGGAACTGGAACCCCACTTATCGCGAACTGTATTGTCTTGCCAATTGAAGATTCAATGGAGAGTATTTTTCAAACTCTTAAAGAAGCCGCTCTTCTTCAGCAGGCGGGTTCTGGACTTGGCTTCTCTCTATCATCAATGCGCCCGGCTGACTATGAGACAAAGAAATCTCGTGGTCGTGCATCAGGGCCTGTTTCGTTCCTTCGGGTGTATGACACTGCATTTGGAACGATTAAACAACAGGGAAGACATGGTGCGAACATGGCGATGATGAACATTCACCATCCAGATATCTTAGACTTCATTACGTGTAAAAAGGTAGAGGGGGATATTCGTAACTTTAATATTTCAGTTACGGTATCAGATGAGTTTATGAAGCAGGTAGTAGAGGCTCCAGATACTCAGTGGTATTGCGACTTTAAAGGACAAAAAGTAAAGCCACATAGAGTTTTGCGTTACCCAAATGGAGCAACCTATGGTAGTGAAGAGGTAGATATTACTGCTCGCGAACTTTTTAATATGATTGTTGAAGGAGCGTGGAAGAACGGTGAACCAGGTATCGTATATATTGACGAAGTAAATCGTACTAACCCGCTTCCAGGTCTTGGAAGAATTGAGACATCTAACCCATGTGGTGAACAGTTCCTGCATCCATATGACAACTGTAACCTAGGGTCAATTAACTTGGCTAAGTTTGTTAGTGACAAACAAGTGAACTGGGATCGTCTGAAGTTTGTAACTCGAACGTCAGTTCGCATGATGGATAACGTTATTGATTTATTTGACTTTCCGGTACAGCAGGTAACTGATCTTGCTAAAAATAATCGGCGTATTGGACTTGGTATTATGGGATTTGCTGATATGCTTTTCCAACTTGAGATTCCATACAACACAGAAAAGGGACGCAAGATGGGGGAACAAGTCATGAGTTTTATTAACCGCGAAGCGCATCAGATGTCTCAAGAGCTCGCAGTTGAAAAAGGTGAATTTCCTAATACTCATCTCTCTATCTTTGCAAAGAAGAAAATTAAAATGCGTAACGCAGCACTTACTACTGTTGCTCCTACTGGTTCAATCTCGATGATGTTAGATTGTTCGTCGGGTCTTGAGCCAATCTTCGCACTGTACTTTGTGAAGCAAGACAAAGATGGCGTGAAGTATAACTACATGAATGAGTATCTCGAGAAGGCTATTGCTCGTTTGAACCTATCTGAGACTCAGAAGAAGGAAGTGATGGATGCATTAATTGCTGGTGGTAGTATTCAGAGCGTTTCGTTTTTGCCGAAGACTATTCGTGACACCTTCGTTACTGCGATGGAAATATCTGGAGAGGATCACATGAAAATGCAGGCTGCTTTCCAGAAGCATGTCGACAACTCTATCTCAAAGACAATTAACCTACCAAACTCAGCAACTCACGAAGATGTATATAACGGATTTATTTCTGCTTGGAAACTGAAGTGTAAGAGTTGTACTGTATATCGTGACGGTAGCCGTATGATCCAGGTTCTCCATGTTGGTAAGAAAGATAATATTCTCTCAACAACATCAGGATTTGGCGCTTCTCAAAGTACTGAAGAGAAAGCAACAGCAGAGGACACCTCAATGCGCCTGGATATGGATCGTGTTCGTCTCAAGCCACGAGTTCGTCCTGATGTTATGACCGGTAAGACATATAAGCTTAAGACTGGATACGGAACGCTGTATGTCACTATAAATGATGATGAGACTGGTGTGCCATTTGAAGTATTCGCTTCAATGGGAAAGACTGGTGGGTACTTCCAGGAACAATCAGAAGCACTATGTCGACTCATCTCTCTCTCGCTTCGTTCTGGAATTAAAATTGAAGCAATCATTGATGACCTAAAGGGTATTCGTGGTCCAATGCCGATCTTCACCAACAAGGGTCTTATTCTTTCACTTCCGGATGCAATAGGTCAAATCATGGCAGAGCATGTAACGGGAGCACGTGAAATGGAGCACGTACTTGCAAAGCCTGATGGACAAGAGGCGCTACCGATGATGGAGGAGACAAAGGTTGCTACCATTGCTGATACTGGATTTATGCCCGGATGCCCTGATTGTGGGAATACCCTAACGATGGCAGAAGGATGTATTTCATGTAAAGCATGTGGCTTCTCTCGATGTGGCTAGGAAGGTACGTTGAAGTACCAAACATGATAGAAAAATCGGACTACAAAAAGTCCGATTTTTTCTAAAAAAGTGTATTTCACAAGACACTAAAACATAGTACTATGAGTCTAATTAAAAGCTCTCATGGCAACAAACAAAAAAACTAAAAAAATACAGAAGAAAACGAGCAGGAAAGTGGTCCCTAAAAAGATTCGTAAAGTTGCTGTTAAGACGGCAAAGAGAAGATTGGTTGTAAGGCCTAAAGCGCAAAGAAGAAAAATAGCTACAGACACAACTGCCAAGAGCTCATTTCTTAGTTCTATAGTTCATTCACTTGCTCAAAAAGGAAAGCAGGTTGCTGATTACTTGCGCAATGTCCTCCATCGCGGAGACATAGTCCCGGTAACAGGTTTTGGATTTGCTCAGGGGATTGCGATGAGGTCTGATCATTATATTGCCGTGGCAGTCCCGAGTATTAACGGATACCCTCAGGTTATATCTGCTCATGTACACAGAGATAGTCTGCAGACTATGCCGCTCATGCACTATCCGGTGCTGCGAGGACTACACCAGCTAGTAGAGAATACATCAATAGTTCTGTTCCTTCAGTCTCAAATACGTAGAATGAGGAGGCAAGAGGAGGCAACTCGACCGTTTCCCGGTAGAGCAAGTGAGCGAATGTATGCGTTGAGTCGTGGAGTTATAGTGTTCTTTTTAGCTATTGGATTACTCCAATACTTATTTATTCAGATGCAGTCGTTTGCGGTTC
This sequence comes from Patescibacteria group bacterium, assembly GCA_041675145.1. Classification (GTDB taxonomy): domain Bacteria; phylum Patescibacteriota; class JACPGU01; order JACPGU01; family JACPGU01; genus JBAYUK01. The sequence goes on from JBAYUK010000002.1 coordinate 257,712, forward strand.
ACGACATAGGACTTACATTTAAAGCGTTCTTAAGCGTTCTAATAGGGATTGTAATATTTCTTCTCTTGTTTGGCCTCATGGTCTCAATCCCAAGCGGTAATGTAGAGATGCTAGCGTACCAGCGAGCGCAGCACGCACTAGTACATGCGTATATGAGTCGAGAGAAGATGACCCTTAAGTATCTAATGTCTCTGGAGGTTTCCTACGACAGGCCAGTACTCGCTCAGGTATTTTGGACGGTAGTGATTTTGTCTTTGTTCTTGGTAGTGCTCAATGTTCACACCATAAGTATTGTTGTAGCGTTCTTCATGATCTTAGGCCTTGCTGCCTTATCGTACGCTCTTGCATTTGAACTGGTACATGCCCTAGTTCGACGTGAAGGAGGGTTTTGGTTCTCAATACTTATCACTCCTCTTGTGTTTCTCCAGCAGGCTATCTTCCAGAAACCTGAGGAACGGCACCTCTTTGTCGGGATGGCAGCCCTAGAGGAGGTTGTCCGGCTCGAGAAGCAGCACGCAGCGCAGTAAGTTGGGACTTTTTTCAAACCCAGGTTCGCAGTATAATACCTATAATATCAGTGTTATCAGAAGAGGAGTCCATATGGAGCATAAAAATATTGTTGAATTGAACGACGGAACATTCGATGCGGTTGTAAATCAGAAGGACGCTGTGGTGATGGTAGATTTTTGGGCTCCTTGGTGTGGACCATGTAAAGTGCTGGGACCAATTATCGAGGAGGTTGCAGGAGAGTTTGTAGGTAAGGCGACAATTGGAAAAATGAATGTAGATGAAAACCCTATTATTCAGAGTCGTTTTAAGATTATGAGTATTCCAACGGTTTTGATCTTTAAAGATGGAAAGGTAATTGACCAGATGATTGGTCTCCAGCCAAAAGATATGATCGTTAAGAGACTAAGCTCTGCACTGTAATATGTATATTCTAGAATTCATGTGTTCTCAGTGTCAGAAGACCTACACGATGGCGGCACTGGATGATCACGAAAAGGAACAACTCACAACACTTGAACAAAAATCAGAATGCTGTAATGCAAAACTTATCTTCATTAAAGCATTTGATATCTCCCATTTAATGGCAGATCAATGTTGTGGAGGATCGTGCTGTGATGAAGTGTCCGGTTCGTAACATACAAAAACAAACATTTAAAGGAGGGTTAATGAAACACTATATTGTCTGTAACTGGAAAATGAGTCCGAGCAGTTTTGCAAAGACTAAAGTTTTAGTTGCGCAATATAATAAGGTTTTGAAACCAAGCAAGAAGGCGAAGATAGGTAACGAAGTAGATATCGTTATCTGTCCGCCTTTTTTGTATTTCCAATACATTGATGAAAAAAGAAATAAGCACTTAAAACTTGGTGCCCAAAATGTCTTTTGGCAAGGGAAGGGTCCGTACACAGGCCAGATTTCAGCGGCTATGGTAAAAGAATTCGGTGCTGGTTTTGTAATTGTCGGACATACTGAACTACGCAGGCTAGGAGACACCGAAGAAATGGTGTTTCTTAAAATTCGCGAGGTACTCAAACAGGGGCTAACACCGATTGTATGTGTTGGCTACTCTGACTGGTTAAAAGAAGTACGCAATCTCATTACTAACTTTTCAGCCGAAGAGATAAATAAAATGATGATAGCCTACGAGCCACGAGAAGCAATCGGTAGTGAAACGGCATTACCTGCTCAAAAAGTAGCACATGTTACCTATACGATTAAAAAGCTCATTTATAAGCGATTCAAAAGAAAACGATTCTTAGGTATCGTAGGTATCGGTAGCCAAAAGGAGTTAATACCAAAACCACCGTTGTTATACGGAGGAGGAGTAACAGCTGAGAATTTTATGTCATATATTAATGAGGGTGGCGTACAAGGTTTTATGGTTGGTCGTGAAAGTCTCAAGCCAGACAGTATTGCCAAGATGAGTCAAAAACTGGAGCAAAGTAGCTAATGCGTATCAAAAAGATTTTTGAATTTGCGGCAAAAAAAGAAATTGCAATCGGGCATTTCAATGTTAGTAATGCCGAGACTTTTGATGCAGCGGTTAGAGCGAGTCGTAAAACGAAGCTCCCAGTAATTATAGGTGTAAGCGAAGGAGCAATTGAGCATAGTGGACTTTCTTTTTTTACTGGGGGTAAGAACTATTACAGTGAGAAATACCAAACACCTGTTTATCTTCATATTGATCACGGAAGAAACCTTAAGATAATTAAAGAGGCGATTAAAGCAGGCTTTGATAGTGTAATGATTGACGCATCACATTTGTCGTACAACGAAAATGTAAAGATAACAAAACATGTAGTAGATATGGCGCACAAGGCAGGGGTGTGGGTTGAGGCAGAACTCGGTACTATCGGAGGACGCGAAGAGGCAGTAGAAGAGCGTACTATCCAGTTTACTGACCCGAGTCGTGCTAGGGACTTTGTTGCTGAGTCTGGTTGTGACTCACTGGCAGTAGCAATTGGAACATCGCATGGTATTCATAAGTTCTCAGGGCCAAGTAAGCTGGACTTGAGGCGCTTAGCGGTTATCTCTCAAATCGTATCTGTTCCACTGGTTTTGCATGGTGCTTCGAGTATTAACTCTATTCCAGTTCGTACACTGCAAAGCTACGGTTTGCCAATAAAGGATGCGCACGGAGTTTCAAAAACAGACCTTCGTCGTGCTATCTCCCTTGGGATTAAAAAAATAAATGTGGATACAGATCTACAGCTCGCGATGATATCTGCTATGTTTTCATACTGCTATCATCCAAATAGTGACCTGAAGGTATATAAAATGCTTGACCAGGCAAGTGATGCGATGGAAAAAGAAGTAATAAAACATATTCGTTTTTTTGCAGGCTATGATGAAACAATCTAAAAAATACAAATACGACATTATCGCTGTCGGGGGCATAGTTCGCGATATGTTTGTAGTGGCTCCCGCTACTATTTTGCCAGCTAAAAAAATATTTGGTGAAAAACAAAATTATCTAGCATACCCATACGGAGATAAGATTCCGGTAACAGAAGTGCACTATGATCTTGGTGGTGAAGCGTGTAATGCAGCGGTTGGTATGAGTAAATGTGGTCTAAAAGTTGCGTTTGGGGCAGTGATCGGAAATAAAGTTTCAAGAGAGCAAGCAACAAAAGTTTTGAAGAAGTATGGAATAAACGATCGCTATGTATATAACGGCACACAACAAGAAAGAGGATTTTCTTTAGTTATGGTAGGTCCCGACGGAGATCGCACTATTTTTGTATACAGAGAGAAAAACGATTACAGAAAGATTGATGTTGAAGATATGATGAAGCATTCTGCGTCCATGTTTGTAGCAGGAATAGATAAGTCTAGTGACTTTTTGCTTCCAGCAATCATTGACCATATGTGCTGCAACGGCAAGTCTCTCTATGTAAACCCAAGCTCATACCAGCTACGCAAAAAAAATAGAAAAAAACTTCACGAGTTGCTGCAGTATACCGATATTGTATGCTTGAACCTTATAGAAGCGGCAACGCTGATTGGACATAACCATACATCACTGAAGCACCTGCTTGAGCAAGTAAAGTCTTTGGGTCCAAAGATTGTAGTTATTACCTTGGGCAACGAAGGCTCAGTCTGCTTTGATGGAAACAGCTTTTACAAAGCAGGTATTATCAAAACGAAACGAGTAGATAGTACCGGAGCAGGAGATTGTTTTTTTGCAACTTTTATAGCAACGTATCGTAAAACTGGAGATATCCAGATGGCGCTACGGTATGCTACGATAAACGCAAGTTATGTAGTGACAGGATATGGAGGCCAAAAACCGTTATTGTCTTGGTCGCAGATTGTAGATAAGTCTAAGAAGCTCCGCCTTAAAGTTGGTAAAATATAATATGAATACTTTTTTTTCTCATATTCACGAAGGAAACATCTACCACTATCTTTCTGGTGGTGTTTGGCAGGTAAGTGGACCGGGAAAACTTCTCGATGTGATCTCGCCAATAGACCAAAGTGTAGTTGGCCGTGTACAAGCAATGAGCAAAGAAGAAATAGATAGAGTTATTTCTAATTCTTCTGTTTCACAAAAAGAATGGAAAGAGATGGAAATATCTGATCGTGCTGCAATACTTAAAAAAGCCGCACAGTTACTACGTGACCACTGCGAGGAAGTTGCACTCATGCAAGTACTCGAAGTGGGTAAGTTAGTTTCTGGATCGAGAAAAGAGATTATGCGTACTGCAGACATCATAGACTATACTGCAGGCCTTATAGATACCGCAAATGAACAAACAGTATTAGAGGGGAGCGAGTTCTCGCAAGACGCTGCACATAAGACAGCACATGTGTTGCGCGAACCACACGGAGTAGTGCTGGCTATTGGTCCATTCAACTACCCAGTAAACCTATTGGCTACAAAAATTGCTCCCGCACTTATGATGGGAAATTCAGTAGTAGTAAAAGCCTCACTGCAAGGAACATTATCTGCTCTCATGTTAGTTGAGATCTTTAACCAAGCAGGAGTTCCTGCTGGAGTGATCTCGGCTGTCACAGGGGACAGTCACGAGATCGGGGATTATCTCGTATCTCACCCTGATATCGCGATGGTGAGTTTCACGGGCAGTACTACAACAGGTAAGCGTATCGCACAGCTTGCAGGGAACAAGCCACTCCAACTTGAGATGGGTGGTAAGGACGCGGCTCTCGTACTTTCTGATGCGGATCTCGACCGTGCAGCAGAGGAAATTGTAGCTGGCGCCTTTTCCTATGCCGGACAACGCTGTACGGCAATAAAGCGGGTTCTGGCGCATGTAGATATAGTAGAGGAGCTTACACACAAGATAGCTACCATTACACGAGAAAAATACCACCTAGTAGGGGATCCACGAGACGAAAAGAGTCAGATGGGACCACTCATTTCTATAAAACAAGCAGAATATGCCTCGGAGCTCCTTGAAGATGCTACAGCTTCAGGGGCAAAGATACTCGTAGGCGGGGAAGTAAAGCTCAATTATATGGATGTATTTGTTTTGTCTCAGGTAACAGGAGACATGCGTATAGCCTGGGAGGAACAGTTTGCTCCAATTCTACCGATCATTACCTGTGAGTCTGAAGAGCAGATGATTATTCTTCATAACCAAAGCCAATATGGGCTTGGGGTAAGTATCTTTACGCAGAACATTGAACAGGCGAGAGAAATTGCTGGTAAGTTACAAGCTGGGGTTATCCAGATTAATGCAAAGAGTGAACGGTATCCCGATCATTTCCCGTTCCTTGGAGTAAAGGATTCAGGTCTCGGAGTACAGGGAATTGCCTGGTCAATGCAAGCAGTGAGCAGGGTAAAGAGTGTGGTATATAACAAATAATTTGTCCTAGTAGCTTATTTTTGCTACAATACCGTTTATGAAATCAACTACAACCAAGCTATCAGATAGCAAAATTAAGTTTGAGATAACAGGAACTGGGCAAGAGATTGCTCCTTTTTTTGACCGCGCAGCAGAAAAACTCAGTGAAACTTTGAGTATTAAAGGCTTTCGACCAGGTAAGGTACCGACAAAAGTAGCTCGTGAGGCGATAGGAGAGCATGCAATAGAGCATGAAGCACAAGAGCTGGCTATCCAGGACTCATACTATGAATTTGTACAGAAAGAAGATATCACACCAGTAGCTCCGCCAACAGATATTAAGATTAGCACATTCTCAACAGTAGACGGACTTATCTGGGAAGGAATTGTCGAGATTATTCCCGCTATTACTATCACCGACTGGAAGAAGGCAATTGCGGACAAGAAGCCGGCAATTGCCTTAGATGAGATAAAGGCAACAGAGGACGAGGTTGCTCAAACACTCTCTGAATTGTCTCGTAATCTCGCTACAAGTGAAGAGAAGGATGGTCCGGGCGAGAAAGGTGACTGGATGAAGATAGATATTGATGTAGCAGAACATGCCCAGCTTACTGAAGACCAGAAGACGAAAGTACGCGCAACCGGTATTGGGTTAGTACTTGGAGATAGTCGTTTCATTCCAGGATTTGAGGACCATTTGATGGGAGTTAAAGCAGGGGAAAAGAAGACATTTGATCTTACCTTCCCGTCTGATTATTTTGTAAATGACCTTGCAGCTTTAGCTGTGCCATTTGTTGTCACTGTCCAGGAAGTAAAGAAAGTTATTCTTCCTGAACTCGACGATGAATTTGCTCAAAAGTACGGTGCGCCGACACTTGATGAGATGAAGAAACAGATAGAAGACAATGCAAGTACCCATAAACGCCAGGAAGCTCAAGAAGCATTTGAAAATGAACTTCTCGAAGCTCTTATTGAGAGCATTACATTTGAAGCACCAAAGGCACTAGTTGAGCAAGAGAAGGATATGATCACGAGTCGCTTCCGCCGAAACGTCGAGGAGAAGCAACGCATTCCTTTTAATGATTACTTACAGGCTATTAAGTCAGATGAAGTGCAATTACGAGAAAGTTTCGCATCTCAAGCAGAGAAGAATGTTAGAATAGGATTAGTACTCGGACAGATTACGCGTGAAGAGAACATTGACGTCACAGATAACGAGATAGATGAGATGATGATGGCGGATATTATGCAGCAGACGCTCGCTAATCGCGGTGAAAAAGTAGAGGAAATGGAGCGCGAAATCCGTGCACGCTACAAGAACGAAGATTTTGTCGCGTCTCTAAAAAACAGTATCCGTGCTCGCAAAACCATGGATCTAATCGTTAATTCAACAAAATAACATGAAAAAGGCACTTATTACCGGTATTACCGGACAAGACGGAAGTTATCTTGCAGAATTACTCCTTGAAAAGGGGTATGAAGTGTACGGTATTGTGCGTCGTTCAAGTGAGCGCGTCTCGACACGCATTACGCATATCCTGGATCGCGTAAAGATCATTGAAGGGGATATTACTGACTTTGAATCAGTGCTCGACATCATGCGACGTGTTCATCCAGACGAGGTATATAACCTGGCTGCACAATCTCATGTTGGGTATTCTTTCAAGGCCCCAATAGCGACGCTTGCAGCGAGTGGAGAAAGCGTCTTAATTCTCTTGGAAGCAATCCGTGAAGTGGACTCAAAGATTAAGTTCTATCAGGCATCTACTTCGGAGTTGTACGGAGGAGATCTAGGTACTGAGCCACAAAACGAGAAGACCGTTTTTAACCCACATAGTCCGTACGCAATTGCCAAACTAGCAGCGTTCCATTACGTGAAGCTGTACCGCGAATCGTATGGTATGTTTGCCTGTAATGGTATTTTGTTTAACCACGAATCACCACGCAGAGGAGAGGATTTTGTAACGCGTAAAATAACTCGTGCCTTAACGAGAGTTACGCTTGAAAAACAGGAAGTACTTGAACTGGGCAACACGGACGCGAAACGCGACTGGGGTTTTGCTGGAGACTACGTTGAAGGAATGTGGCGTATGTTGCAAGCAGACAAGCCAGAAGACTTCGTACTCGCTACAAATGAAACCCATACCGTACGTGAATTTGTTGAAAAAACATGGCAGCATCTCGGAGGAACTATTATCTGGGAAGGAACAGGGAAGGAAGAGACTGGAAAAGATGAGGGAACAGGGAAGATTATAGTGCGAATCAACCCTGAGTTTTATCGTCCAGGTGAAGTACATCTTCTTTTAGGAGACAGTACAAAAGCGAGGACTGTGCTTGGATGGGATCCGCAGGTAGGGTTTGAGAAACTCGTTGCTATGATGGTGGATTCAGACCTTGAGCTAGCACGAAAAGAATAAAAACGGGTAGGACTCGACACCTCCTTAGCACTCTGGTATAATGAGTGCTAAGGAGGTTCTTTTTATGATAACTAAAACTACGAAAAATTATCTCGTACCGATGGTAGTGGAGCAAAAGGGTCAGATGGAGCGCTCGTACGATATCTACTCACGACTATTGAAAGATCGCATTATTTTTCTCGGTGAAGCAATCGATGATGGCTTGGCTAATCTTGTGATTGCTCAGCTATTATTTCTAGCAGCAGAAGACCCGAAAAAAGATATTCACCTCTATATCAACTCTCCTGGGGGAGTAGCTACGGCTGGTCTGGCAATTTATGACACGATGCAGCACATTAAACCTGATATATCTACTATCTGTGTGGGTCAGGCCGCTTCAGCAGCAGCGATCATACTTGCCGGTGGTGCTAAAGGAAAGCGTATGTCGCTTCCGAGCTCACGGATTATGATTCACCAGCCTTTAGGTGGAGCAGAAGGTCAGGCAACTGAGATTGAAATTAGGGCACGTGAAATATTGCGTCTTAAAAAATACGTGAATGAATTACTTGCAAAAGATAGTGGTCAACCTGTTTCTAAGGTAGAACATGATACGGATCGAGACTTTTTCATGAGTCCTGATGAGGCAAAAAAATACGGCCTCATCGACACTGTTCTTACGGCATAAATACAGAACAATTTACAGTATTATAAAAAGTCCAGATAAGAGTCTGGATTTTTTATATAATTTCCTCCTTGACTACCTGCTTTTTCCTCGCTATAATGACCCGAGAAATAGTTCATGCTATTTTCAAAACAATTAAGACAACAAAGATTTCAAACTCATTGAATGGTTTGTTTTTTTGTCTCTCGATTGGTCGGACCTTAAGAACTGGAAGATGATAAGAATGTGCTCAAGATTGTGAAATTTTGAAGCTCTATCTAGAGCTTTGTATTGAGAGTTTGATCTTGGCTCAGGATTAACGCTGGCGGCGTGCCTAATACATGCAAGTCGAGTGGGTTTAGACCCACGGCAAACGGGTGAGTAACGCATGGGTATCTGCCTCATACTCAAGGATAACTTTCCGAAAGGGAGGACAATACTTGATAGTCCCGCAAGGGTAAAGATTTATCGGTATGAGAGGAGCCTGTGTCCTATCAGCTAGTTGGTGAGGTAATGGCTCACCAAGGCTATGACGGGTAATTGGTCTGAGAGGATGACCAGTCACACTGGGACTGAGACACGGCCCAGACTCCTACGGGAGGCAGCAGTCGGGAATTTTGGACAATGGGGGAAACCCTGATCCAGCGACGCCGCGTGAGGGATGAAGGCTTTCGGGTCGTAAACCTCTTTTATATGGGAGGCCCCACCTTTGTGCACAACACAAGGAGATGGCTTACTACATAACAGCTTCATTTATATTTTTGTAAATGTAGTTTTTGTAGTTGGTAATTTCTGGAATTTGTGAGTAGAGGTGGGGATACAGTACCATATGAATAAGTCACGGCTAACTACGTGCCAGCAGCCGCGGTAATACGTAGGTGGCAAGCGTTATCCGGAATCACTGGGCGTAAAGCGTTCGTAGGCGTTCTTGTAGGTCTCTGATCAAATTCACGAGCTCAACTCGTGTCCGGTTGGAGAAACCCCAAGAATAGAAGGGTATCGAGGTAAGTGGAATTTGTGGTGTAGCAGTGAAATGCGTTAATATCACAAGGAACACCAATGGCGAAGGCAGCTTACTAGGTACATCTTGACGCTGAGGAACGAAAGCGTGGGGAGCAAACGGGATTAGATACCCCGGTAGTCCACGCTGTAAACGATGGATACTAGATCTTGGTAGTATCGACCCTATCAGGATCGTAGCTAACGCGTTAAGTATCCCGCCTGGGGACTACGGCCGCAAGGCTAAAACTCAAAAGAATTGACGGGGACCCGCACAAGCGGTGGAGCATGTGGTTTAATTCGACGACAAACGAAGAACCTTACCGGGGCTTGACATGGTGCTGCAAACTCTAGAGATAGAGTCGCCTTCGAGGGTGCATCACAGGTGCTGCATGGTTGTCGTCAGCTCGTGTCGTGAGATGTTTGGTTAAGTCCAGCAACGAGCGCAACCCTCATTGTGTGTTGTATTTTTCACACGAGACTGCCTTGGTTAACAGGGAGGAAGGTGGGGATGACGTCAAATCAGCATGGCCCTTATGTCCCGGGCCACACACGTGCTACAATGGGTAGTACAATGGGTTGCCAAATCGCAAGATGGAGCTAATCCCATCAAAGCTATCCTTAGTTCGGATTGTCGGCTGCAACTCGCCGGCATGAAGCTGGAATCGCTAGTAAACGCGTATCAGCCATGGCGCGTTGAATACGTTCTCGGGTCTTGTACACACCGCCCGTCACGTCATGAAAGCCGGGGGTACCCAAAGTTCCGCGCAAGCGGGCCTAAGGTAAAACCGGTAATTGGGACGAAGTCGTAACAAGGTATCCCTACGGGAACGTGGGGATGGATCACCTCCTTTCTAAGGAGAAAGATTTCAAAGAAATTTGAAATTCTAGGTCGCGATCAAACATTCGTGTTTGATATGTATTGTGAAGAGCACTTCTTATCATCTTTAAGTTCTGAAGGCCGGGAGCGTAACGCAAGTTGCGCTTTCTTGGTAAATAGGCTAGGATTATCTGGTGGAATTAGACGTGAGGGCGTGTAGCTCAGGTGGTTAGAGCGCTACACTGATAATGTAGAGGTCGGAGGTTCGAGTCCTCCCATGCCCACTTTTAAACACATACACATGATATTTCAACAGTTTGTAATCTTGATTTTAGGAGTTGGCATTGGTATACTCATCCTCGTGTATCGTCGCGAGATTGTGCGTACCGTGGGGTTATCTGGTTGGGCAGAACGCGTCTTTGGTGGTGGTGGCACCCATACAATGTGGCAACTGATCGGGCTACTACTTATTATCGGAACGGTTCTGTATTCAACAGGAAAGTTAACTGCAGTATTTGATAGTATCTTTCACGCGATTGGGTTATAAAACGCGTGGGCCCTTAGCTCACTTGGTAGAGCGCCTCGTTTGCACCGAGGAGGTAAGCGGTTCGAATCCGCTAGGGTCCACTTTAGAACAAAAGAACCTCTTGCGAGGTTCTTTTGTGATAATATAATAGACCTTATGCAGGAAACTTTTTCACTTATTGTTTTTAATACATGGAACGGAAGACGATGGGAGGAGTATGTTCGGTTTTTAGAAGATACAAAAAGTAGTACCGATATATATTGCTTCCAGGAAGTTCTCAATGGTCATGAACCAGGATTTACTAAGAGTACGGGCTCGCGTATCAATCATATTACCGAAACTACAAAGATTCTCAATGCAGGGTATGTGGCATTTGCAAATCGCCAAGCCTATTTCAAGAAAGATGTACTGCTTGAGTTTCTCCCGTATGGTATCGCTACCGTTCATGATATTAACCATAAGAGAAACTTGCGATTAACTGAAAGACAAGATATTTTTTTGGTCGGTGCTATGGACAGTTGCGATGATCCATACGCAGAAAATGTTCAGTTACCTGTCGTAATTCAGAAAATTCGTTATGAAACATTTGACGGGAAACCTTTCTATATTCTCAATCTCCATGGTTATTGGCAGGATGGAATTGGAAAAGGGGATCATCCAGTGCGGCTTGAGCAAACGAAGAAGCTAGTGACGATTCTTGAAGGTTTGGATGCTCCCTGGGTTCTAGCGGGGGATTTTAATATGAATCTAAATTCAGAGAGTATCCGTTTATTAGAAGCGCTCCCAGGCGCCCGGAACCTTATACGCGAATATGAAGTCACTACTACCAGGACAAGCCTTTACCCAGAAGTGAAGCGCCTTAAGGAGCCACACGCTGATTATATTTTTGTCAAAAATATCGCCATAGATTCATTTAGGGTAGACCCTGGTTTACTAGTCTCGGATCATGCCCCGATGTATCTTGATTTCGGTGTAGTGTAGCCGCTTGTTTTCTCCCTAAAATAAGTGCTTGACGGGAGGTATCTTTATAGATTAAAATGCAAGGACAGGTTTAGCCCTGTTTTATTTATCTTATTCAATGATTTTTTCTCAAACACACAGTATTTCACAGATACAGCCGTAGCCCGAGGAGAAACCCTCTTGGCCGCTGTAGAAGCGGTTTTTTTATCCCCATTTGGCCCACAATTTAGTATTTCTTTCATGAGGAATACTAATAGTGAATCAAATCTGTACATTAAAAATTTTGAAATTCGAGTAACAAAGTAACTTCGAAGGTTAACATGTATTGTGAATCGCAAGAGACGCACAAGGTATAATGCTTTGCGCGTTGTAGAATTAGTTTTTTTAAATGCATACGGTGGATACCTAGGGATAGATGGCCGAAGAAGGACGTGAGAGGCTGCGAAAAGCTTCGGGGAGCTGCCTAATAAGCTTTGATCCGGAGATGTCCGAATGAGGAAACTCAGCATGGCAAAACCATGTTACTCCAGGCTTTAGTGCCGGAGAGGTAAGCAGGGGAAGTGAAACATCTCAGTACCCTGAGGAATATAAATCAAGTGAGATTCCCTTAGTAGCGGCGAGCGAAACGGGAACAGTCTAAACCGCATAGGTGCCAAGGCGGCAGCTATTGCCTACGCGGGGTTGTAAGTGTGCACGTTTCTCACTGCCATGAGAAGGTAGAGTAAGAAAAGAGTTTGATAGCAGAAGGCTCTGGAAAGAGCTGCCACAGACGGTGATAGCCCGGTACGCGAAATCATTCTCTCTCTACGGTGTATTACTTAAGTACTATAAGGCACGAGAAACCTTGTAGGAAGCTGGGAGGACCACCTTCCAAGACTAAACACCATCTGTCACCGATAGTGAACTAGTACCGTGAGGGAAAGGTGAAAAGAACCCCGGTTAGGGGAGTGAAATAGAACATGAAACCATATGCATACAAGACGTAGGAGCCCGTAAGGGTGACTGCGTTCCTATTGAAGAATGCGCCAACGAGTTTGCTGGGCGTGGCAAGGTTAAGTCTTAAAGACGGAGCCGTAGTGAAAGCGAGCATTAAAATGCGAATAGTCGCGTCCACAAGACCCGAAACGAGGTGATCTACCCCTGGTCAGGCTGAACTTCCGAGAAATCGGACAGGGAGGGCCGAACCCATTAGCGTTGAAAAGCTACGGGATGAACTGGGGGTAGCGGAGAAATTCCAATCGAACCTCGTAATAGCTGGTTCTCTTCGAAATATATTTAGGTATAGCCGGTATTAATTGTCTAGAGGGGTAGAGCACTGGATGGATATTTACTCTTTCGGGGGTAATGTCCAAACAAACTCCGAATACTCTTAGATCTATTTACCGAGTCAGACAGTGGGGGCTAAGCTCCATTGTCGAAAGGGAAAGAACCCAGACCACAAGCTAAGGTCCCCAAGTCATACTTGAGTGGAAAAGGTGGTGGGATTGCTTAAACAACTAGGAGGTTGGCTTAGAAGCAGCCATCCTTTAAAGATAGCGTAACAGCTCACTAGTCAAGCGATCCTGCGCCGACAATATAACGGGGCTAAAGTATGCACCGAAGCTGTGGAATTACAGCAATGTAATTGGTAGAAGAGCGTTCTTATTGCGTCGAAGCCGAGCCGTGAGGCCAGGTGGAGCGATAAGAAGTGAGAATGTTGGCATGAGTAGCGAAAACAAAAGTGAAAAACTTTTGCACCGTAAGACCAAGGTTTCCTGGGCAACGGTAATCGTCCCAGGGTTAGTCGGTCCTAAGCAAAACCCGAAAGGGGAACGCGACTGGGCAACGGGTTAATATTCCCGTACTGTCGCAAAATCGTACAAAACTAAAATTTGGGAACTGAATTTATTCACGGAACAAATGGCGGTTAGCAATGGGGTGACGCATTGCCAAGCCTGGAGCATCTTTTGGCTATAGATGTTTAAGTGTATATGCCTGTCTGATTGGTAAATCCGCAGATAGATGGTGTGTGCACGAGTAAGATTTCGAGTAATCGAGAGATTCCAGGGGAGGTGGTGACAAGAAAAACCTCTAGCGAGATTTTGTGATATCCGTACCGTAAACCGACTCAGGTGGTCGAGGCGAGTAGCCTCAGGTGTTCGGCAGAACCTTCGTTAAGGAACTCGGCAAGACAGCGTGCGTACCCTCGGTATAAGCACTGCCCGTAGCAATACGGGCCGCAGCGAAAGATCCCAGCCAACTGTTTAGCAAAAACACAGGTCCCTGCTAAGTCGTAAGACGATGTATAGGGGCTGACGCCTGCCCAATGCCAGAAGGTTACGGAAGGGGGTTAGTCGCAAGACGAAGCTCTTAACCTAAGCCCTGGTGAATGGCGGCCGTAACTATAACGGTCCTAAGGTAGCGAAATTCCTTGTCAGGTAAATTCTGACCCGCACGAAAGGCGTAATGATCTGGGAACTGTCTCAACGAAGGAGCCGGCGAAGTTACAATAGCGGTAAAGATGCCGCTTACTCGCAGCAAGACGGAAAGACCCCATGAAGCTTTACTATAGTCTGACATTGCATTAAGATGCTACCATGCGTAGCATAGGTGGGACGCTTTGATCCTTCATTTCAGGATGAAGGGGAGCGGTCAGTGAAATACCACCCTTGTATTATTTTGATGCTAACCCTTTCGGGGGGACAGTGTTTGATGGGTAGTTTAACTGGGGCGGTTGCCTCCTAAATTGTAACGGAGGCGTTCAAAGGTCAACTAACTCCGGATGGAAATCGGAGTGATAGCGCAAGAGCATATGTTGGCTTGATTGTGAGACTAACAAGTCGAACAAGGTGGAAACACGGATCTAGTGATCCTTCACCTCTACGTGGGTAGGGTGAAGCTCAACGGATAAAAGTTACTCTGGGGATAACAGGCTGATCCTATCCAAGAGTCCACATCGACGATAGGGTTTGGCACCTCGATGTCGGCTCGTCGCATCCTGGGGGTGAAGCAGCTCCCAAGGGTATGGCTGTTCGCCATTTAAAGCGGTACGCGAGCTGGGTTCAGAACGTCGTGAGACAGTTTGGTCCTGATCTGCTGTGAGCGTTGAAACTTGAGGGAGGTCATCTCTAGTACGAGAGGACCGAGATGAATGAGCCTCTGGTGTACCAGTTGTCGCGCCCGCGGCATAGCTGGGTAGCTATCGCTCAGAAGAGATAACCGCTGAAAGCATCTAAGTGGGAAGCTCGTCCCAAGATTAGGTTTCGTTTAGATTCCTGGAAGACGACCAGGTTGATAGGCTACAGGTGTAAGTCTGGTAACAGATTCAGCCGAGTAGTACTAATAGATCGAAAAATTAATTCTACAACGCCAAGAGCGTTATGGAACTTCGCATTGCTTTGTGATACTCGAATTTCAAAAATATTTCATAGATACTACCTTGGTGGCGTACGGCAGTGGGGTCACACCTCTTCCCATTCCGAACAGAGAAGTTAAGCCCACAAGCACCGATGATAGTTAGCGCGAAAGTAGGTGGCCGCCAGGACAGTATCTATGAAATTGTACAGATTGATCTCAAAGAAAACCCCTCCACATTGTGGAGGGGTTTTCTTGTGGTTCTCCTGTTTATCTGGCATACTAGAGGTACTATTACATACAAACTATTATGAATATACCAGATGAGAATATTGACGATGTAGTGCGCGATGAGGCTGTGGTTCACGAGGCTTTTGAAGCACAAAAGATTACTCCAGAGGAGCTATCTTCAATTGAAACAGTAGAGCAGTTACAAGCTCAGTCACAGACATTGCAGGCTGGCGAAGCGCTAGAAGAGGTTTCGGATGTTGTTATGCCATCTAGTGAAGATCATGGGAAAATAGAGGAGATAATAATTCCTTCTCAAGTAACTTCAAAAGAACAAGTAAGTGCAACAACAGATGTACCTGAATCCTTACAAGAGATTAAAGAGAACAGTGAAGTATCTAACGAAGTTAAGCCTCACAATTCTGAGATTAAGAATCGATAGTATTTTCTATGCCAGAATTACCCGAGGTACAAACGGTAGTAGATGGATTGAACCAAAAAATGGTAGGGCATACTATTCTGGATTTGGTGTATTGTGATGCACCAAAACTTATTCACGGAGCAACGCTTGCAGGGTTTAAGAAAGAAGTTACAGGTCAAAAAATAGTTCGCGTTACCCGCCGTGCAAAAAATATTTTGATATATCTCTCGGGAGGTAAGATACTTCATGTGCATTTAAAAATGACGGGCCACTTGATTGTAAAAAAAGATACATACAAAGTAGTAGACGGAAAGTGGCAGGGAAGTAATCTACCGCCAGAACTTACAGACCCCATTAATCAGTTCATTCATATTGTTTTTTTGTTGTCAGGTGGATTGCAACTCGCGTACTCAGATATGCGTAAGTTTGGTTTTTTTCACCTCATAGATACCGATGGAGTGTTAGAGGTGGATGAGAGACATGGACCGGAACCTGTATATAATCCAGATTTTACTCTTGAGGTCTTTAGGGTGATACTCAAGAAATACCCTAACAATAAGATAAAGGCATTACTACTAGACCAGCAAAAGATTGCAGGTATTGGTAATATATATGGAGATGAAATATTGTTTCTTGCGCGGGTTCTTCCTGATCGAAAAGCTGGATCACTATCTACTATAGAAACGAAGAGAGTGTACGAGAATATTGAACCAGTATTGCTTGATGCAATTAAGAAGCGAGGTACGAGTATCGGTGACTTTCGTGACTCAGATGGGAGGATAGGGAGTTATCAAGAGTCGCGTTTGGTCTACGGACGCGAAGGACAGAGCTGTGGAGTGTGCGGGAGTATAATTAAAAGAATAAAGATTGGGCAACGCAGTGCTCATTTTTGTTCCACATGTCAAAAATAACATGAACGAGTTTTATAAAACAGAAGGCATTATTATTGGAAAGCGAGATTTCTCTGAGGCAGATAAACTGCTGATCGTTTTGACGCCTGACATGGGAAAGATTACGATTAAAGCCAAAGGGCTCAAGAAGACACTCGCTAAAATGAGTGGGCACTTAGAACTCTTCAATCAGGTAAAAATTGAGATGGTGCAAGGGAGAACTTTTTTTATTGCAACTGGTGCGCAGACAATTGAAAATTTTAACAATGCAAAAAACGATTTCTCACGAATGAGCACCTTGTACTATTTAGGGGAGTTGGTAAACAACCTAGTGCCTGACCATATTCCACAAAAAGAGGTGTATCAGAATTTAGTCCAGGCCATTGCAATGGTTTCTGCTAACACATTTGATATGGCAATTGTAACTCTCTCGTTTGAAGTACAGCTTCTTCACTTATTAGGGTACAAGCCAGAGCTTGGCAACTGTGTAGTGTGTCACAACGCTGTTATAGCAGAAGGATTTTGTATGAGTGTAGAAAAAGGAGGGGTGATGTGTACTGTATGTGGTCATGATGACTGGCAGACGCGCACATTATCTACTAACGCACTGAAAGCAATGAGGCTGATGGGATCGTATAATTTTGATACTGTTTCTAAAGTGAGAATAGAACAAGGAATTGTAGGGGAGCTGAGAAGTATTTTAGATTTGTTGCTTGAACAACAAATGGGGAAGCGGTTAAAATCACGATCATTTTTACAAGCAATCGTATGACGCAACACAATAAAGAAAATCTATCTTCAGTATGGTGTGAGATACAGCTTGCTAACATCTCACATAATGTTGATGTGATAAAAAAGAATATTGGAAAGACAAAACTAATGGCGGTTTTGAAGTCTAATGCGTATGGCCATGGACTGGTTGCGGTTGGTTTGCATTTAGATACTAAAAAAGAAGTAGACTACTTTGGTGTCTATACGGTAGAAGAAGGAGTAGCTCTAAGGGTTGCTGGAGTTACAAAACGTATTGTAGTGTTAGGTCCGATTTTCAACGAGGGGGATTACCAACTAATTCACGACCATTCCTTAGAATTTATGTTGATGGGTATGGATGAAATGAGCGCGCTTGTAGCTCACTCTCACTTAAAGTTTAAGGTGCATATTAAAATAGATACGGGACTGCATCGTTTTGGTTTTGATCCATCAGAGATGGCGCAGGTTATTATGCTCCTTGAAAATAATACCCATATTATTCCTGTCGGAGTTGCATCACACCTTGCATCTCTCGAAGATGGCATGCTGGACTATACGCATAAACAGATTACGCTTTTTACTCAATCAGTTCGCATGTTGCAGTCTCATGGGTTTGCGCTCATCAAACATATCGGAGCAGCTAGTTCACTATTATCAATTCCAGAAGCTCACTTTGACATGGTACGAGTTGGTATTAGTTTGTACGGTTTGTGGCCAACAGACGAGATGCAAAAAAAATATTCGAATAAACTTGATCTTCGTGCCGCACTTTCTTTTAAGACGAGAATTGCATATCGTAAGAGAATTGAAGCAGGGGACTTCATTGGGTATGGTGGAACATTTAAAGCAGATACAAAAATGACCATTGGTATCTTGCCAGTTGGCTATTATGAGGGCCTGGATAGAAGACTATCTAATATAGGAGAAGTATTAGTAGGTGGAAAAAGAGTAAAGATTATTGGTCGAATAGGTATGAATACTGCAATAATAGATTTAACAGATGTTCCTGCTGTGCGAGTGGGTGACGAAGTTGTTTTAATAGGAGAAGACGGGTCTGGAAATACGATATCTGCGGAAGAGATGGCTGGCTTAATTGGCACGGTCCCGCACGAGATTACGACTGCTCGTATCCCAGATTTTGTGCCACGGATCTATTTAGGGTAGAATAATACATATATAAGAACTAAACGAAGCATATGGCAGAGCAACAGGTGACTATGGAAAAGATTGTAAGTCTGTGTAAAAGACGGGGATTTGTATTCCCAGGTTCAGATATTTACGGAGGACTAGCCAACTCATGGGATTACGGTCCTTTAGGAGTGGAGCTCAAGAATAATATCAAGCAACTGTGGTGGAAGACGTTTGTTCACGATCGTGACGATATGGTCGGTATTGATGCTGCTATTATTATGAATCCAAAGGTGTGGGAGGCAAGTGGCCATGTAGCAACCTTTAACGACCCGCTTGTAGAGGATAAAAAAACGAACGAACGATTCCGCCTTGATCACCTTCTTGAAGAGAATGGTGTTAATGTGGCTGGCATGACTTTTGAACAGATGGCAGCTAAGCTTTATGACCTGGGACTCAAGAGCCCGAAAGGAAATGAACTGTCTACACCGAAGAAGTTTAACCTGATGTTTGAGACATATATAGGCCCTGTAAATCCTCTTTACGATGCCTGGGATGCAATGAAGGGTAGGATTCTACCAAATGAAAATTGGGATGAAGATCGTGCAAGGAATCTAATGGCCGGATTAGACAAGGGAAGGGTTTATTTGCGCCCTGAGACTGCTCAGGCGATGTTTGTAAATTTTAAGAATGTAATCCAGTCTACCCGCAGTCAGATTCCTTTTGGAATCGCACAAATCGGAAAAGCGTTTCGTAACGAAATTACTCCCGGTAACTTCATATTTAGACAACGTGAGTTTGAGCAGATGGAGATTGAGTACTTTGTGCATCCAAGCCGGGCCAGTGAAGCTTTTGAATACTGGCTCATGCGTCAAAAAGAGTGGGTGAAGACTATTGGACTCGATGAAGCAAACGTGCGCTACATAGAAATACCTGATTCAGATCGCGCTCACTACAGTAGCAGAAGTGTCGATACTGAGTATATTTTTCCTTTTGGACAGAAAGAGCTGTATGGACTCGCGAATCGAACTGATTTTGACTTGAAAAGCCATATTGAACACTCGGGTCAGTCGCTTGACTATGTTGATCCGCAAACAAACGAAAAGTATGTTCCATATTGTATAGAGCCAACCTGGGGCGTAGATCGTACGGTTCTAGCTGTTCTTTGTGCTGCATACAAGGAAGAAGGTGAAGGGGATGAGAAGCGGGTCTATCTCGCTCTTGCCCCAAAACTTGCGCCTTATACGGTGGCAGTATTTCCGCTTATGAAAAACAAGCCAGAGCTAGTAGAAAAAGCTCAGGGTATATATAGAGAGTTAAAGAAGAACTTTACCGTTGCGTGGGATGATCGAGGTAACGTAGGGAAGCGGTACTATGCTCAGGATGAGATAGGAACCCCGTGGTGTGTTACGGTTGATTTTGAGACGCTTGAGGATAACACAGTTACGATTCGTAATCGTGACACTATGCAACAGGAGAGAATAGTAATTTCTGAGCTCGGAAAATATATACAAGAAAGGCTTGTGTAAACATCAAAGTACAGATACAATCAAGACAAAGATATACATGCAAAAAAACACGAAACTTACAAAAGCACTTACCTCTGCCCTAGCTGTAGGATTTACTACTGTGGCAGGGGTTTTGTTGTTTGTAGGCTCATATACAACCCATATCCCTTCTGCTCGTGCGGCAGCCTTTGCATCTTCTGTCACCGGTAACTGGGATGTTGGAACAACTTGGGGAGGAGCCTGTGCTTCGAGTTGTATTGAAGGAACTGATTTTCCAGGAGTCACTGATTCAGTTACTATTTCTGATGGTCATATTGTGACTGTGAATAGTGCTGCTTCAGCAGCGAGTGTCACAATTAATGTGAACACCGGGACAGGTAATGGTATTACAATTTCTGGAACCAACTCGCTCACCGTTTCAGGAGCCGTGACGCTCAATATGCCAACAGCAAACACGACTGACCTTAATGTAAACGCTGGTACGCTGTCGGCAGCTAGTATAGCAATTCCTGGTAGTGCTACTGCGAACCGGTTTGCGACCGTGCTTGTTACTACTGGTACCGTCAATGTGACTGGTGATATTACTTTCTCAGGGTCAGCTGCTCGTGCTCGCTATACCTCAACGGGAGCGAGTAATACTAATATTGGCGGGAACTTCACCTCAGGTGGAACTCTTACGACCAGCGCTACCGGTACATTCACCTTTAATGGATCAGGCGCCCAGAATATGGGTAGCTATACAACCTATAATAATGTTGTGATTAATAAGTCAGGCGGCACCGTGACAGCCCTTAGCGCGGTGACGGTTGGTGGTACTTTGACCGTAACAGCAGGAACCATAGACTCCTCAACAGCAAACTTCGCGGTGACTGGAGCTACTACTATCGATAGTGGGGGTACTGTGACAATCAGTAGTGCGACAGGTACTAAAAACTTTGGCTCGATGACAATAAATAGCGGTGGTAATTTTAACCACACTGCAGCCGAGAGTACTATTATCACAGGAGACCTTACCTTAAATGGTACGGGTGTTGTGACGAGTACGACCGGCACTGTTATTTCGCTTTCTAAAGTAGGAGGTGGAACCTTGGGTGGTACGAGAACTGCAACTACAACGATCGATGGCCTAACATTTACAACCAGCTATAGTGTAAATATACCACTCTCTATTACAAATACGCTCACTTCAACTACGCCGGCGGTTGTTACTAATAATACTACCATCACAGCAACCAATGCGCTGTCTGGGACGGGTACATTTACGCAAGGATCGGGGAGTGTATTGAATCTTGGTAACGCTACTACCGTTACAACTTTCGATGCTTCAGCTAGTACTAATGAGGTGCACTATATAAGTACAACCGCTGGACAGACTATTAAGTCTTCAACCTATCACCATCTATTTATTGATAAAACAGGTCAAATAGGAACACTTGGTGGGGCTATTACAGTCAACGGCAACCTTACTGTTTCTGGTGGTAGCTTGAGTGACGGAGGGTTCCAGATTACCGGTAATGCGACCGGTACATTTAGTATTACAAGTAGTTCGACGTTGACGCTGGGAACAACCACGGGAACTGGAACGAGCTTCCCAACAGGTTTCTTGGCTGGCAATATCACTATTCCATCTGGATCAACAGTGAGCTATAGCTCTAACTTTGCGCAGACTATTTCGGATATTGTTCCATATCATAATCTCTCTCTCGTTTCAGGAGCTGCTATTACCAAGACAGCGGCGGGTGCACTCACCGTCAACAACAACCTCTCGGTAGGGACAAATAATACGCTGGCTGACGGCGGCTTTACGATTACCGTGAAAGGAAACCTCACTGGAGCTGGTGCTCACTCAGGTACGGGTAAGATTTTACTTACCGGAGGAGCTGGTGCTCACTCGGTCTCTATTGCTGGTGACGCAGGTAATATAGAACTCAACGATAGTAATGGTGTTACTCAAGCAGGTGCCTTTACTACTACAGGCAGTTTTACTATTACAACAGGAAACTGGACTATTGGTGCCTTTGCGTTAACTCTGAGTGATACAAACTCAATTTCTGGTGCCCTAACCTTTAGTAGTGCAACTGGTGCAAAGTCCCTTTCCAATACTACTATTAACTCGGGAGGGTTAATTAATTTTACTGCGGCATCAGCAGCTACTTTCACAGGCGATTTAACTATAAACGGTACCGGAACTATTACTGGTACTACTGGAGTTATTACATTTTCTAAAGTTGGAGGAGGAGCAATATCAGGAACCGCTACAAGTCTATCGCTTACGAGTGCAACCTTTACTACGAGTTATACACTGGGTATCGCTGCCACTATTCCTACTGTAACAGTAACAAGCCCAGCAGTATTAACGAACAATACTACACTTACAGTTGCAACAAGCTTAGCGGGAACTGGTCAACTTACGCAAGGTACAAGCGCGACACTTAATATTGGAGCGGCATCTACTATTACTACACTTGTTGCCTCTGCTAGTCCGAACACAGTGAACTATACTGGGACGGCTCAGACAGTGCATACTGCTACTTATCATCATGTCACTACTACTGCTGGCGCGAATGTGCTCGGCGGAGTAATCACAGTTAACGGCAACATGACAGTCGGTGGTAATCTTGCTGATAGTGGAAACCAAATTACTGGAAATGCTACCGGTACATTCATTATCTCAGGATCAACTACTTTGACACTGGGTACACCAGGAGTCGCAACAGCATTTCCGACTGCATTCTTGAATGCAAACATCACTATCCCTGCTGGATCAACTGTGGTTTATAACTCAGACCAAGCGCAGATTGTTAGTGGTGTACCTACCTACGGTGGTAACCTAACCCTTACAGCGACCGCTGGCGTAACTAAAACAGCGAGTGCTGCCGTTACTGTTAATGGTAACTGGATCACGGGTGCTAATAATACTTTCGACAATGGTGGTTTCACTATTACTATCAAAGGTAATGTGACAAATAGTGGAACCCATTCTAATCTCACGGGCACGATCCTGCTTACCGGTGGATCGACAACTCATACAGTTGCAGGTACTGGTAGTTACGGTAACATTGAACTTAACGACAGTAACGGTGTGACGCAGTCAGCAGCTTTGACTGCGAGTGGTAGTTTAACAATCACGGCTGGAACTTGGACAGTGGGAGCTAATGTCATGAATGTTACCGGCACTACATCGGTTTCTGGCACACTTCTTTTTAGTAGTGCTACTGGTACGAAGACACTAGGGGATTTAACTGTTAATGCAGGGGGTGTAGTAAGTTTTGCCACAGCTCCCGCGGTGGTCATGAACGGAAGCTTGACTGTGAATGGTACGGGAGCTATCACGGGCACAAACGGTACCTGGACCTTTCAAAAAGTGGGCGGTGGCGGGACGATTGGCGGAACGGCGAGTGGATTAAGTTTCGCTAGTACCGTCACTGTTTCTACGAGTTATACCTTGAGTATTCCTGCTTCTTTTCTGACACTTACGGTTAATACACCAGCTACTTTTACTAACAGCTCTACTGCCACTGTCTCGACTGCATTATCTGGAACTGGTGGATTTACCCAGGGTAATACTGGAGTGCTAAATATTGGCGGCACTAACACAATAACTACATTAACTGCTTCTGCTACTGGAAATACTATAAACTTTACCAGTACGACTGCCGGTCAAACGATTCAGGGAGTGTCGTACTATAATATAGGTATCACCAAGAGTGCGCAGACTGCGACACTAGGTGGCGCTATTACGGTAAACGGCAACCTTATAGTGACGAGTGGAAATGTGACTGACGCTGGGTTCCAGATTACTGGTAACGCTAGTGGTACCTTTAGTCTTGGTGCTGGGTCAACACTCACGCTCGGAACAGTAGCGACTGCTACTAGTTTTCCGACAGCATTTATTACTGCCAACACATCACTTAATGCGACCAGTACCGTTATTTACAATTCAAGCTTAGCTCAGACTATCTCAGGTGTACCTGCATCGTATGGTAATCTCACGCTCACTTCAACGCTTGCCGTTGTGAAGACAGCCGATGGGGCGATCGTGGTTAATGGCAACCTCGCTAATAACGCTAATAATAACTTTGCCAATGGTGGCTTCGATATCACCGTCAAGGGCAATACCACTATGGTAACCTCAAGTAGTATCACCGGTACTGGTATTACGAGGTTCACTGGAGGCTCAGGACTACATACTCTCAACGGGATTAGCAACATCAGTAATGTTGAACTTAATGATAGCAATGGTGCGACCGAAGCTGCGGGAGCCGATTTGAACGTTTCCGGAACTTTTACTATCACGGCGGGTACCTGGACTGTAGGGGCGAACAACCTAGCGATTACAGGGGCATCTAGTATTTCAGGATCGCTCGCAATCAACAGTGCCACTGGTACAAAAACTTTTGACGGCATTACCATTAACACTGGCGGTACTATGGCCTTTACCGCTGCTGAAGCAGTTACTACTAATGGAAGTCTTGCGATTAATGGCACTGGAGCTATCACCGGTACGACCGGACTCTGGACCTTCCAAAAAGTTGGTGGTGGTACGATTAGTGGTACAGCAGCCAGCATCAGTCTTGGCTCGAGTACCTTTAGTACGGACTATACCATCTCAATTCCTTTTACATCACCAACTGTAACAGTAGGTGCTGCTGTGGTGGTAACGAATAACACCACCATGACTGTCGATACTGCGCTGGCAGGCGCGACTGGTACTTTGGTGCAGGGAGTAGGTACTACACTTAACCTTGGAGGAACTTCTACTATTGGTACGCTAACTGCTACTGCTAATCCAAATACGGTCAAGTATACGAGTACTACCGGTGCTCAAACTCTTCACGCCAATGATTACTATCATCTAATTATCGATAAAGCTGGACAAACGGGAACATCCCCAACAGCAACTTTCGTTGTGAATGGAAACTTGACCGTTCAAGCAGGTATTTTAAATAATGCTGGCGCAGACATGACTGTTGAGGGGACTACTAGTATATTTGGATCGTATACTGACTCATCGGCGACTGGAATAAACCACTTTCACGGACCAGTGATAATTCAAACAGGGGCAACCTGGGACTTGAGTGGAGGTAATGACGCAACTCATTTTCACCAAGGCTTGACCAATAACGGCGCGAGTTTTACATCTGGAACAGGTATATATACTTTTCACGGTGTCAATAATCAGACGTTTAGTGGGACAGCTATCTCGGTTTCTAGTTTAACCGTTGATAGTATCACACTAACTAATAACTCTGGCATTACTGTCTTGACCGCTCTTGCTGGAACGGGTACATATATCCAAGGAACAGGAGGTTCGTC
Organism: Patescibacteria group bacterium; assembly: GCA_041675145.1. Taxonomy (GTDB): domain Bacteria; phylum Patescibacteriota; class JACPGU01; order JACPGU01; family JACPGU01; genus JBAYUK01. Next base: position 282,964 of record JBAYUK010000002.1, read on the forward strand.
ACTTACATTAGGTGGAACAAACACCGTTACGAACTTTGATGCAAGTGCTGTTAATAATACTGTTACCTATAACGGTGCAGCGCAGACAATCGTAGCTGGCACTTACCATCATTTAAACTTAAGTACGAGTGGAATCAAGACATTTGGTGGTGCCCTGACCGTTAATGGAGACTTTAGTCTGAATGATACAGCCTCTGTTGCGCTGGGAACTTCGCTCACTCACACCTTTAAAGGTAACTTCACTATAAATACTACAGCTGCTACTCCGTTTGCTTTTACGACTAGTAGTACCTTGAACTTTGATACTCCAGGAACTCCAGTGGCTACCACTATAGGTGGAACTACACCATCAACCCTAGGCTTTAATATTGTGAACTTCAATAACACGAGCGGGGTATCACTAAATGTTCCGATAGATGCCTCTGGTGTAATGATAGTAAGTGCAGGTGTTACACTAACACCAGGAGCGACAGTTGTGATCAATAGTGCAGGAGCGGCAGGTACTATCACAGGAGCAGGTAATCTTAAGGTAACGCGTACCGCTGCCACAGCTGACTATAGTAGTCAGTATAAATTCACTACTAATTCAATCTCAGGTATGGTAGTTGAGTATGCCGGTACGAGTGCTCAGGTACTATCAGCTCTCACCTATGGTGGTCTCAAGATTAACAACACTAGTGGCGTAACCACAGCCGGTAATCTTACAGTAAATAGTGTCCTTGAGCTTACTGCCGGTATTGTTACGACCGGAGCAAACACGGTTACGGTTGGTACAACTGGTTCAGTCTCAAGGACGAGCGGATATATTATTGGAAATCTTGCTAAAAATACTGGTACCGGAACTGTTACTAAGACTTTTGAAGTTGGTACTGCTACAGCTTATGCACCAGCCACAATTCAGTTTGGTAATGTGACCACTAGCGGTATTTTAACTGCTACCACAACTGATGGTGATCACGCCAGTATTACCGGAGCAGGTGTGTTATCAACTAAGAGTGCAAATCGTGTGTGGACAATTACCAACTCTGGTACAGTTTTTGACAACTATAGTGCGACACTTACTTTTGTCCCAGCTGATCTTGATGCAGGAGTTAATACATCAAGTCTCATTGTTGCTAAAAAAGATGGTTCGGTTTGGACTCGTCCGACAATAGGTACTCGTACAGCAACCACTACTCAAGCAACTGGAATGACGAGTTTTAGTGATTTCATTGTTGCTGAAGTAGATGCGAATGCCCCTGTCACTACTATTACTGCACCAACAAAAACAAGTACTGGTGCTGCAATTACAAACACCACAATTCACGTGACAGATAACACTGCAGTACTGGCTGCCAACGTGACGGTTTCTGGTACCTCAACTGCTGCAAATAATAGTTTTGCTTGTATTCAAACAAATGTCTCAACTGTAGATTGTACAATCAACATCACTTCAACAGGGGATTTAGTAATTTCTGCTACAGATAATGCAGCTACCACAAGCTTGCAAGGGGAGACGGGGTATATTATCGACTCAACTCCAGCACCGGTGGTGACAAATGTTACCTCTACTCTCGGTAATACTTCATATGGTATAGGTACGCAGGTTCCTGTACTTATAGCTTTTAACAAGGTAGTAGTTGTGACTGGCAGTCCTTTAATTGCTCTTGAAACAGGAGTAGTTGACCAGAGTGCTCTCTATTCTTCTGGCTCTGGGACAAGTCAGTTAACATTTATATATACAGTTCAGACCAACGACTCTACTACTGATCTTGACTATATTGCAACCTCTTCACTGTCTCTTAATGGCGGTACTATAAAAGATCAGGTAGGAAATAACGCTGTTCTCACTCTCGCAACCCCAGGTGCTGCTGGTTCACTTGCTAATAATAAAGATATTGTTATTGTGGCTCCAGGTACAGGTTCTGGTGGTTCAAGTGGCGGAGGGTCATCAGGTGGCAGTACAACTCCAGTTCCAACTCCAACTCCAACTCCAACGCCTACCCCTGTACCAGTACCAGTTCCTGTTCCAGTGCCAACCCCTACTCCGACTCCAACACCTACACCAGTTCCTACTCCTACTCCAGCTCCAACGGTACCTGTGACTGATTTAAAAACAGCGTATAACTATGAATTCGTTTCTCAGACACCGTACCTTACACTTAACGTCGGAGAAGTAAAAAGAGTAGAAGTAACCCTCAAAAATACCGGTACAGAAAGTTGGAAGAAGGATGGTTCAAGCCCTGTTCATTTAGGTACCTCACATAAACAAGATAGAGATAGTCTTTTTACTAATGCCACCTGGTTATCTAAAAATCGTATTGGAATGCTGGAATCAGAAGTGCGACCAGGGGAGACTGCTACCTTTAGCTTCGATGTTACAGGTGCTACAAAAGAGGGGATATATAAAGAATACTTCCAGCCAGTAGTTGAGGGTCTTTTATGGATGAGGGATATTGGTGTGTATTGGGAGTTCAAGGTAGGTACGAGTACAGAGATTATTGCTTCTGATGTTTCTCAAGAAGCACCGGCGCCAGCCCAGTTTAACCCTAACCAGTATCAATATGCGTTTATCGGAACAGATGCTAATCCTGTCGTTATCGCCCCTGGGCAAACAAAGACTATTAATCTTCAGATTCGCAACATAGGTTCTGCGACATGGTACAATACTGGCGCTAACCCTATCAGGCTTGGTGCGAATCAACCCTTTGACCGTTCTAGTATATTCTTTACTCCTGGATCATGGGTTTCTTCTAACCGTCCAGCAAACATGAAAGAGGCTGTTGTGAAGCCGGGAGAAGTGGCGACCTTTAGTTTTGAAATCACCGCTCCTACTGTAGGCGGGACACATCAAGAGTCATTTAACCCTGTTGTAGAGGGGTTAACGTGGATGCCATATATTGGAATTTTTTGGACTATTTATGTGAGATAGGTGTGGGGGATAGAGTTTTTCCACAATTCAACTAGTTCAAATAAAAAAGTAGCTCAAAGGAGCTACTTTTTTATTTATATAATCTTATTGCAAGTCAATCCTAAAAAGCCTAGAATAAAGGAACTAGTGGAGAAAAGTGGATATAAGTGGGAACTAGTGGTATATTGTACATATGTTTATAGGAGAATACGCGTACACAATCGACGAGAAGGGACGGGCAACATTGCCTCCTAAATATCGCAATCTTCTTGCTGAAGGGGTTGTTGTAACTCGCGGACTCGATAACTGTTTGTTCTTATATACCAAAAAGGACTGGGAAGAGATAGCGGGTAAGCTCGGTGCAATGCCTACAACAGATAAGGCAGCTCGAGATTACGCACGTCTAATGCTCGCAGGAGCTATGGACGCACAGCCAGATAAGTTAGGGCGAATCGTTTTACCACAATATTTGCGGGATTTTGCAGGCTTGAAAAAAGATATCGTTGTCGCAGGCTTGTACAATCGTATGGAGATCTGGGAGGCAGGGGAATGGAAGAAGTATGAAGCCCAGATAGAGAAGAATTCTGCAGATATTGCGGAGAAACTTACCTCACTCGGGGTATAGCCGCAGGCGAGTAAGCTGGAGGGCTAAAAGGTTGGTCTTTAAAAGTCCGGAGTGCAAGGATTGCCCGCAAGGGTACACACAAACAGTATCTTTTTGGATACACAAAAAAATCTCACACAAACACTCTTGGACTCCGGGCTTTTGCAATTTAATGTTTTATTCCTATGCCAGAATCGCATCATATTCCAGTACTGCTTGATGAAGTCATCACAGGGCTTCAAATTAAGCCAGATGGGGTATATGTCGATGGGACATTCGGATACGGCGGGCACAGTTTTGCCATTGCAAGTCGCCTCAAAAAAGGCAAAGTAATAGGTTTTGAAGTAGATAAAAATGTTTATGAACACACAAAGCATTCATCTAAACTTGGTAAAAATGTATTTCTATACAATCGTCACTTTGTCGATGCTTTTGAGTCTTTTCTACCATATAGCATCGATCAAGTGGATGGCATTTTATTCGACTTGGGGACGAATGTTGTACAAATAAAAGAAAGTGGCAGGGGATTCTCTTTTGTAGGGGACGAGCCACTGGACATGAGGCTTGATCTTAGTCAAAGAACAACTGCCGCAGATATTGTCAATTCGTATACCAGATCGCAGCTTGAAGAAATACTACAGAAAGTAGACGAGTCATTTTACAAACAGATTGCGAAATCAATTGTTGAGACTCGTGCAAAGAAAAAAATCCTAACGAGTCAGCAGTTAGTAGAAGTAGTAGAGAGAGTGAAGTTTCGTCGTGGTAAGATCCACCCTGCTACACTCACCTTTATGGCACTGCGTATTGAAACGAATGATGAGTTAGGGGTAATAGAAAAAGTACTACCACTTGCATTTGAAAGGCTAAAGCCAGGCGGTAGACTCGCAGTCATCTCATTTCACTCAGGAGAGGATACGATCGTAAAACATTTTTTTAAAGAAAAGAAACAAGAGCGTGAAGCGATACTGATCAACAAAAAGGTGATCATCGCAACCAGAGAAGAAGAGAGAAGGAACCCACCCTCTCGCAGTGCAAAGCTTAGAATATTAGAAAAGACAGACACATCAATATAAAGGAGATTAGCGCCGTATGAAATTCACACTTCAAAACACAAATCGCCGTAAATCGGCAGTTCGCACTCAGCAGCAGTCTTTATATAAGAGAAAAGGTTTGCAGTTTGGTCCTGTATCGCTTGGGTTCATTACGGTGTTTTTGTTTTCTCTTGTGAGCTTGTTCTACCTTGCACAGTCAAACCAGATAACTACTAAGGGATATGTCTTACAAGACTTAGACCGTGAGAAGTCAAAGGTGGTTTCAGAGAACGAAAGACTTCAAGTTGAAGCGGCTCGTCTTGAGTCACTAACCAAGGTGAGTGAGAAAGCAGGGGAGCTCTCTATGACCCCTACTAAGACACTTCAGTACTTTGAAGATCACAACTCAGCTCTCGTTAAGAAATAGGTGGAAAAACTCGCAAATATGTGCTTAAAACACAGGTTCTCGTGCCCTGTGTTTTTTAGTATAATACCTCTATGTATATAGCTCCCAGGATAGAAGAGCATGGCGCACTGAAATTCAGGATCACAATGGTCCTCGTCTTTTTTATTGTCCTTTTCTTGGTTGTGGTGGTACGACTTTTTGAAAAACAGGTAGTACAACATGAGTATTACAGTACTATGGCGTATAACCAGCGCTATCGTGAGGAGAGACTGAAGCCAGTTCGAGGTGAGATCTTCGTTTCTGATGTGTATAGCGACACGAAGTATCCGTTGGTTGCCAACAAGACTCTTTGGGCTGTGATGATTATTCCAAACCAGATTATAGATAACGAGGAGCTCGCACGAGGACTCGGACCAATTATTGGGATGGAGCCAGTGGAAATCTTGCAAAAACTTGAAAACGATCCTGTATATATTCCGCCGTTAAAGCATAAGCTCTCTGATGACCAGAGAAAGGCAATTGAAGCGCTCCACATGCACGGTATCGTGTTAATACCTGAAGCGCACCGTTACTATCCAGAGGGTACAATGGGGGCAAAATTCCTGGGATTTGTAGATAACGACGGAGAGGGAAGATATGGTATAGAAGGGTACCTGAATGAAGAGCTGAAAGGAGAGCAAGGTAAGCTTATTGCAGAAAGAGATGTATTAGGGCGCCAGATAACCGTTGTAGATAACAAACTCGTATTACCTAAGAACGGACAGGATATAGTCTTAACAGTTGATCGTGTGATCCAGTTTATATCTGAGAACGCCATTAAAAAGGCAGTGGAACTGCATAAAGCTGACAGTGGCTCGGTGGTGGTTATGGACCCGAAAACGGGTGGGATTCTCGCTCTTGCTGAGTTTCCAAGCTTTAATCCTGAAGAATACGACAAAGTAGAAGAAAAAGACTACAGTATCTTTAAGTGTATGGCAGTTACCGATGCCTACGAGTCAGGATCTATTTTTAAGCCAATAGCGATGGGAATGGGGCTAGATACGGGAGAAGTTACCCCTGATACTGGTGAATATTTTGATGCGAATGTAAAGGTAGATGACTACACGATCTGGAACTCTCAGAGAAAGCCATATGGGTACGAGACTATGACCCAGGTTTTGGAGAACTCAGATAACGTGGGAATGGTGTGGATGATAAAAAAGGTTGGTAAGAACCGTCTCTACGACTATTTAGACAAGTTTAAGTTCGGTCAACCTACAGGAATAGAGATAGAAGGTGAGTCTATAGGGTCTGTTCAGGACAAGGACTATGTGCCAGAGGTGGGTATAGCGACCACATCATTTGGTCAGGGTATCTCTGTAACTGAGATGCAAATGTTGCAGGCTATGGGGGCTATTGCGAATAACGGCCTTATGGTTCAGCCTCACTTGGTGAAGCAATACATTAATCGCGACGGGTCAGTCAAAGATGTAGAACCGAATATTGTCGGAAGAGCTTTCTCGGATAAGACTTCAAAAGAACTACAAGAGATGTTGGTGAGCGTAGTAGAAAGAGGTCACGGAAAGATGGCAAAAGTTAAAGGGTACAAGATAGGTGGCAAGACAGGAACTGCCCAGATTCCATTACAAGATCGACGTGGTTACGAGACAGATAAATTTACCGGTTCGTTCCTTGGTCTTGGACCAACTGATGATCCGTTATTTGTGATGATCACGCGTATTAACGTGCCACGCGATGTAATCTGGGCTGAGACTGTTGCTGCTCCTACTTTTGGCGAGATTGCCAAAGGAATACTCGATTACTATCAGGTTCCTCCAGATAAGGAGTGGGCAAAAGAGCAGACTGATCGTGAAAAAGGTAAGATAAAATAATTGCATGAAAAAGCACATAAAGAAAGGTATCAAACAAGCTATTTGGTTTTTTGCACTTACGAGGATAAAAAGAAATAACCCTCTGATTATTGGCGTTGGAGGAAGTGTGGGTAAGACTACCACGAAGGATGCTATCTATGAAGTAGTGAGAGTTTATGATTCATCTGCAATAAAGAGTGAAAAGAGCTACAACACAGACATAGGTGTTCCGTTGGCGATACTTCAGTTAAAAACATCGGTTTCGATCTTGGTCTGGGCTTATCGGATTACTGTCCTATTCTTTCAGCGCATACTAGGACTAGAATCTCGTTTTTCTAGTATTGTCCTTGAAATGGGTATTGATAAACTTGGAGACTTAGATTTTCTCACTTCTCGCGTTAAACCCAAGATAGCAGTGCTGACTAAGATTGGTCCAGAGCATCTCGAGTTTCTGGGGTCTATGAAAAATGTTATTTCAGAAGAGACGAAACTTATCTCATGTCTTGATAAACACGATACTGCAATTCTCAATGCAGACGATACACTTATCGTTCAGATGGCCAAGAAGACCAAGGCACACGTTGTCTGGTATGGCCAAGCAAAGAACTCTGATGTTAGGGCGGACAGTATTGAAGTAAGACGTGATGGTATCCATTTTATTATCAGGTATGCGGGGCAAGTAGTACCGGTGAGCGTACCTTCTTTTGGTCGTCATCATATCTATCCAGTATTGGCGGCTTTCTCAGTGGGTGCGTCACTTGGGATGAAGATAAATGATATCGTAAAGGGCCTTAAAGCATTCCATTTGCCAGAAGGAAGAGGGGTGGTGTTACAGGGATCTCATGATACAATTATTATAGATGACACTTATAACGCTAGTCCTGCTAGTGTGGTTGCGTCTATTTCGGCACTACAGGATGTAAAGATACTCTCTCCGTATGGTAGAAGCATAGTTGTTATCGGTGATATGCTAGAGCTTGGACGTTATTCGACCCAGATGCACCAGGAAGTAGGTGAGGAGATAGTAAAGAGAGCAGATGTAGTTATCGCGGTTGGAAATGAGTCAAAGCACATTTATGAGATAACTAAGAAGAAGCTAAAGAGTAACGCCTTTTGGTTTGAAGATTCTACTCAGGCAGCGCAAGTTATTGGATCGATTATACAGAAGAACGATATTATCTTAGTTAAAGGATCTCGGGGGATGAAGATGGAAAGAGTAGTTGAGTCGCTTTCGGTTAGTAGTAATTAACGAGGTATATCATGGAGAATATTACACCAATTGTAGATGTATTTGTTTTTACCTTTATGGCATTTGTTGTGTCTATGATTTGGACGCCTTTTCTAACGAATCTTTTATATAAATTTAAGATAGCAAAACAAATTGCTGAGAAATCGTGGGATGGTGCTGAAGTACCAGTTTTTCAAAAGTTCCATGGTCACAAAGCAGGAACTCCAACTATGGGAGGTTTGATAGTAGTAGTTACTACTTTTATTTTGACGTTACTCTTTAACCTTGATCGTAACCAGACCTGGCTACCTCTTTTTGTTTTAGTAGCTACCGGTATCCTCGGTGCATTTGATGATATTTCAAATATTCGTGGCAAGGGATCAATTAAGGGTATGGGTATTCGTTCAAAGATGCTGTGGCAACTAGTTATCACTGCACTAGGTGCATGGTGGTTTTATAGTAAATTAGGATTTGATTCTATTCACTTTCCAGGAGTAGGTGATTTTCACCTAGGCTTTTGGTATGTGCCATTCTTTATATTCTTTGTAGTTGGCTTTATGAATTGTGTAGATATAACTGATGGCCTCGATGGCCTCTCTGGTGGGACTCTCTCAATTGCCTTTGCTGCCTTTGGGGTTATTGCGTACTCGCAAGGGAACATACTGCTTGCTATTTTCTGTGCCACTATTATTGGGTCTCTGATTACCTTCTTGTGGTTTAATATCCATCCGGCACGGTTTTTTATGGGGGGAACCGGAGCCTACGCATTAGGGGCAACTCTGGCTGTTATCGCGTTTCTTACTAATTCGGTTGTGGCGCTATGTATTATCGGGGCACTCTTTATTCTTGAAGGTTCTTCTTCGCTTATCCAACGGTTTAGTAGGAAGTTTTTTAAGAAGAAAGTATTCATCTCTGCTCCATTTCACCATCACCTCCAGGCTCTCGGTTGGCCGGAAACAAAAATCGTAATGCGTGCATGGTTGCTTGCTGCAGTTTTGGCTATTATCGGTATGGCGATTGGTATTATTGGTATGGGAGTTCACTAAACAAACATCAATGAAGAGATTTTCTTTCAAGAAACCAAAATCCGATCTTATACTGTCATTTACAGTATTTTTCCTCCTGTTGTTTGGGCTTATTATGATGTCGTCTGCATCTGCAGTTGTAAGTTATGAGACCTTTGGGTATAACAACTACTTTTTGTATCGTCAGATAGTATACGTGATCGTTGGATTAGTTGGACTAGTGATTGCTCAGAAACTACCATATAGTTTTTGGAAAAGCATAGCACTTCCTTTTTTGGGTGTATCGTTTGCTTTGAATGTCTTGGTTATGATACCAGGAATCGGAGTTAATCATGGTGGAGCCCAGTCTTGGATAAATCTTGGATTCTTTCAATTTCAGCCTTCTGAAATCTTAAAGCTAGCACTTATAGTGTATTTAGCTAGTTGGCTTGATGCTAAAAGAAAAGATATTCATTCATTTAAAAATGTCTTTATACCGTTTTGTATCTTGCTCGGCGTGGTAGCAGGAATTTTGATGAAACAACCCGATCTCGGATCTCTTTTGGTTATCGCTTTTTCAATGATTAGTATTTACTTTGTAGCTGGCGTTCCACTTATTTACTTAGGACTCATTTCTGGAGGGGGAGTGATGGCTACCTTCTTGCTGATTAAAGCTGCTCCATATCGTCTTGCTCGTCTTATGACTTTTTTACACCCAGAGCAGGATCCGCTTGGAGTAGGCTTCCATATTAACCAAGCGTTGATTGCAGTTGGTTCAGGAGGGTTATGGGGAAGAGGTTTTGGTAAGTCGGGTCAGAAGTATACCGGATATATTCCAGAGACTCCTAACGACTCAATTTTTGCAATCATTGCTGAGGAGCTTGGTTTTATAAAGCTACTGATAGCACCGATACTGCTCTTTATTATCTTCGCATGGCGAGGACTCGTTATTGCAAGCCACGCCTCAGACTTCTTTGGTAAGTTATTGGCCTTCGGCATTACAAGCTGGATTACTATGCAGGCGCTACTGAATATGGCTACCATGTTATCTCTCGTACCGCTTACGGGCCTCACATTACCGTTTATTAGTTACGGTGGTACATCAATTATTGTATCTCTCGTAGCTGTTGGAATATTGCTCAACATTTCTAAATATCAGGCGGCATCATAACATGCAACATAGAAACTTACGGATAGCTTTTGTCGGAGGGGGATCTGTTGGACATATCGCACCAAACATTGCGGTAATAGATGCGTTGTATAAAAAAACGAAAAAAGAAAAGATACCGTTATCTGTTTACTATATTGGCCGTAGAAATACATTTGAGCGGGGTATTGTAGAGAAGGAGAATATACACTACTACGGCATCTTTACTGGAAAGCTTCGTCGCTACTGGGATGTACGTCACCTAAGTGACCCTTTTTTAATCGCAATCGGATTCTTCCAATCACTTTTTATACTTCTATATGCACGACCTGACATGGTTTTTCTAAAAGGAGGGTTTGTGACAGTACCGGTTGCCCTTGCGTGTAAGCTACTTTTTGTACCTATGATGGCACATGAATCAGATATTGAGCCGGGCATGGCAAACAAGCTTGCGTGTAAGCTTGGCGCATATATGGCGCTTGGGTTTAATACCTCACTGTATCCTACTAGTATTCAAAAGAAGAGTTTCTTCTCGGGTAATCCAATTAGGCCAGATATAACTGGAAAGCTATTGGATCGAAAACAGTTATCAAAAAAATACAACCTAGATTCTAAACTACCAATTGTTCTTTTTATCGGTGGAAGCCAGGGTTCGGCAAAGATGAACAGCCTACTAGAAAGTATTCTCCCTAAACTTACAAAGAAGTTTGTTGTGATACATAGTGTTGGCAAGAATGACTATGGGCACTTTGAAGGTCTAAAAAAGGACCTAGATAGTAAATACATACAGAACTATGTAGTGTATCCATATATAGAACATGATCTAGGGTCTTTTTTACAAAACGCAAGTCTTATTGTGTCTCGAGCTGGAGTAGGGGGGATTACGGAGATTATGTATTTCAAAAAACCGTCTATTATTATCCCGATATCCAGTAATGGTGGTCATCAAGTAACTAATGCTAACTATTTAGCTAAGAATAAAATAGCTTCAGTGTTGGATGAAAATGTAGCTGATGGAACTATGCTGTATCGTGAAATAGAATTTGTTATTTCAAACAGAGGATTGAAAGACAGAATTACAAAAGTCGCGCCAACGTTGTTTCCATCAAATAGCGCTCAGATAATTAGCGACGAGATAATACGTTACCTTGGTTATAGTAACTAGTCTGGTTAGTGTGAATATACTCCCCGTGTTACAATAAAAGCCTTATGAATACATTACCCGCAACAATTTATGGAGGACTGAAGAAGAGACTGAGACTCTTCTTGCACCCCTATGACCAGCTTTTTATCAATCCCAATACCCATTTCCACTTTATCGGAATAGGTGGTATTGGTATGTCTGCCATCGCGTTTCTTCTGAAAGATAGGGGATATGTCGTGACTGGTTCAGACATGAAAGAATCAGACCTAACACATAAGCTTCAGGAAGCCGGAATTGAAGTAGTGGTTGGTCATGCAGAGGGTAACATCACTCAAGCAATTGATGTTGTAGTGGTCTCTTCTGCAATACCTAAAGCAAATCCCGAGATTGTTGCTGCGATAAAATCAGGAATCCCGATAGTAAAGAGATCCTTCGTACTTGGAAAGCTCATGCAGTCTAAGAAGGGTATAGCCGTTTCAGGTACTCATGGAAAGACTACTACGACTACTATGATCACGCTCATTCTTCAAGGAGGAGGGTTAGACCCATCAGCACTCATTGGTGGTGAAGTCAAAAACATTGGCGGAAACTTCCTGAGTGGAAAAGGGGATACGGTAGTAGTTGAAGCGTGTGAGTATGACCGCTCCTTCTTAGACCTCTATCCATATATTGCAGTTATTACCAATATTGAAGCTGATCACCTCGATTATTACAGAGATATCCATGAGATAAAAAAGGCTTTTGAGAAGTTTGTTAAAAAAATTCCAAAAGACGGCTTACTTATTATTCCATCTGATGACATGAACGCGGTAGAAGTAGCAAAGGTAGCTACCTGTAAGGTAGTAGCGTTTGGCTTTGGCGGTCGTAGTCAAATGGCAAAGGAGCTGTTTGCTCTCTACTGGGAAGTAGAAGAAGTTTCACAACGAAAAGGGGTAACTACATTTAGTTTAAGTAACGGATCGAAAACGCACGAGTTTAGTTTGAAAATTCCAGGTAAACATAATGTTTCTGATGCATGTGCTGCAATTATTGCATCTGATTTTCTAGGAGTGTCCATGGACGTTGCAGGAGAAGTGCTAAAAGGATTTGAAGGAACAAATAGAAGGTTTCAAATTAAGGGAGAGAAGAAGGATATAGTGGTGGTAGACGACTACGCTCATCACCCAACTGAGATTCGAGCAACCCTTGAAGGTGCAAAGAAGTTCTATAAAGGCAAGAAAATAATTGCTATCTTTGAGCCCCATCAATACAGCAGAACGCATATGTTGTTATCTGAGTTTAGTCACTCATTTAGTAATGCGGATCTCATAATTATCCCAGACATATATCCAGTCAGAGACACGAAGGAGGATATGAAAAAGGTAAGTGCTCAGGATCTTGTTACTGCAATTAACAAGAACGGAGTAGATGCACTGTATATAAAAGACTACGATGAGATAGTTGCGTATTTACAAAAAAATATAAAGGAAGACTCGCTAATTATGACAATAGGCGCGGGTAATGTGTATAAAATAGGCGAGATGTTTTTACAATCAAAATAGCATGCTACCATTATTTAAAAAGAAAAATAAATTCTTTCTCTCTAGACGCAAAAGGTTGCGAGCTATAGAGCAAGAGGATTCAAAACAGAAATTTGGGTTTAGTCTCAAAGCTCCTATTGCTATGGCACGAAATATTCCAAAGCAATACTCAGGTGCACTTTTTGGTCGCCCGTTTCGCAAGATTCATTTTTCTTTTACGCAAATAGGAATTGGGTTGTTACTAATGGTTGTCGTAGCATACTTAATGTTTTTTTCTTCTCTATTTAAGATTAAAAAAATAGAGATAGTGAACAACAAAGTTTTAATCGCAGATGATGTTGCTCATTTCTTAGAAGATAGAAATATAAAAGAGAAGAACATTTTCTTACTTAATGTTAACCAGACTAGGGATATTCTTAAGCAATACTACCGGCGCATTGATGATGTGAGAATATATAAGGTAGTACCAAATAAACTAAAAATAAAGATACAAGAAAAGCCGAGCACAATTTTGTGGCAGATAGAAGATAGGAAATACCTTATAGATACCCAAGGGTATGTACTAGGGGAGGCAACTCCAAATGAGACAAGTATGCCAGTTGTAAAAGATGAAGCGAAGATTCCAGTTCATGAAAAAGATCGTATTGTGACTAAGGCGTTTATTAACTTTGTTAATACGGTGGATGAGAGTCTAAAAAAGAGAGTAGGACTCGGAGTAGATGGATATAGTATTGACCAAACTACCTTCGAACTTAAAGCACACATTAATAGTGGTTTTTATTTGGTCTTTGATACAACTAAAGATCCAGCTGAACAGTTGGATAAACTCATGAAGGTATATGAGAAAGGTGAAATAATTCGTGAGTATGTGATACTCTCTATTGAAGGAAAGGTGATAGTAAAATAAGGTAACTACGGTGGTGTATGAAGAAGTGGGTGATAGCGGACAGAGTAGATGAGGATTATATGAAAACAATAGCTGAGGAGGATGATATCCTTGCTCAGATTTTTTTTAATAGAAACATAACAACTGAACAAGAAAAAAACGACTTCTTAAATCCTGAGTATGAGCAACTACGCGATCCATTTTTACTTAAAAATATGGATATAGCAGTTAGTCGTTTAGTTTTGGCGCTGAAGGAAAAGCATCGTATCGTTATTTTTGGAGACTATGATGTTGATGGGTGTACTGCGACAGCAATCCTATATCGAGCACTTAGATCGTATGGAGGTTCTGTTAGCTACTATATACCTGACCGCATGAAGGAGGGGTATGGTATGACCAAGGTTGCAATTGATCACCTCATTGATCGTGGTACCGACTTGATTATCACTGTAGATAACGGTACCGCAAGCTACGACGAAGTAGGGTATGCTAAAGAACATAATATTGATGTCATCATTACCGACCATCATGAAGTAACGAAAGAGGTACCGCAGGCACTGGCGGTTATTAACCCTAAGCAACTCGATGACCCATACCCATTTGAGGGCATATGTGGAGCTACCGTGGCTTTTAAGCTTGTGTGTGCGCTAACTATGCGGTTAGGGGAGAAGGATGATTCTATACGGCTTGAGCAGCTGAAGTGGTACTTAGATCTTGTGGCTATTGGTACAGTTGCTGATGTAATGCCTCTTATAGACGAAAATAGAATTCTGGTTAAGTATGGCCTGATGGTTCTCAAGAAGACGAGAAACCCCGGCATTAAGGCAATTGCAAAAGTTGCAGGCATTGAGTTAGAAAAAGTTGATGTAAGGACTATAGGCTTTGCATTTGCTCCCAGAATCAATGCCGCTGGGCGTATGACTCATGCAGAAAACGCTCTAAAGTTACTCCTCACGGATAATCCTGCCGAAGCAGAGATGTTAGCACTTCGTCTCGAGCAGTTGAATCGTCAAAGACAGGAGACAGTAAAGTCACATATAGATAATGTAAAACTTGAGCTATATAGTCGGGACAAGATTGACTCAGTATTAGTGCTGCATGATGCGTCGTGGACTTCAGGAATATTAGGACTCATTGCAGGACGTGTGTCTGAGGAATTTTCTAGACCAGTTTTTTGTCTGGCAGAGGAGGGTGGTATGTTTAAAGGTTCTGCTCGTTCTTCAGTAGACTTCCATATTGTTGAGGCTATGAAGGCAGTATCAGAAACACTTGTAAAATTTGGCGGACATAAACAAGCGGGAGGGTTTACGGTTACACATGATCATTATGAAATATTTAAACAGTCTCTTATTTCATACGGGGATTTAGTATTGCATGACGACAACAAAGTACGAGAAATCCAAGTAGATGCAGAGATAGATACTTCAAGGATAACAAAAAAACTTTTTAGAGATTTACAAAAACTCCAGCCTTTTGGACAAAAAAATCCTGATCCAGTATTTGCAGCGCATGCCATGCTCGTTACTGAGACAAAGCTTGTAGGAGCTGACCTAAAACACCTTAAGATTACACTAAAGGATTCTCATAATAATACCTGGAAAGGGATCGCCTTTAGTGTTGAAGATGAGATAAAGGAAATAGAAAGAGGAGAGAGGGTAGATATAGCTTTTTCGATACAGGAAAACGAGTGGAAAGGAGTAACAAACCTTGAATGTATGATACATGACATCAGGAGGTCAAAGCAGGAGACTACATAAGAGAATCGATAAGGGAAGTTCCGGTCATCTCTTTTGGTTTTTTAATATGCATGAGGTCAAGAATGGTTGGTGCAACATCTGAGAGGGTTCCAGCAGGTTCAGCTATCATATCTTTATACGAAAGACCTGGTTTACTTTTTTTCAACGCTTGAGAAATTACCATAAACGGAACGGGATAAATGTTATGTTCCGTATCGGGTCCGTTAGATTCAAAGTTAAACATCTCTTCACTGTTACCGTGGTCTGAAGTAATACAAACAGCCCCTCCTAGTTCAAGAGTCTTAGCAGTAATAGACCCAACACAGGTGTCTATGATTTCAATTGCTTTTTTTGTTGCTTCAAAATCACCGGTATGACCAACCATATCTGGGTTCGCAAAATTTAGTACAATAAAGTCATACTTCTTTTCAGATAGTGAGATAAGAACTTGTTTTGTTATTTCCTCAGCGCTCATGGCTGGTTTCTCATTAAAGTGTTTTACTTTCAGAGATGGAATAAGAATTCTTTTCTCACCCATGTAGGGTCTCTCGTTTCCTCCGTTAAAGAAGTATGTTACATGGGCATACTTTTGAGTTTCTGCAATATGAAGTTGTGTGAGTTTGTGGTCAGAAATTACTTGAGCTAAGGGATTGGTAATATTTTCTTCAGGTAGTACGACTGAGACGGGGAGTTTTGAATCGTATTCTGTTAGAGTTGCAATGTGAAGGTTTGAAATCTTAACTCTTTTAAAAGGAGCAAACTTGGGACTAGCAAATGCAGATACAATCTGACGAGAACGGTCTGGGCGAATATTGAAGAAAAGTATAGCGTCGTTATTCTGTACTGCTCCAACTGGCACATCTTTTTTGTCTACTATTGTGTATGGCTCCACAAACTCGTCACTTTGGTTTTTGGCATATGCAGCGAGAATAGGGGTTTTAATAACCTGTGTTTTTTTGCCTTTTCCGAGAATAGCCATGTATGCGAGCTTTGTTCGTTCCCATATCTTGTCTCGGTCCATAGTATAGAGGCGACCAGCAATACTGGCGATTTTTGCGTTACAGTTTAGCTCTGCTATTTTTGCTTCAAGATCAGTTATAAATGTTTGGGCAACGGCAGGTAGGCTATCGCGTCCGTCACACACAACGTGAATAAATATTTTTTCTATATTCCTTTTTTTACACCATGCAAGAATTTCAAAGAGGTGCTCTATGTGTGAGTGAACTCCACCAGCAGAAACCAGCCCAATTAAATGAAGAGCTCCGTGGTGTTGCTTGATATGCTTTTCAACTTTACCCATTGCCTCGTTGCGAATAAGTCCATCGCCTGCGATACCGCGACTAACACGAAGCAGTGGCTGGTAGACGATACGACCCGAGCCTATATTAATATGTCCTACTTCACTATTTCCAGCTTCTCCATACGGAAGCCCTACTTCATTTCCACTTGCGTGGAGTAGTACCTTCGGGTAGTTTTTTTGTAAGTAGTCGAGATTTGGAGAGAGCGCTGCTCGAACTGCATTGCCGTCTGTAATAGGTGAGACACCAAAACCGTCCAGTATCATAAGAACTACTGGGTTTAATCTCTTGGGAATTTTTTCTTTAAATGTTGTTTTTGTTTGTTTGAAGAAAAGCATATAACCGTTTATTTCTTGAGATGTTTTTTATAAAACTCGATGTTGTCTATGTAGTGAGGATTTTCTTTTTTAAGGAGTGCGGCATAGTAACTTACATAGTCAAAGAAGGATAACCCGTAAAGCAACTGAGAGAGTAGTGTCTTTCCTTCGAGCTGTACCGTAATATACGGTATGCCGTCTCTCTCTAAGCCTTTTTGAATAGCAGTAAATGCGTGATCTATAAAGCGGTCTTCAAAAGAACTGCGTACAATAACATAGTAAAAAGGATTTTCCTTTTCACGAGCCTCTATCATGTTGTGAGCAAATTCTGAGACTGGGTAATAGAATGCATATGACTTTGCGTTTTCGTTCATGCTTTGTGCAAAGCGCAGTGACGTAGAAGATATCCCAGGAGCAGACAAAATGAGTGGAATCTTGCCGTGAAGAGTAGTGGCAAGTTGTTTCGCGTTGTTTTCTTGCGTTATCTTCGTGGGTTTAATCTGCTCACGAAGAGTGGTAAGTTCACTTGAAGCAGTTGTAAGGTTTTTGGATACTTCAGATAACGCTCCAACCCGGTCGAGAATAATAAGAATCGGAACAAGGAGGTTAGCCGTTGCAAAGCGTGGAGGCTCAGGACTGGTAACGTGAAATACTGGGAGGTTATGTTCAATTGAGAGTATGTCTAACGGTGAATCTTCGTGACATATAAGTACAGTTGGTGCTCCTTGCTCAATAGCTTTTTTAACAGAAATAAGTGTCTCTGCAGTAGAGCCTGAGAAACTCACACCAATTACCAGCGTCTGTTGGTCAATATAGTTAGGAAGGCTCGTATCATGAATAGAGGTGACAGGGATTGACCCTTCGAAGTCTACGATATTTTTTGCTATTTCACCGGCAATACCAGAACCACCCATACCGAGTATGACTACGCGGTTAATGTGTTGCCAGGTTTTGAGTTTCTTTATCTTCTCTGCAGTCTTAATAAAAGCAGCAATTTCTTCTGGTAGAGCACGAAGTCTCTCAGAAACTCTTTGGCGATCTAAGTGTTCAATGGCTTTAAGGGAGTCTAAATCAAACATAGGCGTAATTTAGTATTGGTACTAGTATACCTTTTTACGGCTGTATTGTGAAGTCGGTCACAAAAACCGCCAACCTTGTAAATATGAGCTAAAAACGCTACAATACTGGGATATAACCCTATTGCATTAACCATTGGTATGGCCGACTTCCAAAAGATCAAAAACTTTATTTCAAAGAAACGCTTCATAATCCTTGCGGTGATTGTAGTAGTAGGAGGCTTTTTGTTTAACAAAAGTAGACAAGTTCCGCAATATGAGCTGTTTACGGTAAGCCGCGAACAGAGCCTAACTCAGGAAGTGGCATCGACGGGTCGCGTTCAAGCTGCCAATAGCGTGGACCTCGCATTTGAGACGAGTGGAAGAGTAGAGAAACTTAACTTTAAAGTAGGCCAGAAAGTTACTGCCGGTAAGACTCTGGCTACGTTATCGAGTGCAGACCTCTCGGCGCAGTTATCTCAGTCTCAGTCGAGCGTAGAGAGTGCACAGGCTGCGCTTCAAATACAGCAAGCAAAACTTGCTGAAGTAAAAAATGGTTCAAGACCAGAAGATATTACTATTGCCCAAACAAAGCTTAGTAACGCTCAAAAGTCATACGAGGATGCGCAGCAAAATGCTACTTCAGTGCAGAATAAAGCAGATCTCGACTTGGATAATCTCTATACAGGTATTCCATCTATCGCTCAAGACGCGTATGCAAAAGCAGACGATGCGTTAAATAAACAAATAGATGAAATTTTTTCAGACGATACCACAACGAACCCGCAGCTTACGATTCTCGTTGTAAGTGCACAGGCAAAATATAATGCAGAGTCAGGAAGAGTTATAGCGCAGAATGCATTTGTGGATCTAAAAAGGGAAGTGGATACGCTTCCAATAAAACGCGAGGATCAGGAAGCAGCACTCCTGCGAATCGCCGGAAAGTTAAAGGTTATCCGTGACTTCATGACTTCGGTAGGAGAAGCAGTAAATGTGGCGGTAGGTTTAACATCTACTACACAAAATATATACCGAGCAAATGTTGGTACTGCGCGCTCACAAAGTGTTGCAGCACTATCTGCCGTTGAAGGAAGAAGCCAGGCTATTGCAAATCAAAAAGTAACCAATATAAACGCTATTACTGCTGCACGAACTGCATTGAATACTGCGCAGAGCACTGTAACGCTTGCTCAAAATGAACTCTCTCTTAAACAGGCAGGGTCACTGCCTGAGCAAGTTAAAGCTCAGGAAGGGTATGTAGCTCAAGCTGCAGCTCAGGTGCGTCTCGCACAAGCGAATGTGCGTAGTATCCAGGCGAACATTGCCAAGGCAAGTATTGTCTCTCCCGTAGACGGTATTGTATCTGCTCAGGATATTAAAGTGGGTGAGATTGCTTCAGCGTATAAGAACGTTATCTCTATTGTAACGGTTGCTCAATTTGAAATTGAATCTAATATTCCTGAGGTAGATATTGCACAGGTGCATATTGGACAGACTGCTACCGTGACGTTGGATGCCTATGGCAATAACACTTTGTTCGATGCTACTATTACCGGGATAGACCCTGCAGAGACAGTAGTAAATAACGTTACAACCTATAAGGTAACGTTCCATTTTAATAAAGAAGATGAACGCATCAAGCCTGGTATGACCGCTAATATTTCTATCCTTGCAGACAAGCACGATAAAGCGTTGGCAATCCCTGTGCGTGCTATCACAAAAAAAGGCTCACAAGGGGTAGTGCGAGTACTCATGCCAGATAATAAAGTAGAGGAGAGACTAGTAATTACCGGTCTTCAAGCAACCAACGGACTTGTTGAGGTAGTGGCAGGTGTTGAGGAGGGGGAGAAGGTAATCCTCGGTGACCAAAAGTAGCACCTGTGGTATAATTTGTTTTACAACCTGGCCGGGTGGCGGAATTGGTAGACGCGCACGACTCAAAATCGTGTGGGGCAACTCATGCGGGTTCGATTCCCGCCCCGGCCATTAGGAAATAACTTCGATAGCAACAACAGACATGCCAGATATAGACCCAATAAAAACACAGGAAGAGGTAAGCACTACTAAGCCATACGCACGTCCTCCATTGCTACCGCACTGGATCCGTCGCGAGATGGCTATTTTTGGTGGTATGTTCATAGAGAGCGCGAAGTTCATCTTCGTGAGTCTTGCAGTGTTTATTACGATCTACGGTATCATTAACGGTCCAGCGGTCTGGAACAATGTTCGTTGGTGGTGGTATGTAAACTATGCCAAAGACCATACCGGTAGTTGGTGGGGGATTAAGCTTCCTACTGTTGGCGAGAGTGCAGAACCAAACCACACGCTCTTTATTCCAAAGATTGGCGTAGAAGCACCGGTAGTATATGCAGAGACCAAGATTACTTCAGAAATAGACCAACTTCTTCTTAAAGGAGTAGTGCACTATGCAGATACAGCCTACCCTGGTCAGCGCGGTAATGTGTTTATTACCGGGCACTCTTCATTTTACTGGTGGAGTAAGGGTGAATATAACAATGTCTTTAGTATCTTAGATAAGCTGGTAGTTGGGGACGTTGCATATATTAACTTCAACAATGTACGCTACACATATAAGGTAGAGGACATAAAAGTGGTATCACCAAAAGAAATATCAGTCCTCGAACAAGGTGATGACTCAATCCTAACGCTTATGACATGTACGCCAGTTGGTACTAACTACCGTCGTTTAATAGTTCGTTTCAAACAGACGAGTCCTGACCCAAAAAACAATACGGGGCGTAAAACGCCACCGCAACTGCCAAAGACACCGATAAACTAAAGTCTTACTAGGGGAGTAGTGTGAATCTTTCAACTACCGTCTTTCCTTTTGTGTTTGAGATAGTAACAACGGTGTTGTCATCGGCTATGAAGAACCCAGAGAGATCATCGAAGTTTGCAATAACGGTATCATTGGTACCGTTATTTTTTATCATTTTAAGTTGGTTGTTACGATTACGATACACAATATACGGAGTTCCATCGTACATCTCAGGGTTTTGTATTGCCTGGTTAAAATGAGTAAGTAGTTTCTTTTCTTTTTTATCAAAACTGTACTGCCACAATTCACCTGATGCTTCCTTAAAATAGTAGAGAGCGTTGTACTTAGCAGAGTAGGTAACGGTTGTCACATCGGTATCTACACTATAGGCGCGAGTTGGGTTAAGATCTGTTACGAGGTTGCCTGCTGCAATATACGCACTATTGTTCTTATCAAAGTACTGTAGAGATAGATTAGTGGGTGGATAGATGCTTGCATCTGTTACTACCTGTGTGTTGTCGGAATCAAAAGAAAGTTTCTTGTAGGTTTTTGTATTTTCCACGAAGTATGAAATGCCTGAGTCGTCTTGTGAGTACCAGGTAATATTCTGATCTACTGGTGTGGTGGTACGGTTTGCGGTATCTAGTTTGAAAAGAGTATCAGATGTTCCAGTGTGGGAAATAGCGTAGATCATGTTGTTGTTACTGTGGGTGAAGAATACTTTTTCAATAGTTGGGAAGAATGAAAAATCATTCTTAATTGAACGAACGGTTGGCGTGTTGTCGGTTGAGATAACGAGTACATCACGACTTGGCGTAGCGTCTACCACAAGAGCTAGCGTACGATCATCTTCGTTCCATGTGAGTTCGTGGATAATCACACCTGGCTTAATAGGGAGGGTAATAACCTGTTGACCTTTTGAGTTGAAGTCAAAGACGACGAGTTCTGTTTGAGACCTGACATAGGCCATCTTTCTTTTGCTCGGTGAGACAGCGTAGTTAATAATTGAATCCTCTAATATTCTCTCAGGCTCTAGCTTTTGAGAGATAAAGACAATAGGTTCCACTTTGGTTATGAGTTCTGGCTGAATGGTAACTTCCTCTGAATAGGGTAGGAAACCGTTTTTAACAATAGTAAGGTGGTACTGGCCTGGGATAAGCACGAGACTTGCAGAACTTGGGATAAAGTTCGGTAGGTTGCTGGTTTTTACGTCAGCTACCTTGCCATCAATTAAAACCTGCGCATCAGTAGTGTAGTTATTGATGACCAAAAGGCCAGTCTTTTTAAGGGTTCTTGTCTTTACATCGAGGCGGTAGCCTGAAGCATAGTAAATAAGACTGACAGCAATCAGACAGAAGACGATAAACAGTATGATGTAGAGGATAGCTCGCAGTATTTTACGAGCCAGGCTAACGGGTTTTTTCATTGATATATATTATATCATAGAGTCTCTTTGCGACCAACTCACAGATAGGGTATACTCATACTATATGGAGAAAAGACCAGTTATAGGCTATGACGCGAGCCGGATATCTATAAAAATGAAAACAGGAGTAGAGTTTTATGCTACTCAGCTTTTTCGTGGCTTACAAAAGGTAGATACTGAGCACGACTACTTAGTATATACACCGAGTGCTTCCGATCCTGAGTTTTCAAACCTTGCGCCTCATTGGAAGTTGCGTGTTATTCCTATGAAGTATTTATGGTCTCAGATTCGTCTAGCGCTGCAGCTAACTCGTGATAAGCCAGACTTTCTGTTTGTCCCAGCAGCGGCAATGCCGTTTTTAACCACTACTCCAGTAGTAACTGCAATTCATGACGTAGCGTTCTGGCACTTTCCAGAAAGCTACTCACCGTTTTCTCGCTGGTATTTAGACATTGCTACTCGAGTGGCAGTAAAACGAGCGATACATATTGTAACTATTTCGCACTCAACAAAGCACGACTTAATTCGTCTCTACGACGCTGATCCAGAAAAGATTTCTGTTATCTATTTGGGATTTGAAACGGGTATTGAAAAAAAGTTTCTGGATAATCGTACGTGGAGCAATATCTCAGAGAAGTTTGGTATTACCAAGCCGTACTTTGTGACAGTCGGACGAGTAGAGCGCAAAAAAAATGTAGCACAACTGGTCAAAGCTTTTTACCAGGTATTATCTGCCGGGCATGATATGCAGTTGGTGATAGCTGGTAAGTCGGGACATGGGTATGAGGAAATAAAAGCAATTATAGATCACTACAATATTGCAGATCGTGTGGTAGTAACTGGGTATGTTACTGAAGAAGAGAAGAGATATCTCATGCACTACGCCAAAGCATTTGTTTTTGTGCCAATAGCCGAAGGATTTGGTATTCCAATCTTAGAAGCCTTTGCGGCAGGACTGCCAGTAGTAGCCAGTGACATTCCTGTTTTCCGTGAGTTATATGAAGGGGGAGTATTCTTTGCGAAGCCGCGGGATACTGAAATGATTGCGCAACAAATGATGCTGGTCATAGACCGCCCAGAGCGCAACCGCGAGATGCAACTGCGCCGTCGTGAAATTATGCAGATGTTCACCTGGGATCAATGTACACGGGGAACATACGACCTCTTCAAAGAAGTAATTACAGCACTCAAAGAAAGACACCAGCCCTAGGGCTGGTGTCTTGTTGTGTACTTGTTCTTTTCTGCGCGCCTTAAGAGCCTCTTTTCTTTTTTGTGCGCTAGGTATCGTGTAGTGTGGTTGATGATACTCGGAATAAAGGAAATAAAGAGAATACCGATAACAATTAAGAAGAGGTACTTCTCGATAGTGTCAGTTGAAAGCTGGCTCCCAAAGAAGTATCCAAGAAGAGTAAAAATAGTTACCCAAATGAAGGCCCCGATTCCGGCAAAAAGAACAAACGGCAGGCGTTTCATTTTAGTTGACCCAGCAATAAAGGGACCAAAGGTACCAAGACCCGGGATAAAGCGAGAGAACAACATAACGCGTGGTCCGAACTTTTCGAAGAAGTCTTGAATAGAGCGTAGTTGTTTCTGATTTAAGAACAACAAGCGGTGACGAGTTAAAAACCGATGACCATAGCGGCTCCCAAATTCGTACCCGAGGTTATCTCCCACCATTGCACCTACACCCATAACCACAATCAAAATTGAGAGAGTAAAAAAATGCTGAGAGGCCAGAAGCCCTGCCGTAAAGAGGAGAGTATCTCCCGGTATTAAAAAACCGGCAAAAAGACCAGATCCTGCAAAGATAGCAGCAAAAAGTCCGATGTACCTTAGGGATACAATGAGACCAAGTAAATCGAATGTCATATAGCTATAATAAGTCTTTGTTTCGAAATAACAAGTATAAGATATGCACATATTTGATTTTTCTTTTAATCTATGCTATTTTTTAAGTAAACCTCTTGACAGGTATCGATCTTTAAAAACTGCACAGTACATCTTGTTTCAAGGCATCGAGAAAGTGAGACGATGCTTTTAAAGAAGAACTCAAAAAAGGAAAAAGGAGGTGGGATATGACCCACTTGCAAACAAATATCACACGAGTCGTATTTTTACTCGTGCTCTTGTGTTCTGTAAAGCCAGCGCACGCGCTCAACTGTAACCTGGACGGAGTAGGGGGGTCTCTCCCTACTGTCTCGGATTCAGAACAGCTACTTTCCTGGATTATGGACAACTCCTGGACTCAGTGTCTCTCTGGAAAATGCAACTTTGACCAGAGGGTCGGAGGAGACCTTGCAGACGTAGGGGATGTTTCAAGGCTAGTAGAGATTGCTGCTTCAGGGTCAGATCCAAATGGTATCTGTATCCAGCCGGTAGTAAACCAACCACCGGTAGTTTCATCTCTTACCTTCAGCCAGAACCTGGTGAACGAAAACGCCAGGAACTTTTCAGCACAAGCCTCAGACCCAGAGGGGACCGTGGTGTCCTGCGAGCTAACCTGCTATGCAGGAGCACCCACGTTTACCAACTTGGACTGCGAAATTGGAGCAACCTGCACCTATCCAGGTACGGGGAGTTACATTTCAACACTCTCTGCTAAAGACCGAGATGGTGTCGTAAGTTCTGTGGTAACAGCAAGTGTTACCTTGTCTCAGTTCACCAACCATCCGCCGACTCTTACCGGTTCAATTTGCACTGCCACTAGTGGTGATGCGGTTTTCCAAACCCAGTGTTATGCGACGGGGCAAGCAGACTCGGATGGTGACGTAGTTACCTGTACGACATCGTGCGGGAACGGAGATACGCCAACGCAAAACGTTTCTTGCTCACAACCTGTGGCATGCACCTATCTAGATGCCGGCACCTACACTGTCACTACTACTCCTTACGACAGCCACGGGCAAGTAGGACAAAGTAGAACAACTTCAGTTACCGTAAACTCTGGGACAAACAACCAGTTTTGCGGTAATAGCACTACAGACTCAGGGGAAACCTGTGACGACGGCAACGCCATCACTGAGTCTTGCACCTATGGCCTGACTTCATGTTCGGTGTGCAACGCAACCTGCCAACAAGTAGCAGGAAACACCGCGTATTGCAGTAACCACATCGTGGACGCACAAGAACAATGCGATGATGGCAACGCACTGAGCAATGACGGGTGTTCTAACACCTGCCAAAACGAGATTCCATCGTATACCACACCGTCCTTTACTTTGAAGTTTGGTGGAGGAATCCTCAACAACCCCAGAGACCTGGATATTGATCCGGCAACTGGCAATGTTGCGGTGCCTGACTCAAACAACCACCGTGTTGTGTTCTTTAACCCGAATACCGGCGCGGTAGTTTCAACACTAGGACCATCTATCCCAGGAACCAACAGCCTTGTGTTTCCAGAATCCATCTGTTTCAGCCCCGTCTCTTCTAGGTTTGCAATTGTAGACCAAGGAAACTCACGGGTAGTAGTGATGAGTTCTTCAATACAGCTCTCACATATCGTTGGAAGTTTTGGACAAGGCGATGGCGAATTCGACCAGCCGGAAGGCTGTGTGTTTGATAGGAACGAGAACTTGTATATTGTGGATGACACAGATAGGGTCGACGAAGTCGTTAATCATAGAGTTGAAAAGTTCAACCCTATCGGGGTGTACCAAAACTCATGGGGAAGACGCGGAGTCCAGCCTGGAGAGTTTAGGGGTCCAAGAGGTATTGCAGTAGATGCCGAAGGGCTGTTATACGTTACGGACTTAGAAAACAACAGGATTCAGAAGTTTACTCAAGATGGCACTTCGGTGCGATTTTGGGATGGAACTTTCTTTCTTCCGGTGAATCAACCAGCCTATGTTGCGGTTGATGCGAATGATCGCATTTACGCAGTGGAGTTTGGTTTAAGCCAGATTCGTTCTTGGACGCAGTCAGGAGTTGACGCCCACACGATTGGATCCATAGGAGATGGAGATGGTCAGTTCCATGACACAGTTGGAATAGGGGTTACGCCAAATGGAGTAATCTTTACTTCTGACTTCACAAGAGACGACATCCAAAAATTCAGTCCCTAGAAAGGGGAGTAAATAACAAAAAAAGAACGGGCGGTCCATTTGGACCGCCCGCTTTTGTTTCTATTTCGTAAGTGCGCTTTCACTATATATTACGTTGTCGAAGATGCTGATAATGTTTCCAGATGTGCGATCAAGTGTGGCTGTTATTTTCCTCGCAACACCACCGTAGTATCCAACAGACTCAATGTTGGTAACAGGGGAGCCGAGAAGATTTGAAGTCGAGCTACTGCTGATATTTAGGTTTATAGACGGTACTGGTAATCCTGGGGTAACGTTCGGTGCTCCTTGATCTTCGTTTGTGCTTTTTACTACGTTCCAGGGCTTGATGCGAAATATCTTCTTACCCGATCCAACTTGGTTTTGTAGTAGTATTTTTTTTGAGTCTACCGTTCTAGTAAAGAATCTGCCGAGTGGAGGAGGAATAATACTGCCGTCACTGTTATATCCAATTATCTCAACCCTCATCCCTGTATTTGCAGGAGTATTTAGTGAACTCCAATCAAGAGTTACGTCACTAGTCATATTCGGAACCTCAAGTTCATATACCTCATCTTTTTTTACAACTTGATTCGCAATTACTGGTTGTTTGTACCACATACGTACGCCGTAGTAGCGCGTATTGCTGTTACGGTTATTTGAGCAGGTTGTAGCTGGTATACGCTGACTGTTATCTAGGTTTACGCATCGAGGTGTATTGTTTCTGTTTCCAGTGAATTGAGCTGCGGGTACTT
Organism: Patescibacteria group bacterium; assembly: GCA_041675145.1. Lineage (GTDB taxonomy): Bacteria > Patescibacteriota > JACPGU01 > JACPGU01 > JACPGU01 > JBAYUK01. The sequence continues at coordinate 310,077 of JBAYUK010000002.1, forward strand.
CCGGTCCGATAACATTAGTACTATCTGCACTAGTATCTTTGTCGTTCTCATCAGATATCTCAGTAGGGGAGTTGCTACTAACTGCATCCCGCCATTCTAGTAGTGCATCTTCTAACCCTGCTTCAGCTGCATAGTAGGCTATCATACTGTTATCTATACGAGTAGCGTTACGGATTTCATCTACCATCTCACGAGAAAAAGCCGTGACAGACACGAGCATGATAGCTGAGATGATGAGGGTGATAAGGAGTGCAACACCTCGTTCAGATTGTCTTGATGTTTGTTTTAACATATTAAGATCATTGTAGCGGTTTGCACACAGAGAGGCAAGCACGCAAAAGAAACAAAAAAACAACCCCATGACGATGGAGTTGTTTGAAGAGATTTTTCGTTTGAAATCAGTTGAGAGGTTTGGTGTCGTGGCAGTTGCCACAATACGGCTTGCCCTCTGAACTGTGATGGCGAATCTTGAGTTTAGTTTTGCAACCAGTGCATGGTGCGCGTTTTGCTTCATTTCCGTCGTAGCAAGGGCGGCATAGGTCTGCTTTTGTTCCTGGTCCTTTTTGTGATCTATACATTAGAAACGCAGACTCCTTACAGGAGACACATATGCCGTTGAAAAACTCCTTTTTGTTGACGAGGCATTTTGTGCATACCTTCTTCTTCCCTGAATTCGTTTCAACTGTTCTTACCTGTGATATCGTGGAAAAATTTTTACACGAGATACACTGTACCAGGTTGGCTTTAGCGTAGCAGGTGAAGCAGGTCTTAAGCCTCCGCCCTTCTTTACTGATGCTGTAGCTGCCGACTGGGTTGTTGTTGCAAGCCTGGCAGAGTTGAGAGTAAGAGTGTGGTTCAGAAGGGAAGTGTTCCAGGCAGTAGAATCGCTTGTTTTTTGCCGAGTAAGAGATTGTTTCGCCGGTAGCAAAGCATCGGGAGCATCGCTTCTCCACTTGAAGTAGCGCCATAGGTGGGAACACCTTGCGGCGAGGGTGGACTGGTTCCAAGATGACCACAGTTGGGTCGGTTGGTGGTGGTTCTGATATCCCTGTTAAAGTGCTCACTGTTCACGCTCCTTGTGTATTTTTTGGAAAGTTTATTGTAAACCAAAATAATACTTTATTCAATAGTAAATAACTTCTATATAAGCATAAGTGAGCTGTTTGCTGATATAGGATGTTTGAATAGATGTAAAGTAATTACCTACTTACTAATAACATTTCCACTGGGTAGTTTATTTGGTATAATAAGCGTTATAACATCTCATGGATAGTAAATGTTAAAGGTAAAAAAAGAGCAAAAATCTGAACCACTTGAGAAACAGCTTTTTAAAGCGGCGGATAAGCTTCGTAAGAATATTGATGCAGCAGAGTACAAGAATATTGTGCTTGGTTTGATTTTTTTGAAATATATCTCTGATTCGTTTGAAGAGAAATACAGACAGCTGACACTAGAAAAAGAACAGGGAACTGGAGCCGATCCAGAAAGTATCGACGAATATCGAGCTGAGAATGTGTTCTTTGTACCAACCGAGGCACGTTGGCAGTATCTCCATGGTCGCTCAAAGCTCCCATCTATTGGTGAAGATCTTGATAAGGCCATGGAATCAATCGAGAAAATCAACCCAACGCTCAAAGGTATCTTGCCAAAGGTATTTGCTCGCCCAAATCTGGACAAAGCAGCGCTTGGCGGACTGATTGACCTCGTGAGCGATATCGCGCTCGGTGACGAGGAAGCCAAATCAAAAGATATTCTTGGTCGAGTCTATGAATATTTTCTTGGTGAGTTTGCCAATGCCGAAGGAAAAAAGGGAGGGCAGTTTTATACCCCAAAATCGATCGTGAAGCTGATGGTTGAAATGATTGAACCATACAAGGGCCGCATCTATGACCCGTGTTGTGGTAGTGGCGGCATGTTTATTATGTCGGAAAAATTTGTGCAGTCTCATGCAGGCCGTATTGATGACCTTGCTATCTATGGGCAGGAGAGTAATCAAACGACCTATCGTCTCGCTCGAATGAACCTAGCGATTCGCGGCATTGATGGATCGGGTGTGAAATGGAACACCGAAGGATCGTTTCTCAAGGACGAGCACAAAGATCTCAAAGCAGATTTTATTCTCGCCAACCCACCGTTTAACGTTTCCGATTGGAGCGGGGAGTTGCTACAAACTGATCCACGTTGGCAATATGGCAAACCACCAGCAGGCAATGCGAACTTTGCTTGGTTACAACATATGGTCTATCATCTCTCGCCAAATGGTATTATGGCCTGCGTGTTGGCCAATGGTTCTCTTTCATCACAATCGAGCGGGGAAGGAGAAATCAGAAAGGCACTTGTCGACGCTGATCTAGTAGATTGTATCGTCGTGCTGCCAAAGCAACTTTTTTATAACACAGGTATCCCGGCGTGTATCTGGTTTCTGTCTCGCAAACGAATTGGTAACGGTGACCGTAAGCGTACAGGTGAGATACTATTTATCGACGCGTCCGACACTGGCTATATGGCAGACCGCACTCATCGTGAGTTCACCGACGAAGATGTCACCATGATTGCCGACACCTATCATGAATGGCGCAAAGTTGGCGGTAAATACGAAGACCAAAAGGGTTTCTCAAAATCCGCAACACTCGCTGATATCAAAAAACACAACTATGTCCTCATCCCTGGTAGCTATGTCGGCATCAAAGCCGCCGAGGACGACGGAATATCGTTTGAAGAAAAGATGAAAAAGTTGACAGGAGAGCTGAAGGAACAGATAAAAGAGGAAGAGAGGTTAAATGAGGAGATTAAGAAGCAGCTGAATAAAATTGGAATTAAATTATAGATATGGGTTTAATCTTTACACCTCCTAAGTACCAAGCTAGTTCGTTTAATTGTCCTCACTGTAGGGCGTTTTCTCAGATGATTTGGAGTAACACCCATTATAATAGTGGAAGGTATACGGTTGATAACCTTGAAATCTCTCACTGCTTTCACTGTAAAGACTTTTCTTTATGGCTAAATGCGAAAATGATTTACCCAGCAAAAATACTTGTAGATTCCCCAAACTCTGATTTGCCAGAAGATATAAAGAAAGACTACCTAGAAGCAGCTAGTATTTTAAGTGAGTCATCGCGTGGTTCATCTGCGTTGCTCCGTATTGCTATTGAGAAGCTGGTAAATTATCTTGGGGCATTAGGAAGTAATCTTAATGCTAAGATTGGGTTCTTGGTTTCTGATAGAAATCTTAATCCAAAGATTCAAAAATCTTTAGATGTAGTGCGGGTGATTGGAAATAATGCGGTTCATCCCGGATTGATTGATTTAACTGACGATCGCTCTACGGCAGAATTGCTTTTTAAGTTAGTAAATATTATAGCAAAAGAAATGATAACTGAACCAAATGAAGTTGACTCAATATATAGTGAACTAGTACCAGAAAAAAATAAAATTGCGATCAAGAAGCGAGACACAAAATAACTATATGAATAGAAAAGAAGTTATAAATAAGATTGAAGAATTCCGTCAAACTTGTAAAGAATACAGCAAGCTTCTTTTGGATTCTCGCGATAGTGTTGTGCCTGAGATCGTTCGTAATCATGATTCAATTGATGAGGCAAAGGCAGATTTGAGCAGATCCTTTGCTTTTTTGGAAGAATATATTATTAAGTTTGGTAATAACCCTAGAATGAGTGACGGTGTTTGGAATGTCACATACTCTCCTTATAGTAACGCATTTAGCACTGATACACTTGTTCGTGTTGCCCCATCATTAGACAGAGTTGTTGACGATCTTAATATTGTCTTGGGTAGAATCGAAGCTACTACTGACAGTGAATTCGCAGAGAAGATGAACCCTTTACCACAAAATAGCAGTGGAGAGAGCGACAGTAAGGAAGTAACAATCAATGATATAGAAAAACCTCATAAAGAGTACTGGAATATGGTCTTCGCATCACTTATGGGCTGGGCGAGGTCACATGTTTCTACGGTGATCGCAGGTGTTATAATTACACTAATTGCTGGCTTCTTACTTTTTAAACTTGGCTGGAACTAAAATGACGTTCACATCTTCGAAAAATTGGAAGACAGTAGACTTGTCAGAATTGGCAGCTTTTTCGAATGGGAAAAGTTCCCCAGATAGGCTTGAGAGCGGACAGTATCCAGTTTACGGAGCTAATGGAATTATTGGTTTTACTGATATAAAGAATTCTGATAAAGAATCAATTATTATCGGTAGAGTCGGATCGTATTGTGGAAGTCTATATTTCTCAGAAAATGAGTCATGGGTTACTGATAATGCTATTATCTGTAAAGCAAAAGATAATTCTGATCCAAAATTTATTTTTTATTTACTAAATACATTAGGCTTAAACTCTCGTGCAGCAGGATCTGGTCAACCACTAATAAACCAGTCAATTTTAGGGTCTATAGAAGTCATTATCCCACAAAAGAAGGAGGAGCAAAAAGAAGTTGCGGCGGTGTTAGGGTGTTTGGATGACAAGATTGAGCTGTTGCGGCGAGAGAATAAAACGCTCGCAAGCATCGCGCAAGCGATATTTAAAGAATGGTTTGTAGATTTCCGATTTCCTGGGCACGAAAAGGTAAAGATGATTGATGGACTGCCTGAGGAGTGGAAGGTTGGTAAGTTAGGGGAGTTTTGCAATATCTCAATTGGACGAACTCCACCACGAAAAGAAGAAGAATGGTTTTCGAAATATCCAAGTGATGTAAAATGGATTTCTATTAAAGACATGGGAACAAGCGGGGCTTATATTTTTAATACTTCAGAATATTTAACCCAAGAAGCAGTGGATAATTTTAATATTCCTGTGATTCCAGAAAATACTGTGATTATTAGTTTCAAGATGACGCTTGGACGTGTTGCAATTACAACCGAAGAAATGCTTTCAAATGAAGCGATTGCACACCTAAAACCAAAAGATAATCTTTCGCCAGAATTTCTGTATCTAACCATGAAGAATTTTGATTTTAATTCTATGGGTAGTACTTCATCTATTGCAAGTGCTGTAAATTCACAATCGATCAAGGATATGGAAATTGTAGCTGGAGGTGATCATATAATGAAATTATTTAGCCAAATTACTAGCCCTATTTTTGAGAGATTAAAAAACGGAGCAAAAGAAATCCAAACCCTGTCCAGGTTGAGGGATGATTTGTTGAATAAGATTTTTAATGTATGAGAAATATTCTGGACTTTACGAATGTGGAGGCAAGAAGCTTTCTTCTCAAGGGAGATAGTTATGTTAACTTTGATCTCCCAAAGTATTTTACATTCGATGATTTAATCAAAAAAATATCAAATAAGATTGATAATAAAGAGTTATCAGATTTTTATGCAACTACTAAGCCTAATCATCCAAAGACTTTTGATGAAGTTAATTATGTTTTGCTAAATAATAAAGATGGTAGGTATGCATGGAGGCCATTTGAAATAATCCATCCGACAATATATGTCTACTTAGTTCATCGGATTACAGAGATAAATAATTGGCAAACTATATTGAATAGATTTAGATGCTTCAAAGAACATACGGTAATATCTTGCATGAGTCTACCTATTGAATCAGAAAATAGCGACAGTGATAAGGCTAGCCAAGTTATTAATTGGTGGAATGAAGTCGAACAGCGGTCTCTTGAATGTGCCCTGGAATATGAGTATGTATATCATACTGATATTAGCGACTGCTATCCTTCGATATATACTCATTCGGTTGTCTGGGCTTTACATACAAAAGAAGTAGCTAAAAGAGAAATAAGAAACAATAGTTTATTAGGGAATATTATTGATGGATGTCTTCAATCAATGTCTTACGGTCAAACAAATGGGATACCTCAGGGTAGCGTTCTGATGGATCTTTTGGCGGAACTTGTACTTGGGTATGTAGATGAACTAGTAACAGAAAGAATGAGTCAGATTGATGTTTGTGAATATAAGATAATTAGGTATAGAGATGATTATCGTGTCTTTGTGAATAGTCCAGAAATAGCGGAAAGAATATTAAAAATACTTACAGAGGTTCTTATTGGCCTGGGTCTAAAGTTAAATAGTAGTAAAACGGTATTATCGGTAAATGCCATAGAGTCATCCATCAAACCAGATAAGTCACATTGGATTCAGTATGGTAGTGAATTAGGGTCATTATTGGTTTTTGTCAAGCGATTACATAGCTTTTCAGGTCAATTTCCTAATTCTGGCACATTAGTTAAAATGCTCCAAAGGTTTTATAAAAAGATCGAGAACTTAGATTCTTTAGATGACTATATTAATCCTGTAGTTATGATTAGCTATTTAGCCGATATTGCCTATAGGAATCCCAGAACTTATCCAATAGCAATAGCAGTTATTAGTAAGTTGATTCTATTTATTAAGCAAGAAGATCGCCAGGCTCTTATTGATAAAATAAGGAAGAAATTTTCTAGAATTCCCAATACAGGCCACTTAGACTTATGGCTTCAAAGAATGACTATTAAGATTTATCCAGGTATACTATATCCAGAAAAGTTATGTAGAAGAGTCTTTGATTCAAATATTAAGATTTGGAATAGTGATTGGCTTTGTAAAGATATGCAAGATTTAATACAATCTACACCTTTAGTTGATTTCGGAGTAATCAACTCTTTTGGAGACTTTATTTCTTCACAAGAGGTAGCATTATTTAGGCAGCTACAGGACTCGTAATTTATGAAAATTATAAATGAATCCACAATTGAACAACTTACAATCGATCTTCTTCGCGAAGCGGGGTTTTTGTATAAAAGCTCTGAGGAATTAGAACTTCAGAGACCAGATTTATCGCAGGTTGTTTTGCGAGTATGGCTTATTGCGGCTATTAAGAGGCTCAATTCTGGTTTGCCAGTTGAGGCACATAATTTTGTAATAAATCAGATCACTAATACAGTGAGTCTAACTGACAAAGTAGTCGAGAATAATAGAGCAGTACATCGACTGCTTGTCGAAGGTGTGCCAGTAGAGATATCGGAAGACGGGCATATGCGCGGATATAACGTGCGAGTCATCGATTGGGATGACATGTCTAAAAATGAGTTTGTAGTAACGAATCAATTTTATATAAAGGGTCTGGAGCGAGATAAGATCCCCGATATTGTATTGTTTGTAAACGGATTGCCTTTGGTGGTGATAGAGCTCAAGGATGCGAAGAACGAAGACGCGACGGTACATAAGGCGTTTACTCAACTGACGAACTATCAGAAAGCTATTCCTGATTTGTTTGCCTATAATGGTATACTCGTTGTCTCTGATGGTCTCGATGCTCGAGCGGGTACGATCACGAGCGGTTTTGATCGTTTCCTGGCATGGAAATCAGTAGATGGAACGAAGGATGCGCAGCGGACAACACCAGAGATTGAGACTTTGGTGCTTGGCATGTTGCGACCCGAAGTATTGCTGGATCTGATCCGAAACTTTACTGTGTATGAAGAGGAAAAAAAGACGTTGGATGACGGATCTTTGGAAATTCGCACGATTAAGAAAACGGCGGCGTATCATCAATATTTTGCAGTACAAAAGGCGATTGATTCAACCATTCACGCGACTGAGTCTGATCACAGAGCTGGTGTGGTGTGGCACACGCAGGGATCAGGGAAATCGCTTTCGATGGTCTTTTACGCTGGGAAGATTATCCAGAGATTGGGAAATCCGACTATTGTGGTGCTGACTGATCGCAATGACCTGGATCAGCAGTTATTTGATACTTTTGCGGGAGCCAAGGATTTGTTGCGCCAAGACCCGGTGCAGGCAGAAGACCGCGCTCATTTGAAAAAGTTACTCGCAACCAGTGGTGGCGGGGTGATATTTACTACGATTCAAAAATTCTCACTCGAAGAAGGTGAGAAGGAATACCCGATGTTGTCTGACAGATCAAATATTATCGTCATGGCCGATGAGGCGCACCGATCGCAGTATGGATTTGATGCAAAGGTGCGGGAGGTGCGTGGTGTGGATGGGATTACGAATGGGGCGATCGTTTCGTATGGATTTGCCAAATATGTCCGGGACGCATTGCCAAATGCTTCTTTCCTTGGATTTACCGGGACGCCGATCGAAAAGGGTGATGCGAATACTAGGGCGGTCTTTGGTGACTATGTTGACGTGTATGATATTCAAGCGGCGGTAGAAGACGGTGCGACTGTGCCGATTAGCTACGAGTCGCGACTGGTAAAGCTCGAATTTAACGATACCGAAAAAGCTGAACTCGACCGAGCAGTAGATGAAGTGCTGGAAAGTGAAGAAACAAGTGTAACGGAAAAAGCAAAGGCTAAGTGGGCGCAGCTCGAGGCCGTGGTTGGGCATAGGGCGAGACTACGCGACATTGCAAAGGACCTGGTAACGCACTTTGAAGTCCGCCAAGAAGCATTTGATGGAAAGGCGATGATTGTCGTGATGAGCCGTCGTATCGCTGTTGAGCTCTATGATGAGATTATTAAACTACGACCACAGTGGCATGATGATAGTAAGAAAGGTGGTGTGATTAAGGTTGTGATGACAGCTGCCTCATCTGACCCGGTGGGCTTTCAGCCTCATCATACAACTAAGGATGATCGCAAAGAGTTGGCGCTACGATTTAAAGATACGAAAGACTCCTTGAAGCTGGTGATTGTGCGGGATATGTGGCTGACAGGTTTTGATGTGCCGTGTTTGCATACAATGTACATTGATAAGCCGATGCGGGGTGCAAATCTGATGCAGGCGATTGCCCGCGTCAATCGGGTCTATAAAGATAAGCCAGGCGGATTGATCGTTGATTATATTAGTATTGCTTCGGACCTTAAAGAAGCATTGGCTGTCTATACGGAGAGTGGCGGAAAGGGAGGTGTGATTGCCGATCAAGCAGTAGATACACTGCCACATATGTTGGCAAAATTTGAAATAGTACAAGGGATTTTGGATGGAGTGAACTATGATAAATACTTTAAAGATGATGCAAGAGGAAAACTAGAAGCGATCTTAGAAGTAGAAGATTTCTTACTTGGAAACGAAGAACGCAAAGAACGGTTTTTGAAAGAAGTAGTGGCGCTGTCAAAGCTCTTTGCCCTGGCAATGCCAAACTTGCGAGCTATTGAGATCCGTGATGAGGTGGCATTTTTCCAAGCAGTAAAGGCGCGGATTATGAAGCTCGCGAGCGACGGCGGCGGTCGCGATATAGATATTGAGACGACTATTCGACAGTTAGTTGATAAGGCGGTCGTCTCACAAGGCATTATCGATATCTTTGATGCAGCTGGGATTAAGAAGCCAGATATTTCAATTTTGTCTGACGAGTTCCTGGAAGAAATTCGAACCATGGAGCGACAGAATATTGCACTCGAATTGCTGAAAAAAATCCTCAACGATGAATTGCGTTCACGAGGCAAGAAAAATGCAGCGCAAATGAAGAAGTTTTCAGAGATGTTGCACAATGCGATCAAGAAATATCAGAATAATCTACTGACTGCTGCGCAGGTGATTGATGAATTGATCAAGCTGGCGAAAGACGTGAAGGAGGCCGACAAGCGGGGTGAGACACTAGGGCTGACTGAAGACGAAATTGCATTTTATGATGCTCTATCGCAAAACGAAAGTGCGGAAAAAGTGCTAGGTGACGACAAGCTCAAGGAGTTGGCACGAATTCTGGTAGGAAGGGTGCGTGAAAACGCCACGATCGACTGGAGTTTGCGAGAGACTTCACGAGCACGCATGCGAGTGATGGTGAGACGATTACTGAATCAATATGGCTACCCGCCAGATTTTCAAGAGATCGCCACCGAAACGGTGTTGGAGCAAGCGGAGTTGTTTGCGAAGGAAGAGATAAGATAGCTACTTTTAAATAGAGCCGTATGGCTATATTTTTGTTATAATACACTTATGCTAGAGCAAAAAGAAATGTATGTCGATCAGTACCTAAGGGAGAACGGCAGGCTGCTTGAGGAGCGGCCCGCCACTGGTCAGGCGTTTGAGCTTAATGGAGCTTATTATTGGACCTGCTATTTGCTGACGGTAAAGATACCGCAAGGTGAGCATAAGAAGAGAATATTTCTTCATATTGGTGCATTCTTGCCATTTGATTGGCGCCCAGTTGATGAGTACGATGTTCCTGGCTTGATAGATTTCTTAAACATGTATTACCGTAAGAGCTAGCTATGCCAAAATACTACAACTCACAACGGAAAAAAAAGAGCTGTATCAGCCTGCAGAGATAACTTCTCGACAGGCTCGAAGTGACCCATAACTCAACCATGACAGACGAACAAATACAAAAAAATGCGGACCAATATTTAAAAGATCACAAGGCAGATATCCTAGAGATGTTTGCGAGTCCAGAACACTATTTTCCGACTGAAACACCGGTTACTATCTTTATGGCTGGTTCTCCTGGAGCAGGTAAGACTGAAGTCGCTAGCGCTTTGTTTGATGAGTTGAGGAGCATGAAGAGTCCTCCTGTTAGAATAGATGCAGATATGATTAGGTCTATGCTGCCCGGGTATGTAGGCGGGAACGCTCATGTATTCCAAAAAACAGCTAGTACGGGAGTGCATATATTGTTTGACTATGCGTTAAAGCATAACCTGAACGTTATCCTCGATGGTACTTTTTCACATAGTAGTGCATCGCAAAACATCGAAAGGTCTTTGAAGCGAGGTAGGACGGTTATTATTTATTTTGTATACCAGGATCCTCTTATTGCCTGGCGTTTTACACAGGCGCGCGAAGCTATCGAAGGGAGACGGGTAACAAAGGAGACGTTTATCAATGCATTTTTAAAGTCGCGGGATAATGTTCGACTAGTTAAGGAACAATTTGGCTCAGAGATTAGGCTCGACGTTATACTAAAAGACTTCACGCACGACATCGGACAGGTATTTACTGATGTAGCTGAAATTGACCAGTTCCTCCCAAAGGCATATACTAAAGAAGAACTAGAGACTCTTATATGATGAAAATACAAGCAATAAAACATATAGTACAAAAGGCTAAGAAAGATACAAAGCAGGAGTTCTCTGACTTCTTTCGTAATGCACCAAAAGAAGAGCAAATAGCGCTCCTTAAACGAGTAGCTCAGAAAGCAAATAAAGAACAAAAAGCAGTAGTAGATAAATATAAAAAAACATTAGCTAGAAAAATCGCTCGTTAAGAGCGGTTTTTTGGTATAATACATTCATGTCAAAATACTACACAGCACAACGAGATAAAGGACTGTATGAACCAGGGGGTACCAAGCCCTTTAAGTTGTCGCGCTCAAAGATTGACCTTTTTATTTCATGTCCTCGGTGCTTCTATTTAGATCGCAGGCTCGGAGTTGGGCGCCCTCCAGGGTTTCCGTTTGCCTTGAACTCCGCTGTGGATACTCTTTTAAAACAGGAGTTTGATACCCACCGCGTGGCAGGTACTCGCCACCCTCTCATAGAACAGTACGGCGTTAATGCTCGGCCTGTTGCTCATGAGAACCTCGAACAATGGAGACATAACTTCACGGGAGTGCAGTACTTGCACGAGAAAACAAACTTCCAAGTATTTGGAGCAATCGACGACCTTTGGATAAATGAGGCAGGGGAATATATTGTGGTGGACTACAAGGCTACCGCGAAAGAAGAGGCCATCACTACTCTCGACAAAGACTGGCATGATGGATACAAGCGTCAGATGGAGATATACCAGTGGTTATTGCGCCACAACGGGCATAAGGTATCAGATACGGGGTATTTCGTATACTGTAATGGTCGAGCAGATCGTGCTGCCTTTGATAAAAAGCTCGAATTTGATGTCACCCTTATCCCGTACAAGGGATCAGATGAGTGGGTAGAGGGTAAAATCAATGAGGCGTATGGGTGTCTCAACTCAGATGAGGTGCCAGTTTCATACCCTGAGTGTGACTACTGCTCATATATTAAGGCTGTGGAGTCTCACGAAGGTGCAAAAGGAGCTTCAGCTAGTAAGAAAGCACAGGGGAAGCTCTTCTAGGTTGAAATTTGTTGACGAGAGTAAGATTTGGTATAATAGATACATAACGGAGGGCGGTATATCACTAGCCCTTTTTGTATGTCTCAAAGACATTTGCCTCCTGTGAGTCTGTTCATTGCTATTATGATGCTAATTGCCATCCTAATCCCGGTAGCAGCCTTTGCGGCAGACCTATCCGGACCTTTAGAAACGCATGTTGGTAGTGACCTGGATACGCCAGTAGATGAGATAGTCTTAGTGCCACAGGTACCAAAGGTTTTTACTACTACCTGTACGCAAATAACTAATGTAAATCCCGACTATATCCCGTATGCCCAGGCAGCAGCAGCCAAGTGGCTCGGAGGGGATACCAATATCTTGTACGCCCTAATCCAAGTAGAATCGAAATGGGATGCGAGTGCAAAGAACAGGGTGTCTTCAGCTTCAGGTCTTGGCCAGTTTATTACCGGTACTGCTCGTGGATATACTGAGCTTACTGGTGGGTCAGATGTGATGCGTCGTGGCAAGAAGATCTCGGCTGCTCCCGAGCGTATCTGGGAACCCGCAACTGTCTTTGATGATCCTAAGAGCCACTTCCCAGAAGATGCCCGGTTCAACCCTGAACGAGCAATCTTCGCAGTAGCACATAAGATGTCTGGAGCACTCTCAGGTGGCCGTTCACTCCTTGATGCGTATGCAGTTAGCTACCATGGCTTTAACGCTAATGACGAACGAGGGAGAAGTATTGCATATGGAGCAGGGAATAAGTTTGTTTCTGTATACAAACAACTAGAAAAAAATGGCGGATGCCAGATTATAGAGAAGAAATAGGGAAGTACAAAAAAGAGGAGCCGAATGGCTCCTCTTTTTATGTCTCTCGTATCTTTCTCTATATCTCTACAACTCTCTACAACGAAAAGGCTTTCTCATTTACTGCTGTTATACCTGCCTTATCTGTCACGATAGCTTTAAGAGTGAATTTACCTTTAAGGGTTGAGGGAAGGGGGAGACCTTCAAGGTTGTATGGGGTAACTGCTACCTCACCGATCTTCTCCTCACCGAGGAAGTATTCCACCTTTGCAATGTCCTTTGGCGCAATTACAGATACCGTTACAAAGAGCTTACCGTCTTTAACTAAGTCGGTTGCCTGGCTGGTAATAGAAATGGTAGGACGGTCTTTAGCAAGATCTGAACAGTCAGACTTTTCTGTCGGTACATTATTGAGTCCCGCAGCTTTAGCCCAGTTAGTAACCGCATCTTCCCATGGCTTGTAGTTTGGCAAGATTGAATGGTATTCAAAGAAGATTTTGTTTTCAGTGAGATCCACAGGACACTTGTCGTCTGCGAGCTTTAATGGTTGTCCTTCAGGAACTTTAACGACACGAACAATCTTATGTACATCGTCATGAGTAGTTGGTTCTTTTCCTTTTATAAAGTACGCATCCACGATAGGGAGTTTGTCTGCTAACTCTGGTGGGATATTCTCTAGAGGTAACTTACCAGTAAGGGCATCGATCTTAACCGTGGTAATTCCTGGTGTGATGTTGAACTGCTCAACCGGAGTTCCAGCCAGCACCTTTCGCATATAGCTGTTCCAGATTGGAGCAGCAGCCATGGCACCACCACCACGCACCATAGGGGAGTTGTCGTTGTTACCAACCCATACTCCTGTCACAACACTTGGTGTGTAGCCAACAGTCCATGCGTCACGGTATTCGTCTGTTGTACCAGTCTTCACTGCTACCGGGCGACCAGGAAGTGTAAGAGGGCCACCAAGGCCAAAGATCTCAGCACGAGCAGCATCATCCGATAGTACATTGGCGGTAAGGAACGCGACATTCTCGTCGAGTACCCGAACTGGCTTGTGTTCATCTGCTTTGTATTCGTAGAGGCTCTTTCCAGACCCGTCTTCGATTTTGAGGATTGAGACAGGGTCGGTATGCATACCGTAAGTTGCAAATGCAGAGTATGCATTAGCGAGTTCAAGAAGCTTTACATCTCCACCTCCTAGTACCAGTGAAAGGCCATAGCGTTGTGGGTCAGTTAGAGAGGTAAGTCCCATCTTGCGTGCAAGAGAAGCTGCTTCATCTACTCCCACTAGGTTGAGAGCCTCGACAGCAGGAATATTGAGTGAGTTCTGAAGTGCACGGCGTACGGTAACAGGACCTCTAAAGTGTCCGTCATAGTTTTGTGGTTTGTAGTTACCAAAGTCTGTTTCTACATCCATCAGCATCGTGGTCGGGGCATAGCCCTTGTCGAATAGGGCAGCGTAGATGATCGGCTTCAAAGACGAACCTGGCTGGCGCAGACGAGTAGCTACATTCACGTTACCGTCGTTTTCGGTATTGAAGTAGTCAACAGACCCTACCATAGCTAGCACCTCACCGGTTTTTGGATCCATAGATACGAGGCTCGCGTTTTTTGCTCCCAGCGCGTTAATGTTCTTAACAGCAGCTGTTACTGACTCCTCAGCAATCTTTTGTTTGTCTAGATCGAGGGTAGTAGTAACAATAAGGCCACCTTCTTCGAGTCGTTGTTCCCCGTATTGTTCTGCCAGTTTTTCTCGTACATACATGACGAAGTGAGGAGCGAGGATTCCGGTGTCTTTGGCTTCAAATTTAATCACTTCTTTTTTGGCAGCTTCAGCTTCATCTTTTGTGATGAGATCAAGACTTACCATCTGGTCCAAGGCATAGTCCTTACGACGCATCAGCGCATCAGTATTAGAACCATACGGGTTATAGTAGGTAGGTGCTTGCGGAAGGGCCGCAAGGAGAGCTGCTTCTGCCAGTGACACATCTTTTACATCTTTATTAAAATATGTCTTAGAGGCTGCTTCTACACCATAGGCGTTGTTGCCATACGGAATCTCATTTAGGTAGAGAGAGAAAATCTCGTTCTTGTTATATATACGCTCCATTTCAATAGATAAGATAAGCTCCTTAATCTTACGAGAAATGACCTGGTCAGACGTAAGAAGGGCTCGTTTTACATACTGCTGGGTAATAGTTGACCCTCCCTGAGTGGAGTCACGGTTGAATATATTGAAAATAGCAGCTCGTAAAATACCCTTCAGGTTAAAGCCTGAGTGCTTGTAAAATTCCTGGTCCTCGAGGGCAATAGTTGCTTTCTTCACTGAATCAGGGATGTCTTCAAACTTTACCAAGGTTCTCTTTTCTTCACCATGGATCTCGTAGAGGAGCTTTCCGTTACGGTCAACGATTTTACTCGACTGTACGGCAGTCTGGTTGTTGATCTTGTATGGATTTGGTAAATCCCGGCTAAACCATGCGAAGAGGGTAGCAGTCAGCAATACAAAAACAAGCACGGTATATATAGTGGCCTTCTTCCAGGAAACATCCTGCAGGAAACCAGGAAGGCGAAGAAGCCCTTTTTTATTCGAGTAGCCAAAATACGTGCCAGCAACTTTCTTGCGACGACGGAAAAAGATTGATTTACGAGGTGGTTGATACATATTTTAAATGGAACTAGTAAATAAGAGATATATCCGGAAGAGACGGTTATTTACAATTATATACCATAAGGGTAAAATCAGGAAGAGGTAACACAATAATTATATGAAAAAAATTACAGATCGTGAAATAGATTCACTGCTCGCAGGGTCTGAGGAGACCCCTACCAGAAATAGCCTGATTAAGAAGCTCAAAAGTGGCAAGAAACTTCGTATTAAGTATGGAGTGGACCCTTCAGGGACGGATCTGCATATTGGACATGCGGTAAACTATGAGAAGCTGCGACAGTTTCAAGAACTGGGGCACCAGGTAGTCTTTGTTATTGGTGACTTCACTGCTCGTTTTGGTGACCCAACAGATAAGGGAACGATGCGTACTATGAAGACTAAGAAGGAAACTATGGCGGCAGCCAAGAACTATCTTAAGCAGATTGGTTCTATTATTGATCTTAAAAAGACTGAAGTACGATACAACGGAGAGTGGTACGACAAAATGTCAGCAGAAGACCTGGCTCGTCTTATGAGTCGTTTTACTCATGCACAGCTCATCCAAAGAGACATGTTCCAGCGCCGTATGGCAGATGAACAAGAAATCGGGATGCACGAGATGATCTACCCGATTCTACAAGGGTACGACAGTGTGGTACTAGAGGCAGATATTGCGTTATCTGGATCTGACCAGCTTTTTAATGAAATGCAGGGAAGAAAGCTCCAGGAACAATACGGCCAAATTCCGCAAGATATTATTACGATGCCTATTTTACTAGGTACGGATGGTCAGTTGAAGATGGGGAAGAGCAATAACAACTATATTGCTTTAAATGATAGTGCCGACGATATGTTTGGAAAAGTCATGTCTATTCCAGATCAACTCATGCCCCAGTACTTTAGATTACTTACTCGTATTTCAGATAAACAAATGAGCGCATATATTGAGGCTGTAGAGAAAAAAGAGAATATGCGTGAGATCAAGTTTGTGCTCGCTACTGAAGTTACGAAAAACTATCATGGCGAAAAGAAGGCAGAAGCAGCAGGGAAGCGGTTTAATGCCGTCTTTCGAGATAAGCAGATGCCCAGCAACATGCCAGAAGTTACTTACGACCTTATTCCAACAGGAGTAGTGGAGTTCGTACACGGCCTTGGGATAACTACTTCAAAGGGTGAAGCTCGTCGCCTGATCGAACAAGGAGGCTTGTCCCTAGATAGCGCGAAAATCACAGATCCCAAGGCTGTTATCACCCCACACAAGGGGATGGTGGTACAGGCCGGTAAAAAGAAATTCATCAAAATCAAATAATGCAAAAGAATATTGAGAAGGTAATCTCCGATGTAATCATAAAGCTCTATAAGCTGAAGGGTATTTCAGTTGACTTAACTGTGCCTTCAAATACATCCCATGGGGACTTCTCAACTAATATTGCTTTCGCTCTAGCAAAGAAACTTGGCAAGAATCCCAGAGACATTGCAGGGGAGTTAGCTACCGAGCTATATACGAGAAGAATATTTACTAAATGCGAGGTGGCAGCTGGCGGTTTTGTTAATTTGTTTTTAGGGGATATTCTTTTTGCTCAGACAGTGGCGGATGTTATCAAAAAGAAAGACCATTACGGATCATCTACTTTAGGTAAGAAACAAAAGGTTCAGGTTGAGTTCATCTCGGCTAACCCTACAGGACCGCTTACACTGGGAAACGGTCGCGGAGGATTTTCTGGAGATACGCTAGCACATGTCCTTAAAAAGGTAGGGTACGATGTTACCCGCGAGTACTATGTGAATGATGCCGGGCACCAGATAGAAGTTCTCGCAAAAGCAATTAAAAAGTCATGCAAACTCCCGTATCCTGAAAAAGAAGGGGAAGATATCTATGGTGGACCATATATCGATGAACTAGCGCATCAGATCAAAAAGAAGAAGGGACTTAGGTTCCTTGAGAAAGAATACATGAAGGTAGGGGAACTGGCATCTCAGATGATCTTAAAGGATCTTATTAAGAAGGATATCAAAAAGTGTGGCATTAACTTTGATACCTTCTTTAGTGAAAAAAGTTTGCATACATCAGGGCTCATTAAAAAGACTTGGCAGTACTTGATAAAACAGCACGCTATTTATGAGAATGAGGGAGCGGAGTGGTTGAAAACCACCAACTTCGGCGACGATAAAGATCGTGTTGTACAAACGAGCGAAGGTCAGCCCACTTACTTTATGGGTGACCTCGCATATCTCTATGAGCGGTTCCAGATGCGTAAGTTTAAAAAGATCATCATGATCTTAGGAGCAGACCATCATGGGTATGTGGGACGTATTCAGGCAGGTTCAGCTTTAATGGGTCATCCAGGAGATCTCTCAGTACTCATTATGCAGCTGGTACGGGTTATCCGTGACGGCGTTGAGGTAAGGATGAGTAAAAGAAAGGGGACTTTCATAACCTTGACTGAAGTAGTGGACGAGATCGGACTAGACGCTGCTCGCTACTTTTTTATATCTAGAGATCTAAATACCCATATGGATATTGATCTAGATATTGCCAAAGCAAAGAACAACAAGAACCCAATCTTCTATATCCAGTACGCAAGTGCCAGGATTAACAGCGTAATGGATAAGGCTAAGAAACAAAAAACAAAAACTAGAAATAATAAAGGTAGCTACGAGTATAGCGAATACGAGAAGACTCTTATTAAACAACTGATGCAATTCCCAGTAATAATTGAGGAGATTGCAAGTAGTCATCAAGTATACCGCCTTGCACACTATACCTATGAGTTAGCTTCTGCTTTCCATAAATTCTACGATACCAGTCGTGTACTAGGAGATCCTAATGAAACTATCCGTCTAGATCTAATCCGTGCTACTCAAACAGTATTGACTGAGTCACTGGGGCTTATGGGGATTAAGGCAGTTAAGAAGATGTAGATACTTGAAATGTTCCAGCCAAAAACAGATAAAATCCAAGTTATATCTGAAGGTAAAAAGCAATTGATAGATCAGTTGGAGAGTATTTTTGACTTAAGAACTAAAGTATATATAGACTATGCTAATGTTAGGCCATGGAGTAACAAACTAGGATGGCATATTGACCTTAAGCGACTCAAGCAGTTCCTTGATTCATTCACTACGGTTGAGTCCGTTAATTTTTATAATGGATATCTGGAAGAAGACGAAAAATCAAGAATAGAGCAGGCTATCTTAAAAGAGAGTAACTATGTTTTATGCACAAAACCGGTTAAGGTAATGAGGTTTTCTATAGATACATCCAGTATTCCAAGCGACTCTACTGCATTACTGGATCACTTTGTTAAGAGATCTCTTTTAAGGAGATATGAAATAAAGACAGTTGAGTACCTTAATGATAGGTTTAGAGATATGAACGCACGAGGTGAGCTTTATATTGAGGATAGAAAATGCAACTTTGATGTGGAAATAGGAGTTGATATGTTATTGGACAGTGAAAGAGATAGTGCGGATAGCTTTGTGTTATGGAGTGGAGATAGTGATTTTGCAGATCCGGTAAAACGACTTATTGAATCTGGCAAGAAGGTGGTTTTGTTTGCTACAGCACGTAGAATTTCAAAAGAGTTAGCTGACCTCACGTCAACTGGGTTATATATTTTTGATATCCAAAAGATAAAAGACTTTATTTGTTGGAAAAAAGAAATGGGATGCAAAAAGGACCCCGGTAAAGGGGCCCTCAAGCTCTAGAGTCAGCGATCTTTCGATCGTGAACTAAGTATAGCACCAATGTGTATATTTGTCAATTGGCTCTAATAGGCCACTATTGCGTTGGTGTGGATAATTTCAGTCTTCTTGAAGACTTATGAAAATCACGCCATGCATCGCCCTTTTTAGATATACGAGCAAAGATATTTTTGATAGTAAACTTCTGAGGATGCATGCCGGGTTGCGCTAACTCCTTCCAGGTAATTGGGGTGGCAACCGGTGCACCTGCTAGAGCGCGAAGGGAGTAAGGGGCAATGCCGGTCTGGGCATAGGAGTTTCTCAGGTAGTCTATAAAGATCCGTTTACCACGGTTCTTTTTTTGCATCTGGGTTGTATATTGTGAAGGGTATGTATCGGCTAGGCTCTGGGCAATTTCTTTTGCCCAGTTATGAACATCATCAAAGCTATGTTCAGGTTTAACGGGGGCAACAATATGGTATCCACGAGATCCTGTTGTCATAACAAAAGGGACCAGGCCATGTTCTTCTAGTATACCTTTCAGTCTCACGGCTGCTAACTTTAAAGAAGAGGTGTTGTTGCTTGTGGGATCAAGGTCGAAGATGACTTTATCTGGGTAGTTAAGTTTTTTCTTATTAGAAAGCCAGGTATGGAAACAAAGTACTCTTTGGCTCGCCAGGTATACGAGGTCTGAGGCTTTGTGTAGTAAGACTAGATCTTCTTTCTCATTTCTGCCCTTAAGGGTAACAGTTACTCTCTTAATAGAGCTAGGGAAGTAACTAGGTACTTCTTTTTGGTAGAAGCCTGCTTGGGTAATGTCTTCTGGGAATCTCTGCATTACTGTTGGTCTTTCCTTGGCGTGGGCAAGTAGATAGGGAGCAACCTTTTCATAATAAGAGACAACCTCTTTTTTGGTGATTGTATCCTTGGGATACATCACAGCGGATCCATGTGGTATCTCTAATTTCTTTTGCATAAAAAAAGTATACCAGATAATTCTACTTGCAAATACCAGGAGAAAAAAACTACAATAAGGTCAATACTAGACTAAAGAAGGGAGAATTATGGCAGAGAGTCAAGGACATATGACGTATTACATTGTAGCGGTTGTGCTCGTAGTGGGTCTTGCAGCTGGTATGTATTTGATCCAGAAGAGTAACGCAGCAGGGGTAAGTGCTGAAGTGAAGTCACAAGAACAAGTTGCGGCAGACCAGAAGGCAGCCAAGGAGCTTAAATTACAGGAAAATGTAACTCAACCAACTATGACAGCACTAACACATGAGGTTCTTACGGAAGGTAAGGGAGTAGCGGCTAAGAAAGGTGATACAGTGACCGTAAACTATACCGGTACCTTCACTAATGGTAATAAGTTCGATTCATCACTTGATGCTGGTCGTGAGCCATTTGTTTTCACGCTTGGAGCAGGGCAAGTAATTAAAGGATGGGACGAGGGAGTAGCAGGTATGAAGGTAGGCGAGAAGCGTAAGCTTATGATTCCTTTCGCTCTGGCATATGGAGAAAGTGGATTTGGTCCTATCCCGCCAAAAGCAGACCTTGTTTTTGAAGTCGAGCTACTTAAAATTGGGAAATAATATGTCATACCAAACTAATATTGTAGAAAAGACAGAAGGTAATACGAACTTTAGAACCGTTCTTTTTACAGGAAAGAAGTCTCAGTTGGTTGTTATGGATATCAAGCCAGGGGAGGAGATTGGAGAAGAAACTCACGACCATGTAGAGCAGACTCTTTTCTTTCTTTCAGGGACTGGTAAGGCAATTCTTAATGGAGTAGAGTCAGTTGTCTCCGAGGGTGAGGTAGTAGTGGTTACTCCTGGTACTAAACATAACTTCATAAATACTGGAGATACCTCTCTTAAGGTGTATACCATCTATGCACCAGCCAACCATATAGACGGGCGCATCCATGTAACACCTGCTGACGCGATGGCAGATGATGAAGATGAGAACTTCGGACATGCAGTTGTCTAATAAAAAAGAGCCCAGAAGGGCTCTTTTTTAGTGCGCACATAATTACAATGTATTATTTCAAACGAGTCATAGTAGCTAAGCGAGAAAGCATAATAACATCGTTACTTAAAATTTCGCCATTACCGTCCATGTCTCCAAGGTTCAGATTCATAGGAATTGAACCAGTAGACATTTTAGCAAGCACGGTGACATCTTCACTATCGAGCTGACCATTCTGGTTCATGTCTCCCTTAAATAGCTGGTTTAGGAGTACTACATCGTTAACCATTACCTTGCCGTCATTATCCATATCGGCAAGTAATAGGTTTGGAGTAGTGTATCCTGCTGCTTGAGAAAGCACAGCAAGAAGATCCGAGCGGTCAATTATTCCGTCCTGGTTCATATCTCCCTTGAGTTTCTTATCTAGTAGGACAACATCATTAACCATAATCTTCCCGTCGTTGTCCATGTCTCCAAGGACAAGGTTAGGAGTAGTGTTGTTAGCGGCCATTGAAGCAAGAATAACGAGGTCCATCTGATCGATCTTACCGTTCTTATTCATGTCTCCCTTTGTTGCGTTAGCGCGGACAATGTTTTCAACAATGACTGCGTCATCGATGTTTACAAAACCATCGCCGTTAATATCTGCTGCAAGGTCGGTAGGGATAAGCTGGGCTGACATCTGAGTGATCATAACAGCATCCTCAGTGGTAACCTTACCATCTTTGTTGATATCGCTCTTAGCAAGGTTTGCTGCGTTAACGATACCTTTTACCAGAACAACATCAGAATCAAGAACCTTACCATCACCATCCATATCTGCGCGTCCAGTATCAACTGGAGCAAGACCGAGGGACATTTTAATCATAAGGGCTACATCAGCATCGGTAATCTTTCCGTCCTGAGTTACATCACCCTTTAAAGGGATAATGATAGCTGCCTGACGAGTGGGAGTAGTTTTAACGGGAGTAGGTTTTGAGGTTACGGCTTTTACTGGTGCCTTTGCCTTTACTACTGGCTTCGCAGGAGTTTTGATCTGTGTTACAACGGGCTTTTTGTTCGAGTAGTTAAGACGAACAGTTGCCGCCTGAACAGCAGAAAATGGGGTAGCAAGTACTCCCAAAACAACAGCTGACAGAACGATAGCACTAGTTATATTTGGACGAATCATGTGTGTATGCCTCCTAGTTAGGGTGGTTAGTATTACCTACATACTAGCACAATATATGACAAATGTCAATAGATATAACTATAATATGGCCTAAATGCCTAAAAAGCCCCGGATGGGGCTTTTTAGGTAGCATTGTAGATATTATACCGTTAGATCTTTCTTACAGTGGAAGCTCGAAGACTTCTGTACCAGATAGGACAAAGAGTTTACGGTTGTTCGAATCTACCCAGATATCTTTCATATCTGTAAACTTATCTGAAATAAACTGGCGCTGGTAGACACCTTCTTTATTGAAAATAACTACTCTCCTGGCGCCAGAATCGGCTACATAGATCATGCCAGCATCCTTTTCTACTACGAGCTTAATCGGGCTTATAAGGCCTGAGATACCAACCTTGTTTGGGTCAGAGCTTTTACTTACCGCTGGCATACCGGTGATCTGGAACGGGGTCTTGGCTCCAGATAGGAATTGGGCAACCTGTCCATCTGAAGTAAGTGCAAAGACAGACCCATCAATTGCTATATCTACTACCTTAGAGAGGTCAAGTCCTCCTGCATCTACTATATAGGGAGTTTTTGATCCGAAGTTACCAGCAAGACCGTTGAACTTGTAGATCTGCTTCTCTTCAGGGACTGCAAGATATATGTTAGTAAAGTAGGTAGCAATAGCGCTTGCTTTTGGCCAGGTATCTCCAGAGACCTGTGTTCCCTGAGATATCGAGTTGTTTGTTGCGTTGTATGAATATACCTCGTTTGGAGTAGTAGTCGCAAAGTAAGCGTTACCATCATCAGTAGCTACTAGGTCCTTATACGTACCTTCAAAGTAGAGTCCTTCTATTTTCTCGACTGCGTTGGTGGCTCCGTTATAAAACAGTGCACCTGCTCGCTCGCGATCAAAGGTAATAAAACCATCTCCCTTCTTGTATAGTCCATCTACCTTAACAGTGGGGTCTACCTGGTTGAAGTTTACCACTACCTTCGGGTCAGCTACTCGGGCAATATTAAAGAGTTGCTCTACATACGTATCTATTTGAGCAGAAAGCTCTTTGATGTCTTTTTGCATGTAGGCGCTTGAGAGAATACCCTGAATACTCGTTTGAGCTTCAGAGAGAAGTGCACGCGCCTTCACATCGTCCCCAAGTTTTTGAGCCTTCATCGCTCCTTCAGACTTGGTTTTGATAGCCTGGTATTGGTCAGATATTTCCTGCTTTTTCGTTTCCGTTTTTTTACTCTGGTATGAATAGCCACCAGAAGCAACAAGCGCTACGATAAGGAGTAGTGAGACAAGCACAAACAGCTGACTGCGTTCACGACTCGCGTTTACATAGTCACGAGCCTTCTTTGAAACTACTTTCGCTTTTTCAAAGATGGGGATAAGGGGATTCTGTTTTGGTACCGAAAACAGATCTTGCTGGGGGACTGGCTTAAGTGCATCATTTCCGAAGATTGGCGGAACGGTACTTGTTTCTTGAGTAGCATCATTTTTGGACTCTTTTTCTTCGGTATTTTTCTTTTGGAAGTCCTGAATTTTTTCACTTACACGGCGACTTGCTTCCTGGCTAAACTTATTCACACCTACGGAAATTTGTTCCTGGTACACGACCTTAGATTTCTCGAGAGATTTTTCTATAGTTTCTTGAGACCGGCGGACAAAGAACTGGATAATAGGGGTGATCTTCTGTGTAACCTGAGAGGGGTTTGCCTTTGGAAGGGTAATAGCTGGAGCTTCTTCTTCACCAAACCAGGCAGCATCATTAGGGTTTTCTGCTTGTCCTAATACTTCGTTTTCGGGAACAAGCTCGAGAATAAGGGCGTTGATTGATTCCACTTCTTCACGACGCAGGCTTTTTACGATATATGACGCAGCGGCTGCTGGAGTAAACTTAGCAATAATACGACGCAGGTCGTCGATTGAGAAATGGTAGAACAATTCAGAGGTAGAGACGATTACGCGATCTGCTAACTCTAAGTTACCTGACGCAATGTTGATAAAAGTAGTGAGGGGATTCGGTTTTTCTGAGGCAGTGGAAAGGTTCTCGGTAACATGAGTGATGCGCTCATCACGCACTAAGTATGCCTCGCTCGTTCCAGATTGCGTAATATGTAAAATATTTCCTTCAAGAGCAGCGATGACGCCGTTGATCTTGCCAATCCAGCCTACTTCACCTTCGTCGGCCAAGTAGGTGAGGCGTTCATTTACTTTTTTAAGTGCCATTTCAAGACTGTCTATACCAGAAGTTAAGTCCTGGTAGTACTCCTCGATAACGGTTGTTTCAATCATCTTAATGACCCGTGCCATCGCGGGGTCAGGGGACATGATTTCAAGTACAAAATAGAGCATCCCA
The DNA here is from genome assembly GCA_041675145.1 of Patescibacteria group bacterium. GTDB lineage: Bacteria > Patescibacteriota > JACPGU01 > JACPGU01 > JACPGU01 > JBAYUK01. The sequence goes on from JBAYUK010000002.1 coordinate 334,646, forward strand.
TGTTCCTTCTCGGCGTTATCACGCGGCTTGAAAAGGGAGACTAAGGTGTGGCGATCTGGAGTCTTTTGTTTCGAGAGGATTTTACCTACAAGAGTAATGTAATTCATATATCTGTGTTTCAGTGTTTTTTGATTAAGAGAAAACAAATCATAGGACTGGTTGAGTCTTCGATAATTGTAATACGAGGAGCGTATTTTGCAAGAGACAAATCAGTGGAAAATTACAAAATAGAGAGTACCAGCGAGAGGATATATACCATAATCACAATGAGTACGATAGTTCTTTGGCGTTTTTTGACAATCGCCAAGATAATAAACATCAGTGGAAGCACCGCCAGAGCCGAGATAAGGTTCACTGCAGCTTCAGGTGTGATGTTTAGAAGATCAGAAAGGTTGGTTTCAAGGTGGAGACCCGCATATGATTTCGTTAACAGTACTCCTGAGACCAGGAAAATAGTCATACCAATTGCAATATAGGTAATAGTAAAGACATTACGGCGAGTAAGTACTGGTTCGCGACCTTCTCTCTTGTTGTGCCACTTAGTAACAAGACTAGGTATATAGATAGTATAGAACCAGCTATACAGGTTTTTTACTCTTTCAATCTTATTATTAGCCTTAGTGAACTCAATAAAAGAATGAAAGAGTTTGTTTTCAATCTCTAGTAAGCTACCACCCAGGACTAGGAAGATTACTCCTGGCATAACGGGAGCAATCACGCCAATTACCCCCAGGGTAATGAGGGCGATTCCGGCACCGCGCCGGAGGGATCTGTTATGTTTTGCCTTGGTAAGTATTGCCATAGTTTTTACATAATAACAGCCACCGTTGAACGGGGCGATAAGACAAAGATCGAGGACCTATACGAGATAGGTGGGTGTCCTCAGAGCGATATCGCGAACGAATCGCCAACATCACAGAATTTGGACTCCCGTTAAAAAAGTGTAGGTCGATCTAAGCGTCGTCCCGTTCAACCGTGGCTGTATACTAAGGTGCGATGTATAGCTTTATTATATTCCTAGCTAAATAGGAGAACAATAGATTTTATTACAACAGTAATAGGATACATCACAAGAAACTCTAAGAACCGAGTTACTGCAAAGAGAAGAGGGGAAAGAACGGGGATATTAAGAAGTATCTCAAATAACACTGCTCCGAGAAGAACGAGCGGTCCGTATTTCTCGAACTGATTGACTGACTCTTCCCATGAGGCAGGAGCAAGGGAGCGAATAATCGTAGCGCCATCCAGCGGTGGGATAGGAAGGAGGTTGATAGCCGTCATCCAAAGAGTAATCTGGAAGATGATATTGAAGATATACAGAATCACGTTGCTATCTGATCCAAGTCCAAAAAATCCCCGAGCAATACTAAATGGTATCGCCACTACCACTGCGAGTAGAATTTGTGCTGCAATGCCGGCCAGTGCTATTTTGGCTCTATCATACTTATGTGAAAGCGCACTGATGTTAATAGGAATAGGCTTTGACCATCCGAACCCAAACAGCACCAGAAATACCGTCCCAGTCGGGTCAAAGTGGCGAGAGGGGTTTAGGCTCATACGTCCTGCAAAGCGGGCAGTATGGTCGCCGAGTCTGGCTGCCATCCAGGCTTGCGCATAGGCGTGGAGCGTTAAGCTTAAGATAATTCCAATAATGAATCCAGTAAAATCAAGTGGGCTTTTAATCAAAGAAAATAGCATAGGTTTGTTTAGGGGGTGACAGGGTTAGTAATTCGTGGTATACTCGTCTTATTGTCTAATAGTACGGTAAGTAAATTCGTATGTCAAAGATCTGTCTTTTTTGTTCTAAAACCCGGGCAACCGGAAATAATGTTTCTCACTCAAACCGCAAAACTCGTCGGGTTTTTAATCCGAACTTGCAGGTTGTATCTGTCGTGCGCGATGGTCAGAAGATTCAACTAAAGGCCTGTACGAAATGTATCAAAACGATGGGAAAGAAACTTAAGTAAAAAATACACCCCCAGGGGTGTATTTTTTTTAGCTCTCAATAGCAGTTGCGACTTCTTGTTTTACATAACAATCCAGACACATTGCTTCCTCATCTGGAGAAACTTCAGTAGAAGTGGTACCGGTCTTGCCACAGACAAGGCAGGTGAGCTCCTTTTCCTTAGATTTTTCAATCTCTTGCTCTATTTTCTTTTTCGCTCGACACGCACGACAACGCCGTGGGACTTCTTTAAATCCCTTTTTCTTGTAGTAGGCTTGTTCGGCTACATCCCAGATAAAGGTAGTGCCACAGTCCTGACATTCGAGTGGTTTGTCTTTGAGTACTTCGCTCATAGTATATATAACTAATGTAATTACACCTTTATTATACCATACCAGTCAAGATACCCTGTCGTGGTATAGTAGATATATGAATCAGGTAGTTAAAAGTCCTCAGTACCACATGCTTATTACCTCGTACCTGGCGGGGTATAATTCTCATGCCTACTTATTTCACGGACCCGATACCCAGACACAGTACGCAGTAGCCTATGCCTATGCTCATTTTCTTTCCTGCACAGACAAGAAAGAAGGAGAAGTTTGTGGAACATGTCCTGCGTGCCGGGCAGCTATAGAAGGCCAGATTCTGTATAGCGAGATTATCGGAGAGGACCCTAACGAGAGCATTAAGATTGAGGCAATTCACGAAATTCAGAGGTTTTTAAGCCTTAAGCAAGCCGAGGGGTCATTCAAGATCGTTATTATTAGGAATTCCCAGCAGATTGCTCGTGAAGCTCGTGAGGTGTTACTTAAGACACTCGAGGAGCCGAGCCCAGGATCGGTGATCTTTTTATTGACCACGGATCGCAATGCGTTAACCAAAACCATTCTTTCTCGGTGTCAGAGTCTCTATTTTCCCGTGTACCCGGTTATCGGGATAGTAGATGAAGAAGAGGCATTCTGGCGAGCGGTATATAGGGATAACGAGGCACTGGTGAAAGAGGTTATGTCTATAACTGCTAAAAAAAGAGAGGGCAAGAAGGATATACTCCTTAGTAGACTGGCATCACTAGTTTCAAACGATGAGTACCGTCTTATGCTTGTAGCCTATGACCTATCCACAGGGGATGATGCGGTAGAGGAGATTCGTCAGTTAATCGGAGTACTGGGAATGCTATGGCAGGGGAGTTTACTTAAAAAACCGGTTTCTGGGGTCTTTAAAACTCTCCAATTGGAAGAAAAAAATATATATGATATAATACCTCGAGTCATCACAGTCTTGATTGAAACCCAGCAGAAGTTGGTATCAACAGCAGGGAATCAGCGGTTGATACTGGAATCTGGGATGCTTCAGGTTTCTGGCACTGTGCGCTAATATTCGTATTACGATACATGATAGAACTTATTATCTTTTTGGCAGCAGCTGCATCACTGGTTATTATCGTTGCTCGTCGCTTTCCTGATCTTCAAAACTACATTCGCTCATTGTCGGGTGGAGTTGATGAAGAGGTAAAAATGCACCGTTTTGAGACTTCATCTCAAAAGCCAGGGAGATTGCAAAAGGTAACTTCAGGTCCTACGGATGACATCTTGCGTGCTGTGTTTGACCAGGTAAAGATACTGGTTGCTGAAAGAAAGTTCAAAGAAGCGGAGTCGCTTTTAATAGAACAGATTGAGCACGACCCGAAGAATCCTAAGATCTATAACGAACTTGGGGTGGTGTATCTTGAGGATGAGAATTTCTCAGATGCAAAGGAAGCGTTTAAGACTGCACTTAAGTACGACAAGCATAACGACCTGTTCTATAACAACCTTGGACTTGCACTTTTTAACCAAGGTCGCTATATTGAAGCGATCGAGGCATACCAGCGTTCAATTCAATTGAATGGTTTGGTTCCTCATAGATACATCAATCTTGGCCTTGCGTATGCGGCACTTCGCCAATATGAGAAGGCACTGGATATGTATAAGAAGGCGAGAGTGCTCGATAAAGATAATGAACAGTACGAGCAGCTGATTGCAGAAGTATCTGATAAGATTGCAGAACTGAGGGGAATGGAGTAGTTTTTCATATACTATGGGCTCTCTCACGCTTTGAGCCGATGTAGCTCAGTTGGTAGAGCGTCACCATGGTAATAAACAAACCCCATATGGGGTCGCGAAAATTGCCTCGACTGAGCTACTTTTTTGGTCTTTATAGTCTCGATGAGCACTCTTCTAGTATTAAACAGGTCACTGGCTACTAGCATTTTTTGTAGTCACTACGATACAACGAGTAGTGCCGATGTAGCTCAGATGGTAGAGCGCAACCATGGTAAGGTTGAGGTAACGGGTTCGATTCCCGTCATCGGCTTTGATGAATTAACTGCTGTAATAAGCGGTTTTTTTATTTATGGAGATAGAAAACTTACTTACGCAGTTTTGTGACTACTCGCTGCATATTCGCGGATATACGCCCGATACAATCAAGCGCTACAAGTTCGCCATTCGTTTTTTCTGGAAACATGCTCAACCTGTAAATGTTGGTGCGGTTACTCCTACTATGGTTCAGGACTGGTTTTTGTGGGGTAGGGTACAGCGTCACTGGTCAGCATCGGGGTGTGTAACCTATCATAAATCGCTACTTGTATTTTTTCGGTGGTGCGTACAGAGGGGCTATATTAAGGAAAATCCCGCCAGTGATCTCGAACTACCAAAGCACGAGAAGCGACTGCCGCCAAAGCTTACCAAGCAAGAAGCGCTTCGGATCTTAGAGGCGGCCTATAATTATCCTTATACATACACACACCTGCGCTATCGGGATCATGCGATCATGGCGATGTTTATTTATGCTGGCCTGAGAAAGACCGAATTGATCAAACTGCAGTATGGTGATGTTGACCTCGAAAATATGTCGATTTTTATCAGAAGGGGAAAGGGGAATAAGGACCGTGTCGTGCCCATCTGCCACAACCTCGCTGTGACCCTGCATCGGTACGATAAAGAGCGGCGCAGGCTGAACAAGACTTGTCCGCAGTTTTTTGCGTCGCTGATCCGAGATATGGGCATCACTGAAATAAGCCTCAGACGCATTGTATTGCGCGTACAGAAGGCTTCAAAGATAAAGTTTGGGGTGCACAAGCTCAGGCACACATTTGCGACCCTGATGCTTGAGGGAGGTTGTGACATCTATTCCTTGTCTCGCATGATGGGGCACAGTGATATTAAAACCACTACCATCTACCTGGCTGCCAGCGCTGAGCATCTCAGAAGCCAGATTATGAAGCATCCGCTGAATGAGGGGATGTGATACTATGGTAGAGAAAAGTAATCTTAAGATATGGGGTACAAAGAGCCAGCAGGAAGAAAAATAGCTAGGATCTCTAAAAATGCTACGCAAAGTATTGTACTTGCAGGGGCAGATATTGCCATGAGCTTTTTTACTTCACCAGATCCGTCGACTGCTGTCAATATCTCTTTTGCAAAGGCAGTGCAGGGCGCAATTGGTGTCTATCAGGAAATCAAGCAAGGGGAGGCGTACGAATTCGTTGACTTCATAAAGAACCACAAGAAGGTATTTGTTCAGAATATCGTTGCTACTAAGGCTTTTCAAGACGGTGTTGTTGTCACGATAGAGGCGTATATTAGACAGAGAGTAGTAGAGAAACGCTTCATTATCCAGCAGGTGTTTTTAGGCTTCACTGATAGCCAAGACAAAGGAGTATTTGAGCTTGAGCGTTTTTATAGTGCAGTAAATAATATCTCTCTTGGCAGCGTAGAATACCTTGTGCATGCCGTAAGAGACATATTGCCAGTATTGGAAAGTGACTTACGAGAACAGGCGGGAAGGTCACATGAAGGAAACGGTCATACCATAGAACATGAGATGGATCTGTGGCGAGACAATGCAATATTCTCTCTCTCGAGATACTCTGATAAATGGATAGAAGATAATTTTGGTTCCCAAAGCTCAGTTGTGAGGAAAAGGCACAACTACGACGGTGCTGATAATGAGATCCTGCGTAAAATCTTAGATGAAAGAAGCCCATATGTAGTAAGAGCCCAGGAAGCTTTGGCCGAACTTGTTAGTTTGGGTATATGTAGGATTGTCAATGAAGGAGGAGCAGGAGGCTTTGGCGCAGGCGTACCCTCTATTTCAGTTGCTCTAACTGATTTTGGTCGAAGATTCATCCATTACACTTCAAGCGCTCAAGAATTATTATCTACTTATAAGATAAATATAAAAAATGAGGCAGTAGCCCCGTAATGCCCTAGTCCTTTTTACCTGTTACCAGGTCGTTGAGGGACTTAGTACCTTGTTGGGCAAGGTACGTATCTAGGTGCATGTCTGACCTGACCTTGAGGTCGATTCCGTACTGCTTCTCAATAGTCCCGACATGAGTGTCACCGCGTTTTGCGCGGAGTGGACCAGTTGAGTTGCGAGAACGAATTCCTCGCATGCCAGGTGCATCTTTTACAGGCTGTGCCATGATGGCCTCCTAATACCATTAAACTTGATATTGAGAAGTATCGACCAGTCTTCTCGCTGCGTACGCAGCCGCGCCGTTTCAGCTGACAGCGGGAAGCAGTGATCGAATGCTTGTAAGAGATGCAGTAGGGGCTACGCCTCATTTTTAATTGGAACCGCATATATTATAGCGATTTTTCGCAGGCAATGGAATGTACTTTTTTAGAAAATATCCGTGAGTAGCATCGCTCCTACGAGGATGCCGCACAGATCACCTATGAGCGACCCTATCTCCAAATCAACATTTGTACCTCGCTGGATTCTCTTAACGTCATTGAACGCAAAGCCGATAGCAAGAATGAGGAAGAGAGGTAAGCCAGGCTCTATGTTCATCCACGAGAATATCACGGTAGCAAACCAAAACGAAACAAAGCTAGAGAGCAGGCTGCAGAATGTGAATAGCGATACCATTTCAATCCTGCTGTCCGCTTCGAGATCAAGCGCATTGGCAATTACAGGCAATAGAAGGTAGGAAATTGCCCCTACTGTTGGAGTTATGAATAGGGCAAGAACATGTGCAATGGTTTCGATGATCATGTTATTAGGTTTTATTGCCAGTGCTTGAGGAATATATTTTTTTTGAACGATAAGGCTGTTATATCTTCAGCAGCTAAGTAAAAAATCATATCTCCCTATAGTTGGCTCACTAAGTAGTGTAAATCTAGAATGAAGCCAATTTTACCTCTTCCCGCACTTGGTATACCAAGGATACAGCCCGTGTTGCTGACTGCGAGACCTCCTGATACTCCGTGATCCATGACTGCATCTGTTTTGAAGTACCTGTTCTTGCCAATAAACTCAAAGCCCGACATTATACCTCGTGTTACCGTGATGAGCTCTCCGCCGACAGTTGGATATCCTAATATATTAATTGATTCGCCCAGCTGAATAGAGCATTGAGGCATAGCCTTTGAGCTGATAGAGGCTTCTTCAAGATCACCAATTGTACCGTTGTATAGTGGCTGATTAGCATTTTCGAAGGGGATGGGGGTCAGCATGGCCAGGTCAGTCTCTGAGTCAATATACTTATAGCTAAGTGTTCTGAAAAACTTAACCGAGAGGAGGTTTGACGGATCCTTGAAGAGCTCAACAAGGCACCACGATGCGGATCCATCTTCGGTTTCTACGACATGGAGGTTGGAGAGTATTATAAAGGAGTCACCGCTCTTTACGAGTGTGCCCGATCCTCCCATTTTGCCTCCGCGCTTATTCACTGAGCAGGTAAGCTTTACTACGGCACGAGAAGCTTTAGTAACTGTTAGGGGATTAATATTTTGAGTGGGTTGTTGAATCGGCTGGGCGGGGGTAGGCGGGGTTACCGTGGGTTGCGGTGTGGTGGCGACTGGGGATTGCATGGGTGCGGTAGCGATGATTTTCCAGAATATGCCCATATCCTTCATCCACATAAGTCCATCAACTACAGGCGTAAAGAAGGCCTTATATTCTCCTTGAGATGCAGGTACTTTGATATAAAACTGAAACCGTGTGTGATATCCAGGAGGGACAACTGCATCGAGCATAGCAGCAGGGCGATTTGCCGATGGCCAACTATCGTTTGAGAATTCGGACGAGTAGTCTCTTTGTTGGCTATAGGTGCCGTATTGAGACCCTGATCCGAGCCGCACGGTATTTGTGCCCGTGTTGTACCATGTGGCAGTACCAGTATTTTTCACCTCGATCCAGACGTTCGTCAGTGAGCCGACAGGTAGCGAAGCAGGGTATGGTGATTGGGTAATGAGCTGATAATCATAGGCGGGCACCGTAGGTTTCGCAGGAGCTTTTTTCTTGACAACCGCGCTGGCTGAGTTAGGGGCTACTAGGGTAGTAGCGATTAAGCCAATAACAAGTAAAAGTTTTAGTGAGTTATTCATTAGTCTCCTTTCTGATTAGTATTTTTTGAGTTTTTTTGACCGATCTTGTATCCGACGAACAGTAAAAGTAAGATTAATAGTATTGCGATTGAAATAAAAAAGGTAAAAGGTGCTTGTGATTGCGATGTATCGGGGATAGCAAGACCTGTAGATGTCGGCGAAGGGGCTTGCAGTACTTGTTGGGGGTCAGCCTCGGCTGTAAGGTGCTTTAGCTCGCTTTGTGATGGAGAGTAAAGATATTTGGAGCTCTCTATGAAGCGCGCCGTCGCCTCCTCGTCAGCACCAGTAGGTTTGCTCACATGGTCTTGATCGATTATTACTGCCATATTTGTCCTCCCAGGCCTAGGCTAATATTAGGGCTGAATTAGTATTAATGTGTTTTGAAATACAAAAAACCAACCAAAGTAATACTCGGGTTGGCTATATATCAAATTCAATAAAATAAATATGGATCATTTGCGTGGTTGGATTTGCTCGTGAAAACACAAAGCTCTTCACGAGTGCGGCTCTTGCGAACCCGTTAACCTTTCGGCTAACGACCAACCACGGAACACTCAGTGAAGAGTTCTCTATCGTGGTTGGTTTTTTGCCATGAATAGCCATTTAGTGGCTAATTTTAGGCGATAATCAATTGTGCGCATATTATATACTATTGCTATTTTTTTCACAAATAATCTCTGGTGCGGGAGAATCGTTTGACTATATGTGGTCAGGGTGATATTTTTTGGGGTGTAAGGAGTCCCTACCTCCTTTTAGTCAACATGACACCTTCAACCCCGCCCCCTTCGGAGGTGGTGCGGTACGGGGCTGATGAATTATATAACTAGCAAAACAAAATAGATCAGATATTAGCAATTAATATCGGTCAGCTTTTGTTTTGCTTTTTTATTTGCAACTACATGGCAGATCGTAGGGTTATTAACAATGAAAAAAGATATAAAGGTATTATTCTCGGAGTTCATCAAAGAGTGCCGTCACGCATCGCGGCTCTCTTCGGAAACAATCAGAGGATACGAGCACGCATTTAAATTGATTCTGAGCCTCTATCCAGACCTCGACTGTGATTCGGTCACTCCACAGGTCATGACGCGCTTCTTTGAGCATTTAAATACGCGTCAGAGGCTTGTCGGTAGGGGAGATATCCGTACGGGAGTCAGAAAAAGTACGGTGGCAACATATCGTAGTAAGCTGTATAAGTTTTTTGAGTGGCTCAAAAGGTATGGGCATATCAAGGAGAACCCCTTTCGCCTGATGGAGTATCCTGATGTGCAGTATGAGGACAGAAAGTACCTGAGTAAGGATGATGTTGAAAAAATCTTTACTACCGTAGCGTTTCATATGGATTGGAAAAATACGTTAGTCAAGAAGCGCAACATACTCATTTTCCAGCTGCTCCTTAGCTGTGGCTTGCGGAAAGGGGAGTTGTTAGCGCTGAAGCTGCTAGATATCGATTTTGAGCGAAAGATACTCACCGTACAGGCTGAAACGTCCAAATCGAAGCGTAAGAGGCTGATACCGCTAAACCAGAAGGTGCTCCTAGATCTAAAGGACTATGTAGAGGAGCGCAAGCGGAGAGGGAAGCTGACGTCTTACCTTCTAGCTTCTGCGAATGAAGATGCCCGACTGACTGCGGCAGGTCTCAAGCACCTGATTGAGCACGTGAAAAAGGAAAGCGGGGTCAAGTTCCATATCCATCAGATGAGGCATACCTTTGCTGTTAACCTAATGTACCAGGGTACGGATATGTCGAAGGTGAAGCAATTGATGGGGTATAAGGATATCCGTATGACAGCAGCCTATCTTCGTGTATTGCCCCCAAAAGCCATGCAAGGAGATGTAGAAGCCCTTACCCTGGAAAACCTCATCTAACTAGGACGTTGAGCTAATCTGGAGGAGGGTGTGTCGTGCGCCCTCCTCCTTTGGTCGCGCATAAGGGGGCTTTTGCTTTACTAGTGTTTTATGGTACAATCACATGGCACACTTAAAAAATAATAGTAGGCTCAAAGAGCAGTTACTGCATCAAGGGGCCTTACTATTGGTTGCGCAACATCACAGTGTATTACCTGTCGAGAACAGGTCAGTAGAATGTGATTCTGAAGATACCGATATGTTTACGGGCGGGGCTTAAATTCGCCATTTATCGGGAAAAGAGCCAAGACCTAGTTAATGGTAAGGTGAAGGTCACCGGTTCGATTCCGGTCATCGGCTTTTGTATCTTTAACAGACTCGGTATTGCGTATATGCCGCCTTAGCTCAGTTGGTAGAGCAACAGTTTTGTAAACTGTGGGTCGTCGGTTCGAATCCGACAGGCGGCTTTTCGGTGGGATTGCGGAGCGGTCAAACGCACCAGACTGTAAATCTGTCGGCTTCGGCCTTCGTAGGTTCGAATCCTACTCCCACCATTTAAGAAAATCCCTTTGGGATTTTTTTTGGTTAAAAAAGTTATACGCAGTTTATGTGATATAGGTCTTGTGTATATTTCAAATAAGTACATAATAAAAAAAATGTTTTAAAAATAATCAATAAGAAAGGTCGAAAATAGTACTAATATAGGAATAAAAATAAAATAATGAAAACTTTTCATAAAATATCGCTCGGTGTTTTTGTAGCTACAATCTTTTTTAGCTTCATTAGCTCAAGTCCTGTGCTTGCAGCAACGGCAGTAAGTCTTGGTAACGCAGATAGTTTTGCAGTGTTAGGTGGTTCGGGTATCACGAACTCTGCTGGACCTACTACCATAGTAGGCGATGTAGGAACATTCCCCACTGCTACTGAAATTGGTTTCGGTACCGTAACAATCACGGGAGTAAATCACGCAGGTGACGCTACTACACAGCTTGCTAAAACTGACCTTACTACTGCATATACCGCTGCTGGACAGCCCACTACTGGTGTTATTGCTGCTGACCTTGGCGGACAGACGCTTACTCCAGGAGTATATGATGACAACAACGCACCAGACTCACTGTCTCTAACTGGAACGCTAACTCTCGATGCGCAGAACGATCCGAACGCAGTCTTTATATTCAAGACCGGTTCAACGCTTACGACTGCAGCTGGTAGTACCGTCTCTTTGATAAATGGCGCACAGGCTTGTAATGTATTTTGGCAGATTGGAAGTTCAGTAACATTTGGAACAACTTCAAACTTTAAAGGAAATGTGCTTGCTACTGCTTCAATTACCGACAACGGTGGATCGACAATTTCAGGACGCCTCCTTGCTCAAAACGCTTTAGTTACGCTTAATAACACTACAGTGACTAAGGCAACTTGTGCTGCTCCTCCATCAGGTGGAAGTCGTGTAGGGACAATCAATGTCGTTAAAACGGTAGTTAATGATAACGGCGGAACTAAGACTGTTGCTGACTTCCCACTGTTCGTAAATGGTACTCCGGTAGTCTCTGGTGTAACGAACACTTTTACTGCACCAGCACTTGCGTACTCTATTACTGAGACAACAAATGCAAACTATACTCGTTCTTTCTCTGGAGACTGTGATGTGAACGGACAGCTCAACCTTAACCCTGGAGATAACAAGTTCTGTATTATTACCAACAATGATATCGGAGCGCCAACTCCCGTACCACCCGTACCACCGTTGATTGATGTAGTAAAAGTACCAAATCCGCTATCTCTGCCAAATGGTCCTGGATCTGTGCTGTACACCTATACCTTGCGTAATATTGGTACAGTTGCTGTAACTGATGTGACAATGGTAGGGGATACCTGTAGTCCAATCGTGCGTGTATCGGGAGACACGAACGGAGATAACAAGCTCGACCTTTCTGAGGTATGGGTACATACCTGTACGACAAACCTTACTGCAACTCATACGAATACTGTAGTTGCAACTGGACACGCAAATGGTATTACCGCAACCGATATTGCAAGTGCAACCGTTGTAGTAGGACAGGCGATTGTGCCACCATTGATCCATATCACAAAAGTTCCAGATCCGTTAACTTTAGCTTCTGGTGGCGGGTTTGTGACCTATACGAAAAAAGTAACTAACCCAGGAATCGTAGCACTTTCTAATGTTCGTGTTACTGATGACAAGTGTGGACCAGTGAACTTTATCTCAGGAGATACAAATGGAGATGCGAAACTTGACCCAAGTGAGACATGGACATATACCTGTAGGACTCATTTAGTTAACACTGTTACAAACACTGCAGTTGCAACTGGTGAGGCAAATGGCTTTACCGCTCGTGACTTTGCTATCGCGACAGTTGTCGTAGCTAACTCTGTTCCGCAGCTACCTGCAACAGGATACGCTCCAACTAACATCCGTGATATGTTAATGCTCTTTGCGGCTGTTGTTGCGGCACTGGGAACACTCGCGTATGTTATTAAAAAACACGCTCTGTAATCTGAGAGTAAATTCTCGATAAATCACACGTAAAGACCTCGCTCATGCGGGGTCTTTAATATATAGTATATTTATGCGAATTAAGATTTCACTTCACTCATCTTTTTTTATCATTATCGCCGTTGGCATAGTGTTTGCAATTATTGTTACTCTATTTCTTGTACTAAACTTTATGGGCCTCGGTAAAGATAGTACCTTAAGACAACAGCAAACAGGTATAGCGCCAGTACAAGATATACTTCCTATCGTTCCGACAAGTAATGCGCTTTCTAGCACAACAAGTGATACAGGACTGCCTGCTCGTCTTGTTATACCCTCACTTTATGTTGACGCACCGGTAACGAAGGTGGGTCTTACTTCAGGTGGCGCTATGGACGTGCCTAAGCACCCAGCAGAGGTTGCATGGTACAAACTGGGAGCAAGACCAGGGGATACTGGGAGTGCTGTTATAGCGGGTCATTATGGTAGGTGGCTAAATGGCGAGGGATCAGTCTTTGATGATCTAAATACATTAAAGCCAGGGGATGAGGTCTTTATAGAAGACGAGCAAGGGATACGAGTATCTTTTGTAGTGACTGGAGTTAGAACCTTTAACCCTACTGATGATGCGACTGATGTATTTGTATCGAGTGATGGCAAGGCTCATTTAAACCTTGTAACATGCGAGGGGGTGTGGAACGAGACTAGCCAAGCGTACTCTAAGAGACTGGTAGTGTTCACAGATAGACAGTAAGTGGTATACTTTTTGTATGTATATCGTTATTAGTGGAGTACATGGAGTGGGGAAGTCTACTCTTGCGCGCGAAGTAGCCAAACGCCTTTCAGGCGTGTATTTAACTGAGTCTGTGGACGAGCTGATTGCTCCACCTCGGTTTGGCCCTAACAGCCCTGACAAGCTTGCAGGCCAGTTCTGGCATGCCAGACAAGTATTACTTAAGGAACAGCAGATCACTGATTCTCAAAAGCACTATATTTGCGACCGAGGCTGGGCAGATATTTACGCATATAGCCGGAGTATCTTGCCAGAGAAAGATCGGGATCTGTTCTTTGCGATTGCCGACCACCTTCCTAAAAAGCTCCCAGATGTGCATATTGTGGCTTACGCCACCCCAGAAGTACTGGTAGATCGTATATCTCGTAGAAACAGAGATAATCTGGAAGCCTGGGCCGAGGACGACATTGACTATGCCTTAAAGATTAACCAGGCCTTCTTGGACTTTAGTACCCAGTTTAAAGATCTACGCCCTGTCTACCCTGTGGATGTAGGAGGAACAATAGAGGAAAATGTAGAGAAAGTAGTGGATATAATCAAGAAACATATCTAAGATTGCTTTCCATCATAAAATCAGGTACAATATACTTCAATGTATTTAGTAAAACATCTATATGGCAGTCAAAAAGAAGAGCAAAAGCAAAAAGGGACCTCGAGGAATCATTAACTTCCAGTGTTCGGTATGTAAAGAAATTAACTACCACACTGAGAAGAACAAGCGTAATACTCCAGATAAGATGGAGCTATTAAAGTTTTGTTCTCGTTGTCGGGTTAAAACCGCACACAAGGAAATGAAGTAAAGAGGGGAAGTATACAAATCAAGAACCAGTTGGTTCTTGATTTGTTATTTGGTAGAATGAATACGTATCGTAAAGGGGTATAGTTCAGCGGTAGAACGACGGTCTCCAAAACCGTTAACGTAGGTTCGATTCCTGCTACCCCTGTTTAACGGGAATATAAAATTTAGAATAATGAGCGAAGTAACCTATACAACCGTTACGGATATTAACGCTATAGATAGTGTTTCTGAACTTAAAGCAGATTATGGAGATTTGCATTTTAGTTTTAGTGAAGAATATTTGAAGAGACTTAAAGAGAGTCTGGGTGACAAAAACGCTCTTCATATCATCGCTCATGATAAAGATAAGTCTATGGGTTATATAGCCTCTTCTGAAAAGCTATTTCCTGGATATAGTTTTATAAAAGAGCTCATCGTTGATCCTATTTACCAAGGAAGAGGTATCGGAAAGAAACTTGTTGGTCTGGTTATAGAATCTGCAAAGGATAATAACTTGAAGGGAGTAGTTGTCCAAACGGAATTCACTAACACCCCTGCCAGAGAATTGTACGAAAAGTTGGGTTTTATACCCGTAGAGAATAAAGAATGGAAAGAAGGAATGACGTATAGGATGGATTTCTTATTTAGTTAACTAGAATCGGAACAAAGACGGCAATGTCGTTTAGTCGTTCGAAAGTAGCTTTAACTTCCTCCATGATACCCTTTTTCCAGGATAACTAGGCAAAACTATGAGTGATGTCTTTGAAAAACAATACAATAAGACTGCCCAAGAGTTTCATGAGTCTTACTTAAATAAAGAGGCCCATCAGTCTACAGAGGCTTTTTTTGATGTTATCTCTAAAGGGATTATCTCAAA
Organism: Patescibacteria group bacterium; assembly: GCA_041675145.1. Taxonomy (GTDB): domain Bacteria; phylum Patescibacteriota; class JACPGU01; order JACPGU01; family JACPGU01; genus JBAYUK01. The sequence goes on from JBAYUK010000002.1 coordinate 349,764, forward strand.
TATTACAAATAAGAATGTACTTGATCTTGGGTGTGGTGCCGCAGATGATGCTGCTTTTTATACAAAAAAAGGTTTTACATATTACGGTCTCGATGTATCCAAGGAGATGTGTAATCTGGCACAAAAAAATAAGCATGTCGCCGAAGTGAGAAACGAGTCTTTTTCACGCCATGTTTCTTATGAGGCAGGTAAGTTTGGGTTAGTAGTATCAAAGTATGCAATGCAGACATCAAAAGATATAGCGCCGATTTATAGTGAGGTTTTTCGTATGCTGGACGTGAATGGGTATTTTATTTTTCTTGTAGTTCATCCGTTTCGGCAATTTCTAGAGAAAAAGAAAGAGCGAAAGGACTACTATAAAAAAGAACTAATTGAATCGGTTATTTTTAGTGGTAAGATAACAGTTATTGAGCCTAGTCATACTTTATCTGAGTACATAAATAAGGATTTTCTCCTGAAGTTCTCTCTTGTTGATATCCGTGAAGGGTCAGATTTTCCTAGCTCTGAGCAAATAGGAGGGGGTATGTATCCAACTTACCTAATAATAGTGGCAAGGAAGAAGTGAGTGGTATTAATATAAGCATAAGTTATGTTGTCATTTAGTTTTTCAACAATGGCACTAACTTTCCTAATGGTACTTTTTTAGTAAAAAATATGAGCATGTTTCTAACTAGCCAAAATAAGACAGACAAGCAATACTACTCTGATATGCTCAAGTGCATAGGGTCTTTGTCTAGGCTTTTTTCGGAAAGTAAAGAGCCGTACATACAGTATAGAATAGCTGAGAATCTTTTTTGTAAATCATTTAACGCTAAGAACTTATCGAGGACAGACTGCTCTGCCGATGCTTCAAAAGACAGAGTCGGTATAGGAATAAAGACATTTTTAGAAGTTAATGGTTCTACTTGGCAAAAAGTAGCTGAGTTCAATGGAGACCATGGGCAGTTCAAGAGTCTAGGAGACAAAGAGAAGGTTAAGAAGGTGGCTAATCTCAGGAATATAAGAATAGACACAACAAAGAGAATATTTGATCTAGATAAAATGATCTATCACTGCGTAACAAGGAAACCAGGTAGAATTTTGGTTTATGAGCTACCAATGGATAGTATAGTAGTCGGTGATATTAAAAAGATCAAAAAGAATAAGAACATCATATCTTTTGATGATGGACTTAATTCTTATTCTTTTAACATATCTAAAAGCACATTATATAAGAGGTTTAACACCGGAGAGCTCCTTTTGGATTTGCCGGTAGAAATCCTGGATGATCCTTTTGACTCTCTTGAGAAGCTCTTAAGTACTACGCAAGAATCAATTTCTTTTTCTTCAATTAAGAAGCAAGAGCATATATTTTTACCGCTTTATTCTATGAAGGACGGTAAAAAAGTAGTTCCAGATAAGAGCGGGCTTAACCAATGGAAAGCTTCTGGTAGAAAGAGGGACTATAATGAGATATATATCCCAATCCCATCATGGATTCATTCTAAATTCCCGGGATTTTTTCCATCACGAGATACGGCGTTTACTCTCATTCTGCCTAATGGTAAAGAAATGAGCGCTAAGTTATGCCAGGATGGGTCAAAGGCTTTAATGAGTAACCCTAATTCTGATCTTGGAAAGTGGCTCTTAAGAGATGTTTTGAATCTAAAGGAAGGCGAAGTCCTTAACTATGATTTTTTAGATAATATAGGACTCGATAGTGTAGTGATATATAAGAACAATGAAGGGGAATACGATATTGACTTTACAGCAGTAGGCTCATATGAGGACTTTAAAGAAGAAAGCTACTAATTATATAGAAATAGCTTTCTTCATCGCTCTTGCAATAGCCTCTATAACAGTTACTGTAACCGAGTTACCAGCTTGTTTGTATAGACACGAGTCCGCAATATTGGGTAATGTGTAACTACTTGGGAATCCTTGGATCCTAAAACATTCAAGTGGAGTTAGTTTTCTTATCCCTTTTGAATCTTTGATTATTGGAACATTATGCCCACCGGTACCCATATTAGCAGTTAGGGTAGGGCAGACACCTTTCTTGTTTTCTCTTACATACTGTCTTCGCCACTGGTATACCTTACCTTCATCTTTTATGAAATACTCAAGTTTACTAAATAAGGGCTTATTGTTATAGTAGTACTTTTCTTTAACATCATCCTGTAGGATATCCTTAATATGTAAGGTTAACTTTACGGGACTGGGGAACTCAAAATTATCTATATGTCTTTTGTTTTTAAATCCTACAATATAGATACGCTCTCTGTTCTGAGGAACGTTTCCATACTCCATACTGTTTAAGACCTTGTATTTTAAGTGATACCCTAGGTTTTCTAGGGTTTCTTTTATTATTCTGAATGTATTTCCATTGTCATGACCTGTAAGGTTCTTGACATTCTCTAGTAGAAAGCCCCTTGGTTCTCTTTCCTTGATTATCCTTGCTATATCAAAGAATAGGTTACCTCTTCCTTTGGTGTCGCTAAATCCATGTCTGTGACCGGCGATAGAGAATGCCTGACAAGGAAAACCGCCCAATAGAAAGTCAAATTCAGGAAGGTCATCTATACCGACTTTCCTTATGTCTTCAACTATAAGCTTTGATGTTCTGAAGTTAAGATCATAAGTGTCTTTGCATGTTTTCTCGAAGTCGTTTGCAAATACAGTCTCAAAGCCTGCATTCTCAAATCCTAGCCTTATTCCGCCTACACCAGCGAAAAGGTCCAATGTTCTTGTGTAGCTCGGTTTCTCGTTAATGTTTCTAATAATTTTAATAACTATACCCCTTATTTCAACTTCTGTGCGAAATAGAGGTAAAACTGATTGGTTAGCTGGTTGTAGCCTGAATCCGTTTCTCTCTCTATAAATCTTCTTAAGTGTCGCATGGTTGTCATCAATAATAGCTACTACGGTTTGTCCGTTTTCAGCAGTTTTCTGTTCTTTAATTACAACAATATCACCATCAAATATCCCTTCATCTATCATGCTGTTGCCACGCACCTTCAAGGCGTAGTGTTTCTTTGATGAGTTGATGTCCAGCTCTGGTATGCTTATCGTCATTCCCGGTGACTCGACGGCCTCAATAGGTGCTCCTGCTGCGATTGTACCTATAAGTGGAATTTCAATAGTACTATTCTTATTAGAGATCATATCTATTCCTCTAGAAGCATTGTCGTTCTTCTTTATAAAGCCCTTTTTTGATAACGCATCAATATGTTGATACACGCCAGATAGGGCTTTTAGGTTAAATTCAGCTTTAATTTCTTCGAAAGTAGGGGAGTACCCCTTTTCTTTTATATATTTCTCTATAAAGTTTAGTATTTGTTTTTGTTTTTTCGTTAGAGTTGCCATATAATTTACTACGATCGGTGATGTAATTTAGTATTACTTAATTATACCGAAAATATACTGAACTACAATAATATTTAAAATAAATAAAATAAGCTATAAAACTGATTATTGGTGTATAATATAGCTATGAATTACATATTTATCACCGGACTCATTGGCTCTCTTCTGCTTGTTACGGGTTCTGCATGGCCACAGAACGAAGATGCTACTCGTCCAGCCAAGTCTATAAAGAACTGGCTGTTTTTTATCGGTGGGCTATTTATGTTGCTTTATGCAGTCCTTGGATATCTCTTAGGTGGATTGGTATTCTTTGTGATTTTAGAAATACTTGGTGCTGTCGCTGGTATTCTTATGATGTTGGGAACTCCTGAAAAGCTAAATATTCCTGTTATCTCTGTAAGCGGGGTAGCTCTGATTATCTGGTCACTTTTTCTCTTCAATGGGTATGCCACACTCGTCTTTATTTTAGGACTATGTATAGTAAGTCTCGGTTTTACGTTCCGCATGGGGACGTTACGCCGGAACGTCGCGCTGGCAGTAGGGAGTATTTTAATTGCGCTATTTAGCTACCTGGGAGCCAGCTGGATATTTTTCTGGCTCAATGTGTTTTTCACTATCTTCTCCGGGTGGTATGTGTATAAGGGACTGGTTCCAAAGCAAGAGAATACATTAGAAGTATAAATAACAACTATATGATTGAAGAATTAAACAGCGCAGTAAAGAGTAAGGCCGCGGCACAAAACCTTTCTTTTTGGTTTGTTCGTCACGGAGAAAGCGAGGGTAATGTATTGGCTGATACATGCCCGATTATGCACGACAGTCCACTCACAGAACGCGGGAAACAAGAAGCTCAGGGAGTTGCCGAATATCTCCAGAAAAATGATATACAGATTTCTCATATATTTACTTCGTCCAAGGGTCGGTCACGTCAAACAGCAGATATTATTGCTTCAGCCCTTGGGCTACCTATCGCCATTAAGGCTGGGTTCGATGAGCGGAATTGGGGAGTATGGGCAGATTTACGATGGGAAGAAGCTTCAAATCGCCTGGATGGGCTGACTCTGGAAGAGCGATATACTTTTGTGCCAGAAGGTGGCGAATCATGGCAACAGATGGAAAAGCGTTTATTTACTACACTGGAAGAAGTTGCCGACGAGAGTACTGGCGGAGAGAATGTTTTGATAGTAACTCACAAGGGATGTTTGAGGGCAATTATGCCGAAGCTCGCAAAAGCTGGTCTGGAAAAGCATAAAGACTTCTCTGTTTCTACTGGGTCGCTCTCTAAGTTCTCTTTTGAAAAAGACGAGTTTGACTTTGTTGGACTGTCTCCGATGAATCTTTAGAATAATTATGGCTATGGAATATTCTCTATGAACAATACACTAAGAATGATTTTGATCTGGATGAATCGGTGGATAGGAATTATTATTCTAGCTTGTTTCTTATTGCTAGTATTATTTCTTACGAGAAGGTTAATCTTTGATATTTTTCATATCTTCAATACCCATAGCGATGGTATTATTGGTTATCTTAAAGTGCTACTTTCTTGGCCGCTTATAGTTTTTGCGTTACTATTGATATATCGGAAGCCCATAACTAGATTTTTGGTTAATTCTCGAGTATCTGATACTAATCAATACCTTGCGCCTTTTGAGGCGCAATCTAAATCTACTCAAGGAATAGACGAAAAGATTCTAAATGACGAAGAGTTGGCCAGCACAAATAGTAATGATTTAAGTACTGAGCATAAACAGATAATTACTAGCTTAATAGAAGAAAACGAGTTTCTCTATCTATCTCATTTTTTAGTTCACAACTCTAAGTGGGCACTAGCTTGGTTTTGGTCTATGCCTTACCCTAAGGAAACTTTTTTCTCGGTTTTTAGATTGTCTTCCGGTTCCGACCTTCCGTTGCAAGAAAAAGAGAATATTTTTAATGCTCTTTTAAGTTTAGGGTTGATAGTTTTTGATCAGGGTATATATATTGCCTCAGAGAAAGGAAAGAAATTTTTAGATTTCTTAGAAAAAAATCCTATACTTAAGAAATAATATGCCAGGTAACTCTTTCGGACAACTATTCAGGATTATGACATTTGGGGAATCGCACGGTGGTGGGGTAGGGGTTATTGTGGATGGATGTCCACCGGGACTAGAGATTTCAGAAGAAGATATTCAAAAGGACATGGATCGGCGCAAGCCGGGACAAAGTGCTATTACGACACCGCGTAAAGAGAGTGACGTAATCAAAATCTTCTCCGGCGTTTTTGAGGGTAAGACAACCGGCACACCCATCATGATGATGGCAGTAAATACTGATACGAAGTCAGAGGACTATCATAACCTGAAGGATTTATTTCGACCATCACATGCGGATTTTACGTACGAAGCAAAATACGGAAGACGTAATTGGGCGGGGAGTGGGCGAGCATCGGCGCGTGAAACATTGGCTCGAGTAGCGGCTGGTGCGATCGCTAAAAAATATTTGAAAGAACAACTGGGCATTGAGTTTTTGAGTTGGACTGAACAGGTTGGTGATCTACGAGTAACGCTTGATCCTCTTGCAGTTCAAATGAATGATATTGAGGCAAATAGTATCCGATGTCCTGATCAGGCTATTGCACAGGAAATGATCTCGTTGGTTGAAAAAGTACGAAATGAAGGCGATTCAATCGGTGGTGTTATTCAGGGGATTATTAAGCATCTTCCAGCGGGGCTTGGTGAACCGGTTTTTGATAAGATCTGTGCCGATCTCGGGAAGGCAATGCTCAGTATTAATGCGGTCAAAGGATTTGAATTTGGTTCTGGATTTGAAGGAGTGAAAATGCGCGGCAGTACACATAATGATGAATTCTATGTCGAAGATGGGAAGGTCTTAACGAAGACCAACCATTCTGGCGGCAGTCAGGGTGGGATCACGAACGGCATGCCGATTGTATTCCGTGTGGCGTTCAAGCCAGTTGCGACCATTAGTCGCGAACAGAAAACAGTGAATCAAAAACTGGAAGCAGTGAGCCTTGAAGCGGCGGGTCGGCATGATCCCTGTGTTCTGCCTCGTGCCGTTCCTATTGTCGACGCTATGGCGGCACTGGTGATTATGGATCATTATTTACGACAGAAGGCTACTTCATGATAATAAAAAAGACCCGTCAGGGTCTTTTTTATTGCGTCTTCTCCCAGAGTTTTTTGAAGATCTCTCGGGTATTGTGGGCTAGGATCTTATCGTGAATCTCAAGTAGGTAGTATGGGTGTTGTCTGGTTACTATCATTGTGACGTAATCACCAGATACCCAGGTAGAGGCGGTAAAATTGGTATTATCAAGAAATCGTACCTCTCTTTTGCTTTTTGAATATTTCTTTCCTAGTTTTTCTTCAATTTTTGATTCGTTTGTAAATACCATCCCTCGGTAATGAGGATTGCGGCTTTCTTTTGTTTCGTTAGTACGATCGATCCATTTCTCGTATTTAACGGCAAACGTATGGTCTTGAAATCCACACCAGATACCATCGGAGGAAATAACCGCTTTTTGCCATTTCGTAAGATTGTCGAATAGATATTTTTCTAGGTTCTCTTCTTCGACAAATCTAATTTTTGGAACAATGTACTCTTTACCGGCAGTAATGAGGCTTAATTCTTCTACGGCTTTTTTAACTAATTCCTCTTTTTCTAAGAGATTTCTTTTTGTTTGATCGAGAATCTTCTCTAGGTTATCTAGGGGTAGGGGAGCAAGCTGCATAATACTACCGCTCTGGTCCTCTGCTATGACTCCTTTGGAAACCAAACTTCTTGCGATATTATACAGGGTTGGTCGACTGAGATTGGTTAATTTTGCTAAGTCAGAGGGTTTGGTTTTACCATGCTTTAAGAGATTAAGATATACCTTGATCTCTTTTTCATTTAACCCTAGTTTTTTGAGAGTTTGTTGAATCGCCATATAGGAGGCATTATACATTGTTGTCAAAATATTGTCAACAATGGTCAGACAATATTGAACAAAATATAAAAACATGATATATTGTTCATGTCAAGTTGGTAAGATTTGACGAACTTTTCCAAAGGAGAAACAAAAAGTGAAAACAGATAGGTTTAGAATACTCTTGGTTAGTGCGGTATTTTTTACTGCACATCAAGCATCGGCCGCCCAAAAGGGCAAGGTACATGTTTCAGGGGTTTTTGGGGTGAGTTTTGGTGATGCCGTTGACAGGGTCTCCCAGGTACAGACCAACATCAACATCCAGCTATCTAAAAAGACGGGGGTATTTATCCGTACTGAGACGACGCGTCGTGATATGGATCGTGATTGGTTGAAGATGGTTGCACTGTCGCGTGGCAAGGTAACGATTGGGCGAATATCCATGCTGGAAGGCTGGTCATTGCCGAAATCTCAAGATTTACGAACAGCCAACTGGCCACGAATCCCTGCCGCATTCTTTGGTAACGGAGTTCAACTCCATGCGAAGATTGGAGGATTTGGACTACAGGCTGAGTTGGGCGGTTCGCCCAACGGCACGATTAGCCGCGGGAGCTGGGGAGAGACCAATGCTACGCTTCGTCTTGCAAAAAGCAACAAAAAGGGGACTATGGCCGGTATCTTGCGATATAACGACAATCATGAACATCAGCTCACGGTTAACGTCGATTACACAGTCGGCCCAAAAATCTTTTTCCGGGGAGTTGCTTATTTCCGTAACTCTCAGGGGAAGGTGCAAAAGGGAGGATATCTTCTGATCGAAAGGAGAATAAATAAACACTTCAGGTTCCACGCCCAGACCGATTGGAAAAACGGCGCTCCGGCTATTAACACCATTGGACTTGGAATCTATGGAAAAGGAGACAATCACATCGTTTTTGATTGGGAAACGGGTGCGCAAATGCGCAAAACTACCATTGGGATGATCGTGACTTTCTAGCTCAACCTAGACCCTTGTGAGCATCTGCTTGCTAGGGTCTTTTTTTATTCAAGAATTTAGGTTAAACTTGATATATTAGTAGGTTATCAGTGGTCTGTGCTATGGATGAACTTATTTTAGAACCAGAACAAAAGTCAAAACCATCTTTTGAGGACTTTCGCCACGAAAATGGCATTGTCTTTTGGTGGGCTAGCGATTTTATGGCTATGCTTGGTTACGAGAATATGACTGCCTTTAGAAAGGTTATAGACAGAGCAACTAATGCCTTTATTTCTTTGGGTGTTAAGCACTATGAAAATATAATCGCTGTTTCAAGGGATATTGAAGATAAAAAGATCGAAGATTTTAAATTGACCAGGTTTGCATGTTATCTGGTTGCTATGAATGGTGATCCTAAGAAAACTCGAGTAGCTCAAGCTCAAGCCTATTTTGTAGAGCAGACACGTAAATTTGAAGTTTATGTTCAGGGGGCTGAAGATATAGACAGAATCATGTATAGAGAAGAGGTTCGACAAGGGAATAAGTCTCTAGCTAGTGTAGCAAAGGTAGCCCAAATAACCGACTATCAGAAGTTTATGAATAGCGGATATATGGGTATGTATAATATGGGTGTATGGCAACTAAAGGAAAAGCGTGGCCTGCCCAATGATAGTAAGATCCAGGTATATGACTATATGGGACGAACTGAGCTAGCAGCAAATCTATTCCGTCTAACACAAACTGAGGAGCGTTTGAAAAGGGAAGGTATAAAAGGTCAAATAAAGGCCGAAGAAGCACATTATAATGTTGCCCGGCAAGTAAGAGTCTTCGTCAATGAAAATACTGGGAAATTTCCAGAGGATCTTCCTGTAGAGCGTAGACTCCCAGATGTAAAAAGAGAACTTAAAAGAGGTATGAAATACTTAGCTGGAATTGATGGTAAAAAGAAGTCTTCGTCAAAGAAAGTTAAGTAAAGTCATTGAGTCGCCTAACCTCTTATTTTCATATGAACCATGATCTCGTAGTGCTTGCTACAAAAAACATCACAGATATTATAGATATCTGTATCGAACGCAAGCCAGGGGAAAAAGCCCTGGTTGTTTATGATACTCGTTATGGTCTCACAGACATTTTAACAGAGGCGTATCGTGCTGTACTCCCTGATGCCCAGTTTATCGACTTTGATGCCACTACTAAAGAAGAAGTTATTACTGCTTTTGACAGTATGGCACCAGGAGATCTTGTGGTACTCCTCCAGTCGTCTAACTTTTTACTCAATGAATTTCGAATCCGTCTTCACTTGTTTACTAAAAAGCTAAAAGTAATAGAACACATGCATCTTCATAGAAATACTGAGGATGTATGGGATGTGTATATCAACTCTCTAGAATACAATAAGGGTTGGTATAGAGAAGTTGGACCAAAGCTCAAGAGTAGGCTTGAAGTAACAGATACGCTCATAATAGAAGCAGGAGAGGCAAAGCTCACTGTAACTGGAGGAGTGGAAGTACCAAAGCTCAATATTGGGGACTATACCGGTATGGAGAATATTGGAGGGACTTTTCCGATCGGTGAGGTATTTACCGAAGCTAAAGACTTTTCTCAAATGAATGGCTCATTTTTGATATACGCCTATGCAGGAACAGATTTTGAGATCAATATGCATGAGCCATTCAGGGTAGATGTTGAAAAAGGTATAGTGGTAGGCTGGGCAGAAAATGCACCTGAAAGCTTCGTGGATATAGTAAATGCTATAAAGCAGTATGAGAGGCCACTTATCCGTGAAATTGGCTTTGGTCTCAATCGTGCCATTACCCGTGAGAGATATCTACAAGATATCACTGCCTTTGAGCGAATTCACGGAATGCATTTTTCTTTAGGTGAAAAGCACTCAGTATACAAAAAGGAGGGGATAACGACACACAAGACTAAGTTTCATGTAGACTTATTTCCGGTCGTAGAATCTGTAACGGTAGATGGGGAAGTTATTTTCAAGGAAGGTAAGTATATAGTAGATTAGCGTGCTAGATGAATTTATGCTCTAAGAATAAAGCATTGCATAACTGCAATGTTTTTTCTATAGTAGAGGTAATACATAAAGGAGGACTATGTCACTCATTGATTTTTCAAAAATAAAAATGTTCCAGAAGAAACCAAAGACATTTCAAGATAGGTTGCGAAATATCCCAATGCCACTAAAAGCAGTAACCGGTGTTTTAGTGCTCGCTATCGTTGCAACTAGTGTTACCTCGGCATTACAGTTGAGGACTAAGGCGGCTACGCAGACACCTGTTTTCAGTAAACTTATTGGGTATCAATATGACAAAAACAAGTGGGTAGATTACGCAAGTGATTCTAACGGTATTGATGCCTTTGCAGTGAATGGTTCTGGGTATCTTATGTATAGAACTGGAGATGGTAGGCTATTCGGTAGAACATCTGCTAATACTTCAAACCCTGGCCCAGCAACTCAAGTAGTAAACTACCCTGGTAGTATCTCTGAGATTGTGGATATTAGTTCGGGCTTTGGTTATACATACGTTCTTGAAAAAAATGGAAAGGTTTTTCGTACAGCTAACAACACCACAAGTTGGGAGACGCGTGCACCTGTACCTGTAGCTATAATGAATAATAATGCAATGAGTATAGGTAACGAAGGAATAGCAGCAGAAATAGTAGTATCAACTGACGGAAAAGTAGCTATCTCAAACGGGGCTACTTGGACAGATTTGACCAGTCTATATAACCAGGCCTTATACGGAAAAGCGAATTCAGGAGATGTTGCGTTTTCTAGAGTCTTCATTAGTACAGATAAGGGCTATCTATTATACTCTCCTGGGAATACCAACTTTGTACCGTATTTTAAATTTTCAGTTGGGGGGTATATTTACCCTTCTGTATGGGACCTTGGAAATAGTGGAGGTATAGCTCTTGCATATCCAATTGATGCCGAAAGGAGAAATAATGTATTTGTGCAATATGTTGGGACCGCTGGTGGCTCTGGAGTTGGAGATAATAACTATTTAAGAGCTAGTATTCCAGGATGTCAAATGGGCAAAATGGCGCAGTATACTTTTAGTGGTCAGATAGGGTTTCTTGCAAATATTAGTGACCAATGTGACCCTAATACCCCAACTCCACCACCAACAGGAGGAGGGGATGTTATCACTAATAATGTAACCAATAACTACTCGTTTGATCCAAAAGGAGTCTCTATCCACAGTAAAGTAGCAGGACCAGATGGTACCGCTACGGTTAAAAAAGGAGAGGCAGCTACTTTTACTCTAACGGTGAATAACCCAGACCCAGCAGCAAAGAATGTGACAGTTCGCTTCTTAGTACCAAAAGGTTTTGCTTTTAGTGGCGTAGTAGCTCCAACTCCAGCAGTCTCATCTCAAGCTCAGACAGCAGATGGCTTGCAGCTCACCTGGGACAACTACCCAGCTCAACCGGGAAGTAATAACTTCCTTGTTATTAATACAACAGCACCAACCCAGTAGGAGACTATGAATATAAAAACTTTTAGCCTAGTCGGAATTGTAGTAATTGCCGCAGTTGCTTTTGGTTTTGGCTATCCAAAATACAAGACATATAAGACTCAGCAAGCAGTAACTGCGAGGGAAAATGTGGTCAAGAACCTCGACTATGCAACGGCATTAAGTGGCTCAGATGGACAGGGTGGAAAACTTACTGAGACAGAAAAAGCTCAAGCATTAGAAGGACTCACTCAAAGCTTAGCGGTGCATATTAATACGCTTCCAACAGAGGAGGCATATGTACAGGCCTCTACTGTGTATTTTAACCTAGGGAAACTAGACGAAGCACAAGCAGCGCTCGTAGAAGGTCTGGAACAGTTTCCAGACAGCACCATTATCAAAGAAGCGCAAGTGTCTACAAAAAAAGCCGTAGAAGCAACTTCAAGTGTATCTTCAGATACCGGGGTGGTAGTTTCTCCGAGCTCAGTTTTATATTCAGTGGAATTTGATGACAACGGTAACACTATTACACACCAGGGTGGTACGCAATGAAATATTCAAACGGCAATACAAAACAAAACTACTTTGTACTTGCTTCACTTGTTCTAGTGATGGTTTTTGGATTACTTACTCACAGTGTTTCGGCTGCTACTTTTACTAGTACGGGAATAGGGCAGGAAACGAATATTGCAAGCTACGGATACGAGTACTCAGAAAGTCGAAGTTTCCAAAATACCAACGGGTATACGGGAGCAGGTTCCGGTTGGGAGTTCTTGCATTTTGGGTGTTTGTCTCCCAATAACTCGTGTCGTGTTGCGCACGAACTCGACATTAGTGGGTATGTGAATAAATATGGGCAGCCAGAGCAGATGGCCCTCCAACTCTATTTTAATAGTCAAAAAACAAGCGAAGCACTGTTAGATATTAAGAACGGAAATAAGCTTACCGTGCCACTTGATACTGCGCCATGGGGAGCAACGATATATACCAATGAGAAGGCAATAACCCGCGGAAAGTCTAACTGGAAATATTGGGCTGATGCGACCGTACCAGGTCTTTCGTATGACCCTGCTCGTAAAGTAATAACCTTCCAAACATGGACGTGGCATGCTGAAGGGTATAATAACTTTCCGACGACAACTTTCCAATGGAAAGTGCTTCTTAAGGCACCCGCTCATCCTCCAACTGTCGATGTGCCCGTTTTATATAATATGAACTATGGTCAACAACAGCCACCGATCCAGTTCACAGGTCACGACACTGACGCAGGGGATAGATTAAAATTTTTCTATAGCTTTGACTCAGCTACCTACGACATACCGGTTACGGGTGACTTTGCAAACGGAGAAGCAACTCCTACTATTTGGCCTCCACAACAAAAGATAAATGGGCAGATTCAAAATGTCACCCTGTCTTTTGGTGCCCATGTCTTGTACGTGAAGGTTGTGGATAAGACTGGATATGAGAGTACGAACAGTGTTGCCTTTACGCTCATTCAGAGTCCACCGCCACCTGTTATTTCGTATGCCTTAACTATTACCAAACAAGGGACAGGAACCGGAGTAGTGTATGGTACTCCAAAGAGTGTCTTTGGTGGTTTCCAGCCAAACTGTGGCGGAATTTGTTCTTCAACACTGTTACAGGGTAAGAGTAAGACTCTCAATGTAACGCCAGATCCCGGCTCTACCTTTGCGGGTTGGGGAGGGGCGTGTGCTTCAACTCCTGCAACGAGTACGACCTGTACGGTAACCTTTGATGCAGATAAGAATGTGATCGCACTATTTACCAAGATTCCGCCAGCGCCAAAGCCAGGCACGATCCATGTGACCGCTAACAGGGCAGTAACTGGCGTAACTGTTCGTGGTCCACAGTCATATCAAAATGTCAGTGTAGCCCAAAACCAAGTAGTGACAGTGGATGCTCAGGCTCCAGCTGGTCAGTACGATGTAGTGTGTCCGAGTCTACCCGCTACCGCTCTTAACCAAACAACAGGAATCTCAGGTACGCTGGTAGAAGGTGGTACTCTTGCCCTCACCTGTACCTATGCCGGAGCAAACAGTCTAAAGCTTACCGGACATACATTTACTCGTAACGGCAAAGCCTTGACTGGTACGCTGGTGGGTGGAAATAGTATCGGAGGAGGAACTATTACGAAAATTGGAGCAGAGAGTCCCAGGGCCGGTGATGGGTTTTCAGTCAGTGCTGAGGTAAAAGACACTGACGGACAGGTGATGAATAACCTGACATATATCTGGAAGGTAAATGGTATTGAAAAGCAGCGCAGTCAAAGCAGGCTTTTTTCTCTTCCTCAATTAGGAAGTTCAGGAGCACTGACTGTATCTGTTGAGGTAGATGGCAGTCCAACTACGAAAGGGTCACTGGTAATTCAGGTACCAGCAATTAAACAACTAGAAATCCAATAAATGAATACGCACAAGAAACAATATATTGCGCTTAGTGCAATCGCTCTGATCCTTCTTTTGGTTGGGGTGTATGGTATTAGTAACAAGATGGAGAAGCTCCGTCTTGCGCAGGTGGCTAAGCAAGTTGAGCAGACTACCCAGGAAGAGCAGGTACGGCAATCTCAGTACCAACTGGAGATAAAAAAGTTTGAAGGTCAAAAGGATAGAAGTACTTCCGACTCACTCACACTTGCTACAGCATATGGCAATACCGGGGACTTCGTAAAAGCCCAAGAAGTAGTAACTGGTGTTTTGTCTCAGGATCCAGGTTCACAGGATGCCTATATTCTACTTGGCAATATCTTACGAGAAGAAGGGAAGTACGACGAAGCGGAGCAGAGTTTCAGACAAGCGCTATCTATAGACCCTGCAAAAAGTGATATATATGGAAACATTGCGGTGATGTATTATAGTTATAAGGGAGATCTTGCCGGAGCAAAAAAGATTTTGCTGGAGGGGATTGTGGCAGACCCAAAAAATGATAATTTGAAAGAGCTACTAAAAGCGTATAATACATAGCATGACCGTTATTAAAACACAGATACAAAAATTTCTCATACTATCACTCACAATTCTTGTGACTAGTTTTGTATTTGGTCGGGTAGATTTGGCTCTGGCTGCCGTGCCAGCCATTGTTGAGTGTCACAAGATTCAGTGCACGGTAGATACTGGACAGTCAGCCTACCTCGTAGTACAGCCACTGGACGACAACCTCACACCTATTTCAAATACGCCAGTAACATATACCTGGACAACTGAGATTGGAGTGTTTGCCACTCCACCAACTATCTCCCCGATAGTAACGGGTTCAGTTAGTTCTGCAGGTAAGGTCTGGACGGATATCAATCAACGAGCAGAATCACGAGTATTTTTATCTATCCCGGCAGGGTCTTTAACTCAGGAAACAAATAAGAAGGTTACCGTACTTGCTACCTATGCGGGTGGAAGTCAGACTGTGACATATAGTTTGTCTTCAACCTGCATCACTGATCCAAAACTGTACTACGGGATTGCATCAGTTGAAGTGGGGGCATATAAGCATTCTTCAGTAGCAGAGGTACTTGAAACGTGTCGACCCGAGTACAAGCTGAAAGCCATAACAGGGGAGCGATACTAAGATGCAACTTTCACGATACACAAAAATTGGGCTGGCACTCTTTGTGATCGGACTTGTAACTACAGTTCAGAGTAGTTCGGTTCGCGCCGCTATTCTTTCTGCGGTGTATACTTACACAGATAACTACGTATATACCGTAAACGGTGTTGAGGTGTATGGTGCCATGGACGACGGAGGAGCTGGTGGAAATCTGGGAGCTACGATGGTAAAGGGAGGTACCGGTACCTATTCAGTTACTTTGACTAACATGAGCCAGGATACGACCCCAACTAACGTGAGGGTTCGGTTACCAGCAGGGTACCAGTATGTTACCCAGGTCAGTGGAGCAACCCAGCCTACCCAACCAGTAGCAGGAGTTCTGCAGTGGCCAGCGTACCCAGTACCACCAGGTGAAAGTAAAATTGTAATTCAAATTCGCGCACAATAATCTCTATGCCAAAAAGAAAAAAACACACACGTAAAAAGACACAGACAAGACGAGTACGCAAGACTGCTACTCGGGGTATTTTGTTAGCGCTTTCAGTAGCGCTCCTTGTAATCTTGTTTATTATTGCTGGTATGGTAGCTGCATTCTTCTTGTGGGATAATAGTATCCCGGCAGCTCACGCTGCAGGACAAGGAACGCTCAATATTCAGGTGATGCCACCGATGGCAGTACCGGTAACTGTTAATGGTTCTCAGACCATAACAAATCCAAACGGAACAGCAGTATTGCCTGTTACTGAAGGAATACAGACCGTTATTTTTGGTGCTGCTCCTCGATTTGGGCTCATTTCCCCAGCGCCACCAACAGGCCGCCAGGCATTTGTTGGAGCGGGGCTATCTCAAACAATTCTTGGAAAGTATTTCCAGCCAGCTGATCTTAAACCGATCCATAAATCTGAAGCAGAGATTTTAGAATACGACGCAACCAAGGCTATTAAAGGAAGTCCTATTCCTAAATGGGGACTCTTAAAAGGAGTAGCTAGTGTTTCAGTGGATACTGCTGCAGTTACTGAAGGGATTGCGAAAACTCCTCATTGGCAATACGCGGCCGCTGAAATTTTATTTATTGGAGCAGAGGACTATATCGTTGATCTATCCAAGACAGACGGTAAGGCTTTTACGTTTCCAGGTACGACTGACGACTACGACATTAGTTTTAACGCAGTTTCAGGACCACCGACAGTATACAGAGCCACAATTACTGATGTG
>JBAYUK010000003.1:0-29346 GCA_041675145.1 Patescibacteria group bacterium
CTATGACATCTCACCTCGTAACTATGTACACGTAACCTACATGGTTCGTGTTAAGGCTACTACTGCGAACGGTACCTACGGTGCTTCAAACCAGGTTACTGCGAACGGTGGTGTGAATTTGTCTAATAACGGTGCAGTTGTGATCGTAACTGGATCTAATAACCCAGTTCCTCCGACTCCAACTGAAACTCGCAAGATGACTCTATCTGCTGTTGCGTACAACGCAACGGTAGGTGGCAACACTCCGTACAAGAGTACTATTGTTGCAAAGCGCGGCGAGACTGTTAAGTTCAAGATTGCACTAACTAACTCAGGTACGCTTGAGTTGGCTAATGTAAAGATCGCTCAGTCATTGCCAGCATATCTTACCTTCGTTCCCGGTACTGCTAAAGTAACGGTTAACGGTCAGGTGACTTCTACTGCTGACTCAGTGATGACTGCAGGTATCAATGTAGGTTCTGCTCGCGTGGGTGCCGGCAGTTACCTCGAGTTTGATGCTGTTGTGAAGAAAGACACTCCTGAGAACACTGCATCGTTGTCGTATTCTGCGACAGCTACTGCAGATGCTACTGCGTCTGTTTCATCTCTTGTTACTGTTACTGTTGACGGTAAGACAGATGTACTTCCAGACACTGGTACTTCAGGAAACATCCTAGCACTTATCGTGCTTGCATTGTTCTTGTCTACTGCTTCTTATGTATATCTTAAGGAGTCAGGAAAACTTGAGCAGGTTGTAAAGCTCATCAAGCGCTAATCTCTGTGCTCGATTGACAGGCACCAAAAAGCCCGCCGTATTATGGCGGGCTTTTTGTATCTCTGAATAATACGCATAGGTAAATTGTGGTATACTTTTTTTATGCGTGAACTCATGAGTCTCGATGATCTACTTACAGAGATAAAAAGAAATAAAAAACACCTGGAAGAACAGGGGGTTACTGCTCGTATTGTTGAGCTAACCCGAATATCTGAAGAACCGTCCTTTTGGACCAACAGTGATACTGCAGGCAGTACTATGCGAGAGCTCGCAGACCTAAAAAAAGAAGTATCTCAGTGGGAGGATTTAGAGCTGTCGGTTATGGTCGCTGCTGAAGGAGAGGCAAGTGAGGAACAACTCCACACACTTAACCGTGAATTTGTACGACTTGAAACGCACATGTATCTGGCAGGGCAGTACGATCTCTTAAGCGCTATTGTGAGCCTGCATGCTGGAACGGGGGGAGTGGACGCTATGGACTGGACTGCCATGTTGCTTCGGATGTATGGTAGGTTTTGTGAGATGCAGGGCTGGAAGGTAGAGATTATTCACCAAACAGAAGGGGAAGAGGCTGGGATTAAAAGTGTTACCTTTGAAGTAACTGGGAGATATGCGTATGGGATGCTCAAGTGTGAAGCGGGCACTCATCGCTTAGTGCGCAAGTCTCCCTTTAATGCGAAGGGGCTACGCCAGACTTCTTTTGCTTTAGTTGAAGTAGTTCCCGTTATTGAAGATACCAGTGCGGTAGTAGTTCGTGACGAAGACCTACGGGTAGATGTCTTTCGAGCCAGTGGAGCCGGAGGCCAACATGTGAACAAGACAGAGTCAGCAGTACGCATAACGCATATTCCGTCCGGTATTGTGGTGTCATGTCAGTCAGAGCGATCTCAACACCAAAACAAGGAGCATGCTATGAAGATTCTGCGAGCCAGGTTGCTGGTGCGCTTACATGAAGAACGAGACGCTACTCTTAAAGCTGAAAAGGGGGAGACTGGTCTTGCTACCTGGGGTAACCAAATCAGGTCGTATGTGATGCAGCCGTACCAGTTAGTAAAAGACCACAGAACAGACGAAGAGACCTCTCAAGTTACCGATGTACTCGATGGACATATCGAGGACTTTATTGACGCGATGCTTCGAAAAAAAGATATATAAGAAATACACAGGCGAGCACTTGTTATATTTTTACGCTCATTGTATGATTTGAATAGTATCTTGTTACTCTAAAATCTCACACACATGATTGAACTCAAAAATGTTTACAAACTCTATCCGCCCGAGATTGTGGCGCTCAAGGATGTAAATCTCAAAATAGATTCAGGTGAATTCATTTCTCTTGTTGGTCCATCGGGAGCAGGGAAGTCGACACTTATTAAATTACTCATTGCCCAGGAACGGCCGACCCGTGGTCAAATTATGATTGGCGGCCGGGATATTGGAAGTCTGCCGGGCAAGCATGTCCCATATTTCAGACGTAAGGTAGGGGTGATCTGGCAGGACTTTAAGTTACTGCCTAACAAGACTGTCTTTGAAAACGTAGCCTATGCCTTAGAGGTAGTAGAACGACCCGAGGCAGAGATTAACGCCCGCGTACCTCGTATCTTATCTTTGGTTGGTCTTGAAGGAAAAGAACACCGTTTCCCGGATGAGCTTTCAGGTGGTGAAGTACAAAGAACCGCTATTGCACGGGCCCTCGTTCACGAGCCGTATCTTTTAATTGCGGATGAACCTACGGGAAACTTGGATCCAATGAACACAGACGATGTGATTAATCTTTTGCTTAAAATTAACCACATGGGAACTACTATCCTGCTTGCAACACATAACAAAGATGTAGTAGATAACCTGAAACGCCGTGTGATTGTGCTTGAGCAGGGAACGATTGTTTCAGATAAAAAAATAGGTAAGTATGCGCTCTAAAAACTAAAGAGACAAAAACTATGGTAAATATACGAGTTTTAAAAAATGCGGTTCGCAACCTGTGGCGCAATAAGTGGCTCACTGTTGCTACGGTGACGGTGATGACACTCACCCTTTTTACTGTTGCGATGTTTATGGTGATCAACGTACTTCTTAGCTCAACTATCGATGAGGTGAAGTCTCGTATCGACCTTGAAGTATTCTTCAAGACAGCAGTCACGCAAGATCAGGTGATGGCAGTTAAAAACGATATGGAGAAAAACACTGATGTGAAGTCGGTGAAATACATCTCGAAATCTGATGCTCTTGCGACCTTTAAGGATCGTAATGCGCAGGATCCGACCGTGTTTGAAACAATCACTGACAGTGAGAACCCACTCCCACAGTCTCTTAAGATCACGCTTTTCCAGGTAGAAAAGCTCGAGAGTCTTAATACCTTATTTAAAGGTGGGAGATATGGGGATATTGTGCAAAAGACCAGTTATGAGGATAACCGTAAGACTATCGATGGGTTTATTAACTTTGGGAAGTCTGTCAGGGCAATTGGCCTAGCGCTTAGTCTCATTTTCCTTTTGACCTCACTTATCGTAGTGTTTAACACTATCCGTATCAACATCTACACCAGAAAGGATGAAATTGAGATTATGAAGCTGGTTGGAGCTACCAACTGGTATATCCGCTGGCCATTTATCTTGGAGGGAGCCTGCTACGGCCTTATATCCCTTGTTATCTCTACTGTAGTGCTTTTAATTGGACTTCATTTCATAAATCCGTATCTTGCCCTCTACTTAGGTGACTTTAGAGGCCGTTTCTATGACTACCTCGGGCTGTATACTATTAGTATCATTGGAATTCAGTTATTAATCAGTGTTGTATTAGGGGTTGTGAGTTCACTCTTTGCTATGACTCGGTACTTGAAGATTTAGTAACCATTACTAAATTGGGAACAAAAGGGGAGCAACAAATCACAAGGAGGGCTGTGGATAACTTCACAGTCCTTTATTATATAACCACGCAAAAAACGCTCTTACCGAGTTTTATGCGAAATTTGACATACTATAAGGGAAAGCCTTTATTTCACAAGAGATAATACAGCTTAATAGAGCTAAATTACTCATAAAATCCTTGAGTAGTACATACAATAGGAAAGGCGAAAAAAGTGTGTAAAGTAAGCCCTCAGATTGACTTTTTGTGTTTTTTGTGCTATATTGTAATTAATTAATTGAACAGAAACAAACTCAATCGTATGCCAAAAACCCAGACACAACTTTTGCAGACACGAGCACTCTCTTTCATCGTTTTGATGATCGTAGCGGCTTCAATTGTAACTACTCAGGTCAGTGTTGCGCTCGCTGCTCCACAGGCAACCATTTCATCTACTGAAGATGATATTGCAGCAAAGAAGCAGGAGCTAGACTCTGCTAACCAGAAGGTAAAGGAGCTTCGTGATCAGCTCTCTCATAAACAGAACGACATCAAGTCTCTTTCTGACCAGATGGCAGTCATTGACTCTCGTGTTGAACTTATCCAGTTACAGATTAAAGCAACCCAGCTTGATATAGACAAGAACGCAGCTGAAATTGATCGTACTGAAAAGTTGATCGAGGAAAAGCAAAACGAGATCGACACTCAGAAGACAATCATGAACGATGTTATCCAGAAGCTCTATATGGAGAAAGATGTAAATATTCTTTCTATCGTAGTAGAAGCAAAGAACTTCTCAGAACTTATTGAAAAAACAGAGTACCTTTCTCGTATCCGTTCACAGTTGAAAGATACGGTAGATAAGTTAAGTATCCTGAAAGGTGAGTTGACCGACCAGAAAAGCAAGCTTGAAGAGAAGATGAAGACGCTTGAACAGCTTAAGGCAGATAAGGTTGCTGAAGAGGGAGGTCTTGAAGATCAGAAATATGCGAAGGCAAAGATTCTTGAACAGACTCGTGGTGAGGAAGGTGCGTTTAAATCTCAACTTTCAAAGGCTCAGGCTGAAGAACAGGCCGTGAACGCACAGATCATCCGCTTAGTACAGGAACAGGCTCGTCGTAAGCGTTCAGAGGGTGTAGAGGGTCGTCCTGGTCGTGATCAGGTGGTAAATACTGGTGGTTTCGTCTTCCCATTAGACGGCGTAAACCAAGTAGGTATTACCGGTGGTGACTTCATGGACCCTTCATACGGCATGGGATTCCCTCACACAGGTGTTGACCTTCGTGCAAGCCAGGGTACTCCACTCCACGCTGCAGGTTCAGGTGTTGTGGTAGCTGCCTATGACTCAGGTGGACCAGGACTTTCATATATCGCAATTGACCATGGTAACGGACTTATTACCAAGTATCTCCACGTATCTGCTATCTATGTTACTGCAGGAGACGTAGTAAACGCTGGTGACGTTATCGGACTTACCGGTGGTCAACCAGGTGGACACGGATCAGGTATCTTTACTACTGGTGCTCACTTGCACTTTGAGGTAAACGACTACCAGGGTCACGCGCTTAACCCACATAACTATCTTGCAATC
Organism: Patescibacteria group bacterium; assembly: GCA_041675145.1. Classification (GTDB taxonomy): domain Bacteria; phylum Patescibacteriota; class JACPGU01; order JACPGU01; family JACPGU01; genus JBAYUK01. The sequence continues at coordinate 5,190 of JBAYUK010000003.1, forward strand.
TTGCCACCAATGTTCTAACAAATGAAAATACTAAAAATCCCGGATATAATCCGGGATTTTTATATGTTCTAACAGGTATAAGTGAGTGGTACGAGGTACTTGACTTTGTGTTATAAATATGGTATATTGTTCATAACAGCGCAATGCTGATTTGAACCTTGAAAACCAGGTAAAAATAAAAAGAAACACCATTCAAGGTCAGCTTTCTGTTACTTTCTTGAGCGCATTTGCGCAGGGATACCAGCTTGCAGGTTAGAATGCGGCAAAAATAGGACGGTAAAAGCCGTGAAAAAAGGAAATTCAACCGTTGGGTATACAAAAGTCCGTAAGCTTTGCGTGCAGTGTGGCGAAAGAGGGGTAAATAAAGTCAAAGAAGGTATTGACCCTGTCTGTACCTATTGTCTTCAGGCTGAAAAGTCAAAGCCAAAGGTGCCCTGCGTTCTATGTGGAACCAGGCTCGTGCATACAGGCGCAAAACTGAATAAGGCTTTCAATGAACAGATCTGCGCTCAATGTCGAAAAACTAACCCATCTGCATTTAAGAAATGTATTAGATGTAGTGAGGTTAGGGCAGTAGAAAAACTGAAGGGTCATGATCCAATATGTCGCTCATGCGTAGCTCTTGAAGTTTACTACGACCCAAGTCTACACAAACACTGTTCTGTTTGTCAGCGACTCGCACACGTTGCGGGTCATGACGAAAAAGGGCAACCACTTTGTCCCCAGCACTACAGTAAGTTGAGGCCCGAAGAACTGTGCACTGTCTGTAAGGAGATGGCAAAGGTGGCAAAACGTGACTCAATAGGAGGAGCAATTTGCCATGCTTGTAATAAAAAAGCTCAAAAAAAACAGGAGTGCTTTGCATGCGGAAGCGTGAAGATGGTATCGAAAAACAACAAAACAAAGCAGCTCACATGTTTGTCGTGTCGGAATAGGGAAAATCCCAAGCCAAAGATACGATACGTATGTGAGGTTTGTAGTGGTGAAGTAAGTAAATGCTTCAAGGATGCGGCGGGGAAAAACGCATGCAGTAGGTGCTTCCAGGCCAATCCGAGCAACCACGAATCCTGTCGGGATTGCGGTGAAGTTCAACCCGTGCATAGCTGGAATTCCTCCGGGGAAGCGATTTGTCCAAAATGCCACCAGAAGAATCGCCAGCCGCAATCAATAATCTTTATTGGTCGCTGCCCAGAGTGCAACAGAAAGGATGTGGAACACGGGAAGACTCTTCCCGATGGTTCATCTATCTGTAGAAACTGTTGGCGCAGAAATCCGCTTTCCCACAAGATTTGCAATGGGTGTGGGGAGCTCAAGCGAATTGACCTCACGACTCCAGAAGGAGAGAAGTTTTGTCAGGCATGTCGTATAAAAAGACCTTCTTCCCATCATGAGTGTTCGGGTTGTCATGAGGTCACCTGGGTAGCTAAACGACTTAAAGACAAGAGTCCGTTGTGTCAAAAGTGCTACGACCAACAGCGTCAAAAGGAGCGGTGTTTTATATGTAGCAAGGACAAGCTACCTGTTGCTCGTAACAAGGAAGGGCAGTCCATTTGTTCTGCCTGTGCTCTGTCAGCTCGCTCGAAAGTTAGGGCGAATAGCGTTGCTTTGCATAAGCAATGTGTTCGTTGTGAAGAGGTGAAATACCCTGCTATTCATACAGACCAAGAAAAGCCAATGTGCAGTGCGTGCTACCAGGAACTACGAAATAAGGGGATTTCCCCGAAGTTGTACATTCCAATGGTGGCAAAACTGGCTTAAAACTCGATTAAATGTGACGGTAGTATTGGACTATATATCCAATACTACCGTTCTTTTTTTATGTAAAAATACATATAAGTAGTCCTTCGACCTCGCTTGGATGGTATTACTTATTATATTGTTATTCCAATTTCTTCGAGGTATAATTTATAGTATATGAAATTTTTTGATCCAGGGAAAAAACAGGCTCTCATGTTGGTGGCAATAATGACCGCCGCTTTTATTGTGGGGTACTGGTCTCGAGGTGCAGCAGCCTACTCAGCTGAAGCGTACTCAACCGTAAGTAACGCCGTGCCGGATCGTTTCCGTGAGGTAAACCTTACTCCATTCTGGGAGTCTCTTGGAGTTGTGCAAGACAAGTTCGTTGGTGATGTAGATCTAAAGAAAGCGGTGGACGGCGCAATCGCTGGTATGGTGGCCTCACTGGATGACCAGTTCTCGGTATATATTTCAAAAGATGGGCTCAAGACTTTTAACGACGAACTCAACGGTACCTTTGAAGGTATCGGAGCGGAAATTACCGTAAAAGAGGGAAGGCTCGTTGTGGTTTCACCGCTTGAAGGGAGCCCGTCTGAGAAAGCTGGCATGAAGGCAGGGGATGAGATTGTAACTATTGATGGACAAAAAGTAGATGGTCTTACGCTCGAGCAGGCGATTGGCAAGATCCGGGGCAAGAAGGGTTCAACAGTAAAAATCTCGGTGTACCGCGAGAGTACCAAGTCGAGTTTAGATCTAGCGGTCTTGCGAGACACTATTGTAGTGAAAAGTGTCAGCTACGAGAAGAAAGGCGAGATTGCATATATTAAGATTGCGCGTTTTGACGGTGCTACTACTTCGCTTTTAAAGAAGTTTTTGGTTCAGGCCAAAGCCGACCAGACCAAGGGACTGATTTTGGATGTAAGAAACAACCCGGGTGGGTATCTTGACGCTGCTATAGAGGGAGCTTCTCAGTTTATCCGTGACGGTGTGGTGGTACGTGAGCAATACAAGGGAGGGCGTGAGGATCAACATAAGGTGACCGGGTATGGTGAGTACTTTGATCTTCCGATGGTGGTATTAGTTAACGGTGGTTCAGCTTCTGCCAGTGAAATATTAGCTGGTGCTATCAAGGATACAAACCGAGGGACCGTTATTGGGGAAAAGACCTTTGGTAAGGGATCAGTGCAGGAGATTGTCCAGCTTGCACGCGGGGATGCTATTAAGATCACCATTGCAAAATGGCTCACTCCAAACGGACATAAATTAGATAAAAATGGACTTGATCCGGATATTGTGGTACCATTAAAAGACCCTCGCGCAAAGGGAGCAGATGATGTTCAGCTCATGCGGGCGATGGAAGTGATGAAAGATAAAGTAGGTATTAAGTAATAAAGGGACATATTATGGAGATTGTACTGATAAAACCCGTGAAAAAACTGGGTCGACCAGGTGAAGTAAAAGACGTTGCACGCGGATTCGCGGTCAATTTTTTGTTGCCGTATGGATTTGCGCTACCTGCAACACCTGGCTTTGTAAAAGAAGCACAGAGTCGCGTGCGTAAGATTGTAAGAAATGTCATTCCAGACCTCTCTGAGATGGAGACCCTAATGGCGAAAATTGACGGTCTTTCACTTGAATTCGTGAAAAAAGTCAGCCGCGAAGGAAAGCTTTTCGGATCTGTGAAGATCTCAGATATCGTAGACGCTATTGAGGCAAAAATCGGTCGCGAGATCGAGGAAAAGTATGTTCACCTGAAAGAACCATTGAAATTCATTGGTGACCACACCGTTACTATCAAGGTGGGTGAGGCTACGGCAAAAGTAGCAGTTACTATTCATGGTGAAGAAGTAAAGGCAGATAAGGGAGCGAAAAACAAGAAGATGCGTGCTAAGGGTGTTGTAAAAGATAAAAAAGCTAAAAAATAAACAATCATACTATGTTGGATAAAGTAAAAGATTTATATAATCTCAAAAAACAGGCAGGTGCGTTGCAGAAGATGCTATCAGAAACTATCATCGAAGCAACGAGCCCAGATGACAAGATTCGTGTCGAGATGAGCGCTGACCAGAAGGTTCGCGCAATCTCAATTGACCCAGAATACATGTCTCTAGATAAGAAGCAGAACCTTGAGTTTCAATTAAAGAATGTCTTCTCTTCAGCGCTCACCCAGAGCCAACAGGTAGCGGCAAACAAGATGAAGGAGATGGGGGGACTCGACTCTCTTCTTGGCGGAATGATGTAGATAGTAAAAAAGGCGCCGTGCGCCTTTTTTTATACCTAACTAACGAGTAACTATGAACAAAGAACAAGTCATTACCTGGATAAAAGATAACAAGCTTCCTATTATTATAGTAGCTGGTATTGTATTACTCCTTGGATCTGCATTCTTTTCAGCGGGGCGGTTCCTAAATCCTCCCAAATTAGACCTTGATCAGCTTGGAAACGGTCCATACAGTACACCGTATACCAACCCATATAGCTACTCAGGTGGTGCTCTACCTGAATTTAACTGGGTACTGAATGATAAGGCTGGTAGTAAGTTGGTTGGCTTTTCTGCAAACCAGTATACTATTACTACCTGGGGTGATGAGGTGATATTTGCACAGTATGATGAAGCTCCGAACGCAACTCTTCACTCATATAACCTAAAAACGAAACGCGACACCGTTCTCTTTAATAGCCGACAGCATAGTCTGGAGATCACGAGTAAGAGTGAAAGAGTAGTGGACGCGATAGGTATTCAGTCTCTTAGTGTAATAGATAACACGCTGTATATCGGCATCGGTGAATATATGGTAACGGGTGGGTTATTCTGGGTAGACCTAAGCACTAAAGAGAGAACAGTCCATCTGCTCGCAACCGGTCAAAACCCAAGAATTAAAGAATACAGTGGTTCGTACTGGATAAAAGGTGGTGATGGGGATGGTTGTGGAAGCTGGAGCGAGTTAAGTCCTGTTAATCTACAAGCTAAAACTGTTGGCAGCTCTATTTCCTACGGAGCTAACGGTTGCCCTGGAGGGCAAGGAGATATTTTCCTTGGCATCTCAAGTAAGCAGACAGCCGTGTTTTACCACTATACTGTTCCTGATTCAGAGCCATCTGAAACAGATTCTAGTAGCAAGCCAGCTAATGTAAATGTGGTGTACGAGATAGATCCTACGAAACCAGAAGTGAAGACGCCTATTCTTGACCAGGATACAATCGACGCGAAGACTACCGCGGTAGTTATGGATCAGAAGAATCAGAAGCTACTATTATTTGGGTATAACAATATTCATGTCTTTAGTTTAGACAAGAGACAGTATGTAGATGATCGTAAAGTAACATTCCCTTGGGGTTCTTATCCTCATGAGCTCAAAGAGGGGGACACTACGGTGTGTTTAAGTTCATATAACAATAACGAGTCTACATACTTTACTGTCGATCTCAACAAATACTTTATTGAAAAAAATGCCATCCCGTGTTATGGCCTAGATGACTCAATAAGTGATATTGAAAAGAATCTTAGCTTGTTTATAAAAAAGTTCCCAGGGTATAGTCTAACCAAGAAACATATGTAGTTCTTAATGTGCTGGACTAAAAATGCAGTATCCGCCTATGGCGGATATTTGTATAATAGGGACATGAAACTTATTGTAGGTCTCGGAAACATTGGAACACAGTACCAGAAAACGCGGCATAACGCTGGGTTTATGGCGCTTGACCGTATGGCAACTGCTCACGCGGGGCAATGGGTTGTGAAAAAGAATCTTGAGGCTCATGTGTGTGAGATTACTATTCATACTGAAAAGGTACTACTCGTTAAGCCACAGACCAATATGAATGACTCAGGACGAGCCGTTCAAAAGGTTCTGGCAGATAACCCGCAGATCGATCCAAAGCGCGATCTAGTCGTAGTCTACGATGATGTAGAGACGACCCTTGGAGTAGTAAAGAAGAAAGAGGGAGGGTCGGCCGGAGGACATAACGGGATTCGCTCTATTATTGCCTACATAGGAGATAGCTTCTGGCGCATAAAAATAGGAGTAGGTCGTCCTATTCCTGGGGTAGATATGTCTGACTATGTTCTTGCCGCCTTTATGTCGGCTGAATGGCCAGCTCTTGAACGAGCTTTTGAAGAGGTAGGGGTAGTTGTTTCTAGTATGGTGAGTGGGGAAGTGCGAGCAGTATCTCAGGTAGATCCGAAAATTCAGGCAAAAATAAAAGCCCTCGCGGACTAATTAATAGGACCGATGAGGGCTTCTAGAGTTTTCTGCTAAAAGCAGAAAGGGAAGAAGGGCTGTTCTTCCTGTCTAGATCGATGAGGTGCGCAATGGTTAAAAAAATTAACTACTATGCATCTCACCGATCCTGACAAGATACTCCTCGCTAGACTAAATCTCCCAATTTGTCTAGGCGACATTTATCCCTGCTAATGAAGTATTATTTTATAACAGGTGTGTGGGTGCCTAACGAAGAGGGTACTACTTGCGAGTAAAACCTTAAAGGAGGGCTAAAAGGTCTAGACGCTTTCTTGCGAAAACGGTCGCAAGTAGTACTCTTTGCGTTAAGCGTTGAGTGGTAGCGAGGTAAGTTTTGAGGTGCTGTGTCTCTCTCTGTGTATGTTTAAAATATAGCACAAAGTGGGTAGCGTGTCAATGAAAATGTGTCCATATTTATAGTTGCTAAGTATAGCCATTTTTTATATTTCGTTGTACAATGTATTAAGAATAGTTATACAAAAATGTACAAAGAGTGGACAGAATAATACAAAAAAATCAAAGAACCTGTGGATAACTCGTATGTCTGGACAATATAAAGATATCGCTACTATCATTGCGCAGATACCTACTCTGGAATTATTTCAGAGCATCGTGTTGCGTATTGCAAGTAATCAGGCTGAAGTTGTAGTGGGTGAAATAGGGAACACCGGAAGTTGTCTCCTGGTATCGTCCTTGAAAAACAAGCTCGCTACTGGGTGTATCTGGATTTTTACAGATATAAAACAGTTTACTACCTATGCGAACCTCCTCGATGCAATAGGGACGAGGTATGTAACCCTCACAGATTCCCATAATATCTCTGGTTGTCTGGCACATATAAGGGCTGGAGGCATAGTACTAGCAACTGTAGAGCAGGTTCTACGACCAGTAGAGCCCCTATCTATATACAGGGAGAAATCCATACAGCTTGTTGTGGAAGAAAAAGTCACTTATGACCTAGAGGAACAGTTCATACAACTTGGATACGAACGAGTAAAGACAGTAGATAGTCCCGGGCAGTTCTCACGAAGAGGAGATGTACTGGACTTCTGGTCTGAGCTTGGTCCAGTGAGAGTAAGTTTCCTTGGTTTTGCTGTTGAACAGATAACAGTACTGGAAGCAGGTAAGAAAGATATAGCTAGTGTAACTGTCCAGCCTTACCAGGTCCAAAACGGGAGTGACTTTTTACTTACCTACTTTACGGGAACGCACTTTATCTTTCAAGGTAAGGATACTATCGCTGGACAGATTATTAAATATGTCCAGTCTTTCCGCGATGAGTTATCGAGCGATAATCTTACGCAACTCGCTTCCCTGCAAGCGTTTCTTAAAGACGAACAGAAAATCTACCTCGAGAGTTTTACTGCTCAGGAAAAAAACAGTAGTAACCTTGGGTGGTTCCGTCCGAAGACGTATGCGAGAAACACGCAGGATCTCATAAAGGATCTGAGAAGAACTGTCGACCAGGGGAGAGCGGTAGTAATTTCCTCACCGAACCCAGAACGGTTTGAGAAGCTCCTTACTCATAACAACCTTGCCCATATACAGGGGATTGAGTTACTCACCTCAACCGTATCTGAGGGAGTTGTGCTGCCGCAGCTTGGTATTACTCTTTTAACTGAAGCTGAGATTCTTGGTGAGGAGCGCACAGCTTCAAAGACTCGTAAGAAAGGTCTCGATTTCTCGGCTATTACGAACCTTAAAGTAGGGGAGTTTGTGGTACATATAGATCACGGTATAGGCCGGTTTGTTGGTTTTGGTCAGGTTGCAGTAGACGGCGTTACTCGCGAATATATTTTTATTGAGTACAGTGGAGAAGATAAGATCTACTGCCCATTAGATCAAGCAGATAAAATTACCAAATACATTACCGCTGGAAACACTGAACCGAAGCTGTCTCACTTGGCTTCAGGTGCTTGGGAAAAGATCAGATCCAAGGTTAAGGCGGATGTGGAGCTCATTGCAAAAGAATTGCTTGAGATCCAGGCTATGCGTGAAAAGACCAAGCCATTTACCTACACACAAGATGGCAGTGAGCAACTTCAGGTAGCAGATTCGTTCCAGCATATCACCACTCCTGACCAACAGCGGGCCATCACTGAGGTGCTTGCTTCGATGATGGATACAAAACCAATGGACCGACTTCTGTGCGGAGACGTGGGATATGGAAAAACAGAAGTAGCAGTACGAGCGGCCTTGCGCGCTGTTGTTTCGGGTGGCCAAGTAGCCTTTCTAGTCCCTACCACAATTCTAGCCGAGCAGCATGTCCAGACATTGGAAGCGCGCTTGGGTCAATTTGGAGTGCGCATTGCCAGTCTCTCACGGTTTGTATCTACACATGAGCAGAAAAAAGCACTGGAACTACTCAGAGCTGGATCGCTGGATATCATCGTGGGAACTCATAGACTGCTCTCGGCTGATGTTTCCTTTAAGAACCTCATGCTCGTCATAATTGATGAGGAGCAGAAGTTCGGCGTGCGCCATAAGGAAAAGCTCAAGCAACTGAGAGCCGGAGTGGATGTACTCACTATGACAGCCACCCCAATTCCTCGTACTTTGTATCTAGGTCTCGGAGGCCTGAAAGACATCTCACTCATCCAAACGCCGCCTGAGGGGAGGCTACCAATTAAAACTATGGTAGTAAAAAAGTCTGATGAGGTGATAACTGCTGCCATTCGTCAGGAGTTGTCCCGTGGCGGACAGATATATATCGTGCATAACCGAGTTGAGACCATTCAAGCGTTTGCCCAGTATGTGGCAGGTCTCGTTCCGGAACTCACCTATAAAATCGCGCATGGGCAAATGGGGGAGGGACAACTAGCGGGGATTATTAACGAGTTTGCAGCCGGGGAGTTTAAGGCTCTCGTTTGTAGTACTATTATTGAATCCGGGCTAGATATATCAACCGTTAATACTATGATTGTGGATCGGGCTACTCACTTTGGTCTCTCTCAGCTTCACCAGCTGCGCGGTCGCATTGGTCGTGGAAGTGTGCAAGCCTTTGCCTACTTCCTATACAGCGAAAAGGAGCTAGTAGGGGACGCCCAAAAGCGCCTAACCAGTATTTTATCGAAAGGGGACTTGGGTTCAGGCTACGAACTATCTCTAGAAGATCTAGATATCCGTGGGTCTGGCAATATTCTCGGACGAGACCAGCATGGATCTATGCAGATGGTAGGAGTTGGGTATTACATGAAACTTCTTGAAGAAGCTGTTGAACGCATGCAGTCTCATAAAACGCCTGAGGAAGTAGTACGCGAGGTAAAGATAGATCTCCCGATCTCCGCATATATTCCAGAAAACTTCTACAAGACTGAAGAACAGAAAATTAAAGCCTACCAAGTACTGGCGAGTTTGGAAGATACTGATGAAGTTCTCAACTTTAGGAGTCGTGAAGAGCAGATTCATGGAGAGTTACCCGTAGAATACCAGGCTTTACTAGCGACTGTGGGACTCAAGCTTCGTGCGCGCAGCGTTGGAATTACAAGTATTACTACGCAAGATGTCCCGACAATTGATGCGTATAAGAAAAAACGCATTGTTATAGCCTTTGATCACGAGCTTTCAAATAGCGAGAAAGCTGAGCTCTTTTCTACTAACTCTGGTTGGATGATCAAAAGCCGTGAAGCTAAGATAGACTTACAACTACTAGGAGAGTCTTGGTTTGGAAAAATCAAAACGGCTTTGGAGTTTCTCGCTCACTTACAACAAACATAAAAAATAGTATGGAAGAAAAAGCATACGCAGTGGGTTTTTCACGTATCACCCATATAGGTCCCGTTAGAGGGAAAAGACTGTTAGATTATTTCGGGACTTTTGAGGCAGCCTGGAAAGCCACTTCTTTTGAGTTGCAACGAGCAGGAATCGAAGAGAAGATTGCCAAAGAAGTTATAGAGCTGAGAAGCGCCATATATCTTGAGCAGGAAATGGAGAAGCTCGTACAAACGGGAATCTCGGTTACCACCCTGCACGACGAAGGGTACCCAGCTCTTCTCAAGGAAATAGCAAACCCACCCTTTTTGCTTTATGTACGGGGTGAACTAACTCTGGCAGATAGTATATCTGTTGGGATTGTAGGATCAAGAAGTGCTACTGAGTACGGAAGAGCCGTGACGCATTCCATTGCACATACGCTTGCGCAGGCAGGAGTAACGGTGATTTCAGGGCTTGCTCTCGGTATAGACAGTGTAGCTCATAGCGCCACCCTAGAAATACCTACTGGCCGTACGATAGCAGTACTCGGTTCAGGAATAGATAGTACATCTATCTATCCAAAAGTGAATCAAAAGCTAGCAGAAAGAATTGCGGACGGCAGGGGAGCAGTGATTTCAGAGTACCCGATCGGGACACTACCACTCAAGCATCACTTTCCGGCTAGAAACCGCATCATTTCAGGATTGTCTTTAGGAGTAGTGGTGGTTGAAGCGCAGATAACTTCTGGGTCTCTTATTACCGCACAATGTGCGCTCGAGCAGAACCGTGAAGTCTTTGCGGTTCCGGGGGATATATATAATAAGAACTCCCAAGCACCACACTTTCTCCTGCGCCAAGGAGCGAAGCTTGTAGAAAAAGGAGAAGATATACTAGAGGAGCTTCTATTACAGAGAAAAGAGTAAGGTAGGTACAGTTTTTACATTACAGGTATCAAAAAACCACGGATATAGAGTCCGTGGTTTTAGTTGTTGGGAGTTATTTGGCGGTCAGTTCCGCCAGTTGTTTAAGGTCATGCACCAGCATGATAAGCCCCTTCGGGTCCTTTTGCGGGGAGTGGGCGTTTTCTACATCCTGGTAGTTGGTGACATTGGCCCATTGGCGAGGACCAGCACCATTTTGGTAGGTAGGGATCTTGCCAATTAAGGCTTCAACATCCGCCACGGGGTTGTCCACATCACCTTCAATTGTGACCAAGTAGACATGGCGTTGAATTTTGGAAAGCTCTGTGTCGCTCAAAAGTTGCCCGCCCTTAGCGTAAATGCTATATACGGCCGGGACGTAGGATTTGACACCGGTTTCAAAGCTTTCTTCTCCATGTCTTGCAACCAAGGTATCTTTCCAGTCTGCCCACCCCTGTTGATCTTCATTTTTGGGATGTTCCCAGAGCGGGTCAGAAAGTGCTGGAATCTGTGCGACAAAGGAGTCGATCAGGCCCTTGGTGATCTTGCCGCTGGTTGCCCAGAGCAGGGAGCCACGGACCAGTTCCGGATACAGCGCGGTCATAATCAGACCGATCTCGCCACCATCACTGTATCCCATAACAAGAACTGGCTTACTAGGGGACACCTTTTTCACAACATGCGCCATGTCGGCCGCATCCTGAAAGAAGTAATTCCGGTAACTAGACTTGGTGGTAAAGACTCTGGTGCGCGGTTGGCTTTTGCCGTACCCTCGCATGTCCGGGCATATCACCCGGTATCCTAGTTGAACCAATGGTTCAATCAAGGGTTGCATGTGATCCAGGCAGGTGCCCCAGGCACCATGGAGCAAGAGAACGGGAATACCATTCTTAGGTCCTGCGGTTTTGACGACGATGCGTGTTCCGCGGATGCCGAGAGTAAGTTCCTTCAGGGCAGGTTCTTTCATGGTTGCCTCCTTGGCGTGGGTTTGGTAGGGAAGGAGCAAGAGGCCGAGCAGGAATGCTCGGAGGATTGTCAAAGTTCGTTTGTTTCGCACGGTGTTCCTTTCGAGTGTGTTTTTGTGTTATGTAATTATGTATGTTTATACAGTAAAAGTCAAGTATATATACAAATAAGAGCCAGAGGGCTCTTATTTGTATATAAGTGCTGATATTGTAGTTACTGTATCTTTTGAGTGAGTTCTTTCAGGATAGTAAGTAGGGCACTTGGTTGTTCTGTCTGAAGTTTATGCCCTGAGTTTTCGATCTTTTTTACCGTTACCTGGCTTACAGGAATTTTCTTTGCAAGTGCCTCAACCTCAGCTGTCGGATTGTATTCGTCTTTGACGCCGTAGGTGAGGAATACAGGACGAGCAATTTTGGCAATATCTTCGTCTGAGATAATAGCGCCACCTTTGTCATAAATGGCTTGAACAGCACTAGGGTATGTGAAGATAGCTGAGTTAAAGCTCTTTTCTCCATGACGCTCAATGAGGGTATCTCCCCAGTCTTTCCATCCGTCATCGCCTGCAATTTGCCAGAGCGGGTCACCACTTTTAGGGATAGTAGATGAAAAGGTATCTATTAGTTCCTTGGTAATTTTTCCAGATGTGCCCCAAAGGACTGACCCTGCTACTAGTTCAGGATGATGAGCGGTTAGGAGTAACCCTGTTTCTCCTCCATCACTGTACCCCATAACAATTACTGGTTTCTTAGGTGATACCGCACGAATTAGAGTTGCCATATCTTCAGCATCTTGGTTGAGGTACCCCGCAGTAAAGATCCTTTCAGGACTACTACTTTTTCCGTACCCCCTAAGGTCAGGTAAAATAATGCGGTACCCGGCATTAGCTAGCTCGCGTGAGAAGTCTCCAAAATCAGATTCTCCTGTGCCCCAGGCACCATGAATTAAGAGAACGGGTGTACCATCTTTAGGTCCTAGAAGTTTGGTGTACATCTGGGTATCGTCTGTCCAGCTACCTGGGTTTAGGCTGATCCAGCGCTCAGGAGCATTTTGGGCTTGTATCGAAGAGTACCCGATAAGCCCTATTATTCCTATTAGACTAAGAAAAAACACTGAAATGACAAGATGGGTGAATTTCATGCTATATATTACTGAGTATTGTCTCTATCCTACCACATCATTCCAGGTAGGAGATAGTGGTTTGTCTTGATATAAAATCCTTGACTTTATACCATGAATATGGTATATTGTACTCAACAGCTGAAGGGCTGATTGTCCCTTGAAAATTCACTAAAAACACATCAAAAATACTCAAAGGAGGCGCTATATGAGCGTCAAAATGCGGCATCTTCAACCCAGGGCTCTATTCTGGGTCAACTATGTCCTGGGATATGAAATTCAAACTGACGGCAAGGAGTACACAGGCTGGTACCGTTGCAAAAATGGTGCTTTAGCTGACGGTCGTTGGCCTATGTGGAACTACAAGACTGGGGAAACTCGGTATATTCAAACATAACCGACCCGTGCGTAGACGGAAGAAAACTACGAAAACCCACGACCACAGGAGGTCAAAATGAAACTGTTAACCCACCTTACAAACATCTGGAAGAAATTCCTGCATGTTTTCTTCTCCCCGGTGCAAACTGGGATCTTCGCGGCTATGGTAGTCGCGTTTCCTGGAAGTGGAGGAGGGGGATCTTCTCCTTCTACTTCAAAAGAACAGGACGAGCCACAAGCTCAGTCGATGCACTACGCACCGATTCCTCAGCTCGAGGTTGAAGAAACCTTTGAGTCGCAAGCAGACCAAATGTCCGAGAGGCAACCGATCCAGATGGCCTTCACCAACGAAGACCGGCAGATTGGCAAGCCTGGCAAGCGGGCAGTGCGGCGACAAAAGGCAAAGGAAAACGCCTCCATCCCGTACTACGTTCAGTACATCCGGGAAAAGAATGGCAAAGTGGAAATCTGTTTTGCCAGTAAGAAGCAAACCCGGCGCAAAATGAGCGTCGTGTAAAAAAACTCAAACCCCAACGGGTAGAAAAGAGAAAAGACATGAAGTTAATAAAACCATTATTGCCTACTTGTGCACTGTCATTTGCACTCACATTCGCAGCTTTGTCGCTGGTGGGTATCTATCTTGGTATCCCATTCAGTCGGGACATACTGGTGAATGCAGAAATGGCAGCGACTGCATCATTTTCTGGCCTTGTAGGTGGAGTCCTTTTCTACGGCTTGATCCGCTTTCCTAAGTGGTTCTCTGAGCTGGAACCTGGTAAGATCATGGCGGGAATTGGGATTTGGACCCTGGCCTTTATCGGCTGGTGCGTCTACTCCATTGTCACCACACCACCACAAATGGTTGGAACAGGGAATACGCTGAGCGTCAAAGACACCCAGGTCAGTGTTTCGAAAAAGAACTATGAACAAGTGGAAGTTCGGGCTACTACGCCTAACAAAATAGTCCCGACAGTTGAGGTTCATCAAACCATGACCCCTCCGGACTACAAGAAGTTGCCTGAGCCTGAGAAGAAACCGTTCTTCTTGCCTTTCGCCCACAAGCATACAATACCTTTCAAGGACGAGGTCAGGAAGTTAGTTAACATCACTTTCGAGCCATTCAAGCTTTGTGTGAAGGAAGGTAGGAAACAGGGATTAACCTCAAAACAAATCATGAGGGAGTGCGAGTACTTGATTCCCTTCGATTTATCTCCAAAGAGGAGAATTCACGGAAGTCCTATTCCGGTTATTGGTCCCAACTCAATGGAACAAACTCATGTTCCTGAACTTACCAGGGATGGAACCTACGAATCACCATCCATACCTGGACAAAGTTCTTCCCCAGGGCAATCACCGGGCGCCCCTTAGCCCGCACAAATCGCAATTACAAACCGCTTTACCTCATAAAGGTAGAGCGGTTTTTTCTTGTTCAAATCTTTGCTCTTTATTTCACAAACGATCTTTACATATTCATTTTCCTGTGCCTTAATGACTATAATTACAAATACTTACTATGCTTAACTTCCAACAAAAACAAATCCGTTTGTTTGCAGTTCTCGTCATTCTTTCAATTGTCGCAACTACTATTACGCATTATTTACCAAAAATAAAATCTCAGGCAGTTCCGCCTGAAACGCTCTCAAGTATTCAACAGTGGGGGACAGATGGTTCAGTTCTAGTAACCAAGATAGATACCACGGGTAATATTTATTTTGGTGGTTCTTTTACCGAGATAAATAGAAACACTGGTTCCGCGGCTACTGTTGATGCGACCACCGGTATTGCTACTGGAAGTGCATTTCGTGCTAATGCGGCAGTGAACGCCATAATTCCAGATGGTGATGGTGGTTGGTATATCGGGGGAGGATTCTCGAAAGTAGGGGACATTTCTCGTAGTAAAGTTGCTCATATATTGTCGAATAACACCGTTGATCCGAACTTTAGTGTTGAGGCTAGTAGTACGGTCTACGCACTATACAAGGATGGTAACACGCTTTATGTTGGAGGAAACTTCGGGCAACTGGGCGGTCAGGTTCGTTTTGGTTTTGGTGCTATTGATTTATCCGCTAACCAAGTCTCTAGCTGGTCGGCTGGCGTGATCAACGGTGTAACTCGTACTATTACTGCAAGTTCAGATACGGTCTACATTGGTGGAGATTTTACGAGTGCGGGCGGTCAGACACGAAATCATATTGCAGCATTTGCTAAGGCCGATGCAACACTTGCTTCTTTTAACCCTAATGTCGACGACATAGTATATGCGCTTGCGTATGATAATTCAGTGCTCTACGCTGGCGGTTCTTTCTTGCAAGTTGGCGTTACACTCAGAAACTATCTGGTAGCTATTAACCCGACTACGGGAGTTGCAACAAGCTGGAACCCAGATCCAGACTATGTCGTCTATGCGCTACTTCCAAGCACAAGTACTATCTTTGTTGGTGGTTATTTTGACACATGGAGTGCAGGGTCAGTCACGCGCCACTCGTTGGCTGAAGTAGATAAGACTACCGGAGCAACAACTGCCTTTGTTGGGACGAACTATACATCGAGTACAAAGGTACTTGCCTTATCTAAGAATAACAACACGCTCTATGCCGGCGGCAACTTCACTACTGGTTCTCGTAACTATATTGCCGCGCATGATGCTACCACTGGAACAACTTTAAGCTTTGACCCAAACGCTACCGCAGAGGTACGCGCAGTAGCATACCAGAATAACAAAGTTGGTTTTGCGGGAAGCTTTACCGGCATTAACCGCACAGCGCGTAATCGTGCAGCGGCTATTAGCTCTGATGGGGGATTGCTTGCGTGGAATCCCAACTTAGATGGTAATGTAGAGGATCTTGCGATAGATAACGGAAAAGTTTTCATGGGTGGGTCATTTACGACGGTAGGCGGACAGAGTCGTCCAGGTTTTGCGGGAGTAAGTACTGAAGGATTGTTACTTACACCACTCATGAGCTTAGATTCTACAGTGTATTCAGTGGAAATTTCCGGCGGTTATGTATATCTCGGTGGTGCATTTACTACCATATTATCTCAAACTCGCAATAGAGCAGCCTCACTCAATATAAGTGATTACACACTCACCGATTGGAATCCAAACTTAAGTGGCACTGTTTGGGCACTTAAATCGTATGGCAGTGACATATATATTGGTGGCTCATTTACTCAAGCAGGGGGACAATCACACAAAGGGATTGTAAAGACAGATCGACTAACCGGTGCTCTTGATCTATGGGATGCAAATATCACAAATGGATCAGTTTTTGATTTAGAAGTGTTTAACAATAAGCTTTACGCCGGCGGTTCATTTAACGATATTGCGGGAACGAGTCATGTTGCATTGGCTTCATATTCACTACCAGCGCTGACCCTTGATGGTTGGGATCCTGGAGTGAGTAACTCGGTCTACGCAATGGTGGCAGGAACTGATGCGTTGTATATTGGCGGAGCATTCACTACCATACAGGGGCAAGCTCGCGGCCATGTTGCGGCACTTACGGGAGATCGGCAATTAGCTGCCTGGAACCCAAATGCGGACGGCAATGTATATCGCTTAACAGTTCATCCGAAACTTGACCGAGTTTTAATTGGTGGTAACTTTACATATCTTCAAGGTGGCGATACGCCAGCAACAGACTTGGCTGAATTCGGAGTGGCAGTGGAAAACACTGGAGGAGGAAGTGCGCCAAGCTTAGAGAATCCACCGGTGACAGATAGTGGTGTGTTAAACTACTTGCCAGAGTTTGGTGGAAAGATGGATATACAAATTGCGGGAACGAATACTAAGGCGCATCTTGAAGTGCCAGATCAAGCGCTGGGAGATAATGTGAAGTTCACCTTCACGACTAATGAGGAGTTTACTCAGCCAGTAAATGGTCGTGTTGTGGGTGTGCCGTTCCAGCTCAATGTTACTCAGGGTCTTATTCGGGTTGATGAGGCAAGTAAGGTTATTAGCGTGACGGTGCCATATGATGTGACTCACATTCCAGAAGGTTCCCGAGAGCAGGATTTAATGCTCTACGCATATAATCAAAGTACTGGTATCTGGTCACCTTTCTTAGATACCATCATTGATATGTCGGCACATACTCTTTCGGTTTCAACTACGAGTCTGTCAGCTCTTCGTCAGTTTGCTGTAGTAGTACCTAAAAAAGAAGTAGAAACAACTCCTATTCCAATGAGTGAATCTGGAGTACCAGCAACCGTCTCGACACAGCGCAGATTTAAGCCAGAATTGCCAACTAGTGGATACCGGGTGCCGGAGAAAAAAGTGGAGGGATTAGAACTTCCAACGCTCTAAAAGTGTAAAAAAACAGGCAGTTTTCTTGTAATATTTGACAAATGTTTCAAAAGCTATTATTGTTATAGTTCACTGGGGACAAAAGAAAGATAATGCCTTGTCCTCATATATTTTCATACATGGCAAAAAACCTCGTAATAGTAGAGTCTCCGGCAAAGTCGAAGACAATCGAAAAGATTCTCGGTCGTGACTACAAAGTCTTGGCCTCTTTTGGGCATGTCAGAGATTTGCCTAAAACTAAGCTCGGAGTGGATGTAGACCATGGCTTTGAGCCGGAGTACTTGATACCTGCTAAAGCCAAGAAGACCATAACCACCCTTAAAGCTGAAGTAGAAAAAGCAGATACGGTGTATCTTGCAACCGACCTTGACCGAGAAGGGGAGGCCATTTCATGGCACTTGCGCGAAGCCTTGTCCGCTCATGTGAAGGGTAAGAAAAAAGATGCGGCTACTGCCCCTAATGCAAAAAAATTTAAACGCATTACTTTTAACCAGATCACAGAAAAGGCAGTTAAAGACGCGGTAGCCAACCCTCGGGATCTGGATATGAACTTGGTGAATGCCCAGCAAGCTCGTCGAGTACTCGACCGTTTGGTTGGATACAAACTCTCACCACTTTTGTGGAAGAAAATCCGTAAGGGGCTATCTGCTGGTCGCGTCCAGTCGGTTGCAGTACGCTTGGTTTGTGAACGCGAAGAAGAAATTCGTAAATTCAAAACAGATGAATACTGGGAGATAGAGGCAACACTTACTCCACAAAAAAAGAACACACTCTTTACCGCTAAAGTACTCAAGAAAGAAGATAAGACCCTTGAGATTAAAAGCAAAGAGGAAGCAGATGCTATTCTTGCTGACCTTGAGAAAGCATCGTATTCAGTTTCTGAAGTACGCAAAAAAGAAAAGAGGCGTTATCCTGCTCCACCATTTACCACTTCAACCCTCCAGCAGGAAGCAGCACGAAAGCTTGGGTATTCTGCTAAGCGCACGATGGCAGTAGCCCAGCAATTGTATGAAGGAGCGGATATTGGAGAAAAGGGCAGAACTGGTCTTATTACCTACATGCGTACTGACTCACTGAACTTAGCGCCGGAGGCTGTTGCTTCGATGAGAGGTATGATAGAAAAAGAATTCGGCGCACAGTATGTGCCAGAGAAACCGAATACATACAAGACGAAGAGTAAGGGAGCGCAGGAAGCACACGAAGCGATTCGTCCCACACATCCGGAAATAACCCCTGAGGAGGCAGAAAAGTATTTAGATCCATCTCAACTCAAACTCTATGCTATTATTTGGAAGCGAGCTCTTGCCTCTCAGATGACTGAAGCAGTGATGGATACTACCAGTGTAGATATTGCAGCTAACAAGTACCTACTGCGTGCAACTGGTTCTATTATTAAATTCGATGGATTCATCCGGGTATATACCGAAGGAATCGATGAAGGTACTAAAACAGACGACGAGGATACCGAGGGGATCTTACCACCTCTGGAAAAAGGAGATGACCTCGATAAGAAAGACATTACTCCGTTTCAGAAGTTTACCCAGCCACCACCGCGCTTTACCGAAGCATCACTGGTCAAGGAACTCGAGAAAAACGAAATCGGGAGACCATCTACCTATGCTCCGACGATGTCTACCATCCAAGATCGTGGCTATGTTATTTTACAAGAAAAGAAATTCCATCCAACCGAGATTGGTGAAATTGTAAACAACCTGCTGGTCAAACATTTCCCAGATATTGTAGATATTGGGTTTACGGCAGGTATGGAAGATAGTCTAGATGAGGTAGCAGAAGGAACCAAGGACTGGCACGCACTGCTCAAATCGTTCTGGGAACCATTCATTTCGCAAATTACTCTCAAGGAACATGAGTTAGTCAAAGACGACATTATGCCCAAAGAGGTGACAGATGTACCGTGTCCGAAGTGTGGCAAAATGCTTGAGATTAAGCTTGGCCGTTTTGGTAAGTTCATGGCCTGTACTGGTTTTCCGGATTGCAAGCACACCCAACCGATGGTAGGTACTCCCGAGGAAGAAGCAATGGTCTCGGAGGCCAAAGCTGAACCGTGCGAGAAGTGCGGGGGTGAAATGGTAGTCAAGCAAGGTCGCTTCGGAGCATTTCTTGCTTGCTCGAATTACCCTACCTGCAAAAACATCAAGTCATTGGATGTGAAGAAGATAGACATGAAGTGTCCGAAATGTAGCGAGGGTGATGTTGTGACCAAGCGCACCAAGAGAGGGAAGACTTTCTGGGGATGTAATACCTACCCTAAATGTGACTGGGCAAGCTGGGAAGATCCTACGAAGACGCAGAACACATAAAACCGGAGTAATCCGGTTTTATTATGCCTTCCTTATTCTTACCTGGAGTAGTGTTATGGCACCTAGCAATCCGTCCACTAATCGAATTTTTTTGCCAGCAACAAAAGACCGCGGGTGGTAGTGGATAGGAGTTTCGTGAATCGTAATCTGTTTTTGTAGTAGATGACCAGTAATTTCCGCTTCGATGGCAAAACCGTTAGATGTAAGGGGTAAACTTTGTAGGGCCACCCGATCCACAAGCTTGTAGCAGGTGTAGATGTCTCGCAGATTTGTTTTGTAGAGGAGATTGCACCACGCATTTATAAGTGAGTTGCCGAGAACATACAGTGGGTACCCTCGCCCCGTTGGTTGGAAGTGGCGCACGCCATATACGGCCAACGCCTTTGTATCCTTCATGGTAGCTAGCAGCGCTCCAATATCTCGTGGGTCATATTCGAGATCGGCATCTTGGATAACAACCGCGTCTCCCGTTGCAAGACTAATGCCGTGGCGAATTGCAGCGCCCTTACCCTGGTTAGTTTCAAAATGTATGACGCGTATTCCGTATGTAATAAATGATTCAGCGATAATACCGGTGGCATCTTGTGAGCCGTCGTTAATAACAATGATTTCTTTTTCTGTATCAGGAAAGGTAGCGTCACATACCGCTTGAAGCACCTGAGAGATAGTAGCCGCTTCGTTGTACGCCGGAATAATAATAGATACCTTCATGGTTATTGTGTGAGTTGCATTAAAGCCTGAGTAATCTCATTATTTTCCGGGATCGCTTCATGCGCGCGTTTTAGCGTTTCTATTGTTTTTTCTTTATCTCCTTGCGTGTAGTAGAGGTTAATCAGAGCCGAGTACGAGAAAATAAAGTGCGGGTCAATAGTGAGCGCCTGCTCAAAATACGAGATGGCTTCATCGTTCTTTCCCATACTTTGCAAAGCGTTGCCGATATTGTGATACGGAGGAGCAGAACTATGCTTGGTATCCAGATCCACCGCTTTTTTATATGCGGTAATTGCGTGCTCAAAATCCCCGCTATCTGCATAGGCCATGCCGAGATTGTTCCAGACTCGTAGGCTTGTGTCGTTATACTGGATGATGTCGTTGTAGAAGACAATTGGGTCGTGCCAAGTCGTGTTACGCATAACGGTGAGTATGGTGCCACAGAGAACTACGCAGGTTAGGATAGTAATACAGATTATACTTTTCTGCTTTTGCAGGTATGTTTCTAGTGTGTAGCTCGTAAGGCCAGCAAGACTTACAAAGAAACCAACCAGTGGAAGGTACAGCCAGTGTTCGTAGAGAAGCCCGTTGATAGGAACAAGAATATTTGAGGTAGGGACAAGGCAGATAAAAAACCACAGGATACCGAAGGTGACTAGCGGAATTTTTTTGTATGCCCATAATGCGAGATACAGCAGGGCAACAATGAGTGCTGCACCCAGGAGGATGTCCCAGGAGAAGAAGTGAGATGCTATTGCTACCGTGCGCTCCATGTGCTGGTTAAAAGGAGCAAACAGAAGTTTAATATATGTAACAAAGATACGGCAAAAGGTAGCGAGGCGTATGAGGATGCTATCTGTAAAAGCGTTGGACTCGTTATACAGGTTAAAGGAGTTCTGGAAGTTTAAGATAGTTGCGCGCAGTACAAGATATATGCCGGCAAGTATCCAATAGGGAAGTGAGACTACAAGGGAAGTCTTGATGTTTGCAGTTAGGCTTCTTTGATGATTTGCAAAAAATACTACCAGCATAACCAGTGCCGGAATGGTAATGGTAATTTCTTTAGAAAGAATAGCCAGGACTCCACAGACAAGTGACAGATACAGAAATGGGCTACGCCATAGGTGGCTACCTTTGAGGTGTGAGAGGCCATAAGCCAGATACAGACTTCCAAGCAGAAACAGAGTAGAGAGGGAATCCCCCATGCTGTTTACATAGGCGACAGCCTCGGTTTGCAGTGGATGAACAGTAAAGACCAGTGCAGTAGCAAGCGCTATCCAGGGTCTTTTAAAAAGTTTTTCCAGTAGTAGGAATACTAAAACTGCATCTAGAATATGCAGGAGAATGGGGAGTGTATGCCAGAGAGTAGTATTACCCTCCCAGAGATGCCAGCCGATTGCAAAGACGGTAGCTAAAACTGGTCGGTAGTAGTTACTTACCAGACTGGAACCTGCAATGAGGTTGTCTGTCCACAGATGGGAGTAGAGCGACCAGTCTTTGATATAGGTGTTATGAAGTATGAAATCAAAGTCGTCCCAGAACATCTGGTTGCCTAACGCATTGGCGTAGGCTATAACTCCAAAGAGTACTATTATGCCAAAAGCACAGTAGTGGAAATGCGTATGTATGAATGCGAGACCTTGTTTAAATGTCATGGGAGTACTATACCAGAAAAATAGTAACAAAAAACCGCTCATTCTTAAAGATAGAGCGGTTTAGGTTCTGACGAAGGAGGGACTTCACTTTACGAAGAATGGACCTTTATTGTCAGTGAGTTTGGTGGTGATATGACCTTTTCTTGGCTTTTTGTTTGTTGGTTTGCTCGTGGACTCTTGAGGATCGTCATGTCGCTTGAAGCGGTAATTGTCACGCCCATAGCATTTATTCATGGTTGCTTTGAATGCTTCTGTGAATGTGATTTTTTCACCATTCGCAAGTTTAGCAAGCTCAAAAAGAACTTCGGCAAGGCGATTTTCAAGTCGTCTTCCCTTGTTCTTTGCTGTTAATCTCGGTTTTTCTTCTATGCCGATGATTGAGTCGGCGATCCAGCCTTTTGCCCGGACTATTCGCGCGTGTGCCAAAAGCGGGGCATGTTGTTGGTTGGGGTAGTACTCACTTTGGTAATCCTCAGCCAACTGATGAATGACGGTTGTTTCGGTGATGAAACCAGTTGGTCGATTGAATTTTCTAGAAAGTAGTCCCTCGGGGTTGGTGTAGCCCAGTTGGAGCCCCAGTTTGTTTGCAAGGCAACAAAGGGTAAATAGAAGGTCACCAATTTCTTCCGTAACACTTCCTTGAGCTTCGGTGGCCTTTTTCTTTTTTGCCCCGTAAAGATGCGACAGTTCACGACCGATCTCGGCTCCTTCCTCATCAATGCGCTCGAGAATGTCGAGATTTGACCAGTAGCCTTCAGGAAACTGTTTTATCCAACGGTGGACTACTTCTCGCATTTCTATGAGGTCTGTGACCTCATCCTGGTGGTTTGGTTTGGGTCTCGTATTCTTCTGTGTGGCCATAATGGCTCCTTTCGTGATTGGACTTTCAAAAGGCATGAAAGTGTCTGGCAACAAGGAATGCGAGAGTAGTAAAGCTCCCATACACCAGAATCTTTTCCAGCGTCTGCCAAACGGCAGTGCGATGACTGATGGGTTTTTTTCTGCGGAGCATGGCACCGCCTTTCTTGGTATTTTTTCTGTCAAAGGTCACAAAACTATCTCACAATTATAAAACAAAAATAGGGTATTGTCAAAAATACCTCATCAGTTACAATAAAGATAATAGGTTTGCGCTACGAAGAAAATTCACATTCACACAATGCCAAAAAACATAGACGACATCATGCAAATGCCAACCAAGAAAATGACACCGAAGGAATATCGGGAGAAGCGTCGTGAGCAAGAAAAAGAAAAGAGACGTTACCCACTCTTTCCATTTTTGATCGGTTGTTTACCAGCTCTTGTTTTGTTGCTCGGAGCAGGACTTCTTGTCGGTCCTCATTTTTTGAAAAGTAATGCAGCGCATTCACTAGTAACACGGTCTCGAACTGTGCATACCTCACCAGTATTATTAGAGGGTGATGGAGCTGTACCAAACGCAACACTCTCGCTACTAAATAACGGTGAGGAGTTTTCACAAATTAAAGCAGACGCTAATGGGCATTTTATGTTCCCGGTGGTGTTAAATCCTGGAACAAATACCATTACGGTAGTAGGGGAGGCAGCAACAGAAAACGGTCTTACTATTCCTGTGATTAGCTCAATTCCAAATCCTCCAGGTAACGGGGACATTCCAAATAACGGAAATGATCCAGGCAATACTGGAGGAGATGGCAATACGCCAAGTAACCCTAATAATCCGGGCAACACTGGACCGACTACCATTCTTACTGAAATCATAAACTACGATCCATCAGGACCGTTCTTGCAAATCACAAATCCAGGGGATGGAGATACATTTACTGCCCCACATATTATAGTGACCGGTCTAACCGATCCAGGAGCAACCGTAGTCATTAACGGTACTGACGCACCTGTTGCTTCAGATGGTTCATTTATTTTACCTATGACACTTTCTCCTGGCTCAAATGATATTGATGCTACTGCAACGAATCCAAACGGAACAGCAACTGATAGTATAACCGTTACGTATAACGACAACCCAGGTGGCGGTTCAGGTAGCACTCCTCCAGGCGGAGGATCAGGATCAACCCCACCCGGTGGATCAGGCTCGACACCTCCAGGAGGCAGTGGTTCAACTCCTCCCGGCGGA
>JBAYUK010000004.1:0-20610 GCA_041675145.1 Patescibacteria group bacterium
TGCTACTGAAATTAACAAAGTGCATATAGATACGGCTACTGTGGCTGGTGGTACGGTAGATAATGATCACCAAGTACGCTATGGGTATCCTGCTCTTACGAAAGGCATTGCACAAAATATTAAACTCGGTATAAAAATAGATGCGGATATCAAGACGGGTACGAGAATTATTAACACCGCAACGCTTAATATAGAAAACGGAGCATATACCGATACTGTCTCAGATGAAACGGTAATCCTTGTGCCTTTTGTAGCATCTAAGGTTGTTGGAGGAAATGTCTTTGCACGAGGCGGTATAACACTTTCAAACCCGAACGATATCAACAAGAACAACGTACTATATACGATTGGCTCAGGAAGTACGGTAAATGCTGACTCAGCAAGCAACTGGAAGGTAAACGGATACCAGTTGCGTCATGACGGGCAACTTATTAACTACGATAAAAATACCCAAACAGAACAACTCGATTGTAAAGGTTCAAAAGACACTGCAGTAACACAGTCAGGGTATTGCATTATGCAGACTAATATCGAACGTCTTTTAAATGGTGCCAAAACAAGCAGTACCAGTGCGTTTGACGGAAAGCTTAATCCAAATAGTGTTCCTGAGGGTGGGTCGCTCTACTATACGCGAGGGTTGACTATTGGAGGTACAAATATTCCACCACTACGCATGCAGGGTCGCGGGACAGTAATTGTAGATGGTGACCTTGTTATTAACAGTGATCTGGTATATAGCGATGGTGGCCTAAAAGATATTGCAGGCTTTATTGTGAGAAACGGAAATATTATTATTGGTCCGAATGTGCGATCTGTCTCAGGCTTCTTCTATCTATTCTCAGATACCCAGAAAGCTACGAAGGGTAAGTTTATAGTAGAAACGAAGGGTGGGTCAGCGTACGACGACCAATTGGTTTTGCGCGGGTCGGTAGTCTCGAGTGGTTTCTATAATAGCGCAACAAAAACGCGTCAGGATGCGTTCACTTTGAATCGCAATTATGTAGGACCACTTGACCAGGTAGAGAGTGGCGCTATTTCACCGGCAAAAGGTAATATTCCACCAGCAGAAGACTTTCAATATGACGCGCGAATAATCGCGACGCCACCGCCAGGATTTACTCGAGATGTATTTAGAGGAAGACAGTAATTCAAAAGCATATAAAGAACTAGATAAAAAAGTATAAAAACATATTGCTAGTTTTATCTGATCCTGTAGAATAGAGATAAGCTTTTCCACACACAAAAAAATGATTAATTTAGATATATCGAAACTTGCGAGCGAGATCGGAGAGCCGACCGCCCGTTTTGTAGAAAGTGCAGAGGAAAAACGCCAGCGCCAAATGATTTTTGGCTTCACTGGTGCTTTTTTGGTTTTGTTTTTAGTTGGCTGGTTAGTATTTTCATTGCTCGGAAAAGGAGCAGTGGCTACAGCTGATGGATTGCAAAACGATGTCGTAAATCTTCAAAAACAAAATGATGCCCTGCTCCAAGTAGAACAACACGGAGCAACAATTGCTCAACGCAACAAGAATGCGTTGCAAATTCTCAATAACAGTCCGGCTTGGACGAATGTTTTGGCGGAGCTAGAGAAGATAACGCCAAAAGGCATTGTCTTTAACCGTTTCGATGTAGAAAAAGCAGATAGCTTGAAGATGACCGGACAAAGTCCTGACTACCAGACTGTCTCGCGTTTTATGATAAGCCTTGCGTCTTCTCCCTCTTTCAAGAATGTGACGTTAAATAACTCGTCACTAACTACCCGTGAGAGCGGAGCGGTAGTAGAATTTGCTATTTCATTTGGTGTTTCAAAAGACTTGACTCTAAAAGCTAATAATCCACTCTTGAAAGCTCCAGAGAATACCGGTACAGTTCCCGTTGAAAGTACGCTAACACCAAAACCAGTGGAGCAGGTACCAGTAACCCCGACACCGAAACCGGAGACACCAGCAAGCTCAGGTGGAAGTAGTTTGCCAGTACTGTAACATACATATGGAAAATACAAAAAAAACCTCACAACTCGGAAGCTTTATCTCAGGGCATGAAAACCAAGTAAATATGGTGATTGTTTTGGTGTTAATTGTAGTCTTTTCCCTCTGGTACTTTTCTTTTCTACCAACCAAAGCTAACCTTCATGATACAAAAATTCAGATAGAGAACTTAAAGCGAGATGTGGCTGCACTGCAAGAGAAGAGAGTTCGTCTTGGGAGTCTCGAGAAAAATATCGAGCAACGTGCAGCCTTTGTAAGCGAGGTCTTGGATGTTTTGCCTGATACACAGCAAGTGCCTGAGGTATTGTTTACCTTGGAACAACTCGCTCAAAAGAACAACTTATATATCACTGACTTCACACCAAAGAACAAAGAAGAAGAGCGGGTAGTGATTCCTGGTGAAGTAGCGCCTCGTAATACTGTTGCTGCCTGGAAGACTGTTCAGCTAGAATTTAACTTAACGGGAAGTTACGCTGACCTCAAGCAGTTCTTACATGACCTTGAATCTAATATTCGTCCGATTGATGTGCAAACCATTACGATCAACGGAGGAGGGGAGCTCAACCCTGACAAGACTCCTCAACCTTTACGGTTTGGAGTAACAGCGTTTACCTATTATCAAGAAGTAGGAAAGTAATATGAAAATGAATCTCGCTATTTCATCAAGTCCTATTACGCTTATAGGCTCAGGCATACTACTTGTACTAGTGTTATATTTTGGTTACGCATTTTACACTACTATACCAGTAGAGTCAGACCTTAAGCCTGTTCAACAGGTGACAGTACCAAAAATAGATAACACCAAACTTGAAGACCAGCTTCAGAACTTGCGCAAAGTAGATGGTCTCCCTCTCAAGATTAATCCTGATGATCTCGGTAAAGAAAACCCATACAAATAGAGATACTTTTCATGGAGAATGCTGTGCCATCAAAATCTGTTTTAGACTTGATGCGAGAACGAGGGTTGCTCTCGCAGGATTTTGTTACTCAAGCACAGACAATTGTCGTGTCTCAAAAAGTATTACCTGAAGACGCACTCCTTTCGCTGTCTGGCGTAGACGCTGAGGCAGTAGCACGGGTTGCAGGAGAGGTCTATGCCATGCCATATATGGATCTTACGACTCGTAAGGTTCCTTTTGAAATACTTAATAAATTCCCAGAAGACATTGCTCGCAAGTACAACATGGTGGTTTTTGAAACAACAGGGGACTCGATGATAAAAGTTGCAGTCAGTAAGCCATGGGATCCGGTTACGCGTAAAGCACTCGACTTTATTCGCAACAAAAATAATGTCACTATTGACCCCTATATTACGAGTCAAAAGGGGATAGTAGCGATTCTTGATCAATACGCTAACCCCGTTTTAGTTATGAAAGATACAGGAGCTCCAAAAGTAGAGCCAGTTAAAGAAGCCGGAGAAGTAAAGGCGCCGACTTTACAAGACACAAAAGAAACACCTGTAAAAATAGACACGCTAAAAACTGAAAAAGAAGCAAAGCCAGTGGTGTCTGACCTAGCAGAAAATGATCTCGCTAATTTAGTTCAAGAGGAAGTAACTTCTAAGGAACAGTTGCAAGACTTGATGAACTCATCTGCCATTCCAAGGATTGTAGCTGCCATTATTAAATTCGCGGTAACTTCTAAAACTTCAGACATTCACGTAGAGCCAAACAGTGAGGCAGATACGAGAGTGCGTTTTCGTGTGGACGGAGTGTTGCAAACCATAGCAACGTTTCCGGGGCGAGACCATGCGGCTTTTGTCTCTCGCGTTAAAATTCTTGCCAAACTTAAAATAGATGAACAGCGCGTCCCACAGGATGGTCGTATTGATGTGACTTTTGGTGACCGAGAGATTGACCTTCGTATTTCAACGTTCCCAACTATCAACGGAGAAAAGGTGGTGATGAGAATTCTAGATAAAGGGGGCGGGATTATCCAAATGGAGCAGCTAGGGCTTACCGGTAAGTCTTTTGATTACTTAATGTCTGCTATCCAAATCCCACATGGAGTACTGTTAGTTACAGGACCAACTGGTTCTGGTAAATCTACTACGCTGTATGCGATCATTGGACGGCTCAATAAAGAGGGAGTAAATATAGTAACACTTGAAGATCCTGTGGAGTACCAAATCAACGGTATCGCGCAGTCACAAGTTAAGCCATACATTGGCTACACCTTTGCGCAGGGACTGCGTTCAATCTTGCGCCAGGATCCAAATATTATCATGGTGGGTGAAATTCGTGACAAAGAAACGGCTGAAATGGCAGTACAGTCGGCCCTCACTGGTCACCTCGTACTCTCGACGCTACACACTAACGATGCGGCTGGCGCTATCCCTCGTCTAATCGACATGGGTATAGAGCCGTTCTTAATCGCGTCATCTCTCCATACTATTATTGCACAGCGGTTAGTAAGAAAAGTATGTCAAAACTGTAAGAAAGTTTTTGAACTACCGGCAACAGTTCTGGAAGACATGAAGCGTGAATATGAGAAAGTGCCAGAAGAATACAAAAAAGATATTCCTTTTGACTTACAGACCGTAGTAAAAGGCGAGGGTTGTAAGGTTTGCTCAATGAGTGGCTACAAGGGTCGTATTGGTATCTATGAGTTACTACCGGTATCTGAAGCGATCCAAAAGCTCCTTATTGCTCGTGCATCTGCAAATGATATCTTACATCAGGCTCTGTCTGAGGGTATGATAACTATGAAGCAAGACGGAATCTTAAAGGTTCTTAAAGGAGTTACAACTATGGAAGAAGTATATAGAGTTACCAACACATAAATTATGGAAGAAAATACCAACAACAATTCAGGCACGTACTTTGATGCGCTCGAGATTCCGCATCTTATCAACGATAAGTCAGAGGTGTACTCGTTGATTGAATTAGCTATGAGCCGAGGGGCTTCTGACCTTCACTTATCTATGGGTATGTATCCTTTTATTCGTGTTGAAGGAAAGCTTTTCCCGTTAACTGAGAGACCGCGCCTTACTCCTGGATATATCGAGAAGCTTATTTACTTCTTAATTACTGAAGAACAACAGCAGATCTTACGCGACACAAAAGAGCTCGACTTTTCATACATCTTTAAAGACCAAGCATTTTTGCGTGCTAACGCGTTTTACCAGAAGAACTCACTCTCATGCGTGATTCGTCTTATTCCAGCGCATGTCAAACCACGAGAATCGCTCCATTTACCGGAGTCGATCAACCAGTTTGCGAAACTCCATCACGGGTTAGTGCTGGTTACTGGTCCATCTGGATCTGGTAAGTCAACAACTCTTGCTACTATGATTGAGGAGATTAACCGCACCAGAGTAGCGCACATTTTAACTATTGAGGATCCGATCGAGTATGTGTTTTCTCCTCGTCAAAGTATTATTAACCAGCGAGAAGTGCGCCATGATACTCTTTCTTTCAAGAACGCATTGCGCTCATCGCTACGTGAAGACTTTGATGTGATTATGATAGGGGAGTTGCGAGACCTCGAATCTATCGAGGCAGCGCTTACCATTGCTGAGGCAGGGCATTTGGTGTTTGCTACGATGCACGCAGGGAGTGCTGCCCAGGCGCCAGATAGAATTGTGAATATCTTTCCACCATACTATCAGACTCAAATTCGCAACCAATTATCTCAAGTGCTTGCTGGAGTAGTAGCGCAGAGACTATTGCCGTCAGTTGCAGGAGGTCTCATCCCTGTTACAGAAATAGTAATTGCCAATAATGCAGTTCGTAATTTAATTCGTGAAGATAAGACCAATCAAATTAAAACGGTCATGGAGACAAGTAGATCCGAGGGTATGATAACATTTGAGCAAACCCTTACTACCATGCTTGAGGAAGGGAAGATTACCGAACAGACTGTTAAGACAATGATGTAAGGAATACATAAATTTCACCTATGGACCAATATCAATACGAAGCCAGAGATGTAGGAGGACGAGTCGTAAAAGGACTCGTTGAAGCGGACTCACCAGAAGCAGTTGAGGATATCTTGAAGTACAATAAGCTCTCTGTTATCTCAGTTAAATCTTTTTTAACTACTGAGCAGCGTATTCTCGGGTTCTTTAAGAGTATGTTTGGAAAAATTAAGCCAGGGGATAAGGCAGTTTTTGCACGGCAATTAGCAACTATGATTAACGCCGGACTGCCCCTTATGGAGGCACTGCGCTCAATTATCCGCCAAACGCCGAACAAGAACTTGGTCTTAGTTACGCTTAAGATTATTGCCTTGATCGAAAAGGGAAAGAGTTTCTCGTACGCTGTTTCACAGTTCCCGAATGTATTTTCTCCTGTTTTTGTAAACATGGTCAAATCGGGTGAGGCGAGTGGAAAAATGGATAAAGTACTAGTGGAACTTGCAGATCAGCTGGAAAGTGACTATGCCATGCGTTCCAAGATTAAGTCAGCTCTGATGTACCCAGCTTTTATCTTGACTGCTCTTGTAGCGGTGGCGACCTTTGCACTTATATATATCATCCCATCGCTAGAGGATGTATTTGCGAGTGCAGGGTCACAACTACCTGTAACAACTAGGATGCTTATCTGGCTTTCTCATTTTATGGCCAGCTACTGGTATCTGGCCTTACTGGTATTAATCGGTATAGCAATTCTTTTCCGGTACTTTATGATGACCTTTACTGGAAAAAGATTGGCTGGCTACATAGCGCTTCGTGCGCCGATCTTTAAAAAGATTAATGGCGGCATCTATGTCACAAACTTCTCTAAGACCTTAGGGTTACTCCTTGCATCGGGCGTACCGATTATCCGATCTCTTTCGATGGTGGCAGAAGCAGTAGGGAACATCTATCTTGAAGAGAAAATAAAGGATGCTATCGTTGAAGTAGAAAAAGGGGTGCCGCTTTCTGTACCACTTTCGCGTATTAAAGAGTTTCCTAGTTTAGTTTCTTCGATGGTAGCGGTAGGTGAACAGACTGGAAAACTAGATGAAATTTTGATCAAGATCGCGCATATTTACGAGGAAGAAACAAATACTACACTCAAAGGTTTGACATCATTACTTGAACCGGTTATTATGCTAGTAATAGGGTTAGGAGTAGCGTTTTTGGTAATATCTATTCTTCTTCCTATATTCCAGTTATCAAATGTTTTGTAAACACATATAGCAATATAATTATTCCTCATCAGAGGAAATGGAGAATACTCTCAATGCAAAGAAACAGTAAACAAAAAGGTTTCACGCTCATAGAGCTTTTGGTAGTTATCGCTATCATTGGTATCTTGTCAGCAATTGGTTTGTCAGCATTAAACTCTGCTCGTGAAAAAGCACGTGACTCAAAGCGTAAGGCAGACCTACAGTCACTCTCGCTTGCTCTTGAATCGTATTACTCAGACAACACTGCATATCCACCAGCAAATGGTTTTGCAACATTGGTTAACAACTACTTGATTCCTGGAAACTATTTGAATAAGCCAATTGATGATCCTTTAACTTCTCGTCACTATTGTTACCAGTATTCACAAGGAACTGGTGAAGTAGGCCTTTACTACCGTCTTGGAGCAAAGCTTGAGTCAACAACTGACAAAGCGCCACAGACTGATGGAGGAGCGTTTAACGCAACAACAGGTGGTACTGCACTCTACGAAGTAGGAACCGCAACAGGAACTAATCTGGTAAACAAAGTATCTGGTTGCGCACAGTAATTATGAAACACTATTCAATACCCCGCGAAAGCGGGGTATTGTTGTATGTGAGTATTTTTGAGACACTGTAGGCATGACATATATCATCGAGCACAACATATTTTTTTATCTTGCAATCTTTATCTTTGGGACTCTTATCGGGAGCTTTATTTCTGTGGTTATTGCTCGTTGGGATAGCGAAGAAGGGTTTTTAACAGGAAGGAGTCGCTGTACTGAATGTAAAAATACTCTCAAGCCCTGGCAGATGATTCCTGTTGTTTCATGGGTTTTTCAGCGTGGTTGTTGTGCGTTTTGTAGAAACAAGATTAGTTTCCATTATCCCTTGCTTGAAATGGTAACGGGATTGTTGTTTGTAGTGTTTACCTACAAGATACTTCCACTTAATGGGGATATACTCGGTACACTGTTTGTAACAACCACCGTGTTCTACCTTACTTTAATTGCCGGGCTTATTGCCATCTTTGAAATAGACCGAAGAACACTGTATATCCCAGATATCATAGTGTATCCTATTGCGGCTCTTTTTGTACTCCTACTCTTACTAGATGGTGTTTTTCTTCTTGGCGGTGGACCACTGGTGTTTGTTCCGGCGTACCATAATGTAGATCTGTTAACTATAGTAACCGGCCTTTTGGTTGGGGGTGGGATCTTTGGAATAATTGCACTTGTATCTAAAGGGAAGTGGATGGGATGGGGAGATGTGAAGCTTGGCTTGTTGCTAGGCCTTACTTTAGGACCCGTCCTTGCTGGCCTAGCTTTATATATAGCAATTGTAGCTGGAGGACTGTACGGTATTGTCATGCTCATACTTAAAAAGTACAAAAAAGGGGACTTAGTACCGTTTGGACCTTTTATGGTACTAGGAGCGCTTACCGCACTGCTTTTTGGAGATATGCTTGTGAGATATATCTTTCCGTTTCTCTATAACTAGAGCGTATCAAAAGATGATACAGAGTACTTCTATATTGTAGTTCTTACAGTTCATGATAGTATTAAGGTAATGATACTAACACACAAACAAAAAGGTTTTACCCTTATTGAATTGCTGGTTGTGATCTCTATTATGGGGATCTTATTTGCGATGGCAATTCCTGCTTTTCGCACCTATGAGAGAAATGCAGCGGTACGAGTAGGGGCAAAGGAGCTGCGGTCTTTTTTCTGGTCAGTACAAGCGTTGTCCCTGTCTCCTGAATCAACTGATGTTACTCGTTACTACGCTACGGTAGGGTCTGGGATTTCAGGAGCACTAGCACGCAAAGTTTTAACAGATAGCTCAACACCAACTGTGGATGAAGGAAAGATTGTCCCCTGGAAGCCAAAGAGCCCAGTTGTCGTTGAGGCAATTTTTGCCAGTAAACCGGGCAGTGCAACTACAACAGTACCCAGTGTCTCTATAGACTTTAATACTGGGAATGCAGATGGCGGAAAGATGAAGATTAGTGCGGGTGGCACCCAATATACCAGCCTTGTTATCCGACTAAAATCTCCAGCGAGCCCTCTTCAGTATGAAGTGGTGCTCGATTCAGGAAACAATACCGTAGATATGAGGAAGATGCCATAATGAAAAAGAATACTAAATATCAAAAAGGTTTTGGTTTGGTTGAGGTCATGGTAAGCCTCTCGATATTAGCGTTGGTCATGCTAGGGCTCGTAACGCTCGGGCGTGCAGCCTATGGTAGCTTTGAGAACGCCAGGAACCGTTCTATTGCCTACAACATCATCCAGGATACCATGGAGAATATTCGTAACGAACGAGATACGAATATTGGATCAGCTGGTACTACGTGGTTTACAGGAATTGATCAAGCAACGCTAGACCGAGACAACCCAGTACTGGATACTCGTTTTAAGCGAACCGTGACCATCACTGATGAGGCTTCTGGTCGCAAAAAGAAAGTCATGGTTGTTATTTCTTGGCCTGAGAGAACTGGCATAAAAACACTTTCGGCGAGTACCTATTTTACTGACTGGAAGAGTAAATACTAATGATAAATACAAAGACTAAACAAAAAGGGTTTACTTTGGTAGAGCTCCTGGTAGCAGTAGCTATTTTTGCTATTTTTATCACCGCGGCTTCAAAGTCGTTGGTAGATGTGATGAACCTCGAGCAAAAAGCTAATGTCTTGCGCAAGACGCAAACAGATACCAGGAATATTATGGAGAATATTATGCGGGAGGCAAAGAATGCCAACGGGGAATTCACCAGTGATACCAAGATTGGAGGTCAAAGAGTAACGCAAGCCTATGTCTTTGACCCTGCACCACCTTCTATACCGACCAAGGTTACTCTATACAGAACAGATATGCAGGCAAGTGTGGTATATAAGAGAGAATATTACCTGGGCACAAATAATGACATTATGTATGTTACAACGTACACCAAGCCACTTGGCAGTACTGGTAGCTTTGTGGGAGTAGATACCATAGCGCTTAACGACCCAAAGCAGGTTAAGATTAAAAAAATTAGTTTTGCCAGGTCTGTTTCAGTGAATACTCTTTCGCTTCCTCCGTATCTCAGACTTACTATCGATGCTGAGTCGGGCGAGGGAATTGACGCTGACCGTGATTCTATGCGAGCAAAGATCTCTCTTACTTCCTCTGCCACTCCTCGCAGTTATTAGGTATACTACTACTATGCAATACTCTCTTTATACCGATGGTGGTTCCCGTGGTAACCCAGGCCCGAGTGCCCTCGGTTTTGTGATATATAACGGCGATGAAGTAGTTGAGAAAAAAGGTGAGTACCTAGGGGTTATAACCAATAACCAGGCGGAATACACTGCGCTCGTAGAAGGACTGCGGGCTGCTCGACATCACAGGATATCTGAACTCTCAGTTTGTATGGATAGCGAACTGATTATAAAGCAGATGAAAGGGGAGTATAGAGTAAAAGACAGTAAGCTAATACCGCTTTTCCACCTCGCTAAAGAAATTGCATCCGAGTTTGATCATGTCACCTATACCCATGTGAGGCGGGAGAAAAATACAGTAGCAGATGCAATGGTAAACGAGGCGTTAGATCATCACTTAGCAACTAAACGGTAACTATATGTTCAAAAAAACCATTTTTATACTTGTCATCCTTGTATTTATCGGTTCAACCATTGGGTTTGCACTTGTTTCGTCATTTACCACACCTAACCCTGATCGGGTAACGGACCAAATAGATTCAAGGAACCAGGATCTAGATACCGATGTACTCACCAACGAGCCAGACAACATTACCGGTAAGACTACCCGCCAGATCAGTATCGAGGGAGTGGTCAAACCACTCGGTTCTTCTATCTACCAAGAAGGAACCCACATACTCTCTGTGGCTGGTGTTACGGTGTCTCTACTAGAAGGTACTAATGGTATAGATCTTAAGCAATATGAAGGCAAGAATGTTAAGGTGTCAGGAACTTCTCGCCAGACAGTAGAAGGGGATGGATCTATCATGGAAGTAGAGAAGATAGAGGTTGTTAAGTAAGGTTCTTATATAGGCCGTTATCTCGTAAAAATATTGACACTATACTTTATTAATGGTATAGTGTTTTTACGTTTCCAGAGAACTGCGATCTTTGAAAATTTGCGAATCAAAAACCCCGAAAGGCAGGATGGTACCATGAAAGAATTCTGGTTTTATTTAACTGAGGCTCCTAATCGGATGCCTATCGTCCCACCGACCTGGTGGATCGTAATGATCGGGCTATTATCGGCGTTCACGGTGCTTGTGGGAGTAAAAGCGGGAAAAATTAACCTCCCCGTTTCACGCACAAAGTCAGTGTTGGCGTTTGGCAAGCGAGTTATACTGCAATTTGCAGGTCTTGCATCAATTTGGATCTTATTGCTGGTGATAACGGCGATGCTTAAAATATCTCCAATAGAAAAGACCGATCCAATGTCAGACAGTGAAAGGCGCTATGTTGCCTACCATGAAGCCGGGCATGCAATAGTCGTCCTTAAGTTATTTGGCTCAGGGGTCATCAAGAGTATCAATGCTAACACATCCATATACAACGACTGTGACGAAGGAAGTAATGGATGTGTAAGGTGGAAGCGTGGTGACTTTCTTGATTCAAAGTTTGCTTTTGAAAAGATGGCGGTAGATATGGCCGGGCTTGTCGCATCCGAACACTTTAGCGGTATCCAGCAGGAAGCAACTGGAGCAGGAGAAGATATCGAGATAGCCGAGGAGACTGCTCACAACTATCTTAACAAAAGACCTAGCCTGAGAGGTGATAGGCCAAGCATGGCAATGGATCCGAAAGCAGACAAGGAAATCTACCTTGCGGCAGACAAGAAGATGAAGGAATTCTTGAAATCAAAAGTTCATCGTCTAATTATTAAAGGTTCAAGGACTTCAATTCAGATTCTCATTCGCCATAAAAGAGAGCTTGACCTACTCGCAACTCATCTCATCGACGATCCATACATGACCGGCGAGGAAGTTGTTGCGCTGGTCGGAGATATGAGAAAGAAGAAATAACACACGCATAAGCACATCGGGCACCCTACGGGGTGCCCTTTTTCATGTCTTCATGCTATGATGCTTGCTATGACTACAGAAGAGATAGTGCAAGGACTCAATGACCAGCAAAGGGAAGCGGTGACATATAATAATGGACCGCTCCTTTTGATAGCCGGAGCAGGAACCGGTAAGACGGCAGTGATCACGAAAAAGATCGCCTATTTGGTAACGGAAAAACTGGCTAAACCGGAACAGATTTTAGCTCTTACCTTTACCAAAAAAGCAGCCGCAGAGATGGAGGAGCGGGTAGATATTCTCCTTCCATATGGGTACAACCAGGTGATGGTAGCTACTTTTCACTCGTTTGCTGAGCAGATCTTGCGCGACTATGCCTACCATCTTGGGTTTTCCACAAATTTCAAACTTCTGATGGAGCCACAGCAGATCATGCTGGTGCGTGACCATATCTTTGACTTTGGACTCAAGAAGTTTGCGCCACTCTCAGACCCGATGCATTTTATCCGGGATTTGTTAAAGCTTTTCTCTAAGTGTAAGGAGGAGCTGATCTCTTCATCTATGTATTTAGAGTATGCACAGGGGTTGCTGGATAAGGCAGACAGTGATACCGAACAAGATGAAGCTACAGATCACATGGAGCTTGCGAGGTCGTATGCAAAATACCAGGAGCTTTTGGCCATGAATGACCGGATGGACTTCTCAGACCTCACTATGCGCCTGATTGAGGCCTTGAAGGCGAAACCAAAGATGCTTGCAGATTTGCAGGCGAGATTTAAATACATCGTCGTAGATGAGTTTCAAGATACGAATGTAGCACAAAATGAACTTCTTAAAATCCTGACTATCAAAGAAGGGAGTAGTACTCTTCCGCAGTTGACGGTAGTAGGGGACGATGACCAGTCTATCTACCGGTTTCGGGGAGCCAATGTAGCCAATATGATGGACTTTACGGAAACGTGGAGTAGTGTAAAACAAATTGTACTCAAAGAAAACTATCGCAATACCCAAGAAATCCTGGATGCAAGTTACCGCCTAATACAAAACAATAACCCTGATCGTCTGGAAACAAAATACGGAATAGATAAGAAACTAGTAGCCCATCAAGGAAGTGGACCAGTGCCACAGCTTATCTATTCAGAGACCATCACCGACGAGGCACAGGCAGTTGTTGAAAAAATTATAAGTCTAAAAAACCAGGAAGAGGGAGTACGATACAGTACCTTTGCTATTTTAACGCGCTCAAACAACCAAGCTGCTCCCTTTATTAATGCGTTAACTACTGCTAAGATCCCATATGTCTTCTCAGGTTCTGAGGGGTTGTTTCGCAAGACGGTTATTCGTGACCTGGTGTCTTTTTTGAAGGTGCTCTCCAACCCGGCCGAAAATCTCGCGCTGTTTAATATTATGACCTCAGAAATTATAGGAGCAGATTTCGACCAGCTATCTGTAGTACTTCACCAGGCTAAGTCGGTCAACATACCTTTGGAGGAATTTTTACGCTCACGGCGGGACACCTGGGAGAAAAAAGTTCCACATGAAACTATCACCAAGATAGACCAGGTTCTAACGCTTTTACAACAGATACGACTTACTTCTGTTAAAAAAACAGCCGGTGAAATTATCTATGACTTTCTAAAAGATAGTGAGTACTTAAAGCGCCTGGCTACCGAAGAAAAAGCGGGTTCAGCGCTTGCTGCTGAGAAAATTACTTCAATTGCAAACTTTTTTGACCGGGTTAAGGCGTTTCAAGAAACATCACTCGACTTTGGCCTCCAGCGCTTTATGGAGTACCTTGAGATCTTACTCGAACTAGGAGAAGATCAGGATGAGATGTTAGATGATATGGACTTTGACGGCGTAAGAGTTCTTACCATGCATAAGGCCAAGGGACTGGAGTTCGAGTATGTTTTTATGGTGGGACTAGTGGACGGTCGGATTCCAGCACGAGGCAGGAGTGATGCATTTGAAATACCGGAAGGTCTTAAGCTGGCTAAAAAAGAAGTTGAGGTAGATAGTGACACCACCAAGCTCCAGCTTCAAGAAGAGCGCCGATTGTTCTATGTAGGGATGACCAGAGCCCGCAAGCAACTCTTTTTGTCTGCTGGACGAGACTATGGTAACAAGAAATCTATGAAGCTATCTATCTTTGTAGGTGAGGCAATTGGCCAGGAAAAACTACAGCCAGAGATGATGAAGTCGAGTCCACTGGAGCGAATTCGTCATTTTGAAAGACAAGATAAAGAACCGCTCTATGCGACGCGCATCCATATGAAAGATGGCGTATTGCGCTTAACGCGGGCCCAAGTGGACGACTACAATACGTGTCCGAGAAAGTACAAGTTTATCCACATTACCCCTATTAAACTCATGACTGACCCGAGAGTAATCTTTGGACGAGCGGTGCATGCAGTAATTGAAGAGTATTACAAAATCCAACTACGAGGGGAAGTGGTACCCACACTTGAAGACCTTATTACGATATATAAAGACAACTGGTCTAGTGAAGGATTTCTATCTCAAGAGCATGAGATGCGTCGCTTTGACGAGGGAGTTACTATTATCACGCGCTTTTACCATACATACTCTACGATGTTTGAACCGTCTGCTATAGAACATCCTTTTGCTTTCGTCTGGGGTGACAGCAAGGTAGAGGGACGAATCGACATGGTAGAGGAGCGAGTGGGAGGTATGACGCGTATTATCGACTTTAAGACTTCGGATGTAGATGACCAAACAAAAGCCGATGACCGGGCAAAAAAGTCCGTTCAGCTAGCAGTCTATGCATTAGCGCTTGAAATGGAATCTGGAAAAGTTCCTGATGAAGTCGGATTATTTTTCTTAGGTTCTGGAATCTTGGGAACAGCCAAAGTAACAGACAAGATGCTGGAAAAAGCCAAGGAGGATATAGTGAAAGCAGGTGAGGGGATCAGGTCTCAGGACTTTACTGCTAAGCCCGATAAGATGACCTGTTCATATTGTCCGTTTTCACTTTACTGTGATGATGCGGCGGTATAGTTTTTTACTGTTTATCCATATATAATACCGATATGATTGAAATTATTCTTCTTGTTATCTTAATTATCCTTGTCGTCGCTGTACTGGCAGTGTTTCTTTTGCGCAAACCCGTTGCGCCTACTATTCCAGACAATACGCAGGGGCTACAGTTACTGCAGAGCCAGCTCCAGGAGCTCTCTCGTGTGGTAGATGCGAAAATGTCCGACTCAACCAAGATGATGCAGATCCAGCACGGTCAGTCAGCAAAAATAATATCTGAAGTTACCGAGAAGCTAACTAAACTCGATGAGACCAATAAACAGGTGATTGGCTTTGCCGACCAGTTGCAAAACCTACAAGATATTTTAAAAAACCCAAAACAACGCGGAATACTGGGTGAGTACTATTTAGAAACACTGCTCAAAAATGTATTACCTCCAGGAAGCTTCCAAATGCAGTACACTTTTGGCAATGGCGAGATTGTGGACGCTGTAGTATTTGTCAAAGACAAGATCATTCCGATTGACTCAAAGTTTTCTCTAGAAAACTATAACCGTTTGGCAGAGGAGAAAAACGAAGCAGAGAAAGTGCGTTTGGAGAAAGTTTTTGTTGAAGATCTTAAAAAGCGTATCAACGAGACAGCTAAATATATACGGCCGAGCGAGGGGACGATGGATTTTGCCTTTATGTTTATTCCACATGAAGCAATTTACTACGACCTACTCATTAACAAGATCGGAGCAGTATCTGAAGATACAGAAAACCTTATTCAAAGAGCTGCTAACAAACATAAGGTTATTATCATCTCACCAACTTCTTTCTTAGCCTACCTTCAAACCGTACTCCAGGGGCTCAAAGCTCTGCAAATAGAGGAGACGGCCAAAGATATCATAAAACGAGTAGAGGACTTAGGTCGCCACATCAGAACATACGAGGACTATCACTCAAAGATGGGTAACGCTATTGGAACAGTAGTGAACCACTACAATAAATCAAGCTCAGAACTCAAAAAAATAGATAAAGATGTGGTGCGGGTGACGGGGAACAAGACAGACTCGCTTGAGATTACTGCAATTGAAAAACCGCGAGAGGAAGATTAATTGTACAAGCTATTAATTGACAAACTATACTTTTTACAGTATAGTTTTTCATGTATTGTGACGACCTTAACATTTGAAACACACACAACAGAGGAGGAGAAATGTCCCACCCACGATTCGACAACCACAATACTGGTGGGGTTAAGCTCCCTCCCAGAAGCGACTGGCAAGATATGTGGTGGCACAGGTTTCTCCTGTGTATTGCATTCTTGGCTGGCATGGTCTTTTTATTTACGCTTGAAGTAGCGTATCGATGCGACTTCATTGCGTTTTTAAACAATGACACCGAACAACCGTGTGCTACTTGTAAACGAGAAAGCGCACCAGACATACGGAAGGAGACGGTTCATGAAAGACGATAACACACCAAACTCTCGACTGGCTCCAGTCGAAGAGAACGACGGGTCAAAGCCTCTCGTCCAGACTGAAGAAGAAAAAGCTGCAGGCAAGAGGACATCAAAAATCATTCTCCTTATTCTCCTCGTTGTCCTTGGCTTAATTGGGGTATTTGAGTACCTCAACTACGACAAGATCAAATACAAGCCACCCAAAGTGGAGGCAACTACCCAACCCTCATCAACCACGGTGGTCGGGGAAGAGGATGACCGCGCAGTGGTGGACTACAAAACCAAACCAACTTCAGGAGGCAAGCCATGAGTCGAATACTCGTAGGTCTTACAGCAAGACCCAAAGCTGGCAAGGGCAGTTTTTGCAAAATCATCCAGGATCTTTTGGAGGAAGAGGGGTATAACCTCCCGCCCTACAAGAACAGTTTCTTCAACTTTTCCGCGCCACTGCGTGAAGCGCTTGAACGAGCAGGAATTCCTGTTAACCGAGACAACATGCAGCGTCTTGCTCAAGAATGGGAGACGGGAAAAGAGGGAGCTTTAACCCAGGAGATCAAAAACCGCGTGGATAAAGCCTTTGACTCAGGCGGAGGCCATGACCTTGTCATCGTTGACGGCGTGCGCTGGTTCACCGATGAGGACATGGTAAGAAACTACTGTTGTGATGTAAACATCATTGTCTACATCAAGGCCAACCCAGAGGTTCGCTACGAGCGGATGCGTCTTCAGGCAGAAAATGCCGGTGACGACATCAAGACTTGGGCTCAGTTCCTTGAAGAAGACGACGCCAAAAACGAAAAGTTCATTCCCATCATCGGGCAAAACGCTGGCTACACCATCGAGAACAACGCTACAGAAGAGCGGTTCAGATCTTGGGTCAAGCACTTCTACCGCTCGCGGATTGCAATTCACTTTTGAAAAAACGAAGAACTTTTATAGGGGCGCCACAGCAATGTGAGTGCCCCTACTTTATGTCCATAGATACCTATATATGCATGCAATATGGGATAGGGTACTAAATATTGACTCGATCAGATAAAACACATATAATACAGGGAACAATACATGAAGGTCTGAACTGAAGGAGGGCAGGGATGCCCTTTTATTGTTGGTAAAATAGAGTAGAATTGCAGTTTCTCATACAAATCTGTTGACAGTATTTTTAAAATGTGTTATTATGCCTGTAGATCCATCAATATCAGATCACAGGTAACCGCACTATGCTAACTCACCGCGCATCTCGATATCTATAAAAAACCCTGAACAAGTGTTGTTCCAGGTTTTTTGTGTGTATCACACACGCTTTGTCCTTTGACAATTGAGCACAGAGAACATCATATATCTAGGTAACGGTGACAAAACCGTTACCAACAAAGACACACATCAAGGAAAGCAGATTTGAGTAATTTTGATTACTTACAATCATGCACTTGGTTTTTTTGTGTCTTCGTATTTGTTCATTTGTTTTGACCCTGATTTCTCTCCAGGGAAAGTGAGAGAATGTTAGACCCTGCCAACCTTGGGGGAGGAGCAGGAAAAATCCAAAGAAAGCGAGGATACGCCATGAAGCGTTTCCCACAGTATCTTATGCTGTTGAGTCTCGTGTCCACGGTCACTCTCGTTGGTTGCAACAAAGGCAACAACGAGCTGAAGCCGGATGACAAGAGCACTCCTCAAGCATCCACTCCTCTCCCTGAAAAGGCTGAGGCAAACCTGGACAGCGACGGAGACGGAGTCCCCAACGCTGACGACGCCTGTCCCAAAGTGGCAGGAGTTTCCCAGGACAACAAGTTCCAAACTGGTTGCCCTGTCCAAGAAGTTGCGGCACCTGCAGCAACAGAAAGCGATTCCGCACCGACAGCCGCACCTGCGCCTGAGCCTTCAGACTTTTTGGCAACCGCCTTGAGCGCTTGTTTCAAGGATCCTGAAGTTGGCGAAGCCTGCGCTACCGAGCTGCGCAACGCTTACGATTACGGCAAGGCCCACCCCAACGCATTGCTTTCCACCAATGATCAGGCCAAGCGCTATGCCGACCTGTTTATCGCGGTGACCAAAAAGCCCTGCGCGAAGGACCCAAGCAAAACGGCATGCGCCTTGCTGGTCTGGAAGAACCGCAAAGACTGGAAGGAATACAAACCGACCCTCAATGCGATTCTCAATACGGTGAACCGCATTGCCACGCAAACCCCGTCCCGCAAACCGGCACCTCGCGCAAGCGGTGGTGGCGGAGCGAAACCTTCCGCACCCGCCAAACCCGCCCCGAAAGCTCCGCCCCGCAAAGGCAAGCTCCCCGGTGGATCTGGCGCAGCGGTGACGCCGAACTACATCACCCCGGTGGATCCAGGACGAGCGGCGGTAACGCCCCCAGGTCCAGGTAACCCGGTTGCTGTGGTGCCGAAGCCTGAGCGCAAAAAGAAACTTATTTGCCAAGAAGGCTTCCAAGCAATTGCCAACGGGCTCAACATCGAGTGCTTAAAGAAGAAGGGCACAGCGCCCAAAGCTCATGAAAAGACCCGTGATGAGTGGTTGAACTGGTTCAACCAGAGGTTCAATGCAAATGACGTCGACGCCATTTGCGGCGAATATGCCAGACTGAAAAAACTGCTTCCGCTAAACGCCAATCTGGCGTCAGTTCAGAATCAGTGTCCTGGTCAAGGTAAGGCTCATAAGAAGAACCTCCTTGAAAAGATTCCTCTTGTTGGACCGTTAGTCATCAAGGCAGGCAAGACGGTTGAAAATCTTCTGGGAAATTGCAAAAAGACCCAGATGGGTCAGACCATCTGCATGTACTTGATCCAGCAGGGTATCTCTGACTTCCGCGAGGATCGCCGCAACCACAAGTTGCAAAAGGCGCTTCGCCAGTGGAATCAGCAACATACCCAGCCCGGCCAAGTTGCCGTCCCGGTCGTCGGACCAGGTAACGACCTCACGGTTCCCAATGACACCACCGTTGGTGGTGTCACCCCGACAACACCTGGCAATCAGGTTCCGGTGGTGCCGGTCTTCCAGACCATCACGCCGGTGACCAACCCTGTCATGGATCCACCGACAGCACCGCCGATCTCTCAGCCCGGACTTGTTCCGGTCGTTCCGGTCGGCCCGGCGCAAGTCGGTCC
Organism: Patescibacteria group bacterium; assembly: GCA_041675145.1. Classification (GTDB taxonomy): domain Bacteria; phylum Patescibacteriota; class JACPGU01; order JACPGU01; family JACPGU01; genus JBAYUK01. The sequence continues at coordinate 19,677 of JBAYUK010000004.1, forward strand.
CTAAACTCGCGGCTCCTCTGGGAAGGACGCCGCGTGCCCAACGCGGGCTCTCTTGCCCCCACAAGAGGAGCCGCATTCCCCAACGAAGAGAATCAAGTTGGGTTGTGTCGCAAGACACAACCCAACTCTCTCTTACACTTTTTTGTAGTCGTTACCTAGATATATAGATGGATGCGCTTTGTCTCGTTATTTTTAATTTAAAAAAATATAATAATAGAGGATTTATCCTCAAACCAACAAGGAGATTCATATGTTTAAGAAAATTCTTCAGTCCTTGGCGGTTCTCTCTATCGTAGCTAGCACACTTGCTCCTATGGCTGCTTCTGCGGCAGTACCTGCTGAAATCTCAGCAAAGGTTGCACCGATGATCTCGGGCGCAGCTCTTGGTACTACTGCAACAGTCAAGCAGGGTGAACAGGGTTACTACAGCGTGAGAATCACCAACAATGCTATTACTCCACTAACTGGCGTAATGGTTCGTGCGAACATGCCAACTGGTTTGACTCTTGTATCTGGTTCTGCTCGTTTGACTTATCTTGATGAAGCTAGCGCAACTAAAACTGCTGCTATTGCTGACTCGATTGCAACGACTGGTGCTCAGATTTCAGACATCCCAGGAAGCCACTATGTATTGGTTTCATATAAAGTGAACACACCTCAGGTTGGTTCATTTGCGCCAAGTAACCAGGTAACTGCTAATGGGGGACTAAACATCTCAACCAACGGCGGAGTACTCAATGTTACAGCGGCAACTCCAGTAGTTACTACTCCAGTTACCTCTACAACGACGGTAACTACTAGTGGTACTACGGCTCCATCAACTGCTCTTACTCTCAACTCGTATGTATACAATGCTTCAAAGAATGAAGTAAACTACACGACTCAGACTAACGCAGCTCCTGGAGAGAACGTTATCTACAGAATGACTGTTACA